>CAVWAQ010000011.1:0-120606 GCA_963753065.1 Candidatus Bathyarchaeota archaeon | reverse complement strand
TCCTCCAAGGAACCTACGAGACGCTCGGGGCGGCCGCCAGCCAACAGTTCGGGGGATCTCTGAAGGGCAGACTCGTCCTCAGCGCCGGGTTGGGTGAGATGGGGGGCGCGCAACCTCTCGCCGTCACAATGAACGATGGCGTTGCCCTGATCGTTGAAATCGATAAGGCGGCAATAGACCGGAGGCTGAAGCATGAGTATTTGCAGACGTGGACTGACAATATCGATGAGGCGATCAAACTCACAACCGAGGCTAAGACGGAAGGACGACCGCTCAGCGTAGGTCTCTTGGGGAACGCAGCGGAGGTCTATCCGGAGCTCGTCAAGCGAGATTTCACTCCGGATATCGTGACAGATCAAACATCTGCACATGATCCATTGAATGGATACTATCCGGCCGGACTTTCTAAGGAAGAGGCTGACGAACTGAGGAAGACGGATCCTTCGGAGTACGTGCGACGCGCCGGGGAGAGTATGCGCGACCAGGTGAAGGCCATGGTCAAGATGATGCATCGTAACTCGACCGTCTTCGAATATGGGAACAACATACGCCAGCAGGCGCTCGATCATGGATTTGACGAAGCGTTCGCTTTCCCGGGCTTCGTACAGAAATACATTCGACCTCTTTTCTGTGAGGGCAAGGGTCCTTTCAGATGGACATCACTGCTCGGCGATCCCGAAGACATCCATACGATCGATGATGTCGTGTTGGATATCTTCTCGTATAATCGCGAACTATGCCGTTGGATAGTGAAGGCTCGGGAACAAGTGCGCTTCCAAGGCCTGCCGGCGCGTGTCTGCTGGCTTGGCTTGGGGGAAAGGGCAAGGTTCGGCAAGTGCATCAATGACATGGTCAAGAACGGCAAACTTCACGGCCCAATATGGATAGGGCGCGACCATTTGGATACAGGAAGCGTTGCCTCGCCGAGACGCGAAACTGAAGGCATGATGGATGGAAGCGACGCGATCGCCGATTGGCCAATCCTGAACGCGCTCCTGAACGCCGTCTCTGGTGCCACATGGGTCTCAGTCCATCACGGAGGAGGCGTCGGAATGGGTTACAGTATTCATGCCGGAATGTGCCTCGTTGCTGATGGAACGGACCTTGCCGAAAGGAAGATCGTGAACGTCCTGACTACCGATCCAGGCATCGGCGTCGTCCGTCACGCTGACGCGGGCTACGAACAAGCCAAGAAAGTCGCACGCGAAAACAAACTTAAGATGCCAATGCTCGAGTAGTCACCTTGAGGAAGATTTCGTTTGGTTGATGTCGAATGGTTTGGGCACTCGTGCTTTGCCGTGAGAGGAAAGACGAAGACCCTGATGTTCGACCCGTTCAAGGGAATCGGACTTCCTGAACCAAAGGCCAAAGCCGACATAGTACTCTGTTCCCATAGTCATCAAGACCACAACAACACGAAGCCCGTTAGCCATGAGAAGAGCATAGTTATTGAAGCATTCACTGGAACAAGGCAGATTGACGATGTCTCAATCAAAGGAGTACCCGCATTCCATGACGACTCTCAAGGGAGCAAGAGAGGACGAAACTCCGTGTACATCGTGCACTTCGAGGATGTGGCGTTCTGTCACTTGGGAGACCTAGGACACGAGCTCACCTCATCGCAAGTGAACGAGATAGGATCGGTGGACGTTCTCTTCCTCCCGATAGGAGGATTCTTCACCATCGATCCGGAACAAGCACGAGAGGTCATGGACTCACTCAAGCCGAGGATTGCAGTTCCTATGCATTACAGAGCACCTGGAATGTCAGCCATGTTCAGCGCACTGAAGAAAGTCGAAGATTTCCTGAGACCAGATGACAAC
The DNA here is from genome assembly GCA_963753065.1 of Candidatus Bathyarchaeota archaeon. Taxonomy (GTDB): domain Archaea; phylum Thermoproteota; class Bathyarchaeia; order 40CM-2-53-6; family 40CM-2-53-6; genus CAVPLU01. The sequence goes on along the minus strand of CAVWAQ010000011.1, from coordinate 118,783 downwards.
GTCAGAAAGCTCGAAGGCCCAACCTTCACAGTTACCAAGACCGAACTTCCCGAGAAAAGAGTCATCATCGTGCCGAAACTTCACTGAACTAGATTTTTGGGTCCTACTAGGATATCCCATATTCTGGCTCTTTTATTAGAAAGTGGTGGGCCTGGCCGGATTCGAACCGGCGACCCATACCGCGGGAGAGGAACCTATTCCCTGCCCGTCACGGTGGCAAAGCGGAGTACGACCGCATATCAGCCGTGTGCTCCACCATGCTGAGCTACAGGCCCACATTTGCGAGAGCTAGAAACCTCCAAGTTTGCTTAAAGACTTGTCTCTGATCCCAGCCGCGAATCTCGAGTGGTCAACGCTCTTACATTGATCTACGCACCAGCGAAAAACCGCTATTAGAGTTGTGCTTCTGTTCCAAGCTGATCTTATCGGATTTCTGAGTCTCAAGAATTAGTCCCGAGTGGTACGAGCCCCGCGCCTTCACAATTCATGCCCAAGGATGACGGGTCAGGCGTCATGCTGGGAATCAGATATAATGCGCTGGGCACCCTTTGGAAGGGAGCCGTCTCCCTGGCGCTGAGAGGCGGAAATCTCGATCTGATTGGATTGTGATTCGCCCTGAACTTGCGTTGTCAAACGTGTGATCTCGAGATTCCCGAGGAACTGGGGTTCTGCTTGTATTGCCGTCGGAGACTCGCCCCAAGCAGTAGGTACGATCTTGTTTCTGACGATTTTGCCTACGAGCCAGATCGAAGCGCCATCGAGATGATCAAGGCTACGGGAGCGCTTCCCTACCTTGTGAAGAATCTGGCACTTCCGCACTTGGAGAGAGATCTCTCGTCCAGGCTTTCTCGCGAGGCGTATAGGGCAACCTATCCCTCCAAAGTCGACACGCTCGTAAGACAATCCGCAATCGCCCTATCTGTTGACACCCTGCCAGAAACACTGGTCATAGAGGATACTCGGCCGAATGCCTTCACCTTTGGAAGCGAAGATCATGCTTCCTTGGTCGTGACCTCTGGCGCCCTAGACCTGTTGACAGAGCATGAGTTGTCTGCGCTGTTTGGGCATGAGTTAGGACATGTGAAAAGTGGTCATATGCTATATCATACAGTTGCAGAGATTCTCGGTGGTGGTATCGGCGCTTCAGCATCATTTCTGGGCTTGAGTATTGTCACGGTTCCGGTTCGCTTGACGCTTCTGTCTTGGCACAGGGAATCTGAGGTTACAGCCGATCGGGGAAGCCTACTCGTGGTCAATGACATGGACGTCATGAGATCACTTCTGACCAAGCTCGCTTCATGGTCATCCGGTGATATGCTCTCATCTGGTGAAGTTGATATCGAGAGGGAGAAGGTTGGAATGCTGGAATCTGCTTCTGAATTCTTCCGCACACATCCGCTACACGTCAACCGTTTCAAGCGTCTCAAGGAGTTCTCCGAGAGCGAAGAGTTCCTGAGAGCCAGACGAAAGATCGAGACAAGAATTAGTCTGCAAAGGGCTCTGATTCCGGTTTGTCGCTTCTGCGGAGCGAACAAGTCGGTAGAAGACCTGTTCTGTCCTGCATGCGAAAGATGCCAGATCTAGATGGTTTCTCTCCGGAATCTACGTATTCCCATTGCATCCACGAACACGGGACATACCTGACCTACGATTCAGGAGAATCTCTCTTGTAGTCTTATCCTCTTCTCGAGTCAAGCACAAGGACAGATATCCCTCTCTGAAAACGGGTCGAATGCATAGGGTAAAGAAAGGGGAGGTTTGACCGGAGACGGTTCCGATTTCACGCATGGTATCGATCCGCTAGTCGGAAGAGTTGCTAATTCTTACTGACGTAACCGCTATTAGCGGGCATGCAGCCTCACTTCTGCCGACGCGTTGGGCCGGTAGTTCAGCCTGGTATGCCCTTGATGGGGCCGAAGAACGTCCGGTTCGCAAGGCATTGCCCGAGGAACCGGAAGGTCGCGGGTCCGAATCCCGCCCGGTCCACCAAATTTATCGCTTTTTCTTCCCGAGTTTTGGCCGTTTCTCGCCCGAACCGTTCGGATTTGAGGCCTGGGTCTTTTCGGGGCTGCGAGATTCTCCTAGGGGGTAAAAGCCCTCACAACGTTCAAACAGATGGGCTCACTCTTGGCGCTTATTTGCTTGTAGCACTGGTGCACGAATGCCACTACTTGCGTTCGTGATATCGCGTTTTGGGTCCATCTGTCCAAAGAGATTGTCTAGAGGTCTACCACGGACAGTTTCAGCTGAGTTACGCCACGTGTCTTCATGAGCCTCTTCGCAAGTTCTTGGATTCTCGTAGTTTGGCCTCTGACTGAGATTATTTCCAAGCATCTTGATTCATCAAGATGAATGTGTGTCGTGGAGTTCACTACGCCCCGATATTGATGTTGAATATCGACTAGGGCTTCCTGGAGGCCGTGTGGTCGGTGGCTGTAGGTGAACAGTATAGCGCCTACACCAGCCCTTCCCTTCTCTATTGTCCATGTGTATTCGGTGATGAAGTTCGTCATCGCAATTTGCAGTGCTCTTGACCTATCCTCGTAACCCATCTTTCTGATGACTTCATCAAAGCGGCTCAGCAACGCAGGCGACGCTGAGAAGCTGGTCCTTTCCACTTTCTCCATCGATCACGCCTTGCCTTGTCCACAATTCGGTGACTGCGTTTTCTACGTATCGCCGAATAGTTGCCAGTATTAACATACCGAGTCCTTTTAATACGCGTTGTATTACGAATCGGACAAGCGGTATTACGATGCCATACTCGAGTAGGCTGGCAGCATTTACTGCGGTTATGAGCGCGCTTGCAGTAGCGCTTGGCGCACTATCCGTGCCCTTCGTGCTCGGGCTGCAAGTTCACTTCTTTCAGGTCGCAATAATGCTTGCAGGCGTAGTAGGAGGGCCCGTGCCAGGGCTTGTGACGGGAGCAATTGGCGGAGTCTACGTGGCAGCGTTGAGATCTGACCCAACGATCGTGGTGGGAAGCGCCCTCTTGGGCCTATTCACGGGGCTATTTGTGCGCAAGATGCGGCCGGTTCTGGCTGGAATTCTGGCCTGGGTTTTGATTCAGGCGCCTTGGCTCTACTTGACTGGAACATACATCCTTAATGTCCCAGCGGTCGTGATGCAGACGATCCTTGCTACTCTAACTGTTGAAGATGTCATATGCGCGGTAATTGCAGACGTTCTTCAGAGTCGTTTCCATCTCAGAGAGATGGTTTTTCCCAAGCCCACAGGCGCAAAGCCATGAAGAGGAGCATGTATCTCAGCAGCAATCTCCTCAAGTCAGCCACGAGCTTTCACGGCCACCTAGGCCCATACCTCGTTCTAGGATTGCGGATGGGCCTTGTTGCCGTCCGAACATTGCGACCTCACGGACACCGTGAGATGTCCGCAACGATTTGGACAAAACGGTCTCCACCGAACTCCTGTTTGCTCGATGGCGTTCAGATCTCCAGCGGCTGTACCCTTGGCAAGGGAAACCTACGAGTCAAGAACGCGTCCCAGCTGCAAGCAAGATTCCTGAGAGGAAACCGCTCTCTAGTCATGAGACCGACCAGGGAGGTTGCCAAGCTGCTGCTCACGATCTCGAGGCCAACAACGCAAAACAGGCTTCGAAGACTAGCATTCTCTCTAGGCTCAATGCCCGATCGAGACCTATTCGTCGTGAAAGCTGGTTTGCGCAGGACTATCCATCTTCGAGTTCGGTGAATTGAGGACTCCTGCCAGACCTTTCACGGGGGTAATGAGTTGATTCTGATTGCGAGGCTGAATTAGACTCGTCGGAGGTCTTCTCGTACAGAAGGCTCGTAGTACCCGCGATAACTTGGTGGGGTCGGTGGGATTTGAACCCACGACCTCGCGGGCTCCCGGGTTGCAGGGAACCTCCCAAGCCGCGAAGCGTAGACCAGGTAAGCCCGCCACTTTACACGTTACATTGCGGCGTCTAGCCCACGACCCCATCGCGCGATGAGAACGCACAATCTCAATAAAAAGAGTCCGAATCGAGCCCTAGCTGTCCTACAAATGCAGACTGGTTCGATGCCGTATTCTATTGCGGGCTTTCGTCTCGAGTCTAGCTCTTTGAGGCAAGGAATGCGGCGAGTACGAAGACTACGCCGAGCAGAAGCATGATAATTCCCACGATCAGCCAAGCCAGCCAGGACGGCACTATCATCGCAAGCCACTTCACAACTCCGATTGCCAAGAAGATCAAGCCAATTACGGCAATGAGCAGACCCGCCGCGTACAAGCCGGCTAGGCGTAGGGCACGCCTGACGATGCGTTCAATGTATTTCGTAACGGTTCCCATGGTCCGCTGGGCTACTGCCCGAAGTATGGTTTCAAGTAGGGATGACTTGCTGCTTTCTGACATCGGTCGCGCCTAATCTTTGGATCCGGATAGGGCAACCCCGAGGGCCAGTCCCACAACAAAGGCGACGCCCAACGCCAAGAGTGGACGTTCTGTGACTGTCTTCGTGGCCTTCTGCTGAAGGTCTTTGACTTGAGCGCGGAGTTCCACGTAGCGTGAATCTATGTCCTTCTTCAGAACCTTGAAGTCCTCTTCCATGGCTCTGATTTCCACGGCATCTTTGTTCTTCGCCAAGTCAGTCGCCGATAGATGGACGTGTCCTACGCGGATAAGAACGTAGCGCAAGCCTGAGGGATGTCAGGGTTTCCTGTGACCGCGACTGAGACTCGCTCCCACCAAGATGCCCATGGCGAAAATGAGCGCTGCAACAAGCAGCGGGTTTTCTCGGATGGTGTCGCGCACTTCCTTCAACGTGAGTTTGGCTTCGGGGCCTCCCATCCCGAGTATCTGCTCTATTTCATCGTCAGAATAGTCGCGTTCTTTCGCTTCGTTTGCCATGGCTACTGTCACACTGAGTCATGAGATCTTCACTCATTTACATTGCGGTCAGGGATTCCGTGGATCCACGAATCCCCATGTCTGCGAATCGTTGTGTCTCGTCACTCATATATGGCAAAAACCAGTCAATACTCTCGATGATTCCGACTGATGAGGAAGATCAAAGTGGGTGTAATCGGTTGCGGCTTCATCCACAACGTGTATCATATGCCGGCGTTCCGAGGCATCGCTGAGGTGGATGTTGTCGCTGCTTGCGCAGCGACGAAGCAAGAGGTCCAACCATTTGCCGACCGTTGGCGCATAAGTAAGCAGCATTACGGAGATGACGGGATCGAGCGACTGTGTGCTGATCCGGAGATCGATGTTGTGGACATAGGGCTTCCCAACTTCTTGCATCTTCCTGCCACCCGCGCTGCCGCTGAGAATCACAAGCACGTGATCTGTGAGAAACCGCTCGGCCGAGATGTCAAGGAAGCCGAGGAGATGCTGGCGATTGTGAGGCGATGTGGAGTGATTCACTGTTATGCAGAGAATCAGGTCTTCATGCCTCAGGTTGTGAAGGCGAAAGAATTCATCGACAAGGGCGCGTTGGGAAAGGTGTTCTGGGTAAGATCCCGAGAGGCACATTTTGGACCACACTCGAAATGGTTTTGGGATCCCAAGCTGGCCGGCGGAGGCGTGCTGATGGACATGGGCTGCCATTCCATCGAAGTCGCAAGATATTTGATCGGGAAGAAACCGGTGTCGGCATGTGCTTGGATATCCACGTTCGTTCATGACACAAAAGGTGAGGAAAACAGCGTCGTCATGGTGAACCATGAGGGGTCGGAGCTCGCACAGGCAGAGAACAGCTGGGCTGCACACGGAGGATTCGATCTGCGAATCGAAACGTATGGTAGCGATGGAGCCATCTTCCTTGACGCAACGAAGGGAACTGGACTTCAGATGTTCACAGTTGCTTCAGAGAAGAAGGTTGGGGAGATCGTGGAGAAAGCTGAGACGAAGAAGGGTTGGATGTTTCCGACATGGAATGAGGTCGAAGCTTACGGCTTCCCAAATGAACTCGGACACTTTGTCTCTTGCATAGGCGAGGGAAAGCAACCACGTGAAACATTCGAAGACGGCCTATTGGTGAACAGGACCGTGGACGCCGCATACCGTTCGGTCAAATCAAGAAGATGGGAAAACATCTAGTACCTAATAGTACAACAGAGGTATAGGAAGGATCGTGGTGACAGACCGACAAGGTGAGCATCGCGCGATGGATGAGAAGAATGTAGCTCCAAACATCGTCTACTGCAACAGATGCGGCATGGGCAACCCGAGCACCAACAAGTTCTGCTATGAATGCGGGAACTCGCTGCTGTCTGCAACGTGTTCATACTGCAGCCAAGCTAATCCGCATTACGCGAAGTTTTGCAGCTCGTGCGGACGTAAGCTCAAGACCAAAGAATAGAGCCTACCAAGACCCGTCCGCATGGGGTCTGAACAGTAGCGCTCGTATTCTTTGCAGGCTGGTGTCGAGCACGGCCCAATACAGCGAATGTTCCTCGCGGATAGTTGTCAAGAATAGTGAGGGCAGAGCGTGAGGCTCTGCCCCCGCTGGGCTCGTCTTTGAGACGTGACCCCGTTTCATACGGGGCTTACAGAATGTAGCTAGAAACCCTGTAGAAGTCCATTTGTAACATACGTTGTTTCGATCAGCTTCGCTCACGATGCGACGTAGACGAGACTCGGCACGAGCGTGCTATGAGATTGTCTCGTAACAGCTGAACAATCAGTCGTTACGGATCGTTGGAACTAGATTCTAGAGCCGGATACCAGAGGCCTGATAAGAGATAGAACCGTGCTCTTCTCGGGGCTCGTCTCTTGAGACGGTTAGCAGCAGCTGTGCTGCTTCTGTATCTCGCAGTCTGCGCAGCAGTGACTATCGCGCTCATTGGACCCACAGTTAGTAATCTCCAGGCCTTTAGAACTAGAACTGTAGCCAAGGGCCCTCAGAGAGTCATCGTCGTTCTCGTCGAATTCCCTGACAAGAAGCACTCAGTAAGCATAGAGACGATTCGCCAGACTGTTTTCAGCGGTCTGAACGACTTCTACCAGGAAGCATCCTACGGCCTAGTGTCAGTGACTGGAGACATTACAAGCAAATGGTATCAGACTCAGACGCCGCTGAGCAAGTTGGATCTTCAGGAATGGACGTACAGCGAGAACGATATGAAACTCTTCGAAAAGGAAGCCATCGAATCGGCGGACAAGGAAGTGAACTATCGCCAGTATGATTTCGTGATCCTGGTAGCTGCAGGAGAAGTTTGGCCTCACGCAGCCTGCCATTTGGCTGTCCTAGCCAGAGATACTGGCCTGCGAGGGATAGTGGTGAATGAAGGGTCACCGTTGGGCACGTACGCACACGAACTCGGCCATGTGCTACCGAGCAACTATGAACCAAGACAGGGCTGTGGCCTTCCGGATCTCTACAGTTACGAAGCAAGCGAGAAAGGCCGAGATCCGAACATATTCGTGGGACCATGGGACATAATGGGGGAAAACAATCCACCGAGAGGATTCAGCGCTTGGAGCCTGATGGAGTTCGGATGGATCACGCCCGAGATAATCAATATTGGAGCGAGCGTGGCTTTGCCCATTGTTCTGCAACCAATCGAAGGTGAGTCTGGAACGCGTGTCCTTGTCCTGCCGCTTTCGGAGACGATATCATACGTAGTTGAAGTTCGACGTCAAATCGGCTATGACAAGAACCTGCCTAGCGAGGGTGTCCTCGTCTACTTAGTTGATTTGAGCAAGGAGAACGGCTACGGGCCGGTCCGAGTTGTCGACAGTCACCCAGAGACATCGACCCTGGACGATGCACCCTATACACAAGGAGCTTTCTCGGCAAACCCGCTGAACGATGTACACTTGGCAGTATCATATGCTGACGGAGTTGGATACCTGATGTTTTCGGGCGGTAGCAACTCCGCATCCGCCACAAATGGAAATGTTCGGACCGCGTCTGGCAACCTTCTTTCAGCAGAGAGGAATACGCTACCTGAGATGCCTGCGTTCGCATCTAGTCAGGTTGGCGACCTAAGATGGTACAGGCGCACGTCTTGATTCTCTCTTGCCAAGCCAAGTGAGGGTATGGAGCCTCGGGCGGGCTTTGAACCCGCGGCCTTCCGCTTGCTTGGGACGCTCTTACAAGGCGGATGCTTTCCAGCTCAGCAAGCTGAGACTACCAGGCTGAGCCACCGAGGCTTCTACACACCTAGCAGCAGTGCCTTAAAGTGACTTCTGTCGAGGACAATTCAACAGGCGACAAAAAGCGAGGCAGGGCCGGCATGAAGAACATTGACCTCATAGTCTTGGGAGAAGTTGCGCTTGACGTGATACTTGCTGGAGTGGACAAGATTCCACATCGCTGGTCTGAAGTTGGGAACGTGCAAACGGCCGGTGTTTTCACAGCAGGATCCGCCGGCTACGTGGCGCAATGCTTCGCGAAGCTGGGAGGACGAGCCGCGATAGTAGGCAGAATCGGCGACGACTCGCTGGGCAGAATCGTGATCGAGGGTTTCCACGATTGTGGCGTCTCTACAAGCAATCTCGTGGTTGACGAAGCGTTCGAGACTGAAGTGTCCACGGTCGTGGTGTACAACGATGGTAACAAGTCGTCGGTTGTCTCCAAAGTGCCTCCGTTGAGGCTCGACAGGCTCGACCCGACGTGCTTGCATGGAGCGAAGGCGCTTCACATCGGAGCATACCTGATGCTCCCTGATCTATGGGGGCGCGACATCATTCGCTGGATCAGGCACGCCAAGCGTGAGGGAATCTCTGTCTCTCTAGATCCACAAATGAGCGCCACCGGCGTGTGGGGAAAAGCGTTCGAAGGCGTTCTCGAACACCTTGACCTACTTCTTCTGGACGAGGTTGAAGCGAGAAAGATCTCGCGTAAGAAACGCACTCCAGACGCCGTGGAGTACCTATTCGGCCAAGGCGTTTCGACAGTTGCAGTCAAGGCTGGCAGGAGAGGATGCATCATCGGAGAACACGGTCGAATTCGCTCCGTGGACGCATTCAGGACGAAACCAGTATCCACGATAGGTGCAGGAGATGCTTTCGACGCCGCCTTCATTCACGGATACCTACACGATTGGCCGATGGAGAAGACCGCGAGATTCTCAAACGTCATTGCCGCATTGAGCATGACAAAGCTCGGGTGTGTGACAGCGATCCCGAGAGCGAAAGACGCAGAGAAGATCGTGAAAGCACACTACGGGGATCGATAGCGATCGCGAAGACTTATACAGCATTAGATTCTGAAAGCATTGATTGTGTGAATTCATGTGGATTGATGTTCACGTCCATCCTCTTCTCGTGAAGGAACTGACTGACAAGCGACCTGAGCTGCTGCAAGCTGCAGACAAGGTCTTCGACCTACGAACATCGCCACAACCACTGTCGACTTTGCAGCGGGAGATGGATCTCTGTGGGATCGAACGAGCAGTACTGCTTCCAGTGAATTGTAAGAAGGCACATGGCTGTGAGATGCCATCAAACCAGGAAGTTGCGGAGATCGTCAAGAAGGATGGCCATCGATTCGTTGGCTTTGCGAGCATCGACCCCAACGCAAAGGAAGTAGCCCTGCAAGAACTGCGGCGGGCACACGATCAACTTGACCTAAAGGGATTGAAGTTGAATCCTGCGTTGCAGGATTTCGACCCAGCGGGTCCCTCGGCACTGGACATCTACAAGGAAGCTGAACGTTTGCAGATGCCGGTACTGGTTCACACAGGGATCACGTTCTCGAACCGCTTTTCAGTAATGCACAATCAACCGCTGCTGCTGGATGATGTTGCTAGGAAGTTTCCTAAGCTCAAGATCTGTCTGGCCCATTTTGGTTGGCCATGGGTTTTGGATGCTGTGAGCGTGGCGATTAGGAATCCGAACGTCTACCTTGACACCGCTGGCACTTTTGCGGGAACCCCGATCGAGAGCATTCGCCAGATCACAACACTCGTACCGGCTCGTCTCATTGAGAACATGCTCGGAGAGAAGCTGATGTTTGGATCCGACTTTCCTCGAATAGAGATGAACAAGATGTTCGCCGCAGTCTCGTCACTTCCCGTGCGCAAGGATGTTCTCGAAGCGATTCTACAGAGGAACGCCCTTACATTCTTGGGAGAAGCCTAGGAGGTAGTTTGACGTTGAGATGCGTTGTAGAGAAAATCTTTGTGAAGTCTCAGCAGTCCACGGAACTGATTCGAATAACGGACCAAGTGCGGCGAGCCGTGGAGATGAGCGGGCTGAAGAACGGCATGATCAACGTTTTCACCTTCCACACCACCACGGCCATAACGATCAACGAGAACGATCCGAAACTGGAGGAGGACATCGCTAGGTTCATGGTGAAAGCCGTGCCCGAAGACGATTCATATGGACATCATCGCTTTTACAGGAGAGACGGCAGAATGGCCGTGAACGCTTACTCGCACATCCGTGCGAGCCTGCTAGGAGCAAACGTAACAATTCCACTCCAAGCAGGAGAGATCATGCTCGGCGCACGTCAGAACATCTACCTTGTTGAACTTGACGGCCCACAGACCAGAGGACTGGCAGTTCAGATAATGGGCGAATAATCGCACGCGCGCTGTCTTGGTGATCGACGGTTGGACATAACTACTCGAAAGTATCATCCAAGAGACAAGTGATTTGTGTTGGGCACGGACAAACCCGCTCTACTCGGCGGGAAACGGACAAAGGCTAAGCCGTTTCCTCCATGGCCGCAATACGATGAGAAAGAACGACGAGCCCTCATGCAGGTGTTGAAGAGCCGCGTATGGTGGCGTACGCCGGGCACCCGGACGCTAGAATTTGAGCGCAAGTTCGCTTCATATCATCAGGCAAAGCATGGAATCGCTGTAACCAACGGCACGGCAGCATTGGAGGTCGTGCTAGCCGCACTTGGAGTTGGACCAAGCGACGAGGTCATAGTGCCAGACTTCACATTCATAGCAACAGCCAGCGCAGTACTCGCTGCCGGGGCACTACCCGTTCTTGTGGATGTGACTCCGGACACGTACTGCCTCGATCCATCCCTAGTTGAGGAAAGGATCACTGACCGCACGAAGGCGATAATCGCAGTGCACATGGGAGGACATCCTGCGGATCTGGATCGGCTGCCAGAGATCGCTCGTCGCCATGGCATCCGCCTAGTAGAGGACAGTGCCCACGCTCACGGCAGTGAATGGAAAGGCCGGAAGATAGGCGCGATCGGAGACATCGGGACATTCAGTTTCCAAGCAAGCAAACTCATCACAGCGGGAGAAGGCGGAATCATAATCACCAACGACGACGAGCTGGAACGACGAGCGCGATCAGTGCATGATTGTGGTCGCATGCCAGGCGAGTGGTTCTACTCTCACTTCATTTACGGTTCGAACTACCGTCTGAGCGAGTGGCAAGGAGCAATTCTCACCCAGCAACTCTCCAGGCTCGACAAACAAGCGACCGTCCGCACCAAGAACGCCGCATACCTAGATCGTGTATTGCCTGAGATTGAAGGCATTAGCCCTCAGAAACACGATCCGCGGTGCACTCGCAATGGACACTACGCGTACATCTTTCACTACGAAAGCTCGACCTTTGCAGATCTCCCTATCAAGAGATTCATTGAGGCTTTGGAAGCCGAAGGCATTCCAACCCAAGCGAGTTATCCACCGATTCACGAGCTAGACCTTTTCAAGAGCGGCGAGTACCTCAACCGTATCCCTCAGGAACAGCGCGATGATGGAAAACGGATTCTCAAAGGGGACTTCCCGAACACAAAACGTGCTGCATGGGAAACCGTATGGCTGCCACATCCAGTACTTCTCGGCACACGAGATGATACAGCAAGAGTCCCAGAAGCGATACGGAAGATCCAGAAACACGCCAAGGAACTGCTGTGAGTCAGGACAGCAGTGCATGACCCAGCCTGGTAACACATCAGCTCTGGCTTGCACTTCTCCAGCATACGAAGTTACGCACGAAGCGAAACTTGCAGTCCGCGCGGGGCTTAGGGAGCCATGTCTGTCGTCACGAACTTGACCAAGTTCCTTGGGCGGTCAGGGTTCAAACCCTTCTTGACTGTGAAGTAGTATGCGAAGAACTGCATTGGAATCATGAATAGGAGAGGAGCGAATTCCGTTGAGATGGAATCCGGCATACGGATTGTATCTGAATGCGAATTGATGATTTCGGGCACGTTCGAGATCGGGATCACGCTCGCGCCTGTTGAGGCGATTTCCTTTAGTAATGTTGCTTCCTGACGAAGCGTCTTGCCTCCGGGAACGAGAACGAAGACCTGAACGCCTTTTTCCAACTCTGCAAATGGGCCGTGTCTGAATTCCATTGCGTGGTACGTCTCTGAGACGGAGTAGGATGTCTCCCGTAGTTTTAATGCGCCTTCAAGGCAAGCTGCGTGGTTGGCACCAGATCCTAGATAGATGAAACGAGTGACATTCTGGCTCTTCTCAGCGGCCTTTCTAGCTTGTTCTTCGGTCGTTCGAATGACGGCCTCGGCATCCTTTGGCAGCCGATTCAATTCAGATTCAAAGTCCTTGGGAACATGGGCACTACTAGTCTTGGCGAACTCGTACCCCGCAATGATCGTTGCAAGGGCACCTCCGGTGAACGTTTTCGTCATTATCGTGCTTTCCTCGTTGGGAACACCTGTGTCGAGACAGTAGTCACACTCCTGTCCCATCGTGCTCTGTGAATCCGATGTAACGGCGATGGTGGGAATCCTCAGCTTCATAGCTTTGCGTGCTGCCTCCACTGCCTCAGACGTCCGGCCGGATCGCGATAGAGTAAAGAGAATTGGTGATCGGACATTGGAGCGTGGCGCAAACCAGATGAACTCTGATGCGGGCAGAGCACGGCTGTCAAGACCCAACATGTATTCGTGATAGAAAGTAGCAATCAGTGATGCATAGTAGGACGAACCGCATCCAACTGCGTAGTACGTCTCTGGGGGCCTCTGACTGGAGGCTTTGCGGACGATCTCTTGAATTCGCGGTCGAGTCTCCTGCACGATCTTCTCGAATGCTTTGGGCTGCTCGTGGATTTCACGTATCATATGGTGATCGTTCATATGCGGATCCCACGCTTTACCGCCTAAGGGAGAAGTTAAGCCTACTGCCAGCAAACCCACGTCCCAGGCCATGAGTCAACCAAGAATAGTAGAAGATCATACGGTCGCCAGACGCTGCCCTAATTGCATTGGGATGGGTTAGTGTTCACAGAGTTGGGTGGGCTATCGGTTCCCCTTAAATTTCTCCGAAACTAGAGCGATTAGACTTCAGAGAATAACCTGAGGGATAGGGATGACTGGTACGATGTCTTCAAGGCAGAGGGTCATGCAGGCATTCAATCACGCAGAAGTGGACCATGTGCCGCTTCTCGTCAGATGGTGGGGCCGCCCGCATTTTTCGGACAAAAACGACAGTTGGAGAGACCAATTTGAACGAGCCCAGAAGACCACTAGGCTTGGGCTGGATGATGCTGTCCAGTTTGAACCTCCTAGAATGCTCAGTCCTGAGGTAACGGCGAGAGTTCATCGAGAAGATCATCCTGGAGAACGATATTCTATTCTGTTTAAGGAGTATCACACCGCCAAGGGCGTTCTCAGCCAGATTGCATACAAGACAGATGATTGGCCTCACGGTGATGAAATGCCAATCTTCACGGATTTTCTTGTCCCTCGCTCCCGGTCGAAGAAATACTTGATAGAGACAATCGAAGATGTCGAAGCACTCGGTGTGCTATTCGCAGAACCGTCCGAGGAGCTGCTTCGACAAGCTCACGAACGCGCTGACAAAGCCAGAAGCTTTGCAGAGAAGAACGAGGTTCTAATAGAATCCGGCACTGACTATCTCGGCAGTTGGCTTGACGGTTCAGGGTTATTTCTAGGCGACGCACTTGGGTGGCTATGCGGACTTGAGAACGCGATCAAGTTCGCCTATGGAAAACCGCAACTTCTCCACAAGCTGCTCGACACGATTCTCGAATGGAACTTTAGGCACATCAGACTGATTTCTGAGCTCGGAGGCTCGGATATCATTGTTCACAGAGCATGGTACGAGACGTTCTGGTCGCCTAGACTTTTCAGAACATTCTTTGCTCCTAGAATTAAGAAGGAAATAGACTACGTTCATAGAATCGGATCGAAGTATTGCTACGTAATGACGTCAGGTATCATGCCACTTCTTGAGCCGCTCGCGGAGATGGATATCGACATTTTGTACGGCATTGATCCGGTGCAGGGCAAAGCAGATCTGAAACAGATCAAGCGGCGGTTGGGTGAACGAGTGTGTCTGTGGGGCGGAATGAACTCGGCTGTGACGCTCGGCTCGGGAGGCAGGCAAGAAGTTGAGAACGCTGTTAGGAACGCCATCGAGATCTTGGCGCCGGGAGGGGGATTCGTGCTTGCCCCGATCGATCAGCTGTTTGAGGATACGCGCTGGGAGAATGTGCTTACGATGATTGAGACCTGGCGCAAGCTTTCACAGACGCGAACGTGATCGTCTGGGCAAGACAAATAAGCGCAGATCATGCGTCTCTGGCCTTGATTCGGTTTGGGGCTACTCTCATTCGTCCTGCGCCGTCTCGGACTCGCCGTGTTCGTCCTCCTCGGAGTAGCCATAATCACGTTCATTCTCTCGCGGTCGATTTCATCTAATCCCATCGTCGCTTGGCTCGGGCGTGCAGCCAGCATGTACCCGGACATGGCTGCAGCATATGCCGCGAAATACCACTTGAATGATCCACTCTACATGCAGTTCTACTACTACATAGTCGGGCTGCTTCACGGAGATCTTGGATACTCGGTGCTGAAGGGCAGGCCAGTGGCAGTCGCCATCAGGGAGACCCTGCCATACACGCTCCAGATCGCATTCTTCGCAATCGTGTTCACTTTGGTTATCGGGATACCGCTTGGTGTACTGGCCGCAAGATATCATCGTAAGGCAGCGGACTACGGGATAAGAGCATTCTACCTTGCCGGAGTATCGTCCCCAGCGTTCTTGCTCGCGCTCTTCTTGTTGATTGTCTTAACTTACATGCTGCGTCTGCTTCCTAGCGGCGGAGCGCTCAGCCCGGGTGTCTCAGCACCCACGCCATTCACTGGTTTCATTCTGATAGACAGCCTGCTCGAAGGTAATCTCAGCACTTTTGTTGATGCACTGGCGCATATCATCATGCCCAGCTTGGCGTTGGCGCTTGGCGTCTTCGGATATGTGACACGGGTGCTTCGTGCGTCTATTCTCGAAGTAATGCGTACAAACTACATACGGTCTGCGCGTGCAAAGGGCTTGGATGAGAACACGATCTTCTTCAAACACGCTCTTAGAAACGCCATGATTTCAGTTGTCACTCTTGCTTCTCTTCTTGTGACTTGGCTGGTGACGGGGACGTTGTTTGCGGAAACAATCTTTACGTATCCTGGAGTCGGGCAGTACTTGGTTCAAGCGCTCAGCGCGCTGGACTATCCGTCGATTCTTGCAATAACCTTGGTCTTCGCTGGCATCATTGTGGCCACGAACCTCGCAGCTGACATTCTCTACGCTGTCGTGGATCCGGAGATCCGATTGCAGTGACCAGATTCAAGAATCTCCGAATGCAATATGTCTTCGAGCTGTTGACATACAACAACGAAACCAAGCTCGGTTTCTTTTTCGTGGCAGCTATTGCCATCGTGGCGATTGGTGTTGCATTGACTGGCGATGTCCTGCTTCCATACGATCCGATCAAGCAGAACGTGGGTCCCGCGTTGGGTGCTCCCAGCCTTCAGCATCTGTTTGGAACGGATGTCCTGGGCCGAGACGTATTAAGTAGGATGCTCTACGCGACCCCAAACGATGTCTTTGTCAGCTTCGTTGTTGTTGGTGTCTCGCTTCTAGTAGGAGCCCTCCTGGGGGCTACTGCAGGCTACAGAGGAGGCCTATTGGATGAGGCCCTGATGAGGTACACGGACATCATATTTGCGATTCCGGCGTTGGTGCTTGCCATATCAATCGCGGTCATTCTGGGCCCTGGCATCATTCACATGATGTACGCTTTGCTGATCATATGGTGGCCCCCGTACGCACGTCTTGCTCGCGGTGAGGCCCTGCGCGTGAGCCACCAGAACTACATCGAAGCAGCAAAAGCGTCAGGGATCGGGGGTTTCAGGATTCTGACCAGACATGTATTGCCCAATATCCTCACACCGATGATCGCATACGCTAGTATTGACATTGGTAGCGTTGTCATCATCTATGCAGGCCTCAGCTACCTCGGGCTTTCCATTCGTCCCCCGTTGCCCGAATGGGGCGCGATGGTGAGCGCCTACCAGGACTACTTGGTTTCTGCACCATGGCTGCCGATTTTTCCAGCGCTCGTGATCGGTATCGTTGTCGTCGCCTTCAGCATTCTAGGTGACGGCCTACGAGATGCCGTAGAAGCAGCGAGGGTGGGGTGACAACAACGGAAGAGAAGACGGTTCTGAGCGTTGACGGACTATCGATCGCATATGAGTTGAAGACAGGCGCCGTTCGAGCCGTCGACAACGTGTCCATGTCGATAAAACCGCATGAACTTGTGGCCGCCGTCGGGGAGAGCGGCTGTGGGAAGACAACACTTGGCCTCTCAATAATCGGATTGCTGCCGAGCCCGCCCGCGAAGTATCTTGCCGGGGAAGTCAACTTCAATGGAAAGAACCTGGTAAGTCTCGCACCAGACGAAATGCGGCTCTATCGCGGCACGGAAATAGCCATGATCTTTCAAGAGCCAATGACATCGCTCAACCCGGTGTTCAAGATCGGCAATCAAATATGGGAAGCAATCAAGCTCAGAGACTCGCGTGGAAAAGGAGACACAACATCTGGCCGAGACACACTTGGCTCATCCTCGCGAAACGGGGCGAATGATAAGAAGAAGCAGATCATAGATATTCTGAACCTAGTGAGGATCCCAGATCCAGAGCGCGTGGCTGATCGCTACCCATTCGAGCTAAGCGGCGGTATGCGGCAACGTGTGATGATCGGCATGGCGCTGGCGCAAAAACCTTCCCTGCTGATCGCAGATGAACCAACTACGGCTCTTGACGTAACGACTCAAGCTCAGGTCCTGAAATTAATGAGGGGCTTGATGGAAGAGGTGGATACGTCAATCCTCCTGATTACCCATGATCTCGCTGTGGCGTCTCAAGTAGCTGACAAAATCGCTGTTATGTACGCTGGTCAAATCGTGGAAGAAGGCGAAGTCCTCGATCTCTTCTCACACCCACTTCACCCCTACACGCAGGGGCTGCTCGCATGTATTCCGTCCGGATCCAAAGAAGAAATGAAACTCAAGCCTATCCAAGGAAGCACCCCTGACCTGAGGAACATTCCTGCAGCATGCAAATTCGCGCCGCGGTGCCCCTATGTGATGAAAAGATGTGAGGCCACGAAACCCGAGTTGACGGTCAAGGAGGGTTCTCACCGAGTTGCTTGCTACCTCCACCAATGAAAAACAAACACTGCTACAGATAGAAGACCTAGCCGTCTATTTTGATGTCGGCGGTTCCTTTTCCGTTCCTCTCTTGACAAAACGTGCCGCATATGTCAGGGCTGTTGACGGGGTCAACATAGACGTTGGAGCGGGCGAGACCGTTGCAGTTGTCGGCGAAAGCGGTTGCGGCAAATCCACTCTGGCTCGAGCAGTGCTGGGTCTAATTGAGTCGAAACGTGGTTCTGTCAGAATACGCGGCCAAGACGAGGCCGCGTTCAAGCATTCGAAAGACCGGTTCAAGATCATTCAGATGGTTTTCCAGGACCCGGATTCCTCCTTGGACCCGAGCATGAAGGTTAAAGACACAGTCTCAGAACCACTCGTCGGCCTCTCGTCAATGAGCAAGGACGACAGGGAGAAGAAAGCAGCTGAAGTTTTGAATGCCGTGGGACTCGACAACAAGTTCCTCGACAGACTTCCAAGGCAGCTTAGTGGTGGCCAGAAACAGCGCGTGAACATCGCGCGGGCGATAGTGACCGAGCCGAGTCTAGTGATACTTGACGAACCAACGAGCGCTCTCGACGCGTCAGTGCAGGCACAGATACTCAACCTCCTATTGGAACTGCAGTCGAAGTTCAACCTGAGCTACTTGATCATTACTCATAACATTTCGGTCGCTGAGTACCTCTCAGACAGAACATACGTCATGTACGCCGGGAAAGTCGTGGAGTACGGACCAACAAATGCAGTGATCAAAGATCCCAGGCATCCCTACACGATCGCTCTGATCACTTCCGCTCCCATCCCCGACCCTAAGGAGAGAAACCTTCTCAAAGTCGAAATTGTTGGTGAGGTCCCAAGCGTGGTAAATCCGCCACCTGGTTGCCGATTCCACCCCCGCTGTCCGTATGCCGAACAGAAGTGCTCAGATCAGGAGCCTCTTCTCGAACCGCTAGGCCCTGGTAGATTTGCGGCCTGCCATTTCATCGAAAAGACCGCGAGGAAAGCAGGCAAGGAATTCACTCGATAGAGCCCTGTACTGGGGCTAGAAGATCGAAAAAAAGATAGGGGGAGCGGCGAGGCCGCTCTGCGTTTCTTACGCGAAGATCACTGTGTTGAACAGTGGAGCCGTGTTGATGCCGTTGTATGCTGGGTCGAACCACACTTCTTTGATCACGCTCTTGTCCCAGACGAAAGAGCCGTCCACATACCAAAGTTTGCATCCTGCGATCCAGGCGTAGGGCGCGTCGTCATAGATCTGTTGCTGAGCAACTTTCAAAGCCGAAACGATCTCGTCCGGATTGCCACTGCTAGCCAGCGTAGCCACGGCCTGGTCCACCTTGTCGTTGCTGTATACTGCCCAGTTACCCCAGAGGGACTTGGTGGACACAAACGAGGTCCAGTAGTCAGTTGGAGAGATAGCTGAAGGCGCCCACATCATCCCACCCAGAAATGACAAGTGCCCCAGTTGCGCTGCGTTCTGTAGGTTCGTCTGATAGTTGCCGTAGGGTCCCCAGTATGTACCACTTTCCACTTCGTTTATCTCTGACTTGATGCCGATGTCTGCCAAGTTGCTCTGGACGATTTCCGCTGCGACTTTGCAGAACGAACAGCCAGACACTATCCTGAAATTCAGAGTAGTAAGACCGTTGCCGTTGGGGTATCCAGCTTTCGCTAGATAGTCTTTCGCTTCGGTGACATTGTAGTCGTATGGCGGTAGATTGCCTGGGTCATAGTATACTCCATAGTTCGGTGTCTCGGGACCGAGGAATGCTGCTGCTTGACCAAAGTACGCCTTGTTCCAGATGTCCTGATAGTTGATCGCGTGGACTATTGCCCGCCGTACGTCTGTGTTATTCGTAGGTGCTATCTTTGTGTTGATTGCTACAGCAGTTATTTGTGCAGTGGATTCAACTGCGAAATAGGAGTACTTAGTGCTGTTCAATATTGCCTTGAAGTTAGTTGCCTTGATAGCCGAGAGCTGAGCCGCTCCTGTCGTCAGGTCAGTGTACCTTGCTATGTCGTCGGTCTTCGCATATATGACGACATTCTTCACTTGGCCTGGGTTCAAGAGAGGGTTTGCTGAGATATCAGCGGCAGTTAGGCTTTTGCCCCAGTAGGTCGGGTTCTGTTGGAACTTCACATAGGAGTTCATTTGGACTTCGGTGACCACGTAGGGTCCAGTTCCAGGAATTGGATGGTCGTCGAAGTACGAGTTGAATTGTGCTGGTGTTCCGAATCCGCCATGCTGTATTGCCCACTGGCAGTCGAATAGCAGTCCCAGGAATCCACTAAGCAACCCGTTTAGGTAGAGGAATGGGACTTTCATATGGAATACTATCTGATCGGGACCATTGGTGTAGATCGGCCATGTCTTGTCCTGCATCATTGCGAGGACATCTCCTGTGGGGTTCGCTAACCCAGTGGCATTGATGGCATCGAATGTTGCTGGACCAATCTTCACGTTCGACAAGTCGAATAGCTCAAGACCACTCAGGAAGGTCGTTGCATTTCCAGCGAGGTAGTACCACAAGTACATTTGAGTCCACACTTGGTAGGAGTTGAATGGATTTCCATCGGAGAATGTGACGTCTTTTCTCAGATTGTAGGTGTATGTCGTTCCATCAGGAGATACCGTCCAGTCCGTGGCTAGTTCAGATATGAACACAAGTTTGCCTTGTTGGAACTCCGCCTTGACATCCGGGACGATCAGTGTTTGGTACACCGTGTGTTCAAGCCACCAGGGCCAAGGCACATACTGAATTTCGTAGAGTGCGTTCAAATTGTGAACGGGCCATGATGTGTCGTCGATCACAAGAACGTCAGGTATCTTCGCGGTAGGGGCTGTCGGCCTCGAGGCCAAATACACCCCTGCGATGATTACAACGATGAGAACGGCTATCACGATCGCTGCTCTTGTTGTCGTTATTGCTTTTTTATAGAGTGACATGAAAGGCAATTTTGCGCTGACCGGCGTAGATAAGCCTTTGCACACGCTGCGGCCGGCCCAATCTGCAGTATGTACCATCACGTGTGCGCTGACTGGAAATTGACGCTCTCTTATTGACTACGCCTGGTGGAGAAGTTGTCCGAACATTTAGCGATTCGAAAAGACGCTTAGGTATCCTCTGCTAACACTAAGACGAGAGCCGATGATGTCGTCTGTAGAGAGATGCGTCGCAGCGATCAATCTAGAGGAGCCCGACAGGGTTCCCTGCTTCGAGCTCGGCATGAATCTGGCGATGATCGAAAAGCTCCTTGAGCGGCCTACGGTTTCGGCGCCGTTCGGATGCATGACGGCAGAGCAACTTCGGGTTCTGGCACACGATACTGTTGACGCGTTTGAGGCCGCCGGACTTGACATGGTTCCCGCTTCCGCTGGGGTGCCAGAAAACTACCGAGAAGGGTTCATCCCCAAAAGGATCACGCCAAACAGGTGGATCGACGAGTTTGGACGAATATGGGAAGACCGAGCAGGCGTAACCGGGCTATCTTGGTACATCGGGGGCACAGTCAAGTCTCGTAACGATCTTGAGCGCATTTCAGAAATTGATCCTAAGGATCCGGGCAGGACGGCACTTGCGACGGAGACAGTAAGATACGCTCGGGAAAAAGGAATGGCTTTGATGGGTTACGTGGACGGCCCGTTCCTGACGGCTTACATGATAACAGGCCTCAGTGAGTTTCTAGTGAAGATGTACAGGGACCGGGCCTTCGCTCTGGAGCTTCTGGAGCTAGTGACGCGATTCAACTGCGTGCAGGCGAGAAAGCTAGCAGAACTTGGGGTGGACGCGATCATTATTGGGGAAGACATGGCGGATACGCGCGGGCCCTTGGCGAACCCGCGAGATCTAAGAAGCATCACGTTCCCGTACCTCGCTCGAGAAGTCGAAGAAGTGAAACGGATGGGCATCAAGGTGTTGGTGCATTCAGACGGAAACACCATGCCTATCTTTGATGACATCGTGGCGCTGGGAATCGACGGCTACCAAGCGATCGAACCTGACGCCGGAATGGACATTGCTCTACTCAAACAACGGTACGGTGATAAGCTATGCCTGATTGGGAACGTTGATTGCGGTAATACGTTAACTCACGGGACACCCTCTCAAGCCACTGGGGAAGCAAGGCACGTGATACAATCAGCTGCAGAAGGGGGAGGACTCATCTTGGGGTCCAGTAACTCGATACACGACGGAGTCAAGATCGAGAACTTCCTGGCGATGACCAAGACAGCTGTGGACTACGGAAAGTACCCCCAGTGACAAAGGCCGCGTATGCAATGTGATAGATGGGCGATTCGATCCCATCTGCCGAGCGCTGGTACGCGATCCTTCTGGGAAGCTGCCTAGGGTTCAGCGCTAACGAAACTCAGGAAGTACGTGATCGCCAATCAACCTGATCAGATCAGGAGAAGGCCCAGTTCCGAATACTACGTGATCTGTGCCGACTTTGATGAAGCTCTTGACTACTTCTATCAGATCGTCGACCGTTCGGCAGAGCGGGATGTATTCCTTGATAAGTGCGTCATCGAGTGCCGAGGCCAGTCTCTCTATTTGTCTAGGATCAGACTCGTCCCAACTGCCCTTAGCGAGGTACCCCGCCGGGCCGGCTTTCAGTTTCTTGAGGCTTTGCTGAGGATCTCCGAGCATGAAATTGACGAGCACCATCTTCTCTGCGTCGTGAGGGTTCTTTCCCTTTGCGGAGACTGCTTCGTTGAATTTCGGAAAGATGATGTCTCGACATCTGTCTGGAGGGCTGATTGTAATCAGATGATCACCGAACCTACCCGCGTAGGAAGCAGACCTCGGACCCATGGCAGAGAAGTGAATGGACATCTCGGTCTTTGGCTTAGTGTACAGCATCACATCTGACATAGAGAAATACGTGCCTTTGAACGTGAAATATTCCTCGCGTGCCCAGAGTTCCCTCATAAGCGTGGTTGCCTCCGCCACCCGTTCAATTCTTTCCTTCCAACGAGGCCAGCTGCCTTTTTGCTCTCGGAAAAAGACGGCCTCGTTCACCGCCTCTCCGGAGCCGACGCCTAGCATGAAGCGCCCCGGATACATGTTGTCCAACGTGGCAGCTGCCTGCGCAATTATCGCCGGATGGAATCTTCCTCCTATTGGAGAAGTTACATCTGGGCCAATTCTGATACGTTCTGTTCTCTCCAGTGATGAAGCCATGAGAGACCAGACAAAGGCCGATTTCCCACCGATGTGGTTCCAAGGCATGAAGTGATCTCCAAACCAGAATGAGTCGAAACCGATCTTGTCCGCCAATACTGCGCATTCAAGGAACTGCCTCGGATCAGCCTCATTCTCCGCGACATCCACACCTATCTTCAATCGGCTCATGAGCCGTTCAATTGGTTCTGTTTTCGCATAATAGTCTGGCGCCTAGGCTACCCAAAGCAAACAATAATGTCTAGTCAGCTGTTCATTCCGGATTGCGTTCAACCTGTTCCAGATCGAACGGGGACTACGGAAAGACGCTTAGCGCCTTCACCCGATAGTAGAACGATAGCCGATGATGTCTCCACCTGAGAGAGTATCCACTCTCATGACTCGATGATGAACGTGCGTAGAGGGGCGGGGCTAAGAGTACCGTCCGTACTTTTCTGCAGCTTTGACCATTGCGTCCAAGTTCACGGGAGGAGTATTCTTTGGTACTTCACATCCCGATCCCAAGATGTACGCCCCAGTCAGTCCTGCCGCCTCGATGGCCCTGCGACAACTCTGCTCAACCGCTTCAGGGCTTCCAGTCAAGATCAGGTTGGGGCTGACATTACCTATGATACCGACAGAGTTGCCATACTTCTTCCTGACTTGAGCCAGGTCAACATAAGAGTCAACTTCAAGGTACTTTGTTCCCGTCTCAACCATCTTGTCGATGATTCGTGTTGCATCCCCGCAGATATGCAGTATGAAGGGGACTTTCCCTCCTGCTTCCCGGATGACTCTCTGAATATACGGGAAGCTGAATTGCTCGAAATGTCTAGGCGAGATTACAGTGGGCGATGATACGGCATCTCCTAGTACTATGGCATCCGCGCCTGCTTGGATCTCAGCCTTCATGAAACTGACAATTGTCTTGGTTGTAAGATCCAGAAGTTCATGGACGAGCCCAGGATTTCGATAGAGGTACATGCATGCGTCAGTTATCCCGAGCAACTGTGCAGCCGCTTGGAAGGGACCGTTGACACTCCCGAAGACTCCGAACTCGTTTCCAACTTCCTCTTTCAGTATCCTGATTGCGTTCAACCAGACTGGCAACCTGCCATCTTTCTCAGGATCAGGTGTCTTCAATGACTTGATGTCGCTCGACGCCTTGACAACCGGTCTTGATGCCATGGGCGATTCATCCTCGGGGTATCTGATTTCAGCCCCCATGGCTTCGATCTCAATCACCGGGTCAGAGTCCACGTAGACAGCATCGATCTTGAATCTTCGTGCTACAGCGATCTGGGATTTCGCCAGTATACTCGAATCCTTGGCATACTCAACAACCTTGAAACCAGCATACCTCGCTGCGAATGTAATGATGAACGGAACAACCGGCACCCTATCGGATTTCTGGAGAGCAAGTGCCTTCAGAATTCGTTCTCTAGAATTCATGAAAATGATCTTCTCCTGAGTAGATCAAGCCGGACCATGAGTTGTTCAGAGAGAAAGTGTCATGCTTCATAGTATTTTCGATTGCGGAATTCGGTCCCGCAGTCATCCGCGCAGACATCCCCCGGCGAAATGTGCGACAATGCCAAATTCCAAGGAATTGCAGTGTAACCAGTGTGGAATCACCATCCCGTTGCGATGGGTCGAACAGAAGGACTAGAAAGACAGGGCAGTAGATCTGGACTCCTTTGGACGTCGTATAACACGATTTCCGTTCTTCAACCTAGCATCGCTGGGGCGCTCTACCTGGTCTTCTGTCGACTTGCAGCGTCGACCAGGGCCTTGACGCCCGGCAACTCTTCTCCTGCGAGGAAGGCCAGCATCGCTCCACCAGCCGTGCTCACATGTGTAATGCGCTTGTCGAGTCCGAGCGAGCTCGCGTAGCTTCCCATGTGTCCGCCGCCCACAACCGAGCAGGCTCCTTGTGTTGCCATCGCTTCAAGCACAGCCCTACTCCCAAGATCGAATCCCTTCTCCTCAAACACGCCTAGCGGACCGCTCGAGACAACTGTCTTCGACTCCTTGATTATCTCCGCATACTCGCTCGATGTCCTTTTGCCGATGTCGCGGACCGCGTCACCGTCTGTTCCCTGTCCGACTGGAACGTCAACACGTTTGCCGTTCCGCAGGAAAGCGAGGTCTTTCGGCAGAACGACCTTGTCCTTGTAGTTCCTGAGAATTGATCGTGCTTTCTCAAGAAGGGCGGGTGACTTCTCGAGCTTGCGGTTCTCAACTTGTCCGAAATCGGCTCCTGACGCTCTGAGAAAGACATCTGCCACCACGCCTCCAACTAGGACTCTGTCGGCCTTTCCTGTGTCGAGGATGTTCTCGATTATCGGAAGCTTGTCTTCGGCCTTCGCTCCTCCAATAACGTAGACGCTCGGCCTCTGAGGATTGTGATAGGCCTGCTTGAGCGCTTCCAGTTCCTTAGCCATGAGTCTCCCCGCAACTGCTCGAACAACCTGTGGGAGGCCAACAATCGACGCTTGCATCCGATGCGCTGTTGCGAAAGCATCATTCACGTACACGTCAAACAAGGGTGCCAGTCGACGGACCATTATCGTGTCTGCGAGCTTTTCCGGCGTGGCCGATATGTTCTCTTCGGAGCAGAGCCGGAGATTGTCGAGCACAAGTATCTCACCCGCTTTCAGATTCCCAATCTGCTGCTTAGCCTCTGGACCTATTGTGTCTTCGACGAACCTGACTCGTTGTGTCACGTATTTTTGAAGGAGTTTCGCGTGAGCCTCCAACGAGGTGAAGTCTTCGTCGCCAGGTCTTCCTTGGTGAGAGCCTACAACAACCTTTGCGTCATTCAGGGATTCAAGCGTGTACCTTGTCATCCTGATTCGCGTGTCGTCAATGATCTGCTTTGTCTTGGGATCGAGCGGGGAATTGATGTCGACCCTGACAAAAACTGTCTTTCCACTTGTTACGACGTCATCGAGAGTGAGAAACTGAAATTCGGTGGCGCTGCTCAATCTCAGATTCCCTCAACATCTAACGCCGAAACGAAACGAGCGGCGCCTTAAGTTTGTCGCAGCCCTGGTCCCTGTTGTAGGGGGAACTTTGGAGCGTCGGGCAAGGCTTAATGTACAGATTGGCTCACCGTATGCGCGGTGCCGGGGTGGCTCAGCTGGTAGAGCGCCAGCAAGAGTCAGATTGGCGAAACTCATAATCTGGAGAGCATAGGGCCCAGAAGTCGGGGGTTCGATACCCCCTCCCGGCACCATCACCCGTATTCATCGGATGGAACAAGCGAGTTTTCGAGAAGGCTACCTACACGGGTTATTTGCATTCGAGTACTTTGACTCTGCCATCGTTTAGCCCGATGTAGACGCGGTCTGTCAGGTCAAGGAATAGTCCTGTCTCCAGAAGCCCTGGAATAGACTTCAGTTGGCCATCTAGCACGTGCGCGTCTTTGATCGGACCAAAATCAACGTCAATCACGAAGTTGCCGTTGTCTGTCATGACCGGGCTCGATCCTTTGTCGCGTCTGAGCTCTGGTTTTCCGCCCAACTCAGCGAGTCTGCCCATGACGAACCTATGTGCGAAGGGGATTACTTCCACCGGGACGACCTGGCCGCTACCGAGTTTGCGAGTTATTTTCCTCTCGTCAACCACTATTATCAGCTTCTTTGCCGCGTAGTCTACAATCTTCTCTCTCGTCAGCGCGGCGCCTCCGCCCTTTATGAGATCCAGAGTTTGTGTTTCCACTTGGTCAGCTCCATCCAGTGCCAAATCGATCCCTGAAACATCGTTGGGGCTTACAGTAGTGAGGTGAGTCTTGGCGATTGCTGCTTCGATCTGCTGAGACGTAGGGACCAGCTTCAGTTTGAGACCTCTCGCTTTCACGAGATCTGCGAGTTCAGGGACCAGAAGTTCGAGTGTGGTACCGCTGCCTATCCCCACAACCTGTAGGTCTCGAACTTCTTCAAGCGCCTTGGCGATTGCTGCCTTTTTCGCTGTCTCGACCCAGCTCAACAATTAGCCCTCTGATTCTATCTGTTCAAGTCGCTCCATCGCTTTGAGGACTTCTTCTTTTATGGCCTCGATTTTCTTTTCAGTCCTTGCCTTGGCGTCTTGGAATCCGGTCCCTCCCGCCTTGAAGTCAGACTGGGGTGTGGCCTGAACTGTTTCGTTGGGTGTGACGGCTTGATGACTCGTAGATCCAGTGGTGGGAGAAGGTACGGCCGTGGCACCTGAGCGCAGGTCTGCGAGCTTTTTGTCTATCTCGGACATTTTCTCGCGGTAACTGAGCAAGAGCTCCTTCCTTGCGGATTCCAAGTCGAACGTGTCAACGATCCGTTGATGTTCAGAAATTCGTGACTCGAGCGTCTTCAGGTCCGAGGAATACTTGTCAAGAAGGCGATCACGTTCGTCGCGGGTTATGATCTCCTGTATCTCAGATTCATAGATGGTCGTGAGCGCGGTTCCAATGATCTCCCGTTCCAGCTTCAGCACCTTCAGAACCTCACGAGAACGGGATGCGTCGGATTCCGTGACCGAATTTTCAATCTCGACGCTAGGCACCGCGGCTACATCTGGTGCATCCTGCCTTGGCTTCTTCCTCCAAAAGACCAGAGAGACGAGGAAGGGAAGAAGCCGCGACAGCATCGAGCTGGTCACGGATCGCCCTCTTCTGAGACGCTTATCAGAATGGGGTGGCGTTATAAATCCGCTTGCCGTGCGCATGGGCATCTACGCCCTGCCACTGGGCAAATCCTTACGGATTGTCAACATTCGCTCGGAATATCTTCGGAAAGTGGATCGGTCACCCCTTTATCTCCAACCGCAGTCTTCCCGACATTGATCTATTTGCGGACACGTCATGTGACCCAGAGCAGGCATGCCGGAGGAGACTGAGCAGCGAAATGAAAGACCCCATATGCGGAATGTACGTCGACGAACATTCAGCGCAGATAAAGAAGACCATCAGAGGGACGACGTATTATTTCTGCAGCGAGAGTTGTCTCAGGCAATTCGAGAAACCTGAGGTTGAGTTGCGTAGGCTCAAGACTCTTGTTTCGATAGGAGCAATCCTGACCGTTCCTACTATGATATTGACCTATGTCCCAGCGCTCCCGCATGCATTGAACAACTACCTTCTGCTTCTGTTGAGCGCTCCTGTGCAGTTCGGCGTGGGCCTTCGATTCTATAGAGGGATGTATGATGCGTTGAGGAACCGCATGGGAAACATGGATACACTCATCGCGATGGGAACGACTGCGGCATGGGTCTATAGTTTCATTGTGACTGTCCAGCCCTCGGCATTCCCTTCGGATGCAGTGTATTTCGACACATCTGTCTTGATCATAACGCTCGTCTTGCTCGGGAACACACTCGAGTATATGAGCAAAGGCAAGGCTTCCGAAGCTGTCAGGAAGCTGCTGGATCTTCAGTCTAGGACTGCACGGATTGTGCGCGACGGCAATGAGATAGACGTTCCCGTTGAGGAACTGCAGGTTGGCAACGTGTTCGTCGTCCGACCAGGCGAGAGAGTGCCCGTTGATGGAGTAGTGCTTGACGGCCACACATCTATCGACCAGTCAATGATAACAGGAGAGAGCATGCCGATCGAGAAGAAAGCGGGGGACCAAGTAATCGGAGGCACGATCAATAAGACTGGTTTCGTGCGAGCCAAAGCAGAGAAGGTCGGAGCAGACACCGTCCTCTCCAGAATCATCCAACTCGTGGAAGAGGCACAGATGGCGAGGGCCCCAATCCAAAGACTGGCCGACAGGATATCCGGCTACTTCGTACCTGCGGTGTTGACAATTGCTATCCTTTCAGCACTGATTTGGTACTTCGTCGGGCATATTGGATTGAATTTCGCCATGTTGGCCTTCGTCTCGGTCGTGATAATTGCTTGTCCCTGTGCCCTCGGGATTGCGACGCCTGCAGCTGTCATGGTTGGAACCGCCAAAGGAGCAGAACAAGGGATACTGATCAAGGGCGGCGAGCACCTCGAAGCCGCACAGAAAGTGGACACAGTCGTATTCGACAAGACCGGAACCTTGACGCGAGGTGAACCGACAGTCACTGATGTCGTTACTTTCCAAGGGTTTTCGAGGGAAGAACTGTTGCGATATGCAGCGGTCGCTGAGAGGAGATCGGAACACTCACTTGGCGAAGCAATTCGGTCTGAAGCCCGTCGGATGGGATTGCAGGTTTCTGAGCCTGACTCATTCGAAGCGGTTCCGGGAATGGGGGTCAAGTGCCGTTATGAAGGGCACGATATCAAGTTCGGGAACATTACACTGATGTCCGAGTCTGGAAATACCTTGTCTGTCGAAGCCGAGAGGCAGGTCTCGAGTCTGGAAGGCCAGGGCAAAACGACGATGATCCTCTCAGTCGACGACAGCATCGTTGGCTTGATCGGGGTTGCGGATACCATCAAAGAAGGCTCAGCTCAGGCGGTCAAGCAACTCAAAGAGATGGGCATTCAAGTCATCATGGTAACCGGTGATAACGACAGAACGGCACATGCGATCGCGGAAGAACTTGGGATTGAACGAGTGCTTTCAGAGGTGCTCCCCGATCAGAAGGAACGAGTCGTCAGAGAGATCCAACGCGAAGGCAGACGCGTCGCCATGGTCGGCGACGGAGTGAACGATGCCCCCGCACTAGCCGTAGCTGATGTTGGGATCGCCATCGGAAGCGGAACTGATGTGGCAGTTGAGACCGGGGGAATAGTGCTTATCCGAGACGATCCGAGAGACGTTGCCACAGCGATCCAACTGAGCAGGCGCACATTGCAGAAGATTAGGCAGAATCTCTTCTGGGCTTTCGCGTACAATATTATCCTGATACCTGTCGCAGCAGGAGCGCTCGTTCCATTTCTGGGCGCTGGAATGTACGATTACCTTCCATTTCTTGCAGGAGGAGCGATGGCGTTCAGCTCGGTTACTGTGGTTGGTAACTCCCTTCTCCTTTCGAGATTCAATCCTGTCACGAATACATAGGATGCCTACGAGATCAGCAGAAGTCGGGCTTTTCAGCAGTCTAGTCCTTGTGTTCCAGCGAAAGCTTCGTGATTTTTCCTCCGTATCTCTCCTTGTATTCAGTCAGACAAGGTTTGCAGCAGAAGTATCGGTTTCGATCTCCGACGAGGAGTGTGACTGGGTCACCGTGGATCTCCTGCCCGCACGTGTCACAAGTGAGCCTAACGAATTGGCCCGGTCGGATGGCAACGTTCGGGTCATCCTTCATGACACGCGCTACTACATTGTAGGTGAGCGATGACACATTCGGTATGGACGAGATTGTCGATGACAAGAGCGTTTGAAGTTCATCTAGGCTGGCTGTAAACACCGTGAAGAGCACGTTGTGCTCGCCGGTCATCCCGTAGACATTGCGAATCTCTGGGATCTTCGCGAGCGCCGTCAGGGCTTCATCGGTTTTTCCAGGCTCCACCTTCGCCGTCGCGACCGCAAATAGGCCATTCGTTATCTTAGAAGCGTCAATTATGGGCGCGATTTTCCTGATCAAACCCATATCGAACATTTTCTTAAGCCGACTCTCGACAGTGGGGGTGCTCACGCCAGCCGTGCGGGCGATATCCCTGAGCGAACGCCTCCCATCCTCCTCAAGTGCAGTGAGAATGTGATAGTCCGTGTCATCAATTCTATTCGTCAAGGTCTATGCCTACATTAGTCTGGTTACTGGCCACGTAAAAAGAGTTCCGAACCATTGTAACCCTGACCGACCCAGACCAAGGGAGCAGACCATGCCGTGGGTATTGCTCAGAGTTTCTTGATGGCTCTTTCCTCGAATAGCGTCAGGAAGCGCGGGCCGTCGACTGAAACAGCGACGTTTGCTTTTCCTTTGCATTCCACGACTTCCGACCATGGACGTCTGTCCGCGATGGTCTGACCCCGGGCCATCACGCCATCCGTCTCCACATCAACCGGGTACTCCTTCACAGTGAGCAGCGAGGGATCCACGACATATGCGACCGCCATCGGATCATGCAACGAGAAACTCCCCCATGACTTCATCAGATTCTCGCTGATTCTCTTCAAAAACGCCGCTCCACGACTTGACAGGGCGACAAGTTTCTCATACTTGTCCTTCGTCAACGTAGCTGTCGGGTCGGTGGTCACATCTAAGCCGACCACCGTGAGTTTCAATCCGGAGGCGAACACCATCTTTGCGGCTTCGGGATCAACGTATACGTTGAACTCAGATACCGGCGTCACATTTCCGAAGCCATATGGGGTAAGGCCGAATGCCCCTCCCATTATTGTGACGTCTTGAAGTTTCTCAACGATGTGAGGCGCCTTGTTCAGAGCAGACGCCAAGTTCGTTAGCGGTCCAGTACACACAAGGTGTAGACCTCCACGCTCCGCTTCTTCTATGATGAGATCGACTGCGTGGTGGCTGCAGAGTCTTAACTTTGGTTTCGGAAGATTCGCATCTCCCAGACCGTCTGATCCATGAATGTATCCTGCAGTGTACAGCTCTCGCTTGAGAGGCCGGGCGTGTCCGCAGGCGACTGGAATGTCGTTGACATCGAATGCCTCAAGCACCTTGAGGGCATTTTCGCTGGTTTTCTCTACCTCCGCGTTCCCAGCGACTGTGGTGATAGCTCGCACCTTCACCTCCTTAGATCCCAAAGCCAGCATTATCGCGAGAGCGTCGTCAATGCCAACATCGCAATCAATGAGGATGTCCCTAGGCAAGTCTGGAGCTCCATCCCTTCCCTTGAGCGATCATGGCTCCGATCGAATCTGCTGCCTCTCTAACCGTCATAAGGTTTCGACGGACGCCACAATCGCCCAGAGCCTGTGCAAGCTGGGTTATCTGTGGAGGCCTAATCTGCGCCTTAGCAAGGATCTCTGTCCTTTCGAAGATCTCCCTCGTCGGACCATCAGCAACTATATTGCCGCCTGTCACGAGCACGATCCTCTTCGCAACCTCAGCTACGATTAAGAGAGTTCTTGAAACTTGCTCATATTCGTGCGCTGATGGC
Organism: Candidatus Bathyarchaeota archaeon; assembly: GCA_963753065.1. GTDB lineage: Archaea > Thermoproteota > Bathyarchaeia > 40CM-2-53-6 > 40CM-2-53-6 > CAVPLU01. The sequence goes on along the minus strand of CAVWAQ010000011.1, from coordinate 87,264 downwards.
CCCAGGTACTGCAATGTCCCGTTCTCATAGGTCTCGCCAAATCAGAGCGGGAGATTTGAGTTTAGAGCCCCCATGGACCAACCCGAGGAACCAGGGTCATTATCGCCGAGCTGAGAAAGATCACGACTAGCACTGTCACAGCAGCGAAGCAGTAATCGAACCTACGGAGTCTAACCTCTCTGAGGTAGGTCTTCTTCGTTTTCGATGAGAATCCACGGGCTTCCAGAGCGATTGATCTCCTGTAGGCTTCCTCGATTGCCCCCATAAGAACGGGCGTGATAAGTGGAACGTACGCTCTCAGCCTTTGCAGCACGCTGATGTTCTCGAGTTTGAGCCCCCTAGACATTTGAGCTTGTTTCACGGACTGCAGCCTTGACTCTATCGTCGGAACTATTTGAAAAGTCGAGAATAGCGGGTAGGCTATTTTGAGGGGTAGCCCGAGCTTCTGCATCGACGCCATAAGATCTCCCGGGTGGGTTGTTAGAGTGAGCAGGTATCCTCCTCCAAAGACTGCGAGAAGACGTGCTAACAGAACGGCTGCAAATACGAGTCCCTCTCGTTTGAAGGAGAGCCATGGAAGGATGAACAGGACAGGTGTCTTTCCAACTGGATTGAAAAGTCCCTGGATGAGGAAGATTGGTATGAACACTGGCACTATCACTTTGGTCAAGTTCTTCACATAGCGCGATGATACTTTTGCTGCAAGGGAGAGAACGACGGTGATCGAGAACATTGCAAGACAAACACGGATACTATTTGTAGCAAGCGCCGGGAGCGCAACCGCGACCCATACGAAGATCTTGGTTCTCGGGTCAAGTCGATGAACAGTAGAAGAACGAGGAGCGAAGGAAACCCGAATGGACACTGGTACTCTGTCCTAACGTCTCATTGTCTTGATGAATTGAACGGGGACTCTCGTATAGATCAGCCATGCAATGAAGAACGTTATGATCTTGTCTGTGATGTCTGAGATGAACTCAGCCGCCATGGAAGCTGGAAAGACTTGCCATCCACCGGCCATGAAGCCTGCGAAGATAGCGTCAACCCATGGTTTGCCTGTTGAGCCTCCCCAGAGGGACACGTTGAGTGGTGTCGAAGTCAGGGTTGCCACCACGGCAAGCACAATACTGATGATGAGGATTCTGCCGACCTGCGATGCGTTTGTTTCCTTCCTGACAAGCCCGAGCAGCGCGCAGATGCCAGCTATGAGCCCAATCGCGGCATTAACGAGCGCATAAGGTAGGGCAAATGGGTCGAAGGTCACCCACTTGAAGATGTTCGTCAAGGCCCCGACGACCAACCCGTTGATGGGGCCTATGATTATCCCCGCTAACATTGAGCCCAGGGTATCTGCCCAGATTGGTGTTCCAGCTGCAAGGTATGCGGAGACGATGTTGATCCCGACCATCAATGGGATCATAGCAATTCCGAATGTGGAAAACTCTATTCTCAATCTGGAGGGCTTCGCTTCCGTCATTCTTGCCACCGTAGCACGGTCGGTTGAAGCTGGTAATAATACTTGCTTGGGTTAGCCGGCCTTCTGGCTCCTCTCAACGAGCACTTTCACCATTTCCTCCACGGTGATGATATCGGGCTTTATGCCCTCGGGGGAGAGACAGATTGCTAGTCTCGTGACCTGCGGCGGGCGTGCTCCGGAGAGTTCGAGCTTCGACTGATCCGAAAGTACGCGTCTAGTAGAGTCTTGCGCTATGATTCTGCCATCACACATGAGCACCACATCCTCACAGTGGCTAGCAACGAACTCCATGTCGTGAGATATGATCAACGCCGTCTTGCCAGCTTGTTTCAATTGCTCAAGAATCGATCCCAGAAGAGACAACCCTTGGTAGTCTTGTCCAGCATTCGGTTCATCCATTATCACGATGCTTGTATCCATAGCAAGAACTGAAGCAAGGCACAGCATCTTCCTCTGCCCATAGGTCATGTTGTATGGGTGCTCTGCAACATAAGGGAGCAAACCAACCGTCGAAAGGGATGTTTCGACTCGACGCCTAACCTGTTCCTCACTCATTCCTAGATTCCTTGGCCCAAACGCGGCTTCCTCAAGAACCGAGGATCCGAACAACTGGTCTTCGGGGTTCTGAAAGACGTAGCCGACTTCCCGGGCCATCTCGCTCGCAGACTTCTTTGAAGCATCGATTCCTCGCACTATGACCTTGCCGGAGGTTGGTTTCAGAAGACCATTGAAGTGTTTTGCAAGCGTGGTCTTGCCTGCCCCGTTCTTTCCAATGAGCGCAACGATTCTTCCAGTCTCGATCGCGAGGGTCACGTCCCTCAGAGCTTCGTGCCCATTCGGATATCGAAACGTGAGATGCTCTACTGATATGGCGAGAGACATCTCCTCAGTCTCCCAGGAATTGCCTCTTGATCATCTCTGCTGCTTGATGCTCGTCTATAGGATAGTCCCCCTCCCACAGGCCCCTTTCGTCGAGTCGACAAGCCATCTGTGCCACTTGGTTCGACCTAACTCCTATTATCTCGAGATACCTGACCTTCCTCAGGAATTCCTGTGGAGTGCCTGCAAAGACGATCTTGCCCCTGCTTAGAACGGTGATCCGCTCCGCGTGTTGGACGAGCGTTTCTGGCTGATTCGAGACTAGGATTGTCGTCATTTGGTATTCCTCGTGAACGGAACGGACTGCTCGCATTACAGAAACCGCGCCCTCGGGATCCAGTAGTTCCGTCGGCTCATCAAGTACGAGGATCTGGGGTCTCATTGCAATCACAGTGGCAAGAGAGAGCCTCTGTTGTTCTCCTCCCGACAATTCAAAAGGTGTCCTCATCTCAAATCCGCTCAGACCAACCAAATCAAGCGCCTCTGCTATCCTTTCTCGCATCAAGCTTCGTGGGACTCCCAGATTCTGAAGACCGAATGCGACTTCCTCCTCCACGGTCATTGCGGATCCGGTCAACTGGGAACGAGGATCCTGGAGGACGATGCCCACGATACTGGCGATATCGGCGGCATCGCTTTCGCGAGTGTCGATACCTCTCACATTTACGGTACCACGCATTGTACCTTCCACCACGTTCGGGATGAGGCCGCTCAATGACAGGCAGAGCGTCGACTTGCCTGCCCCTGACGGGCCGGATATGCCTAGGAATTCCCTCTCAGCCACTTCAAGCGAGATTCCGTCTAATGCCCAGTTCTGTGCCGAGAGATAACGAAACGCCAGGTCGGACACAGTGATAGCATTGGCACCCATCGCGTTGCTCCCCTGACTTTCCGTACAATCAAAGATCTAACATAGATAAAACCAAATTTACACATCGATCAGAGGACGCCTCGGTGACAGAATAGGCTGGACAGGGAGCTGAGCGAGACCATGGGTAGAAACACCTATTTCATCAGCGAGTAGCGATTCGAGCTGAATACCAAGACAGAGAGGTAAGTCAGCACTTGGCAGATAACCTGCAGTATCATATCAAGTGTGGTAACGGAGATGTCGCACGGTATGTCCTGTTACCGGGAGATCCTGCTCGGGTAAAAGAAATAGCGTCGCTGTGGGATGAATCACGCAAGGTTGCAGAGAATCGCCAGTATGTGACTTATACGGGAAGAGCCTCTGGCGTGGAGATCTCGACGACATCGACAGGAATTGGAGGCCCTTCTGCTGCGATAGCTGTGGAGGAGCTGGCAAGGTGCGGGGCTGACACATTCATACGCGTGGGAACATGTGGCGGATACCAGAAGGATCAGAAGATTGGTGACATAGCAATTGCCACCGGCGCGGTCCGATGGGAAGGAACCACTCGACAGTACGTCCCCATCGAGTACCCGGCTTTTAGCACGCCAGAGGTAGTCATGGCGCTGACTGAGGCTGCCGAACGAGTTGGCGCGAATTACCACGTGGGCATAACCAAGTCCGGTGACAGCCTGTACGCGGGCATGGCGTTTGGAGGCTACCAGCAGAGCTGGATGAAGAACATAGAAGCGGACTTCATACGATCAAACGTCGTGAGCGCCGAGATGGAGGCGTCGACCATATTCACGCTCGCGAGCCTTTTTCGCCTACGGGCGGGCTCTGTCTGCTCTATCATTGACCTTGTGACGACGGACGACACCCAGAAGCCTGTTCAGGAACCGTCCGTCGAAGAAGCGTTTCAGCCCAAGCCGGAATTCATTCTCAGGTCCTGCCGATGCGCCGTCGAAGCCATTAAGATACTTGACAAGTGGGATCGCGACAAGCAGACCAAAGGGAAGAAGAACTGGTTTCCCTCGCTAAGCTACATGTCGCGCAGCTAGTGTGCAGAGTCGCCCAATGAGTTCAGGGCGAACGGCGAAAGACCTGTAGGAACCGTTTGATTGCAACCGCTTTTTCTTCGAAATCTCGAAACGACCAACCTGGATAAGGTCTATGGGTCGTTGTCAACACTAATCGCTCTGGCCCCACTGCTTCAATCACGTGCCTGACAACTTCGACAAGTTCGTCTGCCGTCACCTGAGGATTACACAGGAGATCTACCGGAATGCCTGTGAAGAAGACCGTATCGGGCAACAGCTGCCTTACCGCAGCTAGCGTCGCTGCCCAATCGAGAGCATCTGTCAGAGTTGACTTGGACTTGATGTCGAGCGGATGAAGACCTGAATATCCTTTGATGAGGGCGACTAGATACTTTGTGAGATCACCGTCGCTGTGCAGAACTGAGTACTTTCCTCTTTTGACGATCGCTTGTCCTAGTTCGATTTGTCGCTGAACGATCGTTCGGGTAAAGTCTGGCCTGTAGACCGATCCTGCATAGCTGCAGAAGTCGTCAGCGATTCTGATCGAATCGATCGCATCATACTCTGCGGCCCGCCTGACCACCTCGAGAAGGAGTCTGAAGAACCGTGCGTGTATCATCTCTGCCTTCCGAGGATCTAGTAGAGTAAGCACCGAGAAATCGAATTGATGTGATACCTGATCTAACCCTCTTCCCTGCGAAGTCTTGCCGGGGCTGCACGAATACTCCGAATACTCGCTTGGACCCAAGATTTCAAGCTGAAACGATTTCGCTCGGCCCACTCTCAGCGTATCGGTCACAATCTCATCCATCTCTGTAAAGAGATCATCAGGAGCGGGCCATTCGAATGCGTCTGGTTGAACCCTGTCGCACCATTCTCGACGGGTTTCCGTGCCTCTCCTGAAAGGCCCGCCTTTCCCCAGAAAATTCAGGCTCTCGAACCAACATCGAACGCCGACGATATCGCCTGCTTCCGCTTCGATCTCTGGATCGGCAAGCCAGAAGTAGAGCGGGATCCTAGTCGCTTTTCCCTGCATCGCTTCCAGAACCAAAGCCCTGGAACTCATGAACTACATCTCACAGATCTCAGAGATCGGACCCTCCGACAGAGACCGTCCTGATACGACGCCTTGCTTGCGTCGCATAGGACCAATCGACCAGTCCGGCATCATGAAGATTTCGAGTCCCTTGCCTTTATCTGAAGCTAAATCGACTACTTCCGAGGTAACGCCGTTGGTCAAAGTCGTTGTGGCTGGTGCCATAAACTGGGATACCAACCTCTTTGTACAGAGGTTCCCTAGACCGGGTGAGGAGATGCCGGTCGCTCGAATTGCTGGAGTGCCCGGCGGAAAAGCCGGAAACGTGTCGGTGGCTGCGGCTAGACTCCTCGGGCCTGGCCAAGTTGGTATCATTGGTGCGCTGGGTTACGACGACATTGCAGAGAGACAGATACGTCTTTTCAAGAGCGAGGGAGTCGAGACTTCCGCGATTAGTCGCAAGGCCAACGCAGAATCTGGGCAGGCTCACATCATTACCGACGAATCTGGGGAGAACATGATCTACACCTACTTTGGGGCCAACACCATGCTGGAGCCCACGGATGTGTCCCGAACGGAAGTCAGAGAAATGATACAATCCGCGGCAATTGCCGTCATAACGGATCCACCTCAAGGCACTGTGGAGACGGTGACCGCAATAGCCCATGAAGCTGGAGGACTCGTCGCCTGGGATCCTGGAGTGCGAGCGCAAGTGGGCATGGAGAAACTCCGGCACGTCCTTCTCTGCACAAGCTACCTGTTTCTGAACGAGGCTGAGGTTGAATACATGACTGGGGTCAAGGAACCTGAAGAAGCAGGAAAACGCCTTTCGACGATCAACCCGGACATGACTGCGATCTTGAAGTCTGGTAAAGAAGGATTCAAAGTGTTCGGACCAGAAACAACGATGCGAATTCCAGGAATCGATCTTGCGGAATGGGGATTGAGAGTCGTGAACACCGTCGGGTGTGGTGATGCCTTCCTGGGAGCATTCTCAGCAGCGAAGGCACTGAAATTCAGCGATGAAAAAGCCCTGAACTGGGCAAACTGGGCCGGCGCGTTGAAAGCCACCAAGTCTGAAACCAGAGGCTCTCCCGCGAGACGTGAGCTTGAGGAATGGATATCGAGAACCGCAAGTTCTGCCAAGAGTTGATCTTTGCCGGGAGGCGGGCGTGCTCCGCCGGCGAGCTGTACCTGCACACTTGTCGGTTGCAAGAGTTCATGTCGTCAGTCTATGCGTAATCTGCAGTACTAGATGTCGTCTGATTGTCCCCAAAGTAGCTGTTCTTGTACTACTGAATGTCGTAGTCCTACCTCGGCCGAGAAGTTGTGTTCTCACTTATTCTAAGGGTAGAGGTGGCCTGGGCTCATGGCCGGCTCGAGAATGTCACGCCTTTTGCTGACAATAGTTTCCCACACGACGGGTCAGACGAGGTATCCTAGCTTGCTCTCGGCTTAGATGTTGAGACTTTCCACATCTTGAGAAGGCATCTTGGTATAGGAAAATAGCGACTCCTGTAGGATACCATATGGGTTCAAGACACTGAAAGCGCTGGAAGGCTTTCCCCGACTTTTCGAACGATACCGCAAACGTATCTCGGAGACGCACCCCGAGAGCAACGTCGCGAGGATAAACTTTCGCAGTTTCCGCACATGGCGGGCAACAATGGAGTACCTCCGAAGGGGAGGAAATGTCGCGGGTTCTTCAAAAAATGCGGGGAGTGGGATTCGAACCCACTGAAGCTGGTGTGCGTGCCTTTCCGGACACAGAATGGTTGTCATTGGGGAAGCTGTCCTCGTCGGACAATCAGTATCGCACTTCTTCCCTATTGCATGTTTTACACTAAACTCATGTGGCCTGAACCACCGAATGATGCCCGGTTCAATTTCCGTTGCCCGCACCATTGGACACGGACGCAATACCCATGCACGAGGTTCAAATTCGGATGCCCTCGCCAGTCTATCCACAGAGTACCGAGTTCACTTGGGGTTGTATCAATAGATTCCAGCGCACTAATTTCTTGCTAATGTACCCATCGGGTCCCAGAAAGATAGAACTACCGGCTCAGTATCAAGGATCTTGAGGACTTCTGGAGATAGATACTCTTTTCTCACAACAACCTCGTAGAGGTATTCGTCGAACCATTCATCCATCATGTACATGTATCCCTTGTCCCCTATGGCGGCTCCCCAGCTGTTTTCAACTCGCCACTTCCTCGGGTTGCCATGCTCATCGAGGTCAACTCCCGTAATCACCATGGCGTGAGTCATCTCGCTATCTCCGTAATCCAATCTTGCAGCTTTGTCGAGTTGAAACTTCGTACCATAGACCGATTCGTAGTCATAGATGCTTAGATCCATTGCGCCCATATTCGTTTGCAGCATCTTACCTACGTCACAGCCGAACCATACTGCATGATTGCCTTTGATCATGTCTACAGTTGCTTTCTTCATCGTCTTCAAGTCGACATTCAGGTAGCGGGTATCTTGACCGCCGACCATGTTACCGAGATACTGGACAGTGTATAATTTATTGAAGGGTTTGTCTTTTGTTGGGGCGTTGATAAGGCTCACAAAATCATCAAGGTCTAATCCCACATATTCGTTGTAGAACTCAACTGGAGTAATATTGCCCCTTCTATTGAAAACGCCGTTCTTATCGCGCCACTCCCAGTAGAATGTCTCTGGCGGGACGCCAAGGTTGATGCACAGCATCTTATAGAATTCTTCGATTAATTCTCCTTTCTTCTCTCTTAGTGCAGTCGTAGAAGCCCCTTGCTCGTTCATCTGTCGGAGCACTTTCGCATATTCTCTTAGTTTCGTGCGGAGTAGAGCATTCATTGGTTCAGAGTTGTTACTGTTAGCTGTTTCCGGCATGAACGTCTTTGGAATAACCCCGTACTTCCTTACGAGATTCGCAAACATGTTCCATTGACCGCCATCCGGTGCTGGATCTGAGAGAAGCGAACTTACTAGCCTCCCATTCAATGGCTCTTGTCTTGTTTCAATGATGTTTTCTAGGAAATAGTTGGCTTTCTCCAGTTTGTCCCAGAACATCTGGTATATCTCTGAGAGCTCAAACGTCCCTAGGTTCAGCTTTTTCATGGCTTCAAGAGCCAGTGTGCTTAGCCCAGAGAATAGCCAGCATCTGCCTGATCTTTCCTGGTTGGTGGCATCTGGAGAGTCGATAAGATGACTAAAGGTGAAGTTCTGTCTGTCCACCTCTCTTCTACTTAGGGCAACTGCGGCTATGCCATTCTCTGTGACGGCATTCAACGCGAGTGTGTTCTTCGGGTCCTTATTGAAGGTCAGTGAGAAACGTCTCAAATCCTCAAAACTCACACGTTTTTCCAAAAGTTTCCCTCCGAAAGTGTATTTTCATTCATCGCTAAAATATGTTGCGCGCGGTGGATGTCATAAAGCGCAAGCTGGCGAGGACGCGATGCAAGAGGATGAGAGAATCATGACGCCCTATTGAGTAATAAAAGAATCGTTGCAGTGAAATGCATACTTGAGACTGGCTTAGATTAGCGTGTGGACCAATGGTGCCCATACACAAAACTACAATTGATAGAAATTCTCCAATACTTTAGTATCTAACTAGTGGTACACGGCGAATAGAGCGGACAGGTTTGAAGACTAGAGTGACTTTGAGAAGGCAGTTGAATGCTTTTGATACTACAAACCTTGTGGTTGGCGCAACTATTGGTGCCGACATCTATGTGGCCGCGGCTCTCTGTGCGAAGCTTCTAGGGCCTGCTTCTATTCTAATCTGGTTCATTGGTGGTGTGATGGCGACCGTTGTCGCACTATCGTTCGGGTATTGTGCCGCTATCTTCCCGAGAGTTGGAGGACCATATGTGTACGCGAAAGAAGCGGCTGGGCAGTTTAGCGGGTTTATGGTGGGATGGGCTCTCGTGCTCGCTGAATGGTTCTCTCTAGCCGTCTTCCCTGTAGCTTTTACTCAGTATTTCCTTGCGTTCGTTCCAAACCTAGACTCAGTATCCCAGATCCTACTCAAGGGAGCATTCATGCTGATCGTTTTCGTAACTAATGTGATTGGCGTGAGGAAGGCGAGTAAGTTCAATGACTTCTTGACCATCGCGAAAGTGACACCTCTGCTTCTACTCATGTGTTTGGGAAGCGTCTTTCTCGCGTTACAACCGCAGATGATATTCTCTCGTTTCCAACCTTTTCTTGACGGTAATTCACAAAACGTTGGCCAAGTGCTAGTGATAGTCTTCTGGGCGTATGCAGGCTTTGAGTTGTCCACTCTTCCGGCGGATGAAATTCAAGATCCAAAGAAGACGATTCCGCGAGCACTGACGGTTGGGATGCTGATTGCTGCCTTGATCTACATGGTTACTAACTTTGTAGTGATTGGTGTCGTAGATCAACATACTTTAGCCTCTTCACAAGCACCGCTGGTCGTTGCAGCTGCGAATATCTTCAGTTTCTCGCCTGTTTTAGCATGGAAAGGGAGCCTTGTAGTAGGTGTTGGCGCGCTGATTTCGATTATGGGCGCTGATGAGTCTGGGACGATGGGTACGTCACGATTGACTTTCGCCATGTCTATTGACGGGTATCTTCCTCGAGCCTTCAGCAGATTACACAAATCATACCACACGCCTTACATTGGGTTAGCTGTACTATGTTCAACAGCCTTTATCGCGAGCCTCGTCAACATGCTATCTGCCTTGGTAAACAGCTCTGTCTTCCTTTTGTCACTAGCATATCTCGCAACCGGCATCTCGGCTTTCCTTCTGGAGAGAAGGCATCTAAGATCCTCACCTAAGGGGATGTGGACAATACTCGTTCCAGCGCTGACCATTATTTTCTCAATTGTAATGATGACAGAAGTGACTAGGCAGCAGATCTTGATCTCACTCGCACTACTTGCTGTCGGCGTTCCAGTGTATACATTCTTCTCCCCGAAGAAAGAGTTGCTTGAACTGAAGGGAGCGTTCCTATCGGAGGATGCAATCCTCGAAAGAGCCTACCATCAAGAAAAGACATTCGTGGCATACGTGCTGCAACACATCAAGTTGTTCATCTACAGAGTCAGAGGGATCGAGAAAGCATGGAACATCCAAGAAGAACCTGAAAGTTGACAACACCCGTCGGTGTCTTCCTTATGAGATAGGCGCAATAGTACCTTCGCGAATACTTGTGAGATCAAGATAAGTAAGTTATTGTAGACGCAACCATATCGTTCGGCGGTACTTCTCGTCGAACTGACTAGTTTGAGTAGGAAAATCACTCTCGGGAGGGGTCGTATGATTGGGCCTGTTTCACTGCGATGTGGTCTCAGGTCCTCATGATGTTTCGACCTGCTGCACGTTTTCTCACAGGACCGCGTCCACCAGTCCTCTTGGCCGCACGCTTTTTAGCCGCAGTCATTCTGCCGCCTCTGCTTTTCTTCGCCATCTTGAAATCCCCCCTTGAATCCCTTTTTTTCCAGGTTTTGTCTCTTCTATCCTGAAGGGTTCGCTTCGTACGTGCTCATCTTTGAGCCGCATGTGGGGCATTCAGCCATCGCATAGTCGGTTCGATGCTTATGTTCTGTGGCCACGACGGTTCTAGGAGCTTTGCACTGAAGGCAGTAGAACAGCAAGGGCTGGTTCTCGCGGAACTGGAACTGGGGCTTCAGGTTGGCGCCACACTGATCGCAGTAATTATTCGAATGGCTCAGGAGAGTCCCATGTTACAATATGCGACGCCCTTGAAGTAGTCTAACTATTATCACGATGACTGCGATGACGAGCAACACATGGATTAGACCTCCGCCGAAACCGGCAACGAATCCCAGTAGCCAGAGAATCACGATAACCACGATTATGGCCACTAATAGATCCATTAGCGATTCGCCTCACGTGAGGGCAGTTTCAGCGCATCTTGTTCCGTAGCAGTAGGCATGCCGTCGATCCTGCTAAGATTCCTAGATGAGGTGCATTACGAACGGCAGGGCTAGGAGGATCACTCCGATGATGACCATTATGATGCCGATCCATTTCGCTAGCTTCCCAGCGATGAATACGATTACGCCCAGAATTATCAGCAGGATCGGATTCAGGGTCAGCAGCCACGTGTAGGCTGAATTAGCCATGGAGCCTGCAGTCTGACTCACACCTATTTCGCTAAGCACCCGAACGATGCTTGCAACAAACAAAGACGATATCATAGAAACCACCAGTTAATTCTGCTAGATTCAAATTTAAGCTTTTTTCTCCCTTGAAGAAGCCTGTGCCAGAGTCAACGACATACCGGACAGTTGGTTGAGGTATACTTGGGCTGGGGGTTTGTGGTTTAGCCTCCTCCACGTTTCTTTCTCCACGCATCAACCAACACTACATTCCAAACTACCCTACACAACTGTCCGGAATGGCCCATTCATGAATCTGCAAAGCTCGAAGAAATTGTCAGTTAAGCATATATGTCATGCCCAGATTATATTGGATAGATTGCCCATGAGCTCCGTACCACACCATGAAATCGCATTGTTCGGGGGGACGATGCTACTCGTCGGTGGCCTCTTGATCTTCTATTTGATTGGAGACATCGCGGTTGTGAACATCCTGCCTCTCTTCCTAATGGGCATTGGAGTCATATTCATTCTACTCGGGCTCATCACACTTAGAGAACCAAAAGCAGATGACGCGAGAGCGTTTTTGATGTTGCCGAGAGCGTATCTGGTGTACGGTGTTTTGGCGGTCGTGATAGGTGTGGTTTGGCTTTCCTGGCCGATTCAAATGATCTGGTATGTACTGGCTGGACTACTGATTCTGTTCGGCGTTGTCTTTCTCATTTACGCTGGTTTGAATTATAGAGCTCCACAGGGGGTCTGCAGCAATTGCGGAGCCTTCCTGAAACCACGGGCGACGTTCTGCGACAAGTGCGGTAAGCAAGTGGGGAACTAAGGTCCTCGATAAAGTAGGCAAGCGAAAATCGGCGAATCGCAGATTCAGTAGCGCCTCATGCTACATCTGTAACGGTTGTAGTGACGCGCCCGTTATCGGGATTGTTATCGTTATAGTGACGCATGTTCACACGGATGTTGATCAGCCTTGATGAATGCCGTCATGCGGATAATAAGACCAACACACGACAGCGAGCGACGAACCAAAGGCGAGGAGCGATAGTCCCCACGAGTGTGCGGATCGATTAGAGGGGTGACCAGTAGGTGAGTGAGGAGTTCAGAAGAGACTATCCCATTCGAGGAGGGTCCCTCAAGCAGCTCGGTGGATTCGATATCTACCGTTCTCCGAACCTGATCATGGCTATTGTGGCGGTGGAATCAGAGAGAGGCACACGAGATATCCGATTCTATCGATGGCAACTGAGAAAAGATGCACAGTCGGGACAAGAAGCATGGAAGGTTGACCTCGCACGCTTCAGCGTAGGACGGTTCGATTTCAAAGACATCGCAGCGAAAGTGGAGCGGCTGAACCAGCAGTTAAGAGATACAAAATACGAATCCAGCCTCCGCTCATGATCACCTAGGACCATAAACGGTGCGCAACGATAATCGATGCCAGTTCTTCAGACCGAGAAGCAAGAAGTTCTGCCCCTACTGTCCTGGCGGAATGGGGGCGTTGTGATCTGGGCTTTTGTGTGTGGGTTTCGTGATGCGATTGTCGCAATTTGAGAGTAAAAGGGGACACTCGTCAAAAGAGAGAACAAGAAGAACACGGTCAAGGAAACTGGAGTTCACGAGCAGCGAACGTCTCTGATCTAAGACCGGCTAGGTGACCACCAGGTGCGTCACCCACTAGCACCTAGTCACCTAGAAGACACCTCACTGAACTAAGACCGCATGCTCAGAAAACCAGCGCAAAAGCAGACTTATCCAACTACTGAGTCTTGTACTTTCTAGCCTAGAACTCAGATTGCTTCGTGTCTAGTTCCTGAGTGGCTTTCGTGATGTCATTCTGGTCCCAACCAGCTCTCTTCAGCATGACGTCCATGAGATCTCTACCTCTCTCGTACGCGGAAGGCCTTCCACCGGGGAGCACCCTCTCCGTTCCAACATCTCCCGGAGCCTTCTGCTGACGGAACGTGACTTCAACGGTATCACACATTAGGATAGAAATCCTCCTCGGCGACATAACGCTACACTACATTCACTATTCCAATTCTCCATGACATTCAGTGTTCCTAGAAATGACACGAGCTTTTCCAAAAGGTCATGAACTTCTCTTACCGACAACACTCAACAGACCCGGGGATTGTGGAGCCCCGGGCGGGCTTTGAACCCGCGACCTTTGCCTCCACGTGAGCGCTCGATAGAGACGCTCTTACCAAGGCAACGCTTTCGGCTATTGCTTGACATCTACCAGGCTGAGCCACCGGGGCTGCGGTGGAGTCAGAATGATCTTCTAATAAAGTTTCGACTGGGAAGGACACCTCACTTTCATGGACACATTGCTGCTACTTCCGGGGTGTGAAATGACAAGAACGTGCTGAGGTCCTCAGCCTCCGCGGTCCCATTACTCAAGCAGAGGTTTGTGTATTCTCCGTTCACCAATCGCTTTTACCAAACGTTTAAGACGACTCCGCCATGGTCATCCGGTCAACGAATCATAAGGAGGAAGAATGAATATTGGTTAGGCGATGTCCAACATGCGGATACAACAACAGAGATGACGCCGTCTTCTGCTCAAGCTGCGGCGGTTCGCTCGTTGCCACTGGAGCACCAATGATGAAACCAGTTCCATCAGTTCGCGTGGTAACTCCGGTCACCCCAGGCGTGCCAACCAGGGTTCCGCCGCCAGGAATGTGCTTCTATCACTCGAGTCTTCCAGCTGTCTACATATGCAACCGCTGTGGTCGAGCAATCTGCCGTGACGACTCAAAGTCCTACATGGACCTAATACTCTGCCCACAATGCTACCAAGGAATTGTGCCACCGATGGCCATGTATCCTCAAGGTCAACAAGGCCTACAGGGTATGCAAGGTCTGCAAGGTCCACAAGGCCCACAAGGTCCACCAGGTTACGCAGGATACGCACCAGCACAAGCCTATGCGCCATTTCCAGGACCGATGTATATGACCAGTCAATTTGGACCCTCCGGTCCTATGACAGGACCTGCAAGGTCCCTCTGGGCATTCATCATCACGCTCGTTTCAGGAATACTGGTACTATTGAACGCTGGCATGCTGCTTGCGTACCAGTTCTACGCTGGATCATTCCAATGGTCGTGCATTTTCTTCTGGATCTACAAGATCGACGGCTACACAGCTTGCCCGATCAGGAACACAAACTGGTAATATCACATTCGTGCTCGGTGCAGTCATAGGCCTCATCATAATCGTCGGTTCGATCATGATGATCCTGGGATACGGCACAATCGGCAGCGTCGTCGTTTTCCCATTAGCCGTCTTCAGCCTAATAATAGGCGGCGGCTTCATAGCAGGCTTCGTACTGGGAGTCATCGGCGGCATCATGGGCATGATAGGGCGATAGTCCTTAAATCCCCCCAAGTTTTTCTTTAACTTGATATCCGTCTGGTCGTGTATTCCGTGTCGCACGTGGCGATCTCCGGCCAAGTAATCGAGAAAGTGGTCATGGAGGCGAGAGAACACCCGGATGAGCAGATCGTCGGCGTATTGCTCGGTGGGCAATCCGGTGGCACCATTGTCGTTGAGGAGGCGGTTACTGGACCTGCCGAGACGGATGCCACGAGGGCGACTCTGACCGGAGATTCGATTGCGAGAATCGCGGATGATATAATCAATAAGAGAGTAAGAGGTAGTATCGTAGGTTGGTATCATTCTCATGTTCGCGGCGGCGTCTTCATGTCGGAGTTGGATGTGGAGACTCAACTCAAACTTCAGCAGTTCTCCCCGTTGGTGACGGCTATGGTGATTGACGCGCAGACTGGACAATCGGGCTTCTTCAGAGCTGATGCTAAGACGAAAGGGTCGATACCCGTACCTTCACAAAACGTCAATGCAGAGATAACAGCGCCTGCGCCCGCACCCTATGTGGTTGAGCAGGCGATGTACCCGCAAGGTCCAACACCACCCAGCCCGACACCAATGTCGATCCGCACGATACTTGTAGTGGTAATCTTGATCACACTGGCGGTTACGAGCGGAATCATTGCACTCGCGTATTATCGAGGCCCGGGAACCTATGGTGGAAACCTGGCCATTGCTCACAAATCACCAACAGGGCCATTCTTTATCGCGAATCCAATAACGTTCGACGCAAACGTCACCGGCAACAATCTGGAAAACGTGACTCTTGCGTACAGGATCATTCAACAGGCTGCGAACGGCCAAGGCCTCGTTGTGGGAGACTTGGTGAAGGTACCCATGCTCTTGAGAGCTGCAGGACAGGATACATACTCGTACACTGTGCCATCATCCGAGATAGCCGGAGTATACGTGCAATACTACATTACTGCTTACGACACTTCCGGCAATGTTGTTCGGACCGACGTCTACAACCTTTCCGTCGGTGATTTCAACTGGGTCTTAAACAAGACCGATGAGGTGGTCGCCGTCCGACAGATGCCAACTACGGTGAGTCTTCAGACATATCCAATCAACTCGTTCAACGAGCCGGTCACGATCAGAGTTGTCGGTCCCATTCCCGCAGGAGTGAGCATAAGTCCAGTCAATTCCCAGGTTATTCCTCCGAACCCGGCCATGCTACAAATCACAAGTACTCAGGACTCAGACTTGGTGTCGAAGTATGATGTGGAGATCGACGCCATATACTCATCTCCCGTTGCCTCGGCGGTACAGATCATACGCAAAACGATACTCGTGCTGACCATTACAGACTTCGATCTCGCCGTGACACCTGCCTACATGGAGAGCGGACGAGGATATGACGTGTATGTTGACTATACCTTGACACTGTCAGTCCACGATCGCTTCACGGCGCTACAGAACTTTGGATTCGTTGTGACCGGGCTACCGGATGGTACAAGCTGGAAACTGGAGTTGGTCAGCTACAAGGTTGATGAGAACGACGTGGCAACGAGCGTTTACAACTTGGTAATTGAAGTCACAGCGGCTGCACCGACTGGGCTCTTCTTGTTCACAGTGACGGTCAATGCACAAACCCCTGGCGGCGCCATCTCACACGATGTGGAGAACCTCCAGCTGAAACTCGATTAGGAAGAATCTTGAGATCGTTTCTCGGAGGTGAGAGAAGAACTTGAAGCTCTTCGTTCAAGCACCGATCGGGCCGCAAACAGGTCTAGCGGAGATTGACGTCATCCCTGACCATACCGTCGGAGAGATCAAGCAGCAGGTATGCACCTCCTTTGGAGTGGACCCTGCGACGGTCGCACTGATGTACGGTGGGATCATACTGGATGAGTCGAGCACAGTGAGCAAGGCCGGGATTCCAGAGAACGCCCAACTGGCACTCATGCCCTACAACATCATCGGTGGCACCTCAAGGTGAATATCCCGCTCCTCTACAAGGAGAAGAATTTCACAAACCATCAGTTTCCGACAGTGACAGCGCTAAACGACCCCCCAACCTCATACGAGGGCATGCTCAGGTGCGAGAAGGGCGAGGTAAAGACACTTGCCGAGAAGGAGATCTGGCCCTTCACTGAGTACGTTGATTGGAACCGGTTCAGGTTGGAACTCCCCGACGAGTACCCCCTGAAACCTCCGAAGGCGATGTGGCTCTCCGAAGTATCCCACCCGAACATCGTCCCAAAGGTCATGAACGCCGTCTGTGTCTCAATCCTTGGCGAAAACTGGCGTCCCGACTTGAAGCTCGTCTCAGTCGTGAATGCACTGTACTACCTGTTATCCGACCCGAACCCGGACAATGTGTTCGACCATCCCAACTGCCTCAAGGCCGCGAGCGTCTGCAGATCGTATGGGTTTCCGAAGATGACGAAGCGAAAGGCTGCGATGCAGCAGGGCGATCTTCTTCGGTTTAACATCGTTCCTATCCCTCAGGCGCGACCGAGAGAGTCAACGCCTCCGGGAGACGTGATACGTTTTCGAATCCTTGACAGGGAGCGAAAGGAACACTAGTTGAAAGTCAAGCTCTCGATACCGTCAGTCTCCGACATAGAACTCAACGTTCCCTCCACTGCAACCATAGGCTTCGTCAAGAGGAAGGCATGCCGGAAGTTAGGAATCGAACCTGACCTCACGAGCATCCTCCACGACGGAACACGAATTAACGACAGTCGAAGAGTCGGTGCCCTGCAGCTCAAACAGAAACCCCTCACGATGGACTACCTCTGGGCCCGCCATCTAATACTCTGGGGCCCGGAAGGGCAGAAGCGACTGAGAGAAGCAACAGTACTCGTAGCGGGGGCCGGGGCGATTGGCAATGAGGTTGCGAAGAACCTTGCGATGCTTGGCGTCAAGCGCCTCCTGATTGTCGACAATGATATCGTCGAGCTTTCAAACACAAGTCGAATGATCTTCTTCGACCGCAAGAGCCAAGGCTTGAACAAGGCGCAAGTGCTGGCGCGAGGAATCATCTCCAAGTTTCCATATGTGGAGGCAATAGCGTGGACCGGGGCTCTCGAGGATCTCCCACTCGAACACCTACTCAGCGCTGACGTGATCGTCTGCGGTTTGGACAATGTTGTCTCCAGGATATACCTCTCACAGATCGCTAAGAGATACTCCATACCGATCATAGACGGGGGAATCGTTGGATATCGCGGACGCGTCCAAGTCTACGTTCCCCCGAACATGCCGTGCCCGCTGTGCACGTATCCATCAGGCGAGTACGGCCGCATCGTAGGACTTAGGAACCCCTGCGATGGACCAGCAGAAGAAACCAAGGTCCCGTCGTTGCCGACAACGATCTCGTTGGTCTCGTCGATCCAATGTCATGAGGCAATGAAACTGATCGTTGGACACCAAAGCTACTCGAAGAATGGCGTGTGGCCGAAAGAGACCGGGGAACCACTGAAAGGGATACTGATGATCGACTTGCAGTACAACCGATACAGCCTCATGGAGATCAAGCGGAACAAGAATTGCGTCGTCTGCGGAGAGAACGGGTTGGTGCAGGAACCTGTAACGATTCTAACGATCCCAATGAAGAACCTTCACGACTCAACCTCCCAACTGCATCAGGTAGTCGCCCATGAGATGAGACTCGCAGAGCAGCAAATCATGCTGTTCTCGCAGCGACGCAACAAAACAGCAAGAATCGAGAAGAAGCAGTCCCTTCGAAGGTTACACATCGGAGCAGGGAACATCATTACTGTGGTCGCACAGGATGGGGCCGATTATACTGAGGCAATAGTCAGACTCTCAGAATCATAGACCTCGTGCATTGTGCATCATGATCGCGGCGAACAATCCATGAATGATCGTGACTGACCGCAGCAATGGTTATTACGTCTCCGAGATGGTATCAAACTAGGTCTAGGCAATGCGACAGTGTTCATCCTGTGGAAGCAAGAACGCTGATGATGCAGTCTTCTGTAGCATGTGTGGGACCTCCTTTGCGGAGAGTCAACCCCAGCAATTCATGCAGCCTGCCAGCAGCGCCACAAAGCCTGTTCCAGTTGTCAGGACGATCACTCCGCTAGCTCAAGCAGCTCCACGGCTCCCTCCGCCGGTGGCCCGGCCACAGACGACTGTCGGATCCTGCTTCTATCACCCTGAACTCCCAGCATCGTACATCTGTGTTCGGTGCGGGAGGCAGATATGCGTCTCTTGTATGAGACCCTATGGCCAACTAGCGATATGTTCGCAGTGTCATTGGACCCTTGCGCCGCGTGCCGGTGCATGGCAGCAGGGACGCTGAAGCCCCTTATCTACGCCAGTCGTCCTTTCTTTTTCAGCCGTTCCGTGGACAGCCTCAGTTCCTCCACGGAAAAACCTAGATCCTTCGAAGCTTGGCTGAGCGATATCTCACCGCGTCGCTTCACAATGTAGTCATAAACCTGATTGTCAAGCTTCTCTGGATCATGAGCGGCTGAAGCCTGGCCCCGCACCTGAGTAGCACCACAAGCTTGGCAGTATTCAGCTGTGCTCGGAATCCCAGCACCACACTTCTGACAAGGGACCAATGGAACTTGAGCGGCAGCGCCTGAAGCCGCAATCTTGCGCCTTCCCAAGCCCGACCCGAGCGACAGTCGCAGCCTTCCAAGAGACCCAGGCCGCTTCACGATGACAACTATGACAACTGCGGAAACGACCACTGCGGACACCAAGGCAAAAATGAAGACCCACAACGGTGTATAGTCGGTATTCCATTGTGCTTCGACCACATACGGGCGATCCATTGTAACCTCGGTCTCAGTCGGAGGGACAGTCTCGATCACGTTCGAGGAATTAAGGCGCCATGCCGCGAGAGAGTACTTCACGAGGAGCTCTGATCCGCTGTATGCAACCCCAAACTTGGCTTTCTGCCCACTAACGTACCAACCCGTGCCTGTGGGCTCTCCAAGGGTAGATGTCACGAGGAGATAGTACTGTGTCTGGTAGATCAATCGCACATTATGTGGCCTGTTCATGAGGATCTCGACAGATGTTCCAGGTTGAGTCATGCCATCGACGCTCCACGAGAACCAAGCAAACCGTTGCGCTGGACTCTCGGGGATTAAGATGATCTGAGGGACTGGGCCCAGAGTGGCATTCTGACCTGCATCATACCAAGTAGTGTTAGAGAGTATTATCCTTCGCACGATCTCCGGCGGATCAAAAGCGACGCTTAACTTGTACTGAGCTTTGTATTTCGCAGTTACGGATTTCGGGCCGTCCATATTTATCGATCCGTGCACGGTAGTGCCTGAGTAGTCGCCGACCCATTCAACGAAGACTTGCCGAGCATCGGTTCCATTTGTTCCCTCTGGCGCGACGAATTCTGCGGTGGAGTCGGCATCGAACCAGAGAGTCGAGGACGAGAAGACTCCGACTGGATCATATGACATTCGGAGATTGTATTGCGTCTTCCATTGTGCGACCGCTTTCTTGGGACTATTCATGACTACAGGGTCAGAGACTGTTCCCTGCCCAGAGGCGTCTTGCTCCCACTTCACGAAGACGTACCTGGTCCCTTCGGGCCCGGCAGTCATGTTCGCGGCTAGCTGCGCTTGAGCAGTTGTGCCTTCGTCGTACCAATCGCTCCCAGAAGGTGACCCGTAGAGAGAAACGACTTCGAGATAGTATTGTGTCTTGTAGACGAAAGTTTGAAGCCCTGCGCCGCTAAATGACCAGACGTTATCCCCGCACTGATACCTAGTCCCATTTCCGCCGCCCACGTTCAGGTCGACGCTGAGCGTGTGCATGCCCCCAGAAGATAGATCCAGAGTTTTTGTCTCGCTTGCGGCAATGGTTCCGTTCAGGACGCCGTCCAAGTAGTACTGGGTTCTCAATCCAATGGGAAGTCCTGTCACCGTGAATGAAACGGAGTACGTCTGTGCTTCTACGAGCGCCGGCGCGAGAATAAGAGAGATGAAGACTAGTATGGTGACTCCTAAAGGAACCATCCTAATCTTCGGCCGCATGAAAACAGGGCCTCCATCGCTACTCTTACGCGAGACTGCTAAAATGCATTACATCCTCGAATTTGTCATTGTTGTATCAAACCGGCAAGGTAGTCATCAACTCCGTTGTCAGATTGATTGCGCTATTCGGCAACATACACGGTCCTAGAACAGTCCCCGCCTGTGTTCGAGCGGGGGGCATGACGCCTACGATTGCGGATTCTTGAACCTGCGCCCGTAATGGTCATAACCAGTTACCTGCACCTAGTGAGACATGGTCTCCACTGCGTATGCGCGAGGGAGAAGCAGAGAGTACCAAGTGCTCAAGAAGTTGAGGCTCGAGGGATGGTACTGTAGCAGAAGCGCGGCATCCCACGGGCCTGTGGATGTTTTCGCAGGAAAGGGCAGGATGGTCCGCATGATTCAGGTGAAAAGCGGACGAGGCAGACTCAAGCCTGGCGACAGGGAGGTCCTCAAGCTTTGGGCCCAAGCATATGGTGGCGTTGCTGAGGTCTGGTACTTCGGCAGGCGCATTGGTACGAGGATAGAAGTGGTTTGCGACGCTACGGTAGGCCCATGACGCTCTTACCTCGAAGGCATATGTCCAGGCAAACTTGGTAGCGACAGGGACCCACGCTTCTGACCACATGTGCCTCCGTAGTCTCTCCCAAGACGCCCATCCGCCCGAGCACTGGTCTAATCTCCGACAATGCCTTCTTGCCAGCTTCTGATCTTCGACTTGAGTGGACGAAAGCATAACAATGCACCATACCACATTCATTCCTAAGCGCGCTCTTGGCGGTTGGAAGAGATTCGAACGCCAGTTCCGGCAGCGGCAACAAGACCCGGTCAGCGCGTCCCACAAGTGAGGTCGCAACTAGGCGGTTCGCGTCCCCGCAGATCAGATTTATCACATCTTGCACTCCATTGAGAACATTATTCATGGCATGATAGCGAACAGCAGCCGAGTTGATGTCAAGAGAGTAAATCCTCGACGGGTGCGAGTGCCTCGCGATCATGATTGAGAAGGATCCCACACCAGCGAAGAAGTTCACAATACACTCCCCAGTGGAGACGAGGTCCGCTATTCGCTTCCGCTCGCGGCTCAGTCTAGGCGAGAAATACGTCGT
Organism: Candidatus Bathyarchaeota archaeon; assembly: GCA_963753065.1. GTDB lineage: Archaea > Thermoproteota > Bathyarchaeia > 40CM-2-53-6 > 40CM-2-53-6 > CAVPLU01. The sequence goes on along the minus strand of CAVWAQ010000011.1, from coordinate 65,411 downwards.
CTCTACGTTGACTCTGTAGTGGCACCCAAACTCACTGTGCACAGTCTCGGTCCGGTCCTCGCCCGCCAACCATTCGAGCTTGCGAGTCCGAAATTGCGAACTAACTGGAGCAATCTGCTCTAGGACAACTCGGAGGTTAGGCGCAAGGTCAAGTAAGCTCTCAGCGATACGATGCTTCCTGCCTTGGAACTCATCGGGAACCTTCAGGATCGCTATGTCTCCAATAATGTCAACGCCCTTCGTTAGGCGTGCAAGCTGTTGGGCATCCAAGTGTCCTATGGCGGACTTTGCAAGAAGTCTCATTGAAGAACGCTCTGCGTCACTTCTGAGATCTAACCTCATTTCGGGTCAAGTGAGAGACCTACAGCATGTGCGTCTCGTGCAAGGAGAGCGACCCTGCTCACCGTGTCCTCCGCGACCAGTTCATATCCCGTGACCTTCGCGATTTCCTTCGCAAATTCCCTAATCTCAGATTGATATGGCATCGCATTGATCGGAAGCCGTTGCTTCGATTCTCCCAGCCAACTGTATCCTTTGAGCTCGATAATGTCCGGCAGAGCTTCCATTGCGAGTTCCGAGTACCCCGCCGGGTTATGCATATTCTGACCCTTAACAAGTGTGAGCCTCACGATTGTTCGGGCGTGCTTGAAGCGATCCATCAATCGGAGAGATGCTAGAACCCTCTGCCACACATCAGGAACCATTGGATGAGTCACCTTCTCGTAGGTCTGAGCGTCGGGGCCGTACAAGCTCAGGTACAGGTTTGTTGGTTCTGTCTGGTGTTCTGTCATTTCCTCGAGCCTATTGGGCATAGTACCATTAGTCACGAGGAAGGAAGACATTCCCCTTCGAGCGATCTCCCGGACGAGCGGCTCGATGAATGGATAGAGAGTGGGCTCACCGTCAAGAGAGATTGCAACATTTGTCGGATTCGTCGATTCTTCGAACAACTTCTGCGTGACGTGCGCATTGGCCTTGAAACCAGTCAGGAGTTTCCGTTGCGCCTCAATAGCACCATCCAGAATCAAGTCGGGGGGATCCCAAGCGCGTTCGGACTTGAATCGTTCAGTTGTGTGGAAACGCCAGCAGAAGACGCAACGCAAGTTACAGAACTGCAGGGAAGGCGAGAGCTGCAGGCACCTGTGACTTCGGACACCATACCATCTCTTGTAACATTGCCTGCGCCCCATCAGCGCAGCCCGAGTCCATCTACAGATCTGAACGCCGGAGTGGTTACCTACCAGCCTGTAGCCCGCTCTGAGGTATCTTCGCGTCGTGACCGGTCCAAAGCTCGACCGCGTTTGGGTGAGCGAAGATCCCAGCATTGTTCCAGCTCGGGCCCCCCGTCGAACCTCAGATCATCTACGGCTTTCTGACCACCTTGAACATGAAACTTCTGTGCCTCTTATCGATAAGGGACGAACTCTCTGCCCAGGAGCTCCCTTGCGACGATCATTTTCATGATGTCGGATGTGCCGTCGCCAATCATGGACCCCCTGATTTCTCTCAGCCGGTATTCATCTAGTGTCTCTGTTGTGTAGCCCACTGCTCCGCGGTTCTGTATACAGTCGTTCACAACGTTGAAGGACACCTGAGGAACCCAGAACTTTATCATGGCGGATTCTCTTGTGAATGGTTTCTTCTTGTCTTTCAACCAGAATGTCCTATAGCAGAGCAACCTCGCTGCCTGAAGTGTCGTGTAGCCTTCAGCGACCCGAAACTGAACTGATTCGAACTTGCCAATTGGGCTTCCGAAGGCCTTCCTTTGTTTCACGTATTCTATGGATTCATCGAGCGCGGCCTCGGCCATTCCAACTGTCCAGAGTGCGATGTATGCACGCATGAGATCGAAAGTTTCCATGACGTAGTAGAATCCATTGTTTTCCTCTCCGATCAAGTTGCTCGCAGGTACCGCCACGTCCTTGAGAACAAAGCCCCCGAACGTGAACAATCTCCAGCCAAGCGCGTCGAATAGATACTTCTCGACCCCCGGACGATCGGTCTCCACGAGAAGCATGCTGACTCCTTTTGCATCGCTTCTCTGTCCTGTCCTCGCCATGAGACAATATGCGGCACATTCGTTGATGCCTGTTATGCATTGTTTCTCTCCGTTGATCAGATACTCATCGCCCTTTCTCACTGCCCGCGTCGAAATCGATCCCGCATCCGAGCCTACGCCTGGCTCTGTTGAGGCCACGCCGAGCATCTTCTCACCGGTCGCGAGCGACCTCAGCCACTTGTCCTTCAGTTGTTTTGATCCGTGCAGGCATAGAATCTCAGCCATGATGTCGCCGAGCGGTATCTGCCAACCGGCTCGGGCGAGTTCTTCAACGGCGATCGCCATAGTCGTCGCATCGGCTTCTTGGCCGCCATATTCCTTCGGCAACCTCAGTCCCAGCAAGCCGGCTTTGCCCATCTTACGGTAGATGTCCCAAGGAAACTGTCCTTTGCGTTCATGTTCGCGGATCTTTGGAGCGACTTCTTTCTGCGCGAATTCCCGGACGGTGCGTCTAAAGAGTTCTTGCTCTTCGGTGAAATTGAAATCCAATCTTGCCATCCTCACGATGAACGCTAATGGCCCTATTCTTGGCACCGTTGATAAGCTTGCCTTCGCTTCCTCGACGGAGCACGAATCCACGGTCAGGGGCCGAGCATAGCCTCGCGTAGACATAATGTGCGAGGCGATCGTCTATGAGCCGGTTGCAATTATCTCAGCATAAGGGTCATCGAAATCCGCTGGAAAACTAGTCTCTCGACCGTCGTATCTGATGATTCGCTGTTTGCTTTTTGTGAATGCTCCCACTACTCGCGGATGGACTCCGCTTGCAGCGAGCATCTTTAGAATGCTTTCCTTGCGTCTGGGCGGGATTGCTGCCAGCAACGTACCTGTCGACGACATGGACATGAGCTGGTTTCTCGAAAGACCGAAATGTTCTGCCAGCGTCTCTAGCTCAGGTAACAGGTAGAAGCTGTGGTAGTTCAAGAGGAATCCGGCATTGGAGGCGTTCGCCATCTCGCCAAGCGCGGCTACCAGACCTCCCTCTGTGACATCATGCATGGCCGAGACGGCACCGCTTCTGGCGAGCATCTGTGCTTCTCGAACGCACGATTGCGCTCGAATGCGTCTTGCTAGGTAACGTGTTCTCTCAGACCCGAACAGTTTCGTTGCTAATGTCTTCCTGCCGATGGCCAGATTCGTCAGGACCTCCAGACCTATTGGTTTAGTACAGAGGATCAGGTCGCCCGGTCGTGCTCCTGCTGGAGTGATCAGGTCTCTCGTGCGAAGGAATCCGTAGGCTGTGCACACGCCGACAAGTGTGTCTATCCCGTCATAGACGCCGGTGTGTCCCGTGACGATGGTGGTGTGAAGGCTTTCTGCTGCGGCACAGACTTGTCTCATGACGTCTCTGAACACCCGTGGACGAGTTCGAGAAGGCCCAAGCAGATTGATTGTGCAGAATTGCGGCGAAGCACCAAAGACCGAGATGTCCGATGCTGAGTAATGCAACAGAAGCCAGCCGAAATGTTCCATTGGAACATTAATGCACGGATCAGTTGCCACGACGACGCACCGGTCTTTTCCTAGCCTGTGAACGCCGCAATCAAATCCGGGAAGGGGCGGAACCAGAACGTCCCGGGAGCTTCTGATGCACCGAAGCACACCTTTCAGATCATCCCGCGCCAACTTTCCCATGTGATGATCCCAGTTTTCTCACTTGTTGGTGAAGTAAGATGGATTTAGAGTCTCGTCCGTTTGCTGGTAGGAGCTGCCTGACTGAGAAGGGAGTTCTGGTCACAGATACGGATTCAGAGCCCCTCTCTTGACGATCAGGAACATGATCACTGTCAACGACCTTTGAAGTCAAGAGCCCATGGTATCTCGATCGATAATCAGCCTTTTGCACGACCTTAGCTTGGTTCCTCGTCAGCCCACTATTCTCATCCGTCGGTTTTGCTCCTATGTTCTGGCAGCTCTCTTCATTTTGGTGTTCTACTTGTAGAGGTCAATGATGTTTCTTCTGACGAGCACAGTTATCACTAGCAGACTGATCACAAGCTCGGGAAGCATGAAGCTGCCGTTGTAAAGCGCAGAATAGGAGTAGGCATTGCCTCCGATGTTGAGCCCTAGGAAGACTTGCGGAGCGTAGATTGCGAAGAAGATTAGGCCTGAGAGAAAGTGGGCGAGGAATCGGCCTCCAATCCCCACGGCCACGCCTGTAAGCTCGTGCTTCTGAAAGAAGCCCGCGAGGCCAAGCGCTCCAAAGGCGATTGGGTAATCAAGCAGAAGCTGTACAGGATGGACAACGTAGAAATCCGCAGGATTTAGCATCACAACAAAGCTGAAAACGACGCCGGCGAGGACTCCCCACTTGGCTCCACGCCGAAGTGCGAACCAGAGGACGGGGACCATGGCTCCCGCGGTGATCGATCCGGCCTGAGGCAGGGTATAGATCTTCACGAAGTTAAGAACGCCTGCAAGTGCCACTGCAACGGCTGCTTCGCTAAGGATCTTAGTATTTGATTTCATTCCAGTTGGTTTCATTCTCTCCTCTTGGGAGAGCCTTCGTTCAGCTGAGAATTCTCCGCTCCCTTCGCCAGCATTGTCTGGATCAGGTTCACGGGGTCGACGGCTCCAGTCGTCCTCTCAGCCGGGTACACCCAGCTCCCCAAGTCCCGTAAGGCAGTTCTATCCTATATAACTCAAGTGATCCCGACCGATACCTTGTGCACAAGGTCGCGATGACTACTACTCAATGCCGTTCAATGGGTCAGCTAACTGTCAACCTCGATGTTTTTGTATTACCCCCCTGCTCGGTGTGCCTAGAAGATGGATGGCAACGGAAGCTCAACTCTGTGAGGAGCTTGCAGGAGGCCGGATTAGGTGTACTGCTTGTGCCCGTTACTGCAACATTCCGGAAGGCAAGATAGGGTTCTGTGGCATCCGTCAGAATTTGAAAGGTAAGCTGTACTTACTGGCATACGGTAAGATCGCCGCTAGTCATGTTGACCCAATCGAGAAGAAGCCGCTGACGCACTACATGCCTGGATCTAGGATCTTCTCAATATCGACAACTGGCTGTAACTGGGCTTGCGCCTACTGCCAGAACTATGACATGAGCCAGAGGCGAGCCGTGGAAGGGACTAACGCAACACCCGAACAGATTGTACGTCTGGCTGAACAGTATGGATGCCAGAGCATAGCGTACACCTACAATGAACCACTTATCTTTCTTGAGTTTGCGCGGGACGTTGGGATTCTTGCGCGCAAACGAGGACTCCGCAACGCGTTCGTTTCGAACGGATACGCCACCCCAGAGGGGGTGAGGATGTTGAGTGATTTCCTCGATGCAATAACGGTGGACTTCAAGGGTAACGGAGAAACCAACTTCCTTCGACACAACGTGGGGATTCCTGACGCGGAGCCAGTCTATCGGACACTCCTAGGCCTAAAGAAAGCTAAGATTCACATAGAAATCACAGATCTGATCGTGCCAGAAATTGGCGACAACCTTGAGGAAGCGCGAAAGCTTTCCCGCTGGATCTATGAGAACCTTGGCCCGGATATCCCAACGCATTTCCTCAGGTTCCATCCTGACTTCAAGCTGAATCAGTTGCCACCAACACCTGTCGAGACACTTGAGCGACATCATGAAGTGGCGAAGGCTGAGGGGCTCAAGTACGCCTATGTCGGCAACGTTCCAGGACACCCGCTTGAGAACACGTACTGTGCAGGATGCGGCTCCATAGTCGTCAAGAGATACGGATTCGACATAATTGGCTGGTACATGGACAAAGACAACAATTGCTTGAGTTGCGGCGAGCACATTCCGATTGTTGGAACACTCAATCAGGCAGCTAACGATAACCGGTTCTTCTCAGTCGCGCTCAACGACTAATTCCCCACATGGCGAGCAGACGAGTCTTCTCGCAAGAAACATCGAGGGAAGCATCATGAGTCCTCTAGCGATGAGAATTCCTTCAACAATTCCTTCTGTCGGCTCGTCAACTTCGTCGGAATCCGAATCAGAATCTCAACGAGCTCGTCACCTCTGCTCCCACGAGTTCCGGACATTCCCTTTCCCCTCAATCTGAGAACCGTTCCAGGCTGAGTTCCCGGAGGGACCTTCACTCTCGCCGTGCCTCCGAGTGTGGGAACCTCGATCTCCTTTCCTAAAGCCAAGTCTGTGAACCCAAGTTCTGTGTGAAAGATGAGATCGTTTCCGTCTCTCTGCAGTGATGCATGTGGCCTCACATGCACGACTACGTAGAGATCACCGGGTGACTCTCCAGCCTCGCCAGCTTCTCCTTCTCCAGCCAATCTCAGGTTACTGCCGGTATCAACTCCCGGTGGAATCTTAATCGAAATTCTCCGAGTTCTGCGCACTTTACCTGTGCCTTTACATTCCCCACAAGGAGAATCAACGACAGTTCCTCTGCCGCGACAGACGCTGCACGGTTGAATACTTACAAATCGTGCAAAGCCCGCTTCCCTGACATGTTGCACTTGCCCGGCGCCGTTGCATTTCGGGCATCGTCTTGGGTTTGTTCCTGCCCTTGCACCAGTCCCCCGACAAATCTGGCAGGCTTCAGTTCGTGGGACTTCGATCTCGCGCTTCACGCCGGAGTAGGCTTCTTCGAGCGAAATGGTGGCATCATATCTCAGGTCTAGTCCGCGCGATACGCTACGTCCTCCTCCGCCACCGAAGAGGCGATCAAAGATGCTATCGAAGCCGCCAAATCCGAATCCAATGTCCCTGAAGATCTCTCCGAAATCGACTCCCCTGAAGATATCATCTCGCGAGTATCGACTATCGATTCCTGCGTGGCCAAACTGATCGTACTGCCCTCGTTTTTCGTCGTCTGAGAGGATCGCGTATGCTTCCGAGATCTCCTTGAACTTGCCTTCGGCCTCTGGTGACTTGTTACGATCAGGGTGGTACTGAAGCGCAAGCTTTCTGTACGCGCTTTTGATGTCGTCCTTGCTTGCATTACGAGAAACGTTTAGAATCTCGTAGTAGTCGCGTCTACTCAAGCGCTCTCAGCCGTTGTCGCCCTGCTCAATCAGGTTTCACTTTTTCTCGTCCTTGACTTCGTATTCTGCATCAACAACCTTCTTTCCAGATTCGCCTTGAGCAGGCTGACCTGAGGTTGTCTGCTCGGTCTTGGCCCTTTCTTGGGCAGCCTGCTGATATACGGCCGTTCCCACTTCTTGCAGAATCTTTGACAAGGCCTCACTTTTCGTCTTGATGAGGTCGACATCCTTGCCTGCGATCGCCTTCCTCAGCTCGTTAGTCGCCCCATCAAGTCTCTCCATTTGGTCTTTTGTTAACTTCTCCGCAAGATCCTTCTTGGTCTTTTCCGTTGTGTAGATCAGAGAATCCGCATTGTTCCGGACCTCTGCCTCTTCCTTTCGCTTCTTGTCTTCCTCAGCGAATTCCTCAGCGCCTTTCACCATTCGTTCCTTCTCTTTGTCTGAGAGCTTTGTGGACGCAGTAATCGTAATGCGCTGTTCCTTTCCAGTTCCCAGGTCCTTTGCGGACACGTTCAGTATTCCATTTGCGTCAATGTCAAATGTGACCTCGATCTGCGGTACGCCTCTGGGAGCTGGCGGTATGCCCACGAGGTTGAACATTCCAAGCGACACGTTATCGCTCGCCATACTCCGTTCGCCCTGAAGCACATGAATGGTTACGCTCGTCTGGAAATCCGCGGCGGTGGAGAAGACCTGACTTCGTTTTGTTGGAATCGTGGTATTCCGCTCCATCACTCTGGTGAAGATGCCCCCGAGCGTCTCGACGCCGAGTGAAAGGGGGGTAACATCGAGCAGGAGAAGATCTTTGACCTCTCCCGAGAGGACCGCTCCTTGGATCGCAGCACCCACAGCGACGCATTCCATGGGGTCAACTCCTCTCTCCGGAGTCTTGCCCAATGTGTCTTCGACGAACTTGCGGACAAGGGGCATCCGAGTCTGCCCGCCGATTAGGATTATCTTGTTAACATCGCCAAGGGTCAGCTTCGCGTCCTCGATCACCCTTTTTATTGGCGCTCTGATCCGCTCGACGATTGGGAGAGCAAGATCCTCCAACTTAGCCCGAGTTAACGTGAAATGGAGATGTTTGTCCTGCATTATGAATGGCAGATCCACGTCTGTGGTCACGAGCGTTGAAAGCTCGATCTTCGCTTTCTCAGCTGCTTCTTTCAGCCGAGTCATCGCCATCCTGTCGGTACTGAGATCGATCCCGCTCTGTCGCTTGAACTCATCAATCAGATATCCCACGACGGCGTTGTCAATGTCAGCGCCTCCTGTCTTGGTGTCTCCGCTTGTGGCTAGGACTTGAAAGACGCCTCCTCCAAAATCCATCAACGTAACGTCGTGTGTGCCGCCGCCAAAGCTGAAGACAAGGATCTTCATCTCCTTCTCAAGCTTATCCAACCCGAAAGCAAGGCAGGCGGCGGTCGGTTCGTTGATTATTCTAACAACCTCAAGTCCAGCTATCTCGCCGGCGTCCTTCGTTGCCTGCCTTTGATTGTCATTGAAGTGAGCGGGGACCGTGATCACAGCCTTCTTGACCGACCCTCCCATGAAGGTCTCGGCATCACGCTTGATCTTCTGAAGTACAAACGCAGAAATCTGTTGAGGCGTGTATTCTTTTCCATAGATAGAAATCTTGTAGTCCGTGCCCATCTTCCGCTTGATCTCAAACACAGTTCCTTCCGGGTTTACGGTAGCTTGTCTTTTTGCTGGCTCGCCAACAAGCAACTGTCCGTCTTTTGTGAACGCAACGACGGACGGGAACATCTTTCCTGCCATCGTCGGCCCTTCCGCGCTGGGAATGACGGTAGGTCGGCCAGCCTCCATAATGGCTGCCGCAGAGTTGGTGGTGCCAAGGTCGATTCCCAGTATCTTCTCCTTAACAGGTTGTCCTGAACCGCTCAAGTCTTCTCACCCTCAACAGGCTTCGGATTAACGGATTCCGCGATATGCGGAACCGCAATTTTAACAATACTCGGCCTGATCAGCTTTCCTTTCAAAGTATAGCCCTCCCTGACCTCCTCCACGACCATTCCTTCTTCCTTCTCGTCGCAGGGAACACGTTCAACGGCCTCATGCAACGTTGGATCAAACTTCCTACCGATCGACTCGATCCTACATAGGCCCTCACCGGCAAGCAGATCACGGAACTTCCTCAACACGATCTCAATACCTTCTGCCACGGCGCTTGCGCATTCGACATTCCTTGCGGCTTTCAGCGCCAGCTCCAACTCGTCAACAATTCCGAGCAAGCTCTGAATCAGCCGCGCCTTCCCAGCATCAATTCTGGACTCCACTTCTTGGTCGAGGCGTCTCCGGTAATTCTCGAAGTCTGCTTGAGCATATAGAAGCTTGTTGAGATGCTCCTTCGACTTGTCCTGTTCCTGCCTGAGCTGCTCTCTGAGCGAAACGACCTCATCAAAAGCAATCTTCCCCTCCTGATCCACTTGTGGTTCAGAGACAGCCTGCGGTTCTGCTGCTTGGACAGTCTTCTCTTCCTTCTGTTGTTTCGTGGACCGAACCTTCTTTTCGGAGCGTTGCTGCGAGGGCTTCTTCCCAAGATCGGCCATATGGCGGGCCCCTTGAACAGTGTTTCAGGGACGCGAGAGTTTGAGAGCGCCAAAGCCTTTTCCTATTTGTTCTTCCGAAACCAATTGACCTATCCGCTTCGATTACCTATAGTGGTGTAATTGGGCGGCACCCAAATAGGCTAACCGATGATCGTCTCTCAACCGAACGCGCCAAGCTCTGACGAATAAACGGGTTCTCCTTTTAGGTTTGCGGAGAATAGTGCGGCTTTGGTTATTCTCGTACCCTGAGCGCTAGCCAGATGGCGGCGAAGACGAAGAATATGTCGCGGCTGAATTGGCGAAGCTATGGAACGCGGCAGCACCCGTGACGGTAAGTGATTTGGAGACACAGAAGCGAGCATTTGAGAAACGAATCGAGGAGGTAAATGCAGAGGCATTGAAAGAAATGGCACGACTGATCGCGCAAGACGAAGCGCGTACGGCCGAGATAGCCGAATTGCGAAAACGCCTCTCCGCATCATCGTCCTAGTTACGGTCTCGTCATCGATAACTCGGTCAATCCCTACGGGCTCTTGAACCGAACACCGTCACCGATAACGCGAGGACGGAGGTCATTTCTGCGTCCGTATTACGATTCATGACCTGTCAACAAATAGTGACCTTGCTAGTCTATGAAATTCCTGTAACCTTCATTGAGCCAACATTCTTGTCGTATTTCGATCTCTTTTCCTAACGCCATTCGTTTCTCAGGTATATTCAGCCTCTTTGTACACCCCTTGTTCTCACAGAATATTTCCTTGTCCACGTTTCCCTGAGCGTAGAACACTACCATGGCGTCGGTCTGCCCGAAATTGCAGTGGACGACAACGACGTGCCTGATCGCTCTTGGTTTGACGGGCATGTTTTCGGGTGGTTTGAGAGGTTCCATCTCTATTTCACACTTCAATAGATACCATGCACTGACTGAAAAAGCGTATTCTAAGCGACTCAAAAAGGACAGAGCGAACGGTAACGCGTTTTGCGCGGCTATTGCTGTCACAAGTGAGAAATACGAACTTTACGAACTCACGTTGGAGCTGAGATACATGGATCAGGATCGAGAGTTATTCAAGCTGCAAGTTGCCGCGCAACACTATGAGTCGAGCTTGGAGATGAGTTACAACATTTTCATTGCTTTGGCTCTAGGCGTCCTAGTTTTCGCACTCGGCGCTGTCTTGTCTAAGCAGTTGCCCTTGCTTGTGGGCGTGCTGATCTGGGTTATGAGCGTCCTTGCTGGCGGCTATGTGCTTTTGAAAGAGGTCAGGGAATACGACAGCGCAATCGAAGCACTCGATCAGCTTCTCCAGAACCTTGCGAAGGGACAACCTGCTCCTTCTCTAGCAGAGCTGACCTAAGACTAGGTTCCCTCCGTCTTTCCCGTCTCGTCGCATTCGCGTGTTGTGGAGCGGTAGTCCTGAAGGGGTAGGGAAAGGCGGTTCTCAGCGAGCCCTTGTGAACGGGTAAGGTTTCATGATAGATTTTAACTAGTTGCCGGCGGTCGTTTCTGGCTAGGATTCGAGGATCATCCGAACCAGACCGGAGCGTGGTGCAGTTGGCGGACAAAGGGAATGTAACTGCGCTCATGACCGCGGAATCCATTATTGTGGCACTCCTTATCGCCTATGCTCCGACTATCAATAATACGCTTGTTTCTTTGATGAAAAGGCAGGAACCGATTCTCGGAACAGTTCTAGCGGGGCTGTTGATCTCGGCGGTGGCGTTAACCGCCTTTCGAAGCGTACTGCTGCTCTACAAGTCGATCGACATCGGCATCTCAAATCAAGATGATGTGATGCATAGTGACGAGAATTACAGAGCCGGCTACGATCTATTCTTGGTGGTGATCCTTGGGTCGGGAGTCTATGTTCTGATGAACGCCGTCTCAATAGTGCACTACGCATTATGGCACAGCAATGTGGTATTTTCTTGCGTGCCGGTGTCCCCTAGCGAGTTACCATCCATCGAGAAACCGTACATCGTCGCCGCGGGGATTCTCACGGGCGGCTGGGCTCTCCTGACCGTTTTCTTTCCAATCCCCCTCACCCAATTCTTTGAATGCGTTCGCGATGAGCTTGGCTATTTGCTCAAACCATTTCTCCTTGAACTAGCGGGTGGGACCGTGATTCTTGGTGAGATAGGCCTAGCAAGAGGCACTCCGGCGCGGCCGTTGTGTCCTTGGCCGGTGTGGATCTTGTCGGACGTGTTCGGATTGCTCACGATTGTCGCGCTCTGGATGCTCATGATTCCTAAACCATACTATGTCGGCCCTGAGTCTGCCGGCTCAGCGGACGAAGATGATTGAACCGAACCATCGCGCGCTCGCCTTCTCGTTATCGGCGTCGTCGTTCGGTGTCGGTTCCTCGTTATCGTTTCACGCGGTCCGTCTGGCCCGTATCGGCGCGTGTTGGTGCGCGTGCGTCGAAAAGGACAATCCATCCCCGAAACAGTGAGAGCCGTACTAGGAGAATACTTCAAGAGAAAAGACACCGGAAGCTAACCCGCCTCACTTAGCTTTCTGTCCTCGTGAGGTTATCCGAACAAGAGCGTGTCCGTTCATCTCTTTCACTTCCAGTAATTCTCTTGCGCCTAGATCACGACATATTTCAAGCACCTTTTGATGGTCGAGTCTTGCCAAGTTCGAGATGGCTATCGTAGAAACTGTGGAAGGATAGTACCCTTGCGCTTCATTGAGAATTGAGAGTTCGTTCAAACCTCGCTGAAGCGTTTCCCGTTTCGGTAGAACCTGAGATGTGATTTTCGACTGAGCACTGACTGTGGCTGGCATCCCACATTTTGGACAAGTAACAGTTCGTGGTAAGTCTTTCTCGTAATACAAGTCCCCTATTGTCAAGATGTTCTTCCCAAGTTCGTTAAGAGGCGGAACCGGCCACTTACTACCACAATTCAGACAATTAGCAATTTCAAACTCTGAAGGAATCTGGGCTTCATGTTTAGGCTCAATATTCGACGCGACGGGTCTAGAAGATTCGACGGAACTAGGTTCTCGTTCGACCTGTTGAGGCACAACCGCAGGTTGAGGAAGGAATCGTTGGGGCCAAATCATTAACTGAAAAGCAACAGTGCCAACAATGCTTATGAAAATCAAGAGCAGCTCTGTCGCTGATTGAATCAGATTTTCAGCACCAACCAAATGGAGAACAATCACGAGCAGAAGAAGGGCGATTACGATGACGATGCCAAGAATGCGAAGTACGGTTGACTGATTCATGGACGAATCTTGCGCTCACTTCGTATTTAACACGCCTGAGATTGAGTGCATTCGCCCCTGCCCTACCCTGCAACCACACATACCGGACGATCTTTGATAGGCTATTATCCACGTCATCGTCTCGCCGTATTCATCCCGTGGTTTCAATTTCGCCTCGCCGATGTTACGGTTATCCGAGTCATCGTCTCCTCGTTATCGATGATGGGATAACGCATAGCACATCGCTATAGACGGCACCGAGACGAGATCGACGTGGTGACAGAAAACGGTAAGGAATGAGACAAGGAATAGCGTGTTTCGATTATTCGGCCGTATTCGGCTAGGATCGTAACCGCCTAAACATTCAGTTATAAGTTTCTTGGCAGACTAAGCAATCAGTGTCAATCTTGGTTGGAGATTTATAGTGTCACAGAAGTCTCAGGACGCCGTGGTCGTTCTTGATTTCGGCGGACAATACTCCCACCTCATAGCCCGACGGATCCGGGAATGCGAAGTCTACTCCGAGCTCCTGCCTTGGAACATAGAAGTCAATGAGATTCTCACGAAGACGCCGAAAGCAATAGTACTCTCAGGCGGTCCAGCCAGCTTGAATGATCCGAACGCGCCGAGATGTCAAGATGGAGTGTTCAATCTCGGCATTCCAGTGCTCGGCATCTGCTATGGACTCCAACTGATGGTCGATCTATTTGGAGGAAAGATCGAGCGTCCGCCAATGCAGGAATACGGACGGACCACCGTTCACTTCGATGGGCATGCCGACCTTTTCAAGGGACTTCCAGATGATACCGTATGCTGGATGAGCCACTCCGATTCCGCAGCGAAGCTTCCTGACGGTTTTGAAGCAATTGCGCACTCAGAACATACCAAGTACGCAGCAATCAGAAGTAGGAGCCGTTTGCTGTATGGTGTGCAGTTTCACCCAGAAGTTGTCCACACAGCCCGAGGGACGGAGATAATCCGGAACTTTCTCTTCGAAGTTGCAAAATGCCGGCCGACATGGAAGGTGGCTCCTTTCGCAAAGGAGATGATTGCTGAGATCAGACGTAAGGTAGGGAAAGAGCGTGTTCTCTGCGCAGTCAGCGGAGGAGTTGATTCAACAACAACCGCAGCCCTTGTCCATGAGGCTGTTGGGAACCAGCTGATGTGCATTTTCGTTGACCATGGACTCATGAGGAAAGGGGAGCCCGAGCGGGTGCGGGATATCCTCGAGCGCATGAAGCTCAAGACCGTCCACGTGGAAGCGTCCGAAAGATTCCTGAGACGTCTGAAAGGAATAGCTGACCCAGAGCAGAAGAGAATCATCATCGGAGAGGAGTTCGTCCGCGTTTTCACTGAAGTCGCCAATGAACACGGCAAGTTCGAGTGGCTTGCTCAAGGCACGCTTTATCCCGATGTAATCGAGAGCGCTCACACGGGAAGCCCTGCCTCAAGAATCAAAACTCATCACAACGTTGCCGGGCTTCCCGAATGGACCAAATTCAAGTTGATTGAGCCCTTGAGACTCCTCTACAAAGACGAAGTGCGAAAGGTCGCATCCTCCCTCGGGATCCCAACAGCGATCACTGCCAGACATCCGTTCCCCGGGCCCGGCTTGGCCGTGAGAATTCTCGGCGAAGTAAATGAGGAGAAGCTCACGATATGCCGTGAAGCTAGCGACATTGTCGAGTCAGAACTGAGAGATGAGGGCGTCTATGAAAGAGTTTGGCAGGCGTTCGCTATGATTGGTGACGACCTTGCGGTCGGAGTGTTAGGCGACGAACGAAAGCTTGGACACATTGTTACGGTCCGAATCGTCGAATCGGTCGACGGTATGACCGCGGACTGGGTTCGTGTCTCAGAGGACGTTCTCTCGCGGATAAGCAACAGGATAACCAATGAAGTCAAGGACGTGACGTGGGTCACGTATGCAATCTCGTCCAAGCCTCCGTCAACTATCGAACCCTGTTGACTCGTCGTCCACTACTCGGGGAATCATGCCCACGGGCACCGGAGCACCTCTCAGCCGGGTCGACACAAGTGTAATCCGCCGGGCTGGCTAGATAGCTTGGGACGACCGTTGACTGAGTACAAGATTGGGGATGTTGTCATCACTACTGTTCGGGAGCGACATTACGCAATCTCAAGTGGAGGCTATCGTTAACCCCGCAAACAGCCGATTGATCATGGGTGGTGGCGTTGCTGGAGCGATCAGACGAGCTGGAGGCCCAACAATCGAGAAAGAGGCGCTCCAAAGGGCACCAATTGGGATCGGTGATGCGACAGCGACCAATGCAGGAAAACTGGCTGCACGGTATGTGATCCATGCACCCACAATGACGCTACCAGCGATGAGCACAGATTTGGAGAGCGTTGAGAAAGCCACTTCCGCTGCACTCAGAGTTGCAAGAAACCTGGGACTCTCAAGCATTGCAGTTCCGGGCATGGGGACGGGAGTGGGAGGAGTCCCAGTTAACGATGCAGCTCAAACAATGGTCCGCGCCATCAGAAAACACCTTCTGGAGGGAACGACCCTGAGGCACATCTTCTTGGTGTCCATTGATAGGGATTTGATCAGCGCGTTCGAATCCGTCTTGCGATGATTCTCGACTTCAGCCCCTCTGGTTTTGCTGTGAACTCGCATAGTCCGTGGGTTCCAAGATCCTTCAACGCATATGGGCGAAAGCCTAGACTTGCGTAGCAAGATCTGACCTTCCGCTGCAGAGCATCTAATCCGCACCTTGCCATGAGAAAATGAGACTCGCACTTGCAGTCTGAGGAGCCTATTCCATTGACCAGTACTCTGATACTAGAATCCCTAAGAAGCGCAGTGTTTACCCTGCATTCTACTCTGGTCTTGGTCCTCGCGAAAATTGCTGAGACCAAGCACGCCGAATCGGATGAAAGGATCCGATCTATGTGCCAGAAATCCTTCTTTTCTCGACTCAGATGGCGGCTGAGCCTCCATTCCAGGGAGGTTGAGCCCCGGCCTAAGGCAGAACCAGTATAGAGGTAAAGGCCTCGTCCGAGTACAACGGACAGATGTCTGCCGACTGTGATCCTGCGTGATTGGTCCGATCGAATGATCAATGTGTAAGCCCCTTGGTGGTTTCTCTCAGGTGAGGGACCATGACATGCGCGGTTCTTCAACCCCAACTACCACCTAATGACACCGGGAGTCTGATCGGTAGGTCAAGCTTCTACTTGCAATCGATGCTAATGAGTGTTCACGCTGCCAACACTGCAGTGCCATCGACTCGCCAGATTATTCATCACCTATGCTTCTGGTTCTGGCGACAGTCACATCAGCACTTATTGTTCTTCGCCGACCTCAGCCACCCATGCTCGTGCCACAAAGTGTTATGATAAGGGAGGACCTACGCTGTCCCGGTCAGCGCTCGGTGAAAGAGTTCAGTCTTCTGAAGATTCCAAGGCCTTGAACCCGTACGTCACCCAGAAGACAGCAATCACCGCTCCGACTAGGACGCCAGAGGCGAGGAATACCGCTGTCCTCTGCCACAAGTCTAAGTTCCCTGCATAGAAAGCAAGATACAGCACGACAAACGCGAACCATATTGCACCAGCCAAGATCGTTGCCGCCAGTCTTGAAGCAAGAGGGACAGTTCGACGTTTGCTACTCATCGGATTCGCCACTCATCATTCTCTCATGAGAACTCCGCTATTATGACTATCTATTACGCCCGGTGCTTCGATTCCTCACGTGTCCTCCAAAGTGTTGCCAGGTCTTCTTCGCATACTCTTAGGATGCATAGGCTTGAGGCTACGTTCCGCGGGACACCACAAACCGCCTTAGACAAACCAGACGGGAACGCGACGTTTCCCCGGGTGCTGAAGAGTAAGCCTGGAAAAGCGAATGGACCCACGTCAGCTGGACCTTGGCGACATCAGTTGTGTGCTCCTGAGCACACATCTGAGTCATGGCAGGGCATCAAGCGCCTCTTCAGAGGAGGGTCGAGCGTTTGGACACGGCTCTTGATTTCTGCGTTCCTCGTAGCAGGTGTAGCAACACACTGGGCATCTGGAATCTGGCCGAAAGGGGACGATGCTCATTCTGCCCCAGAGACTGCAGTTGACAAGGAAACGTAGCTTTAAAGTGCAGATTCTCCTCAAACCCTATTTCGTCCCATCGTGTATGCTCGGCGAACATTAGTTTCGATGGCTTGATTGTGGTGCTGCGAACTGAAAGCATTGATCTTGGCTGGGGGATATGCTACTAGGCTCCGACCCCTAAGCTATGCACTTCCAAAGCTCCTCTTTCCCGTAGGTGGCAGGCCCGTCCTCGAGCAGACGATCGATCACTTGTCATCCTTTGGTGTAGACGAAGTCATTCTAGCAGTGAAGTATCTCGCTGATGAACTGAGAGAGCACTTCGGGGAAGAATATCACGGGGTGAAGATCACGTACTCTCTTGAGCCAAAACCTCTTGGCACCGGGGGGCCGATCGCATTCGCACGCAAATACTATGGCAGAAAGGAGACGCTGCTGGCGATGAACGGCGACATCTTTGCGGAGATCAACATAGACGCCATGAGGAAGGTGCATGAATCCAGTGGCGCCCTCGCAACTATCGCATTGCACGAGGTAGATGATCCGACACGTTTCGGGGTTGCGAGAATGGACGAATATTCAAGGATACGGGAGTTCGTGGAGAAGCCAAGACTGGCCGAGGCCCCGAGCAAGCTGATCAACGCTGGCACGTATCTGTTGGAACCGGCGGCAGTTCAACGCATTCCCTTAGGGCGAAAGGTCATAATTGAGCGCGAAGTCTTTCCTGCCCTTGCGAACGAGGGAAGACTATTCGGATATGTACACTCGGGAACCTGGTTCGATATCGGGAATATCGACGACTTCCGGAAAGCCAACTTCATGGTACTTGAGAACAGAGCACCCAGCAGCGTGATCGTCGGAGAGGATGCTAGAGTCGCCAAGTCAGCAAAGCTCACCTACCCTGGGCTCATCGGTGATCACACAACTGTGGGGGACGGAGCGAACGTGGGCCCCCGTGCAATCATTGGTCGCCATGTACGAATCGGCGAAAAGGCGAATGTCGTAGAGACCATAATCTTCGATAACGCTGAGGTAGGCAGCAACTCCTCGATTGAGGGAGCTGTAGTAGGGGACTCGGTTAGAATAGGGAGGGAAGTTGTGATACAGAAGGGATCGGTGATTTCAAGTCACGTAACGATTCACGATAATGTCCGTGTGACGCGCGATGTGTATATTCATCCTCACAGGGAGATCAATGAGGACATCTTGAATTCGGGGCATGTTGTGTAAAATGACAGAAGTATTGGATGAACGGCGTCTCTTCGGCACCAACGGGGTCAGAGGCGTTGTCAACAAGGAGCTGACGCTTGAGCTGGTCACAGAGCTATCCCAAGCCATCGGGACCTTCTTCAAAGGAGGCAGAATGGTCGTGGGCTGTGACGGTCGCACGAGCAGCCCAGCCTTCCGTAACTTGGCCATGGGCGGACTTGCTTCGGTTGGATGCAAGGTGTACGATATCGGTCAGGCTCCGACCCCGATGATCGATTTCTTGACACGAGCTTGGAAGGCTGAGGGGGGGATCGCGGTCACTGCGAGTCACAACCCGCCTGAGTACAATGGAATCAAGACAATCAAGTCAGACGGTGTGGAGACAGACCGGGAGGAAGAGCTTGAGATCGAGAAGATATACTTCACACGATCTTGGAAAAGGCCCGATTGGAACCGCGTAGGCGACGTAGTAGAAGAAACGGGGGCGGGACTTCGCGAGTACCTCGATTCGATCAAGAAACAGGTCGATCTCGAGAAGATACGGTGCAGGAATTTGAAGGTGGCCGTTGATCCAGGAAACGGTGTCTCAGCACTTACGACGCCAACGCTCATGTCGGAACTCGATTGCAAAGTCGTCACGATCAACGCAAATGTAGATGGAAGGTTCCCCGGAAGGCTTTCTGAGCCTAGACCAGACACGATCGGCTCGCTCATGAGCCTAGTGAAATCGTCGGGCGCTGATTTTGGTGTAGCACTCGATGGTGACGGAGACCGGGCAATATTCGTGGATGAGACAGGTGAGGCACATTGGGGCGACAGGAGCTTCGCATTGATCGCCGACAATTACCTCTCGGCGAACCCCGGCCGCACAATAGTGACACCGGTCAGCTCCTCGAGGGCAATAAAGGAGATTGCAGACTCGCGTCACGGAAATATCGTCTGGACGAAGGTGGGAAGCGTCGACGTCTCCCATAAGATGATAGAGCTAGGCGCCGATCTTGGCGGAGAAGAAAACGGCGGCATATTCTACGCGCCGCACATCCCAGTTCGAGACGGATCCATGGCTGCAGCACTCATCGCGGACATAGTCGCGAAAGCTGGAAAACCCCTCTCGGAACTCCTATCGGCTCTGCCCACATATCAGCTCTCCAAGGAGAAGGTACCCTGCCCGAATCACCTGAAGAAACTGGTTCTTGCCAGCTTGCGCGAGCGCACGAGCAATCACAACCCCGAGACTATCGACGGCGTGAAGGTCATGTTCGAGGACGGGACCTCCGTCCTGCTGCGGCCAAGTGGGACAGAACCAATCTTCAGAGTCATGGCCGAAGGAAAGACCGTGGAAGCCGCGAGAAACTTGGCTGATCAATATAAGACCATGATTGCGGACATTATCAAAGAGAAGAATCGTGATGCTTGACGTCTTCACAGTCGGCACGGCTCTGACGGCCTCCGTGGTCGCCTTTGCAGTTACGTACTTAACGATCCCACCTCTTGCGTCCTGGCTCAAGCATCGAGGCATAGTAGGGATCGACGTTCACAAGCTCGATGGACCAAAGATCCCTCAGATGTGCGGGCTCTCAGTCATAGCTGGTCTTGCGGCAGGTCTGTTTTCGTTGGAGCTAGTCGGTGGACATTCGCCAGATATCATTGCCTTTCTGGGAACCGTAGTGATCGCCGGTGTAATTGGTGTCGTCGACGACGTTCGACCATTGAGCTCAAAGGTGAAACCGGCCCTGACAATGCTTGCAGCAGTTCCGATTCTTCTCCTAGGCACGTACGACCCTCACCCCATCTTTCCGCTCATCGGCGCCCTCAGGTTGACAATCTTGTACCCGATGCTCATCGTGGTCGCGATTCCAGTGACGGCAAACGCAGTAAACATGCTCGATGTCTTCAATGGTTCTATGAGCGGAACTCTCACGATAGTCTCGCTTACGCTTGCCGGAGTTCTTGCTTTTGCTGGCAAGACGACAGCCATGGGCTTGGCCTTAGCATTGTCTGGTTCTCTGTTTGCGTTCTACCTGTTCAACCGATACCCAGCACGCGTCTTCGGAGGGGATACGGGAAGCCTAGCTTGCGGGGCTGCGGTCGGCGCGATTGCCATAATCGGACGAGTTGAGTTGGTCACAGTTGTCGCGCTCGTGCCGTACATAATGAACGCATTCTATGGTCTTGCATCCGTCGGCCGGTTGTATGAAAGACGTGAGATCAAAGCTCGTCCGGTCAAATTGAGAAACGACGGGCTGCTAGAAGCGACTGAAGAGAAGGGCGCCCCTGTGACTCTCACGAGGCTGATCCTCGCTGAGGGCCCCATGTCTGAGCGGCAGATCGTCAGCGTCATGCAGGTGCTGACTGTCGTGTCATGCGCGCTCGCCATTTTCGCGTTTTTCTTTGTCGAGGTGTGATAGCATGAGGATTGTTGCTCTCTCTGCGCTCGCGATTTTCGTCTCTCTCTCTGTGATCTTCGGAGTCTCCCTGATCGTGAGAGCGACGTTCTTCATCCTACCGTATTCCATGACAGGATTCCCGATAGTCGTAGATGTTCTGAGAGTGCTTCTTGCTCTGGCACTAGCTTATTCTTGGCTTCGGGGCGTGAAAGCGATCGCTGACTGGTACTTCTGGCGATCCGTGACCCTCAGAGGCCGAGATGAGTCATAATGACGCGTAATGGGTCTTCCATCTTGACTAACACACGGCCTGCCCTTTGTTTTTGACGAATCGCGAGTTTGGGGTCGTTCAAGACGCTATGAACCCTTGCGACTGCCCTGTCAACGGACAAGACTCTCTCGGCAAGTCTGAGCTTGAACAGGAACTTGTCCACATATGTTGGCGCAGAAGGATAGCAGCTGATCGTTGGAACTCCCATTAGTGCCGCTTCTGCACTCATGGTCCCTCCCGCACCAATGAAGACCGAACACCGCGATAGTAGTCCGAGAGCATCAACCACGCTTGGCAGAACGGATGCCACGCCAGCCAATTCCCTTGTTAGCATTTCGACTTGCTGCTCATATCGAGGTAGCACGATAACCCGGATGCTTAGCTCACTGAGCGAATGGGCCAGTTGCGTGATGATGCTCCTCTTGAATGACGCGGTTTGAAGATATGATGCGTATTCTTCTTCGGGTCGCAGGAGGGCGATTGGTTTCTCCCCATCGAGATGTGACACGCCCGTGAAATCCAATTCTGGAACATATTCTCGAATCCACACCGCAGGGTCCAAGGCATTGTATCGAACTATGTCGAGTGAACCCACACCGTAGCGTTTCCACGCGTTCTTGGGAATTGCTCTTGGAGTGAACAGCTTCCTTGACAACGGAAGCGCGAGCCTGCAAACCGCCTCGGCGTGTGGAGAATCGCAAATGGAGTAGTGGGGGATACGAAGCCCATATGCGACTCTTGCAGCTTCAGGTGAACAATAGGAGATCGCGATATCAGGAATCCTGTGTTCCACGAATCCCGCGAGTTCAGTGATCCTCTTCGAGCTCTCAGCAAGTTTTGTGGATAGATCCGCACCGCCGTGCCTTCCGATGACCGTTGCACTTGTGTGGCGTATCTGAAGAAGCTGTTCGACTTCCCTGTAGTGCCTGGTGGTCACAAAAGCGTCATGCCCACGTGCTACGAGTCTGGTGACTAGGACTGAGAACAGATTTGCCTGTTTCGGTGTCAATACGTCGATCCAGATTCTCATCGTAGGCTACCCGTGGCATTTGTACTGCATGTCCTTCGTCTCAGTATTAGAAGACTCTTGGCAAAATACGGACCCATGATACTTCCTGACGGTAACATAAGATTTAAGCCAAGTACGTGTTTCATTCGAGGGTACGCTCCGGTGTTTTTGGATGGCGCCCTCAGAACTCATGGCGACGACCCCCGACGAGATCCCATCGAAACTGAAGGCGGGACTCTTCACGGTCGAGATGGTGGGGCTGGGCTGGATGGGTTTGCCTCTAGCATGCCTTTTCGCAGAGGCCGGAGCACGCGTCATCGGAGCGGACCAGAATTCATCCATAGTGAAAGCCATCAATGCTGGCAAGTCACCAATTGGCGAAGAGGGATTGCCCGAGCTTGTGAGAAAAGTCGTATCCTCAGGCAAGTTCACAGCGACTACGGACACTGCAGATGCATCCTCGAAGAGTGACGTAATCGCAATCATGGTACCAACCCTGATAGATCGGCACAAGAGACCCTACTATCAGCATGTCGAGGAAGCTTGTGTGGAGATCGGCAAGGGAATTCGTGCGGGCTCCCTCGTGCTTTTCCAGAGCACATGTGGTCCCGGTGTCACCGATAGAGTTGTAAAATCCACGATCGAGAAACATTCAGGACTCAAGGCCGGACAGGACTTTGGATTAGCCTATAGCCCGATCAGAGCAATGGGAGGCCATGGGCTGACGGACCTGCGCAAATATGCACGAGCTGTAGGAGCTGTCGACAAGAAGAGCCTTGACATCGCGGTCGCGGTGTTGTCCTGCATCGTTGACGGTAATCTCATCAGAACTCGAGACATGCCCACAGCTGAGGCGTCTAAACTCTTCGAAACCATTTACAGAGATGTAACAATAGGGCTATCAAATGAATTTGCACTGTTTTGTGAAGAGGCGCGGGTTGACTATTTCGAGGCGATGAGAGTGGCAAATTCCCAACCTTACTCTCACTTGCTAGCGCCAGGAGCAGGTGTCGGCGGACACTGTCTCCCTGTGTACCCCTACCTTTTGGCGGCTGAGACCGAGAATGGAAAACTGCGAATTCCCATGGATTCACGACGGATCAATGACCAGATGCCTAGTCACGTCCTCAGACTCGCTGCCGAAGGCCTAAGAACATGCGGCAAGAGTGTAAAGAGATCAAGATTTGCAGTACTCGGCATCGCTTACCGAAACGATGTGAAGGAGACAAGATTCTCTCCGTCCGTGGAACTTGTCGGCCTACTGAAGAGGCGCGGCGCAAGAGTCTGCGTGTATGATCCGCTGTTTTCGGTAGATGAGTTGAAGAGGATGGGATTTCACGGCGAACTGACGCTTCCTAGCGTCTTGGAGAGAGCCGACTGCGCAATCCTCACAGTGGCTCACAGGGAATTCAAATCGATCAAGAGCATCGACCTTGCAGCCAAAATGTCGAAGAACTCGGTCGTCGTCGATTGCACAGGCACTCTTGACCCAGAGGACATAGAGAAAGTCGGCTTGGTCTACAGAGGAGTTGGGAGAGGACTCTGGTCCAAGTAACGCGCCGCGGCAGACTGATAAACAGAATTCTCGACATATGATTACCACGAGGGATAGCAGTTGAAGAAGAGGCTGATGGAGATACTCGCGTGTCCAATCGACAAGGCGTACCCACTGGAACTTCATGTTTTCGAGGAAGGGGACGAAATTGTGTCTGGCATCATCATATGCTCCAAGTGCAATAGATGGTACCCAATAATCGATGAGATCCCACATATGCTTCCGGATGATCTGAGAGAGGAAAAGGAAGACGTTGCATTCCTTCGGAAATGGAAGGAGAAGATCCCTCAGAATACGCTCACTGAAGGTAGACCTTTCAAGCTTGGCTAACTGCACGTGCACAGAATGAAGGTTTTATAGCGAAGGCCAGATCGGGGTAGCTTGGCCCGGGGCTGACAGCCCGGTGGAGGAGCCGGCTGCTCCGCCGAATGTAGTGGACAAAGGAAGAGCTGTTCCGTCTAGGCATAGCGGGCTTTGGTTCGCGTCAAGCGAGAAGAAACCCGCCGACGGGAGTTCGAAAGGTTCGCATCCGAACCCGAGCATCTCCCCCGGGCTACCATGCATTCATCGCACGCAGAGTGCATCCGGCTTCTCATCAAACCTGCGGCGCCCCGCATGAGCGACAGAACCTATCTTCTGCGAGAATCAGCGCCCCACAGTTTGTACAATACTTGGTCGGTGCCCCGGAGAGACGGATTGCATGTGCTTCGGGCCTGAACGGGGAGGCCTCGTGAGCAGTCTTTGCGAACCTGAAGAACATGATCCATCCGATAACCACGACTCCAATAGCGATCATGAAACCTACCAACGGGTCCATCGCAACCAGTCCGTAGTCAAATGCCGTATGCAACATCACGGCCACGGACAGACCCACAAGACCCGCCCTTCCAGCACCTGTGAATTTCTGGCGTGCGAGATAGTATCCGATGATCGAGCCCCAAAGCGCGTGTCCTGGCACAGACAGAACTGCACGAATGACCCCCAAACCTGCCCCTCGACTCAGCACGTACAGGAGGTTCTCTGGCGCCGCGAACCCTAATCCTGCTATTGCACCATAGACCAGCCCGTCCATCGGCTCATTGAATTCACGCGAACGGTACACCGAAACACGCACAGCCAGATACTTCGACGATTCTTCCACGAGCGCCACCACCAGCAAGAAGTGCAAGAACAATGCAACCGGGTCGGCCGACGGCGGGAGGAACAGGCTCCCAAGCAGTTCTGCAACTACCACCGGTGCGACAAGGATAGCGCCTAGGAGGAAGGTTTTCACGATCAACCTGCGCGGCTCGTGTTCGTACCGATCACGAGTGTATACAAACCAAGCGAGAAAAACGATGGGAGCAAGTGCGACTACAACAAGTTCGAGATCCATCTGCTATACAACCGCCTTTGCTGTATTCACTCCATGCAATACGGCAATGCCTCATCCATCTTGAAGCAAAGAAGTGTCGTTTTTTTGTAGGCGTCACGTCTCGGACAGCTAATAGTCCGGCTCAGGAGTGTGTTCGGTGGTGAGATCTTGGTCCGAATGATCATACGTTGTCGTCCCGGAAGCCACACTTCTAGACAGCTCTCCTTATTCACCTGCCGTGTCATGCTCCTGAGATGAGAGACTGATACAAGTTCAGCATAGAGCTTCCAGCTTACGGCAAAGAGGTTAACAGAGGGTTTCGGTTGCAGCCGCAATGTCTTTTGTACCATCGCCCTACTTGTGTGAACATACACATCCGCCACAAACATCCAAGAAGACAACTAGACATGACTTTGAAGTTCAAAGAAAGTCCGATCATCAGCTGCTCTGCGATGGCTACGTGATGATTATCTGACGGGATCTGCGGACATGGAAGGCCACGAGACTTCCTGTAAATCTGATAGCGAGGCCCACTGACACTCTCAAATGAAGGCCGCGTCGATAGATGCATGTCGCGGGTTGCAAAAAAAAAGGGCGTCAGTCTGGCTGGACTGGTTTGAGAGGCTCTGAGGAAGCGGCTCTCTTGTAGAAGTCGTCGCTTAGTTTTCGCCCAGTCCTCTTCTCCCATTCGGCGATCGGAATTCCGTGTTCCTTCTGGGATTTGTCTCTGTACCATTCTGGGATCACGTTGAATGTACAGAATGGAATGATTCCGCCGCCCGGCGTAGCATAATGGATTGTGCAACGCTTCGCTCTTTCAATGTCCCAGTTGTATAGGTCCTGGAAATGCATTAGTCCGATAAACAAGCTCTTGCGATGTAACATCCCGAGCGTCTTGTAGTCGTGCTTGAGAAGTGACTCGAACAGGATTCTTGACAGGTTAAGTCCTTTCGGGGCCTTACTTTTGTCCACGAATTTCGTGAAGAGGTTGTAGAGGAGCTCCAGACCCACCACATATTTGCTGCTGCCCTCTCGCAGACCGATGGCCTTTTCGTCCAAGTACTCGAATAGTCCGTCCACATCAACGAACCTAGGCATCGGGATGATCTTCTCGCCATCCAAGAAGACGTACGTTGCCATGCCACAAGCGAAGTGCGTTGACAGCTCATACTCTCGCTCGCGCGTCAAAGCCTCAACGAAGTTGCTGAATGGCATGCATGACGGGATCGGATAGAAGTCGTCACACGATATCTCCCCGCCGAATTCTTCCTCTATCTTCATCATGACATCAGGGATAGTGATTCGGATCCGTTCCCTTTCCCGTTCTGGGACTCGCCCTACAATCGAGATGGGTTGGAAGTTTACGCCTCTGATCGGATCTAGGTTCTTGAGAGCAAATCGGATGATATTTCCAACCTCAGAATCGTTCGTGCCCTTGATGACCGTTGGAACTAGAACAACGCCCACGGCTGCTCTTCTGCAGTTCTCTAGGGCCTTAGGGATCTCTCTGTGGTTCTTCGGGTTCTTCTCTAGTGTCGTGCCATCATAGCTCAGGTACATCGTGTTGACGCCGGCTTTCTTGACCTTCTCTGCGAGGGTAGGATCTGTCGACAACCTGACGCCGTCTGTGTTGAGTTGCACGTGTTCGATTCCCTCTTCCCTACAGATCCGGATGATGTCGAGTAGATCCTCACGAAGAGTAGGTTCTCCTCCGGTCAACTGAACGGCGTTGCAGGGAACTGGTTTCTCGCTCTTTAGCGCCCTTGCCATTGATCGTATCTGATCTAATGATGGTTCGTAAACGTACCCCGCCTTCTCCGCGAAGAAGAAGCAGTACCAACAATTCAGATCGCACCGGTTTGTAAGGACAATGTTCCCGAGTGCAGTGTGGCTCATGTGTAGGTTACAGAGGCCGCAGTCAACTGGACACACGGGATCCTGTTTGCTGACAAAGGGGTTGTCTACTCCTTTTCCGTCACGTGCGTACCGTTTCGCTCGACGATAGAGATCGCTAGATCCCCAGTACAGTTCATTGAATTCCCCGTGCTTTGCGCAGGTCTTGCGCATCCAGACTTTTC
The DNA here is from genome assembly GCA_963753065.1 of Candidatus Bathyarchaeota archaeon. GTDB lineage: Archaea > Thermoproteota > Bathyarchaeia > 40CM-2-53-6 > 40CM-2-53-6 > CAVPLU01. The sequence continues at coordinate 38,672 of CAVWAQ010000011.1, read as the reverse complement.
CTGCCTGTTCGTACACTTCGGCCTCCAATATAGCAACGCAGTCTGGGCAAAGACTCTGCGTGCGAGTGATCAGCGTCACCGGTTCCACAAGAAGAGAAGGTTTAGTGGCAGCTTTCACCAAGGTCGTGATCTCCTTTCCGAGGAGGTTGCATTTGTCCTATTTACCCATTCTGATTAGCATTTGAGCCATTCCACAAGGCACCCTTTTATCGCCAGAAGCCTGCTGCTAGCCTGATTGAGATGTCTTCAAGCCAACGCCTAGTCCCTGACACTTCGGCAATTATCAATGGACGAATATCAGAGATCATCGAGAAGGGAGACGTAGCAGAGGTAATCATACCGCACGCCGCACTCGATGAACTGCAAGCGCAAGCATCGAAAGGAAGAGAAGTAGGGCACACCGGCCTCGCTGAACTCAAGAAACTCCGAGCGCTGTGCGAACAGAAGAATATCAAACTCACGTTCATGGGTTCCAGACCTGACCTAGATCAAATCAAGCTGGCAAGGAGCGGCAGACTGGACGCCCTCATAATCGATGTTGCACGGAAGGAGAATGCAACCCTCGTAACAGCCGACTATGTGCAGGCTCTTGTGGCAGAAGTACAGGGCCTCAGAGTGCTCTACTCAGCACCGCCGGTGAAGACGGAGGGCCTGATCTTTGAGAGCCTCTTCACTCCAGATACGGCGAGTGTGCACGTCAAGGAGGGGACTTTGCCACTCGCGAAACGAGGGAAGCCCGGCAAGTTTGAACTCGTCAAGATATCTGACCGACTGACGACGAACGAAGAACTCGAGCGGATCATCAAGCAGATAAATGATGCAGCCCACGTCAGCGATGAAGGATTTGTCGAGATTAGCCGCATAGGCGCTTCAGTGATACAGCTAGGCAAGTACAGAATAGCGATCACGAGGCCCCCGTTCTCTGACGGTCTTGAGGTCACGATTGTGCGACCGGTCGTGTCGCTCCGACTTGAAGACTATCGTCTATCTGAGAAGCTGATGGAGAGGCTGAAATCCAAGGCCGAAGGGATCTTGATCGCAGGCCCTCCGGGTTCAGGTAAGACTACGTTCGCATCATCGCTTGCCGAATTTTACTTGAGTCAGAACAAGATCGTTAAGACATTGGAGTCCCCGCGGGACCTCCAAGTGGGCCCCGAGATTACGCAGTATGGTCCATTGGAGGGGGACTTCGAGAACACGGCAGAGATCCTGCTTCTCGTGAGGCCAGACTATACAATCTTCGATGAGGTGAGAAAGACCAAGGATTTCCAGATCTTTGCGGACATGCGCCTCGCCGGAGTTGGCATGATAGGAGTCGTGCATGCCAGCGACGCTATCGACGCCGTGCAAAGATTCATCGGTCGTGTTGAGCTGGGCATGATCCCTCATATTATTGACACGATCATCTTTGTCCGCTATGGAGAGGTCGTCAACGTTTTCTGCCTCAACCTCGTCGTGCGAGTTCCCAGCGGGATGACCGAGGCTGACCTTGCTCGGCCCATTGTTGAGGCAAGGGATTTCGAGACTGGAAAGCTCGAGTATGAACTGTACACGTTTGGCGAGGAGAACATTATTGTGCCGGTTAGTGAGGCCGTCCCCCAAATATCGGGAGCGCGCAAACTGGCTGCCGAGAGAGTCCTCCAAGAGATCCGTCGATTCGACCCCCAAGCTGAGGTAACTTTCGTCTCCGACAACAAGGCCGTTCTGAAAGTGGACAGCGAGTCGATTCCGATCTTGATAGGGAAGAAGGGCGCGACTATCTCGAAACTCGAGAAATCTCTGGGAATAAGCATTGATGTCGAACCTGCGACTCCCACCGGAGGAAGTGAAGTGAGGTTCAGGATCGCTGAATTCGGAAATAGGATCGACCTAGAATTCGACAAGAAGTATGTAGGTCAGGTTGCGAGCGTCTACATTGACAACGAATACCTCTTCTCCGCCACAATAGGCAAGAAAAGCCAAATCCGAGTGTCCAAAGGATCTGACCTTGGAAAGGCGCTGCTTCGCGCAAAGGTCGGTGAGAAGGCTATCAAGATCCTCGTCTAGACTGAGAGAGCGTCCTGATCCAGCTCAACCTTGACCGGCTTTCTCGCCAGCGTCTCCGCCAGTTGTTCGGTCTCTTTGGTGAATTGCACAAGAGAGTTCCTGAGTGTCTCAGCCTTTTCGGAGAGGAGCTTAGATCGATGTTCAAGATCTTCGTGCTGGGATCGAAGCCTCTTGACATCCAATCTCTTCTGCTTGTAGGCAATGACTAGTTCATGGCATTCTGGGTCCTGCAAATGCTTTCTTCGTTCACTCAGAAGCATGGTAGCTTCGTGATGTATTCCGTTCAGACTGTTCTTATCGGCGACATTCTCGATTCTCTCAAGGACTTTCCTTTCCTCACGTTGCTTCAGCAGGAGTTTCTTCCGCTCCACCGCCTGTCCCATGTCTTTCATGACGGATTTCAAGTACGGATATCCGTCTTCCTCGTGAATGAAGGTCGTGAATGGTCGCTTTAGGTACTCCGAGAGTTTCTCTCTGATGTCAGGGGCCATCGGATACTCGCCTCTGCCGGCCATCGCTTCTAACTTTCGCAGTGGTCTGCCAAGGCGTCTGAAGCCTGAAGCCAGGAGTTCCCCACGAAGTTCTCTCAGCCTACTGTCGATCTTCCTCAGGTCCGCGATCTTCGGGTTGCCAGCAACCGATTCCATTTGTTGCTGGGCGTCTGAGATCTGCGGTTTCAGGCTGCCAACCTCGTCGGTCACGCGTCTGCATTCAGCGACCTGCTTCTGCAGCGACTTCTCCAGAGCTTGGATCTTCTCCACTCTTGCATGAATTTCTTCAAGGTGACGCAGCAAACCTCCATCTTTGCTGAAGAGATCCCAGGTTTGTTCCCCGAGTCGACGGAGCTTGTCGATCGACGCATTGAGACTCATCGTGTCAAGGATGTAGTAGGGGCGGATATGCCCAATCCACTTGTCACGCACCTTGGCAGCATTGCTTGCGAGTTTCGCGGTGGTGTCACTGAATTGCTTCAACCCCTCGTGGCTGTGTGGGTCTACTGGCGCATTGACCACGAGAAGATCTTGGAGCTCTAGGCACATCCGAGCGACTGCCTTTGCAGCCTTGTACAACGCTCTGTCGTTTCTCTTCTCCGAAGAGTCCTTCTCGGATTTCGCAATGAGATCTACAGTCACTTCTTTGAGCGAGGAGATTTGCGCACCAATATCTCTATTGGCTTTCTCGATGGCCTTGTTGGTGTTGGCGATCTGAACTTTCAAGGCGCCTCTGAGCCAGAGTTCCAGCTCATCGAGCCTAACAGCATGTTCCATGGTTCACCATGGCATTGAGCGTCAGCAAGACAATTGCTGTGTGGCTTCGTCTAGGCATCCGCTTGGTCTTCTCAACGCGCTTCTTCTCGAAGTGTAACCAAGCTCGTGTCGATGACCTCTCGTGCCTTGTCTATGCGCTTGTTCAAGTCATCAAGTGCTCTCTCGTATGCGTCCTTTGACATCTTTCCGGAGCGGTACTGTGTCCTGAAGTGTTCCTCGCCCAAGCGGTTTGCCTCAATTTCGGCCTCAGCCTTCTCCATCCTAGTAATCATCTCGCCATATCTTGGATGTGATGCCTTCAGATCCTCCTTGAGAGGTTGGAGGGCTCTGTCTAGCTCGCCCATTCGGAATTCGATCGTTTTCCGCCTTCGCCTGTATTCATGCTTGTTGAGCGCGCCTCGTGCGAGATCCTCGCCCATCCTGTCCAGCTCGAGTCTCAAGGCTGTTCTTCCGTCGTAGAGTTCCACGAACTGCTTCAGCTTGTCAGATGGAACAGCCATCTTCAATGTTGCAGGCTTTCTTGCCTTGGAGACGACAACGACGGCCGCTACTACCAACTCAACCATGGCAAGCCAAGCTAGCAAGAGGGACCCCGACCAGAACGGAACGTAGTTGTATTCGAGCGTCAGTCCGAGGTCAGTGTACGGAGTGACATCGGTGAGGGTGTAGTTGAGGCTGTGATAGAAGAGCGATCGTGATGTCGAGGAAGGAGATGGCGAGATGCTTTTGAGGGTGAAGCCATCTGGCGTCACTATGGTGGTATCCAGTTCGTCGATGGCCCAGTTCTTCAAGTTCGAATAGAGAGAGAGGTCGCACTTGTTCGTACCCCACCAGTTGACCTTTTGCACGTAGGTTGCGGGGTCCAGTTGGTACTTCAGCGTGAAGGTGAATGTCCGATTCAGTCCAATGCCGCCCGAGTATCTGGGGCTGACGGAGACGTCAGGACCGCTCTTTGACGCATCCCAGAGCTGGCCGATTTGATCGTAAGCCATGACATCACTGGAATTCTGCGGGAGCGTGAGATCAATCGATGAAACGGAGCCGCCCAAGCACTCGAAATCGTAGACCTCCGAGACGCCTATTGATCCATCCTCAGCAAACCTGATCTCTCTAACCACATGCGGTACGCGTACGATGAACTGAGCCGTTGAAGTCATGTTCAGTACAAATGATCTCGTCGTGTAGGGCTCAACTGGGGAAAAGTACCCTTTGAGCACGTTCCCCCCGGTGGAAGCCGTTAAGTTCATCCATTCCGGGCTTGAGAACGTTGATCCAGTACCAGCTGTTATCGTCATGTTCTCAGAAGTCGCACTTACTCGGAGAACCGGAGTCGTCGCGAACTGGAGATGGAACCCTGTTGACGCGGGGGTCAGTAGGTTCGTGTAGGCAGATGTCGCTGTGAATTTGTAGGTCTCGTTGCGTGCCAACGCGTGTCCAAAGTTGACATTGAACCAGTACGTTCCGCTTGAAGAATCCAAGTCACGCTCGATAGTCAGAATCCTATTCTGATCGTCTTGGGCAGCCAGATACCTCAGACCAATAGTAAGGTTCCTTGGGAGACCTATGGGCATGCCCTCCAGGGGGGTTGGAGAATTGTTCGACACCGTGAATGTGTCGTTCACCGTCACCAGGCCCCAAGTGGTGATTTGCACAACTCTGTTGACTTTGGCAGTGTATTCGGAGGGGAGTTCTGCGGTTACCGCGGGAAGGCCAGCAGAAAGAATGAATATGATCATGAGAGCAGCGGCACAGACGATCAGCTTGTCTCTCATCTCAGCAACCCGTCCTTGCGATCTCCTTCTTTGAATATCTCATCGTGTGCGACATCAGCGCTGCGAACTCAACTTGAGGCATTGTCGCTTCAGTCGGCCTTAGTCGCCGTCCACGACTTTTCGCCAACTCAACTGATGATCGCTATTTAAGAATGCCGAACTTCTTCCGCCTGTTCTTAGGCTTGCTGGTGAAATCACGGCTGTAAGAGAGATGTTCTCCAGTCAGCAGGGACGCTCTTCAATTTCCTTGCGGGTACTCCCACGTAGATCGAGCGCGGAGGAACATCGTGTATCACTAGCGATTGAGCTCCAATCACTGATCCCTCGCCAATCTCGACAGCTGGCATCAGCAATGAGTTTGCTCCTATGCTTGCGCCTCGCCGAACGGTCGGTCCGACAAGCTTCGTTTTCTTCTGAGTCACATACTTGTCGTTAGTGAAAACAGCATGCGGCCCTAAGAAGACGGAATCCTCAATCGTCGAGTTGGTGCAGATGTAGCCACCGGTCTGGATGGAGACCCGTTCTCCGATTTGACATGATCCGTCTATGACTACGCCAGTTCCGACCAGCGTGTTCTTTCCGATTCGGACATTCTCGCGTACCATGACGTTATGTCCGAACGAAACGTCGTCGCCTATCGATACATCGGAGTAAATGCATGTCCCAGACCTGATCACACAGTTGCGTCCGATAACGAGATGGCGCCTGTCCGGGAGATCATGAATGCTCCGTCCTTGCTTGATGGAATCTGCTAACTCGGTCCTTGATGGAGATCCCAGCACAACGTTAGGCCCGATGAAAGAGCCCGGTCCGATGCTCGTTGGTCCGTACACAACAGCGTTCGGCTCTATTCTGACCTTCTCACCGACTGTCACTTGGCCTAGGAGCCTTGCACCCTGACCAACATTGCAGCTTGGAGCTAGGGATACGTCCTTGTCAACCCAAGCACCGTCTTGGACCTGCGGGGTGGTTCCTGTCAAAGCATGCCACGAGCGGATGGGGTTCTAGCGCAAGATATTAGTTTGGTTCCTAGGCAACGTCCATGTAATCGAATGATGGCCTATGCAAGAACCGCATCCCTACATCCCTAACAGCTCGCGAAAGGTCAAGGAGGAGATGCTGCATGATCTGGGACTCGACGGTGTGGAAGCCCTCTTCGGCGACATCCCCGATTCGATCAGGAAGAATTCTGCCCTGAACCTGCCCCCCGTCCGATCCGAATTGGAAACGAAGGTGAGAGTGGAGGATATGCTGTCAAGGAACTTCTCCACGAGAGACGTTATCTCATTTCTAGGCGGCGGCGTTTGGCCTCACTACGTTCCTGCGGCTGTGGACGAGATAGTGTCCCGATCTGAATTCCTTACGTCCTATACGCCCTACCAACCAGAGATCTCACAAGGCATGCTCCAGGCCCTCTTCGAATACCAGAGCATGATCGCCGAATTGATGGGGATGGAGTTCGCAAACAGTTCACTCTACGATTGGGCCACTGCTCTCGGAGAAGCTGCGAGAATGTCATCTCGCGTGACAGGACGGGATGAATTCCTCGTGCCCAGCTACACCCACCCTGACAGGATCCAGACCCTCAGGACGTTCTGTGAACCTGCCAGAATGCGAATAATCGAGGTCAAGCAGGATAGGCGAACCGGGGCAATCTCGGATGATGATATCCAGAGGAAGATCACCTCGAATACGGCCGGTGTGTACATCGAGAACCCATCATATCTCGGCTTCTTCGACACTAGTGCCAGAAGAATCGGGGAGATTGCTCACGAGAAAGGCGCATTATTCATCATCGGTGCAGATCCGATATCGCTCGGATTGTTCGCATCACCCGGCGAATTAGGCGCCGATATCGCGATTGGAGAGGGACAGCCGCTTGGGAACCACCTGAGCTATGGCGGTCCTCTGCTCGGACTTTTCGCTTGCAGAGAGGAACGGCTACTCAGACAGATGCCAGGTCGTCTGATAGGAATGACGATGACCAAAGACGGCACATCAAAGGCTTTCGCGATGGTCTTGCAGACAAGGGAGCAACATATTCGCCGAGAGAAAGCCACCTCAAACATCTGCACCAATGAGGCACTCTGTGCGGTAGCCGCTGCCGTCTATCTTTCACTGATGGGACCACAAGGACTTGAGAGACTGGGCAAGACCATCCTTGCCAATTCAAGATACGCCATGGAACAACTGAGAAGACTGGATGGCCTCAAGGTTCCGCTCTTTGAAGCCCAACACTTCAAAGAATTCGTTGTGGGCTTCGACGGCACAGGACTTGCAGCTTCGAAGGTGAACACAGAACTGCTCCAGCGAGGCATTCAGGGAGGCATTTGCCTACATGATCAATTCCCTGAGCTTGGTCAATCTGCGCTCTACTGCGTGACCGAATGCCACACCCGGGAGGACATCGACCGACTTGTGGCAGGAATCAGGGAGATCTTGGAGGAGAGATGATGGCATTCAAACAGGCACAATGGAACGAACCGCTCATCATAGACAGATCTAGGGAAGGAGTCGTGGGTTTCAATTTTTCGAGCCCTGCGAATACTCCCACTGATGTGCCAGCCGAGCTTCTCCGCAAGAAACGCGTCAAGCTACCACAGGTCTCCGAGACTGACGTCATCCGTCACTACATTCGGTTATCTCAGGAGAACTACGGCGTGGACCTTGGAATCTACCCACTCGGAAGTTGCACGATGAAATACAACCCTAAGGTGCTGGACAAAATTGCCGCATCCTCTAAAATCCAAGACTTGCACCCATTGCAGGATACCGGATCTGTGCAGGGCATCCTGAGAATATTCTATGAGCTTTCGGGATGGCTTGCCGAAATTGCTGGATTGGACAAGGTCTCGTTGCAGCCCGCGGCTGGCGCCCAAGGCGAATTCGCCGGTGCAATGATCATGAGAGCCTTTCACAAACAGAACGGTGATCTGGAGAGGAGAGACGAGATCATCATACCTGACTCGGCTCACGGAACAAATCCGGCGAGTGCCACGATGGCGGGCTTCAAGGTGGTAGAGATACCCTCCAATCAAGAGGGGTGCGTGGACATTGATGCCCTTCGTGCCTCGGTTTCCCACAGAACCGCCGGCTTGATGCTCACGAATCCGAATACCCTTGGAATATTCGAGGCGGACATTCTTGAGATTGCTAGACTCGTTCACGAAGCTGGCGGCCTCCTCTACTATGATGGCGCAAACTTGAACGCGATGCTTGGGAAGGCAAAGCCCGGACGGATGGGCTTCGACATCGTGCACATCAACATCCACAAGACCTTCGCGACCCCACATGGAGGAGGAGGCCCCGGCTCCGGGCCGATAGCCGTCAGCAAGAAACTCGAGGGGTTCCTCCCCGTTCCGACCGTGGAGCGAGATGGCCACAGGTACTACTTAGACTTCAAAAGACCAGACAGCATCGGAAAGGTCCGCGGGTTCTGGGGAAACTCGTCTGTCCTGCTTCGTGCCTACGCCTACATCTTGATGATGGGGCGCGATGGGCTTGAGGAGGTCGCGGAAGTTTCTGTTCTCAACGCAAACTACCTTGCTAGGAAGCTAAGCCAAGTGCGTGGCCTTGAGTTGCCGTTCCCACACAAGGTCAGGAAACACGAGTTTGTCCTAAGCGCCGCCAAGATGGCGCAGGAAACAGGCGTCACAGCTGCGCATCTGTCGAAGAGGTTACTCGATTTCGGAGTACATGCCCCTACGGTCTACTTTCCTCTCATTGTGGGCGAAGCCATGATGATCGAACCAACTGAGACGGTGAGCAAACAGGAACTGGACGAGTTCATAGCTGCCTTCTCAAAAGCAAGCAATGAAGCGTACACGAACCCCGATATAGTAAGGAATTCGCCTAAGAATACTACTGTTACTAGGATCGATGAGGCGAGAGCCTCTCACCCCAAGACCATGCAATTGACTTGGAAGGAAAAAGTGCGACCGCCCCGAGAAACATAACATTTTTCCTGAAGCCCGAAACGTACAGCAGGTTCTGCCGGATCCTCCATGAAGGTCAGAGTCAAGTTCTTCGCACTCGTTAGAGAGCTCACGGGAATAAGAGAAGAGGTCGTTGATCTGGACGACCAAGCGACCGTACGAGCACTCCTTGGCAAGCTCGTGGAGGAACACGGGGCCAAGTTTCGCGACTACATATTCGACCCGGCATCGAATGAACCGAAAGGGCATGTACAGTTCCTGATAGATGGCCGCAACATCACGCTCATGCAAGGTCTCGATACGAGCTTGAAAGAAGGCGCAAGCCTCGCTATCCTACCGCCTGTGGGCGGGGGTGGCGAAGTTTGGCATGATGGATTGAAGATCTAAGGCGTTCCAAGGCTCAGATTGCGAGAGAAATGGCAGTTGTGTGCTTGGCGGCGCTTTGGAGGCATGGATGGTCGGAGGAGTAATTCAATTGTATTTCAATGGTAATACGCAACGCTATATAAGTCTCGCCCGATACTTCCAACACCTCACGCTCAATCACGCCGAGATATCCGGAGCTTTCACAGAATGTCCCTCAATGCAACCCTCACTGACTTGCCCGAACTCTACGCGAGATTCCCTCGAGTCTCAATCATAGGTGTCGGCGACGAAGGCAACGACATCGTCAGCCGCATATTCGAGGACGGCGGCTCAGGCGCCCAATGCGTAGCGGTGAACACCGACAGCACCAGCCTTGAGCACATCTTCTCACACGAGAGAGTGCTCATCAAGGGAAACGCTCCTCACGACACTGAAGTATCCAGCGACGACACGCCCCGGCAAGACATAATCCAAGAATGCGCCAGCCACCTCACCCCACTACTCACCGGCGCTGATGTCGCATTCATCATTGTGGGAACCGCAGACGCAAATGAACTCAACATAGCGACAGCGACTGCACGCATAGCCCAAAGAATCGGAGCGGTCACGGTCGCCATGGCAATGATTCCGTCCGATTCGCAAAGAATTGATGGGCCAATTGCACCTCAAGCGCTGACGCGAATGCGACAGAGCTGCCACACGTTGGCGATTGTCGATGTCGAGCGCTCGAACCAGGTTTCAGGATACCCACGCGGACTTGCTGTTGATTCGGCGAATCAACTGGTCATCGATACCGTTTCAGGCCTATCTCAAGCTCTTGCTTGCCCGAGTACCATTAACATCGAGTTTCCAGCGTTCCGAGAACTCATGGCGCACGGCGGAATTGCTCATGTCGGGATCGCCCACTCGGCCTCTGCTCTGAGAGTTGAAGAGGCGACTATTGGAGCTCTCAGGGGACCCTTGCTCTATGACAACATTGCGAGATGCCGCGGAGCACTCATCAATGTGCGTGGCGACTCGAACCTCACAATCGAAGAGGCTGAGAGAGCAGGCCAGCTTATCGCAGAACGAGCGGGATGGAATGTCCCTGTCGTGATGGGAACCCTAGTCGATGAATCATGGTACGAGGGATGCCAAGTCTCGATCCTCCTGACTGGAGGCGTCTACCCGTACATTCCAGGCGGATACAGGAGATTGCCCCTAGACATGGATGAAATGGAACCTGATGGAGAAGATGAAGGACCGATCAGCCTCGAGTTGGATCTAGACCAGCTGGAATAGTCCTAGAGGCTCCTAAGTGTCCTTGACACCTTGAGGAGTTTCTTGCCCAATCGAGTGGGCCCACCGACCGGTTGAACAGAACCAGCCCTTATCGCGTTGAGAATATCACCAACATTCTTGGAGTCAGTATCAATTAGCGTGTACGCGTCACCGACAGTCTCCGGAATGTGCGAGTCACTGCCCGCAACCATCGGCAGGCCAAGTCGATTCGCGATTCGCCTCGCATATTTCGTGTTCAGACCGAAGAACAAGGCGTCAGCGTTGATTACCTCTATTGCGTCTGGTCTGGATCTTAGCTTGATGGGATTGACGCATGGGGAGATGGGATCGAAAGGGTGCGGAACTATTGCGACTCCCCCGAGGTGTTGGATCGTGGAGATGGTTTCGTCTGCGGTTCTCCTTCTTTCAATTGGGCCGGATATGCCGAGGCCGATTATGTGTCCTTGCTGCGTGGATACCTCGATTCCTGGTAGGATTATCGCTTCTGAGCTGGTCACTCTGGTGAACGCATCATGATTGGTGACGGCCACGCCATCGAGGCCTCTTTGCTTGACGATTGCGGGCAGTTGTTCTGGCTCTGTGAATGCGTCCCTTGAACCGGTTGTATGAACGTGAAGATCGATTTTGAGTCTCATTAGACACGGACCCGTTTCATGTGGCGCCTTGAGCGTGGCTTTTGATCTCCTGATCAGAGATCTTCTTGAATAATGGTACTGGATCGCCTATCACGTGACCTTCGCGGAGACGTATCTCACCGGCTTCTTCCCAGCTTGTTCCAGATAGGCCGTTCTGCAATCCAACTTGGGACCAAATCGACGCCGCGGTCGAAGGAAGGAATGGTGCGAGCAAGATCGCAAGAGACCTCACCAGCTGTGCACAAATGAACATCGTCGTACGAGCACGAACTGGGTCCCGCTTGATCGTATGCCAAGGCTCGCTCTCGCTGAGGTAGAGGTTTCCGTCTCGAGCGAGATCGATCACCGCAGACAAGCCCTCCCTCAGCTTGCACTGGTCAAGCGCCATGCTAACTCTCTTGGGTGATCCCTCTAGTCTCGCTAGTATTGCTTTGTCGCGTTCGTTGAGTTCGCCGGGCGCAGGGATTGATCCGGAGAAGTTGTTCTTGATGAAAGTCAGCGTCCTGTGGATGAAGTTGCCGAGCACGTCATTGAGGTCTGCATTCACTCGTGCCTGGAAATCTTTCCACGTGAAGTTGGCGTCCTTAGTTTCAGGTCTGATGGCGATCAATACGTATCTCCAATAGTCAGCTGGCGCAACGCGCAAAGCCTCATCCATCCAGACTCCGATGCGGTGACTCTTGGAGAACCTCTTGTTATCGAACATTATGAATTCGGTCGAAGATACCTGCCAAGGTAGAACGTACGGATCCTTCGTCGCAAGCAGCAAAGCCGGGAAGATTATCGTGTGAAATGGAATGTTGTCTTTGCCAATGAAATGCACATTCCTCGTGTCCTTGTCGAACCAGAACGTTTTCCAGTCTTCAGGTCTCCCGTTCTTCTCGGCCCATTCGACCGCCGCAGAAACATATCCCAGAACTGCTTCAAGCCAGACATAGATCGTCTTGCCCTCCGCTCCGGGGAAGGGTGCAGGAATCCCCCACTTGTTGTCTCGTGTGAGCGCTCTAGGGTGCAGCCCCTCTTGGAGCCATCGTTTCGAGAAGTTGCGGGCATTCTCGGGAAGTTGAGCGTTGGAATCGATGTACTGGTTCAAAGAGTCAGTAAATTTAGGAAGGTCAAAGAACCAATGTTTCGACGACTTAACGGTTGGGGCCGTGCCGCAAAACGCGCAACGGGGCGACTTCAATTCCAGCGGGTCGAGGACTCTGCCGCAACTATCGCATTGATCTCCTCTTGCATTGTCCTGACCACAGTGGGGGCATATTCCCTCGACAAATCGGTCAGGTAGGAAACGCCCGTCCTTTGGACAGAAGGGGAGATTGACGGTTTCGGTGAATATGAAGCCGTTATCGTAGACTTTTCGATAGAATTCCTGAACGTATTTCCTGTGAACGGGGTTCTCCGTTCTTGTGTAGTTTGTGAAGCGGATCTGATACTTCTCCAGCAAGTCGCATATTGTCGCGTGATACTCGTCAGTAAGCTGTTTCGGGGGCACTCCTTTCTTGATCGCCTCAACTTCGATAGGTGTTCCATGCTCGTCCGACCCCGTAACAGAGATAACGTCCTCGCCCTTGAGCGACAAGTACCTCGAGAAAACGTCCGCAGAAAGCAGGTGAATAAAGGTGCCAAGATGGGGAATCGTGTTGACGTACGGCCATGCTGAACAGACTATCCACTTGCCCACTCTATGTTCCTCCACGATGCGCCCCTAACTTGATTACCGACCCTGCGAGACCGCTAGTTCGACGCGACCTTACAGGCGCCTGGAACTGACCTCCAAACCCTGAACAGCGCATACGCGACCCTGCAAATAGATTAACGTTTTCGGTTGGAGCGTCAAATGGGAACGAAGAAATAGACCACAGACAATGTGCTCACGAGGAAGAGTGCGATGAGCGACGAGTACACAAAGCTACTGGACAGCGCGATAGCAGAGATCCCTAAGAAGGCCTCTTCAGGGGAACGATTCGAGCTGCCTAGAATCCAGGGAGTCAGAATTGGCAGCAGAACCATCGTGCAGAACTTCAAAGAAATCGCTGACCGGATGAATCGTGACCCACATCATCTTCTGAAGTTCCTCTCCAAGGAACTAGCCACCTCAGCCACGACGGATGGAGCGCGAGCGATCTTCAAAGGAGTATTCAAAGTGGAGTCGATCAATAGGCTGTTGAGCATCTACACACAGAGATTCGTGATCTGCCCAGTCTGCAAGCGGCCCGACACCAAAATGGACAGGCAGGAGCGGTATACCTTCCTCACATGTGAGGCTTGCGGGGCAAGATCGTCCGTATCGACCTCCTGAGAAGTGCGAGACAGTGGAAGTCCATCTTAGAGTCATCCACGACAACCGTGGTGTACTGGTCGCTGCCTGCGACGCTGGACTTCTAGGCGAGACCTTCAGACAGGGTAGGTTGAAGCTTGAGGTCAGCACTCAATTCTATGCAGGGCCATTGTCTACAGTAGAGAAAGCCATGGAGGCTCTTGCAGAAGCAGATGTCGCCAACCTTGTTGGAGAAACCACGATCAAAGCCGCCGTTGACAAGGGCCTAGTAGACCCCGAGGCAGTGATCTACTTCGGTCCCGTTCCACACGTCCAGATCGTAAAACTGTGAAACCGACGACCAGTGAGCATACTCCTTCGCCAGCAGCCTTCGGCCTCCGTCTTTCTTTCACGGCACTGAGATTCAGGAACTGACTAATAGTTCCTCAGCCTAGTGGGAGCCGATCATACTGCTGCTTGACTGTCACAAGACCAAGGCATCTGAAGTTACAGCACTTTCTTTCTTGCGCTGATACCAGGCGCATTACAGTTCGGAGGCTTGGCACCTATTCACTATCACCACGAGATGCCGTTCGGGAACCTTGTGCCATGCAATTCTAGACATCCGGATTTGTCCAAGATGGAAGAATAGCTCAAGCCCATGTCCCCTCTCAATGATAGGTTCGCTCTCTTTTCCGCTGCATCATAGTGGACCAAGAACATCAAAAGAACAGCAATCCGGCTATCCGATGCTCGTCAGTCTCAGGCACATGTACTTCCACCCCGCCTAGGTACAAACCCTCAAGATGACCGGAGGAACCGAGCCCGTCCATTAGACGTACGTGTGCTGAGCGGAGGCTTCGCCCTTACCCTTTTAATGTGACGTGTGGACTAGACGAATCTGCGAGCTTTGAGAGTGGGCGATTGGGTAAGAAGAAAGTCCTCAGCGAAGGCCAGCTTCGCGAGATGGTGACCCCGGGCGAGGGGCAAATGTTCGGCATCGTCATGCAGATGCTCGGTTACGATAGACTCATGGTAAAGTGCGCAGATGGACATGAGAGGGTGTGCCGAATCAGAGGGAAGATGAAGAGACGTGTCTGGATCAAGGTAGGAGACACAGTTCTCGTGGCGCCCTGGGATTTCCAGTTTGAGACCCGCGGAGACATCCTGTGGAGATACACAGAGGCCCAAGCCCAGATACTACGTCAAAAAGGCCAGCTCGCAATGTAAGTGCCCACGGGTGCCTTTCTGTGGCGTGGTCGAGAACTGAGGAACGGCTGAGACTAAGACAGGCTCGGTACGAAACTACCCGCTTGATGAGAGACAAAAGAAGCGAAGAGCTAGACGCGCTCGAACAGGTTTTCGACAAATCCACCCTCATGGTAATCTACCACATGCTCGACACGGGCAAACTCTCTAGGATTACAGGTGCCGTTAGGTCCGGCAAGGAAGCGAAGATCTACTGTGGCATAGGCCCCAAGAAGAACGAGGTCGCGATCAAGATCTACTTGACATTGTCAGCCGAATTCAAGAAAGGCAGACTCACATACATAGACGGAGACCCAAGATTCGAGAGAACACGCACAGACACACGATCACTCGTCTACATCTGGGCTCAGAAAGAGTTCAGGAATCTCAAGCAAGCTTGTGATGCAAAGGTACGTGTCCCGAAGCCCATCGCAGTCCAGAAGAACGTCCTCCTGATGGAGTTCATTGGCAAGCAAGGCGAGCCGGCTCCGCTGCTCAGAGAGACCGTGTTGAAGAAGCCTGAGAAAACCTACAGGGAGCTGATCGCGTCCGTTCGGCTCCTCTATCAAGGCGCTGAGTTGGTTCACGGAGACTTGAGCGAGTATAACATAATGATCTGGCGCGGCCACCCTGTCATATTCGACGTCTCACAGGCGGTCGCAACGGAACATCCTCTGGCTGAGCAACTACTTATGAGGGACATCCTGAACTTGAACCGTTACTTCCACCAGATCGGCGTGGAGACTGAAAGCGAGAGCGACATCTACGATCAAGTGGTGACAACAACTGTCGACAAAGACTAGTACAATGATCCCCCACGATAGAATAGGCGTGGTCCTCGGTCGAGAAGGCGCAACGAAGGCCGACATTGAAAAGGCGTTCAAAGTCAAGCTGAATGTGAACAGCGAGTTAGGAACAATCGAAGTCACACCCGCCGAGGATAGTGACGATCCGTCTACAATACTGCGCGCAAAGGACGTCGTGACCGCAGTCGGAAGAGGGTTCTCTCCCGAGCGCGCAATGAAATTGGTGGATGATGATATTGTGCTTGACATTATTGATCTTCGAGAACTCTTCGGAAAGAACGAGAGCGACATCAACCGTATCAAGGGCAGAGTCATCGGCAGCGAAGGAAAGATGAGGCAACTCTTGGAGGAGATGACAGACTCGAAGGTCTCCGTCTACGGCTCAACCATATCGATGATTGGTGAGTTTGAGGCGGTTTCCGCTGCAAGACAGGCAATCGAGATGCTGATCAAAGGAAAACAGCACTCGTCCGTGTACAAATTCCTTAGAAGAATCAGAAGCGAAAGCAAGAGAAGAAAGACGCTGGAACTCTGGGAGAAGCCGCCCTAAATGAGCTTTCATGTCTTGGCAACGATTTCCGACACAAGAGACCGACTCATCTGTGGAATCTCAAGATGAAAGCCCCTGAGGTTTTCCAAGAGATCTCCCCCGCCGATTTCTTCTACAGGAACCGCGACATCGCGGGATTCACCAACCCTACACGTGCGATCTACTCGACAATACGTGAACTTGTTGAGAACTCCCTAGATGCGTGCGAGGTCCATGGCATAACCCCGGAGATCTACATGAGGATCTCACACGAGTCCGGGCCGGCAGAGGGCCCAGGAGTCTACCGCATCAGAGTGGCGGACAATGGAATAGGGGTGCCCTCGAAACTCATACCCTCAGCATTCGGCCAAGTCCTTTTCGGTTCAAAATACAGGCTCAGACAGACACGTGGACAGTTTGGCTTAGGCGGCAAGATGGCGATACTTTACGGACAGATCACCACACACTCCGAGGCAATCGTCATTTCGAGCACCGGGCCGACCAAGATACACGAGTTGAGACTTCGGATAGATATTCAGCATAATCTACCCGAAAAGATCAAAGAGATCACACACCCGAATCCAGACCGTTGGCATGGCACTATAGTCGAGTTCTCGACCGAAGCAGATTACACGCGGGCAATGCCGAAGATCTTAGACTACCTCCAAGAGACTGCGATTGTCTCACCATATGCCAACCTTACCTTCGTTGATCCCAGAGGTAGACTCTACAAGTTCGAGCGCGCGACAACTCGCATGCCTGAGCCTCCAAAAGAGACGACCTTGCACCCCCACGGAGTCGATGTCGAGACGATGAAACGCATCGTGGAGGTGACGCAGGCTCGATCGCTTCATGCTTTCATGAAGATGCACTTTCAGCGAGTCGGAGACACCACGGCACGCAGGTTTCTGGAATACGCAGGGATCCCAGCCAAAAGGAACCCAAAGAAGATGACAAACGAAGAGATCGTTGCCCTCGTAAACGCAATGAAGAATTTTGAGGACTTCCTTCCCCCCGACTCCAGTTGTCTCTCTCCGCTGGGCGAGGAGTTGCTGAAGGCAGGGATCAAGAAGGAATTGGCGCCAGAATTTGTGGAAGTATATCAGCGGAAACCCTCCGCTTACTCAGGATTCCCGTTCATCGTGGAGGTTGGAATTGCCTACGGCGGCAAGATTCCGAACACTAGCGGAGTAGTGCTCTACCGGTTCGCGAATAAGATTCCGCTTCTCTTTGACGAGGCAAGCGATGTTTCGTGGAAGGTAGCCAACTCCCTGGTCGACTGGAGACACTACAAAGTCCTTCCCGACATGCCCATTGCTGTGTTCATTCACCTCTGCTCCACAAAAGTCCCCTACAAGACTGTAGGAAAGGAATTCATTGCCGACCGACCCGATGTCGAAAGAGAGATACTCAACGCCGTACGAGAGGTCGCAAGACGACTCTCCGTCTTCCTCTCCCGGAAGCACAGTTTTGAACGGGAGAAGAAACGACTTGATGTCTTTGAGAAGTATCTACCGAAGATAGCGTTGTTCTCAACCAAGCTTGCGAAGGAGAAGAAGGAACCTAACGTCAAACCATTACTCAAGAATGTGTCGAAGTATGAAGAAAAGGAAGATACAGGAGAAACGGGCAAAGAAGAGCGGACTGGTTAAGGAAAGGAAAACTAAAGTGCTGACATCCCTCAGTCGGCTGGGTCAGCAACTCTACGATCAGATGTCAAAGCGCCAGTTCCCTTGGGTCCAAATGCCAAACCGATCAACCCACAACATACGCTACGACCAGAAGCTAAGGCAGTACATACTCGGCGAGAAAACCGTCAAACGAAGTTCAAGAAACATAAAGCACATCCGACCATTGACTCAACTTGTCTGGACAGCATCATTTGTCGACGAACTCAGAGAACAAGATAGAACCTCAACACTCAGAGATGTCTTCTATTCAGCTCAAGCGTATGAGATGAACTTCACAGATCAGACAGAGAGCGACAACATCATCACAGACCTCGAAACCGTTATCGGATACTCAAGAGAAGACTTCAACGTATTTCCGGAAGAAAGATCCTCGATCTTCGGGAACCTAGTGGTAGAGTATACTGTGCCCGGCTACGAGGGGAAGAAACTGAACCTTGCCTCACACCCTGATGGAATGATGATAGGACCGGCACTCACAAACGCCGAGTTCGCCGAATGCAAAGCAGACAAGGTGATAGTCATCGAGAAAGGCGGCCTCTTCACGAGGTTCGTCGAAGAGAAGGTTCACGACAAACACAAAGCCATCCTTGTGCACACAGCAGGCCAGGCACCGAGAGCCACGCGATCACTCATTCGACGACTGAATCAGGAACTGGACCTGCCCGTCTACATCTTCTGCGACGCCGACCCATGGGGAATGCACATCGCCATGGTCATCATCTCAGGATCAGCAAACGCCGCACACCTCCGCGACCTCAACACCCCAGACGCAAAATGGGCTGGCGTATGGGCCTCAGATATCGTCGAGTACGACCTCCCTAGCGACAAGTTAACAGATCTTGACATAAAGAGACTCTACGAATTCGGGAAAGACCCCCGCTACGAAGGCAAACTATGGAAGAGAGAGATCGAGACGTTTCTCAAAATAAAGAAAAAAGCGGAACAGGAAGCATTCAGCCGATACGGCCTCGCCTACATCGTAGACAAGTATCTTCCTGCCAAACTAAAGGAGATGGAAAACTACTAGGCGTAGGTGAGGAACTCCCCGGTGCTTAGGTTTCTAAGCACTCGCGGGGGGCGGTCCCTTTTTCTCCTCTTTCTTCTTGGCTTTCTTCACCATCTTGAACTTGCCCATTATTCATCCCATCCTTAACCAATGACGAGGTATCTTATAGCAATGAGGCTTACCGAGGCTCAGATCTTGGCTAGGGCGTTCTTGATCTCGTCGTACTCGGGCTGCTTCCCTGGACCCTCGCTCACCCACCTATACCGTACCATGCCCTTGTCGTCCAGAACGAATACAGACCGCTTGGCAGCGGTGTATCCTTTGAGCCCAGCGAAATCATCGTGGAACACATTGAACTTCCTCACGACCTCTCTGCCATAATCGCTTAGAATCGGGAACTGCAGCTTGTTTGCTTCTGAGAAAGCCTTGTTCGTGAACGGGTCATTGACACATATGCCAACGACCTGAGCGTTCAAGCCGTTAAGCGCCTGCATAGAATCTCTGAACGTACACATCTCCTTGGTGCAGACACTCGTGAAGGCTCCCGGAAAGAAGGCTAGAACAACTTTCCTTCCTTGGAATTCCTTCAGTGTCCGCAGTTTCATGTCTTGGTCAAAGAGCTCGAAATCGGGCGGCTTCTGCCCTACCTCAACCGACATGGTCGAACAACCTCAACTTGGAATACAACGACATGTACTCAGAGTTAATCATTGCCCATGGACAACACATAGTGGTAGATCAGCAACAGGTAAATTCCAGCTTGAGCGGACCATGAATTCCATCTAGGCGGATTGGAATGAAAGCAGTGGTCTTTCACGAGCACGGAGGAACTGACAAGCTAAGATATGAAGACCGGCCAGACCCGTCGATGAAGGATAACGAAGTTCTGGTACGGGTCAAGGCCTGTGCTCTCAATCACCTTGACATCTGGGGACGTGTAGGTCTCCCGGGCATTGAGATCCCGCTTCCTCACATTTCGGGAGACGACATCTCCGGTCAAGTTGTGAAGACGGGGAGACTTGTGACACGGCCCCGCCCGGGAGACGAGGTGATCGTCTCTCCTGGCTTGAGTTGCGGCATGTGTGAGTATTGTCTTTCCGGGCGCGACAGCATGTGCCGATCCTACAAGATCATAGGATATCTTGTAGACGGCGGCTATGCGGAGCTTGTCAGTGTGCCGGAAGTCAACATTATTCCCAAGCCAGAATGGCTGAAACCTGAGGAAGCCGCCGCAATACCGCTCGTCTTCATGACGGCCTGGCACATGCTTGTGACTAGAGCGGCAGTCGCACCGGGGGAATACGTACTCGTTCTCGGAGCAGGTAGCGGCGTCGGGAGCGCGGCGATTCAGATAGCCAAACTTCACGGAGCCCGCGTGATAGCCACAGCCGGCAGCGAAGAGAAGCTCAAGCTCGCTAAGACGCTGGGAGCTGATGAGCTAATCAACCACAGCGAGCAAGACATCGCCTCGGAAGCACGAAGGATAACGGAGAAGCGAGGGGTCGACATCGTCTTCGAGCACGTAGGCTCAGCAACGTGGGAGAAAAGCATCAGATCATTGGCCGTGGGCGGCAGACTTGTGACTTGCGGCGCAACAACCGGTTATGCGGGACAGACGGACATACGATATCTGTACAGCAGACAAGTGTCAATCTTGGGTTCCTACATGGCGAGCAAAGCAGAGCTGCTCAGGGTGATTGAGTTGGTGAAACAACGGCGACTGAAGCCTGTTGTCGATAAGGTGTATCCACTCGCCGAAGCTGCGAGAGCACAGGAACGAATGGAGAAGAGAGAACATTTCGGGAAGATCGTCCTGAAACCATAGGATCAACGACTGGCTGAGCGGCTAGGAGTGCCCCAATTGCGCCCCTCGACTAGCGGCGCACTGACTCACATGGTCATTCTGAAGAATGGGTCAGAAGTTCTGATCCGAAGAGCAGGGCCCGAAGACTTCCGGATGCTATTCTCGATGTTCAGCTCACTATCAGACGATACGATGTTTCGAAGGTTTCTGAGATCACAGAAGGCACTCACTGAAGCAGACGCCCAAGAGATGCTTCGGCTTGACGATGGAAACGTCACCTCGCTGATAGCGGTTGTCCAGAAGGATCACACCGAGCAGGCGGTCGGCGAGGCTCGCTACGTGACTAGCTCCTCTGGCGAACTGGCTGAGGCGGCGGTGGTGATCGCTGACGAGTGGCAGAACCTCGGTCTTGGAACTGCGTTGTTTATTGACCTCTTGGCGGAAGCGAAGCGGGCTGGCCTGTCCAAGGTCATCGCCTACTTTGATGTGGAAAACGGATCCGTGATCCACCTTGGACAGAAGTTTGGTTTCAAACTGGCCCGAAAGGAAACCAGAGCCGATTACTCGATGCTGAAAGCCGAGATGACAATCTAGCTTCGAGGGGCCGGACGATGAGGAGGGCGGATGACCACAATTCCTTTCCAGACTTCTTCATATGCACGACTCATGGTCTCTATGTGCGGACGACTATTCGTCTAGAAGTCGGAAGTCCCCCGACGGTCTCTCATTATCTCTGACAGCTTGTGCTGAACCTAGACTCTATCCTTCAGGATCTTCAAGTCCTCTTCGGGTTTCCCAGCCTTGATCGTCTCGAGCCGAGCTAGTGCCGGAGTTGCGCCGCTCCAAGTCTCATTGAAGTACGCGCGAAGACTCCGCACGAACGGGCGGCTGCTTATCCACAGAGCGACTTGTTCTGATCCGCGCCCGTTGGTATCCTCGCTACTTCCTATCCCGAAAAGCGCCTCGGTGTCATCTATGATCGACACTCTCACCACAGGTCTCTGAGTCAGGTCCAAGTGTCTGAACGCTATCAGCGTTTGAGACGACTCCACGAGCCGAACAGTGCCGGGGCCAATGTTCGTGATTATCCGGATCTTTCTGCCTCGCTTCGCCAGCATTGACAGAGTTTCCAGCCCCGCATGGCCACTACCTCCAGCAAGATCCGAGGAGCCCATGATCAGATCAATCTGGAGCTTCGAATTCTCACACATGAAGAGCAGTCTCTGTCCAATCCTTGCTCTTCCTTCGAGAACCTGAAATCGCTCGAACGCTGGAGCGCCGGTTTCAACATTTAGAGTCTCAAATGAACGCTCGAGAACTGCAGCTCGTTCCTCCAGCGCTGCAAGCTTGTTCTTTCGTTCCGTCAAGAGTATCTCAAGACACCGTGAGAAAGGTGCGGCTTGGAACCTGACTGGCTGCTCTAGACTGGCCTCGACTAGGCCTCGACGCTGGAGGTTTCTGAGAGTCCGGTAAGTTTCAGTTCGATTCAGTCTGAGTGCACGGGCGGCGACGCTCGCTCTCTCAGCGCCGCGTTTCGCGAGAAAGGTAACGACCTTAGCCTCATTGTTGCTTAATCCATACTCAATGAGCTGGTCCACGATCTCCTCCATCGTTCGAGCTGCGTGATGAGAGAGACTCATTCCATGACGCCTAATCCTGTCTGTTACAGGACAGACACCGCCTCGAATATAAGCAAAAAACCAACTAATCAATGGACTTGGAGAGAAGATTGCATGCCTATCGATCCTAGATTCATGAAACTGCCTGTGGTTCAAAACCACATAGGTCACGAGGTTCGAGGAACGGTTCAACCGCCTGGGAAGCTTGGAATTCACGGGAAGACGGTTGCGGTGGATTTTGATGTCTGCATTGCGGACGGGATTTGCATCTCGGTCTGTCCTGTGAACGTTTTCGAGTGGCTTGAAACGCCGGGCTGCGAGACTCCCAACGCAAGCGGGGAAGCGATCCTTATGGCCAAGAAGTCTGATCCGGCCAGAGAGAACGACTGCATCTTCTGCCGAGCGTGCGAAATTCAGTGCCCAGTCACAGCGATCAAGATCACTGAGCCATGAGTGCCAACAATCGCGTACTAGGCTCTAGCTGTACTACTCATGCGCATCTGATCAGGCGGCACTCAAGTGGCTGCTCTCTCTGAGCAGTAAGAGAGAAATCGGCGATTTTGTCTTTACGGTCAGGAGCCGGCGCGGGTGCAGTTCTCTGCGAGCCTTCCAACGTTCATCGCGACAGTGATAGTCGTCACTGCTTCTGGAGCGCTCATGCCAGGCCCCTTGTTCGCAGCTAGTCTACTGCAAGGAATCAAGGGCGGCGCCAAGTCCGGTTTCATGATGTCAGTCGGACATATGCTCGTAGAACTTCCGCTTGTCATGCTGATGGGTATTGGCATATCGAGCCTGCTGAATCTTCCAGGTTTCTTCACAGTTGTGGGCTTAATCGGAGGATCCGCCTTGATAATCTTTGGCGCATTCCAGCTCAGATACGTGACACGTAGCTCATTCAGCGCTGAACCCGTTGAGGAAACAAAGATGCAGAAGAGGTCACTGATTCTCGGCGTCGCACTGACCGGACTCAACCCATACTTCATAGTGTGGTGGCTGACGTTCGGCCTAGGACTGGTCGCTCAAGCAGTAGAACTCGGCGCACTTCTCGGCGTCTTGATCATGTACATCTCGCACGTGTGGATGGACTATGCTTGGTTGACGGGCACTTCATATCTTTCGGCCAGAGGCAAAAACATCCTCAAAGCTAAGGGATACAGGCTGCTGCTCATCGGGCTTGCGTTATTCTTGATGTACTTTGGAACGGGATTCATACTACGCACAGTATTCCAATTCAACATACTACCTTGACGATCCAAGATGCCACTGCGAGACTTGGACGTTTCGAATTCTCAAGGGCTCGTGGAGCGCCTTATTCTACTCCAGTTTCGGCTCAACGGTTTCTGTTGATGTTGTCGTGAAGACGTCATTTCCCAAGTGAAGGAGGGGCCTGAATCGTTGGAGATCATACACTCTCTTGAAAACCTCTTTCCCTGCATACGCTGCTAGCACCTTGCCTATTATGAGAACGTGGTCGCCTCTAGGAATCATGTCTTCAACACTGCATTCCACATGAGCGACACATTCATTGATGATGGGGACGCTCACTTTCCTTGCTTTCCCAGCGGTCAAACCTATTTCCTTGAGTTTGTTCACGTCCTTCCCGGATTTCCGTCCACAGTAGAGAACTTGACGCGCCATCTCAAATCTTGCGATGTTCACGACGAACTCACGTGTCTGCTCTACCAGACTGTACGAGTGGCGATCCTTCTTGACTGCGAAAACCAGCATTGGCGGGTTCAAGCTCACCGGCATGATCCATGCTATCGCCAAAGCGTTGGCTACACCATCCTTTCCTTGACATGTGATAAGGGTCGCATTGAATGGATGCAAGAGCCTTGAGAATTCGTTGAGTGGAACATCTCTCTCAGACATCATGATCACGCTCGCAAACTGGAGCTACTGTTTCGCCTTCGCTCGCGCTTTGGTTAATCGCTTTGTGAGCGCATTCACTTTCGCGAGCGGAAACGGGCGCTGAGTCGTGACCAACACGAAGACATCTTCCAGATAGAGAATCACCGCAATTATCTTCTCGTGAACTAGGATCGAGTATTCCGGAGGGCCGAAGAAGACGGTCCGGTTCTCCGCGGACTCGTGGGCGATCAGCTGTGAAATCAGTTCTGGAGTCTTTTCAAGCGGTTCCATGGGCTCGATCTCAGCACGCATTCCGCCTTCGAGTATTCTCCCCTGACTGTCGACAACCGCGGCAAACCTGACTTTCTTGTCGAAACGCATCGCAGAGTCGTAAACTCCGGCCAATCCAGACGCCTCATGAACCGCTAGTTTTGAAAGGTAAAAACCCTTGTGTATTGACGCGGTTGTCTCAGTTCTTCGCAAAGTTCTTAGCGGTCTGATTCTCGAAGAGGCCGTGATAGTGGCCCGTCCCGAGTGTCCTCTGGAGGATTAGCTGGCATACGGCAGTATGCGGGAAGATCTCGAGCGGGGAGGGACCGAAGTTGCTGAGTTCCAGGACCTGATTGTTTGCTATGCCTGGTTGCACGAAGCTCGCGGAGATGTGAACTAGCAGGCCAACTCTTGAGAAGCGGCTGCGCCCTTCGAGCCAGCCGCAGATGTTGTCTGGAAGTGTCACTTTCTCTTCAGTGATCCCTAATACTGTCTCGCCGGGGCTCAGCTGAATCCCCGAGCCACGTGGGACGCGAATTCCCTTCGTTGCCCTCTTGAAGTCCGTCAGATCAGTAACCGGGATGCTCTTGTGCGGCGACAGGAAGACTCGAAACACGTTCGCCAAATGTAGGTCGATCGAAGCTGCTCTAACGCAGCTTGGCCGGAACGGTTCGATCTTGACTCTGCGAGCTTTGATCTCTCTGAGGATCTCGCTTCTAGCTAGGACGCTCACGCATGATCACCTGATGGAATGCTATTCGAATCTCTGATGTTCACTGGGGTATTTCAAACAAGCGTGATCACACGACAGCCGTGGCGGGCACCGTTCTCTTTGACAGAAACCCATTATTGGCTTGACTAGACAACGTAGTGCGCATGGAATTCGTGTCGGAGAAGAGGTCCGCAAGGCTACACTCGCCTCTCAAGAACTTCGAACTAGACGTACAACTGATCGAACATAGACGAGACCCGCTCACTGGACGCGGTAGCGTCGTATTGGGAGGCAGACGCGACTACGTGAAACGTTACTTCCAAACAGACGAGAACCTGCTCGATGAAACGGCAAAGCGAACGCGCGAAAGCTGCCCCTTCTGCCCGGAAAAGGCTGCAAAGTCCACGCCAAAGTTCCCCGCTGACTTGGTGCCGGAAGGTAGCATCCAGGTCGGCGAGGCAAGAACGTTCCCGAGCCTGTTCGCCCACTCTGAATTCAACGCCGTCACTGTCATCACGAACAGCCACTACGTTAGACCCAGAGAGTTCACGACAAGAATCCTTGCCGACGCGCTTGAAGCCTCTACGCGATACCTGAGCTTCGTACACCAGAAGAATCCCAAGGTCAGAAACGGAGCGGTGCTGATGAATTGTCTCCCGCCCGCCGGCTCGACGGTCGTGCATCCCCACATGCAAGCATTGGCAAGCGATCACGCGTTCGACATGCTCGCCGAAGTTGACACCAAAGCAAGGGAATACTGGGACGCCTGCGGCTCCAACTACTGGAAGGATCTCGTCGCAGAGGAGAAGAAACGCAAAGAACGCTATCTGGGATCGGTGGGCGGCTCGGATTGGATCATGGCATACTCCCCGACAGGCTCCGACGAGGTCTGGGGCATCACATTTGACGGTGCTGATCTGACGAACATCTCGAAAAGCGCACTGTCGGATTTGGCAGACGGACTCGCGCGCGTATTGAAGTTCTACGATGAACTTGGTATACGAAGCTTCAACACCGTGCTATTCTCAGCCCCATTTGGGGAGACATCAAGGCATGCAGCTGTGGTATTGAAGGTCGCCTCAAGATACGGCTTTCAGAGTCAAAACGTGAATGATGTCTGGGGATTACGATATTTCCTCGATGAAGGCGAAGTCTTCGACTCCCCTGAAGATGTTGCGTCGGGACTGCGCAAGTACTTCGCCTGATCTTCGCTCCAACGAGCGTAGAGCACTTGCATCATCTGATTTAGGAGAAAGACACATGAATCCAGTATGCTGCCTTCTCAGCGCTGTGATCTGTGAGGCTGTGGGGCTTTGACATCGAAAGACAGCACTTCAACCACAGAGCGACCTAAGGAACTTGGGCTCAAGAACGTCGTAAACCTTGGAATTGTCAGTATGTTCACAGATATTTCAACCGAAATGATTCTTGGCGTCCTTCCCATCTACGTCATTACTCAACTTGGCGCGACGAAGGAACTGCTCGGGCTAATGGAGGGCGCAGCTGAGTTTCTCAACTACATGTTCCGCGTATTCTCAGGAGCGATCTCCGATCGACTCAGCCGCCGGAAGCCTCTCATATTCCTCGGCTACGGACTCTCGACAATCGCCAAGCCGCTTTTTGCAGTCGCGACAAGTTGGTCTGGAGCATTCGTCGTAAGATTGACCGACCGAGCCGGGAAAGGCATCAGAACATCACCACGGGACGCATTGATCAGCGACTCCGTCAAAGAGGCCAAGAGCGGAACAGCATTCGGGCTGCATCAGTCCGCCGACCAAGTCGGAGCAGTCATCGGGCCACTCTTGGCGTTTCTATTGCTGCCACTATATGGAGCTAGAGGCATCTTCTGGATCTCGCTTCTTCCCGGCGCATTGTCACTTGCCGTTCTCGTGTTCTGGGTTCAAGACCGAAAGGGAACAAAGACCGCGACTCCCGTGTTCAAGAATGCGAGGGCTGTCCTCACGAAGAGGTTCAAGTTCTTCCTACTCGTGATGGGGGTCTTTGGACTCGGCGCCTACAACTTCTCATTCATCTTGGTGAAAGCAAGCGCTCTAGGCGCTTCGACCGAGACCGTTACGCTGGTCTATGCCACTTTGAATGTGGCTACGGTTGTGGTAGGATTGCCGTCAGGGATACTGTCCGACAGATTCGGAAGGGAGAAGGCATTGGCCGTGAGCTTTGGCATCTTCTTTGTCGCTTCATTGGCGGGCCTATTGTCAACCGAAGGCGTCATGTTGGCGTTTGTCATCGCTTTCATTTACGGCGCATACAGCGGAATCTCAGACTCCTTACAGCGAGCTCTGGTTCCTTCACTTGTGTCAGCCGAGCTGAAGGGGACTGGGTACAGCGTCTACTATCTCGTGATAGGTACCTGTTCGCTGATAGCGAATCTCCTGTTCGGGATACTCTCAGACCAGCTCTCCATGGGCGCGGCGTTCACCTACAGCCTGCTCACGTGCTCCTTGGGGATCATTGGAATGCTCGCGTTCATCATTTCGAAACCGAAGACATGATTTGGGACCTGATTCACTGAAACGGAGCCCCGAAACCCTGTAATCACTGGACCACTCAAGAAAAAGCTGTGATGCAGATGGACCCGGCGAGCGGCATTGACAAGAGCTACGTTCTGGACCTACTGAAGGAGCTTGTTGCAACCAATAGTGTGAACCCGACTGTTGGCAGGGGCCCCGGAGAGGCAGCAATTGCTAAACTTCTACAGGATCGATTCAACTCCATCGGCGGTCTTGACATCCGAACGCAGCCAGTAGCCGACAGGAGAAGCAATGTCATCGGGATCTTGAAGGGTTCAGGCGGTGGACAAAGCCTGATGCTGAACGGTCACATGGACACCGTCGGCGTGGACGGAATGATAATCGAACCATTCAAGCCGTCCATCCAGAACGGCCTCATACGCGGCAGAGGCGCGTGCGACATGAAGGGAGCGCTCGCGGCCATGATGGGCGCGGTGAAATCCGTCGTCGACTCGAGGATGAAGCTGCGTGGAGATCTCATCTTCAGTGCCGTGGTTGATGAGGAGTACAAGAGCCTCGGCATCAAGAAGCTCGTCCAAGAGTACAAAGCTGATGCGGCCATTGTTGGCGAGCCCACGGACATGAGGGTCGCCACGGCTCACAAAGGGTTCGTCTGGATCGAGATCGAAGTCAAAGGAAAGGCCGCGCACGGCTCAGTTCCTGAGAAAGGTGTAGACGCTATCGCTCACGCCGCCAAGATCATGTCATCGATCGAGAGACTTCAACGGCAGCTCGCAGGCCAAGTTCACCCGCTCCTAGGTGCACCCAAGATCCACGCCTCAACAGTACAAGGTGGAACCGACTGGAGCATAATCCCCGAACGCTGCGTTCTCAGGCTTGAGAGACGGACCCTCCCTGGGGAGACTGTCGCGTCCGTTATGGCTGAGATCGAAGGCATCCTCCAAGCCATCAGGCAGCAGACGCCGGACTTTAGCGCCACGGCACACAGCCCCTACGATATGGCTCCCCTTGAGACGGCCGAGTCTGAACGTATCGTGCAGACGGCGCAAAGAGCTCTTGCCGCGAACATGGGAACCAGAGTGCCGGTCATTGGCGTTCCATACTGGACCGACGGAGCCCTCCTATCCAGCATGGGGTCGATACCGACATGCCTATTCGGTCCAGGAGACATCGGCGTGGCACATTCAGCCGACGAATATGTCAAGCTCGATAACGTCCTCACGTCAGCTCATGTCTACGGTGGAATCATCCAAGAATACTGCTCATAATTCAGCCCGCTTGACGACTGACAATGTCATCCCATAGGGAGTGTTAACGGGGAATGAGCCCGAACGCGAACCTAGCCTAGCAGACACTCTTTTGATCGCAAAGACAGCCGCCGATTGCTTGCTCTTTGTCAAGCATCAGTCTGAAACCCTCATTGGCATTTCATTGCCTTCAACTAAGCGATGGACCATGATGAAGAGGGCCGACCACCCGAGCAGGGTGGTAAGGCATAGGAACGTTCGCCCAACCTTCGAGAAGACCATCCATAACCTCTGCCCAAGCTGCGGGAGCGCCCAGTTTACGGTCTACTTCGAATCAGGCAGCCCACGCAAGGTAGGCGCGCTCTGTTATTCATGCGGCACCGTAGGCTTCTTCGCTCGAGACAATTTCTTCCAGATCGGACGAATCCCCACGAAACATAGGCGGCTTCCAGGTCATCGTGCTCTGGAAGTAGTCGGCGGCTAACTCACAACCGTTCACGATCCGCGACGAGATGGCACAGATCAGAGCCCACTCTAGATCAGATATCGATAGCCACGCACCCGTCTCATGGTTTCGCATTAGAACAAAGGCTTACCACGTGTGATATCGCTCTCCAATAGTTCGAATGATGCGTCGACAAAGTTCTATTCCGTTGGCGGTATGTTGTCTAGTGCCCCAAGTCTGGAGTTCAGACCTTCTATCATGATGAGTATCGGCAAAGTCATCTTGACGATCGAGGGTGCGATCGGGGTCTCATTCATCGTGTACGGGCTATCAGCAATGCTCAACCATTCATGGGTCAGTTCCTTCTGCGTGCCTTCTTCTGTGTGCCTCCGGAATGCCCTAACAGCACCCTCTTTCTTATTCAACGCTCGCACCAAGAGACACACAAGTATTTCCAGGATGTAGGAAGAATGGGGAGATCCGGCATGATCGATATTGAAGTCTACCCGTTTGGCAACCGTGTTTCCACGAAAGGAATACCGGAAAGTAAGAACTTCCGGTATGTTGTGAAGCATTATGGCAATGGCGATTATCATGCCAAGTCTGGGCAAGTAGGATACCGTTTCGACAGAAACGGGTGGATCTACGTTCACATCGAGGGCGATCCACATGAAAGAGGCTACCAACATGGCAACTTGGTTGCCCCCGAACTCAAGGAGAT
Source organism: Candidatus Bathyarchaeota archaeon (assembly GCA_963753065.1). Taxonomy (GTDB): domain Archaea; phylum Thermoproteota; class Bathyarchaeia; order 40CM-2-53-6; family 40CM-2-53-6; genus CAVPLU01. Next base: position 8,668 of record CAVWAQ010000011.1, on the reverse strand, counting down.
ACTGAGGAGCCTCAAGTATCTGACTTACTGGAACACCGGAATGCAATGGGAATTCTTCGTCCAACAAGCAGAGAAACTGTGGACGGACAAGATAGACCAAGAATTTCTCGACGAGATGAAAGGCATCGCCGACGGCGCCAAGGCCGCTGGCGTGGACGTGACATGGCAGGAGATCCTTGCCTGGAACGGCCGCGAGGAACTCACAGACTATTGGTGGCCCACCGCACAGGGAAGCACGTACGGTACCTTCCACGGGGAGGTTATCGGGCATTGTAGCGCATTCGCTGCCACTGGGTCGGCTACGAAAGGAGGAAAGATCGTGATGGCCCATAACAGTTGGGACCAGTTCGAGACAGGCCAGTTCGCCAACATGATACTAGATATCCAGCCAGCAACGGGCCACCGCATCTTCATGCAGGCTGACCCCGGCTACATCGACAGCTTCTCAGATTTCTTCGTGACAGATGCGGGATTGATGGGCACGGAGACAACAATCGGTGGGTTCGGCCAGTACGACCCGAATGAGGCCCCGGAATTTTTCCGCGTCCGCAAAGCCATGCAGTACGCGAATAGCCTAGACGACGCTGTCGAGCTTATGAAGAAAAGGAACAACGGTGGCTATGCCAACAGTTGGCTCTTCGGTGACGCCCACACTGGAGAGATTATGCGTTTCGAGTTGGGCCTGAAGTTCTACAATGTCGAGCGAACCAAGGACGGTTATTACATCGGCTTCAACGCCCCGCTTGACCCGCGGATTCGCAATCTCGAATGCTCGAACACAGGCTACGCGGACCTTAGGCGGCATCAAGGAGCCCGTCAGGTCAGATTGACCCAGCTCACGAAGCAGTACCATGGAGCTATCGATGTCGAGATAGCACAGAAGATCTTGGCTGACCACTATGACGTGTACCTGAAGAAGGAGAATAATCCTTGCTCACGAACCGTTGACGGACACTACGAATTAGATGCACGGGAATACATGAGCCAGCCCGGGAGACCGATACCATTCCAGCCGCGCGGCACCGTCGACGGCAAGGTGATGGACAGCGACATGGCGAAAACGCTTAGTTTCTGGGCCAGGTGGGGCAACTCGTCCGGCATGCCATTCGACGCAAGGAAATTCTTTGAGGAACAGATCCAATGGAGCCACTTGGAAGGCTACCTCAAGGACAGACCGAGCCAGCCATGGACTCTCTTCAAGGCAGGAGAGAAAGAGTAGTGATCTACACCGCGTTGGCAGAAGGAACATTCGGAATAGTTCATCGGGGTGCCGGGTGTTCTCCTTAACGAAACAGAGAAGGAGTTTGCCTCGACATTGGCGCCTGATGCGCTGGTGTTGACTTGGAAGGATGGGAAGGAGTATGGAGCGGAGAGAGTTCTATATTCAACTGTAACGGGGCCTAAAATTGCTGAAAGGAGACAAAGCGAGATCGCCTCAGTTGACTCGATAGCAGGGGGATTCCTAGCAGGTGGTCTATTCTTCACTATCGAACTAGCTCTCACAAATGTCAAGACGCTCAAGATAAAGACGGAACGAAGAGAGTACGAGATCTGGGTTCCTCAAGCAGCTGAATGGGCGAATAGAATCCACGAACGGACACCTCAACTATTGTGATGCTCGCTCATGGGTGTCAGTTGGGTACGCGATAGGATTCGCCTGCAGCACCGCCACATGCCAGTTTCGTTTCTCGAGTCCTAGATTGACTTTCCATGGATGAAGCTGTGTGGTTTGAATGTGTGTGGGTCTCGTGGTGCGTATACACAGAAAAAGAGGGCAACGGCCCAAAAAAATGGGGTGTAACCTTTAGCACGCAGAGGCTCTATTTGGTCATGTCGACGATCTTGGCCTTAGAAGCGTTGGTCTTCACTGATTCAACGCCTTTCATGCAGCCTTCTTTCGATTCGTAGCCCTGACCAGACGCTATCTCTTCATCGTTCGAAGCTCTCAGTCTCCACCTGAACTTGCCGGCATGATCCTTGTAGACCTCAAATTTCGGTTCCGCTGGCATAAACTATTCACCTCTCAACTTGGTCCGTACCAACCAGTTAAGCCGTAACTTCAGTTATCTGATTTGCGATCTCGCCATCAACGTGACCAGCCCCCAGCATTTATGCTGAAAAGGGCAGGGATTCAGACTATTTGGTACGTGATATCGAACATGGAGCCGCGTTAGGCCAGCCCGATCACGTCGTCCGGCAGCTCGTGGAGTTTGTCCAGGCCGCCCAGAGTAGCCCGCAACGAACACTCATGAGAGAAGATCAGAGAAAGGAATGAGAGACGATAGTCACCATTGAATTGTGCTAAGCTGGTTTGATAGCATTCTGTAACTTGGACATCAAGTCCGGGGAAAGGGCAGCCATTCCATGAGTCTTAGCGTGCTCCATCCCTTGTTTAAGTAGATCCTCTTTAGTCTCCGCATTCAATTCAGCGTTGCACCCCGACATCGGGCACTTCAATTTGAAACCCACAGTAATCACCTCTAACCAATCATGTACACTGATACGGCACATATAGGACGCCCCGTTGGCTGATACATGCTACGATTCGGAGTACATCCAAAGGACCTGACTATTCCTCTTGGACAATCCACGCTTTCGGGATATTCTTCGCCTTATAGAATTGCCATTTGATGTGACGAATGACATTCGCTAGAAACACTTCTCCTTGATGGTAAGTTCTCTCCAGAATCGCGTCTCTGGACAGAAAGATCTCCTTCAACTCTTGTTGTTCCTTCTTCGGCGCGAAGAACACGTATACGGGAACACCAATCGCGAACAGAATGGCAGAGGTTAGGATCTGTTGGCCATTTACTTGTGTCATCAAGAAGAGCGAAAAAACTACACCCAACGCTGGGATTACCGTGACTTGCCAAGTTCTAGTTCGCGCATTTGTATGCTTCCTTTCGAGCAGAAAGGCGGATATGCACGTTGCCAAATAGGCGAACGAGAGTAGAAACACCGAGCTGTTGATTAGCGCAGACATGCTATTCGTAATGCTTGCAACGAAAGCCGTTGCACACAGCACGATTATGCCTATGTACGGTGTGTGATATGATCTCTGCAATCGGCTGAATGCTCTAGGCAGCAGTCCGTCGATTGACATTGCAAACGCTAGCCTAGACGTCCCCATACTCCCGGATTCATCTGCCCCCAGAATGGAGACAAGTGCACCTATCGTCAAGATCAGTCCTCCAAGCATTGCCATGGTCGGTGAAAAGCTCAGCACGTTTGCAGCAGCAGCGGCTAAGGGTGTTGACGAGGAGACCAGGGTCTTTTGACTTACAACCCCAATTACAACAACATTAGTGGCAATATAGAATGCTGCGACGATCAGCATGCCCAACAGAAGAGCCCTAGGCAGAGTCTTCCTCGGATTTTGAATTTCATCCGCTGGCAGACTGGAAAGCTCAAAACCAGCATAGGCCCAGAAAATCAGCACTAACGCTTGTCCTACGTTCGAAATGTCACCGTTCAGGAAAGGTTTGAAGTGCGCAGCCGCCACATTGGGATGCAATCCCATGAATCCCACGCCTAAACATATGAGAAGAAGCAGAGGGCCCAGTTTCACAATAGTCAAGTAAGTCATTGAACTTCCCGGCCGTCTTGACTCCGTAAATGTTGGTCAAAATGATTGTAACGATAAACGCTCCTTTCAGTAGCAACTGAGATAGTGGATCCAAGTTCGGATCCAATGCAAGAAAGTATTGAGTGAAGGCGACCGGAAATACTGCCAATGAAAACCATTCAGCTAGGAGAAGGGCCCAGCCTACCATGAACCCCGCGTATGATCCTGCCACCTCTTTGGTGTAGGCATAGGAGCCGCCGACTTTGGGTAGGTAAGTGGCGCAGTAAGCGAAACATAGAGCGATCACAATTGCAATGATTCCCCCAACGAACCAAATCAGAAGGGAAGCAGGTCCAAGAAGTCTAGCGCTAAGTGCGGGGACCACAAAAATATCCGCACCAATAGCTGAACCAATCACAAGACTCGTAGTATCAAACGTATTCAATTGCCGACGTAGGCTCACTTTCCTGGTCAAATCGATTCACGCAGCAAGATGAACAACAAAGATCCGCCATGGAGAAGAGCGTGTGCTACCTATTTGTACGATGCCTTACCGAGCTGCTTGTTCCAGCTTGATATCAATTCCTTGCCAATGAACACATGGGGTCCCAGAGAGACAAGACTACGGGTTCACTATCAAGGATCTTGAAGACTTCTGGGGATAGATACTCCTTCCTCACAACAACTTCGTAGAGGTATTCGTTGAACCATTCATCCATCATGTACATGTATCCTTGATCCCCTATGGCAGGCTCCCCAGCTGTTTTCAACTCGCCATTTCCTAGGGTTGCCATGCTCGTCGAGGTCAACTCCCGTAATCACCATGGCGTGAGTCATCTCGCTATCTCCGTAATCCAATCTTGCAGCTTTATCGAGTTGGAACTTCGTACCGTAGACTGATTCGTAGTCATAGATGCTTAGATCCATTGCGCCCAAATCCGTCTGAAGCATCTTGGCCACGTCGCATCCGAACCATACGGCATGATTACCTTTGATCATGTCTATCGTTGCTTTCTTCATCGTCTTCAAGTCGACATTCAGGTAACGAGTATCTCGCCCGCCGACCACGTTACCGAGATATTGGACAGTGTATAGTTTGTTGAATGCTTTATTGGGGGCGTTGATTAGACTCACGAAATCATCAAGTGCTATTCCGACGTATTCATTGTAGAACTGAACTGGGGTGATGTTCCCCCTTCTGTGGAAAACGCCGTCCTTGTCCCGCCACTCCCAGTAGAATGTCTCTGGAGGAACACCAAGGTTGATGCACAGCAACCTGTAGAATTCCTCCATCAGTTCTCCTTTTTTCTCTCTCAGCTGAGTCGCAGACGCCCCTTTTTGGTTGATATCTCGCAGTACCTTAGCGTATTCTCGTAATTTCGAAGCAAATAGAGTATTCATGGGATCAGAATCGTTGCTGTTGGCTGTCTCGGGCATGAACGTTTTTGGAATAACCCCGTACTTCTCTATGAGATTCACAAACATGTTCCATTCACCACCATCTGGTATTGGATCTGAAAGCAGCGAACTAACTAGCCTCCCATTCAGAGGCTCTTCTTTTGTTTCGATCACGTTTTCTAGAAAATAGTTGGCTTTCTCCAGTTTGTCCCAGAACATCTGGTATATTTCAGAGAGTTCAAACGTCCTCAGGTTCAGCTTTTTCATTGCTTCAAGAGAGAGTGTACTAAGTCCAGAAAACAACCAGCATCTTCCTGATCTCTCTTGGTTGGTAGCATCAGGAGACTCGATAAGATTGCTAAAGGTGAAGTTCTGTCTATCCACCTCTTTTCTACTCAACGCAACCGCGGCTATACCATTCTCCGTGACGGCATTCAGGGCAAGAACGTTTTTTGGGTCCTTGTTGAAGGATCGGGAGAAACGTCTTATCTCTTCGAAACTCAAACGTTTTTCCAAAAGGTCTTCCAACTAGATGTGTACATCCATCCATAGTTAAAATAGATTTCATCATCGCCACGATCAAGAGGCCAGATCATGTTCGAAATGTATGCTCTAGAGCATAGAAATGAGAATCGCTGCCGACGCTTCGACTGAGTCATCGCGAGGCCGGGAAATGGATAGTGCCGGTTCCGTGAACTGGAAAAACTCAGCCGTAGGCTGGGAACGGAAGTGCGTTATTGAGGAAGCCTCGCGAAGCCTACCCCGAACCGTTCATTGATCTTGTCTAGGACGTTGGGTATGCCTTTCAGCTCAAACGATAGTACCACCAGCAGTTCGTCCACGTAGAACGCCATCAGGTACAATCGTCCATATGCGACAACGACTGACTTGAGATCTCCAATTCCCGTTCCGACGAGTCTCCCCCATAGCAGGCCCATTATGGTCGGAAAGACGTGCAAGGTCAGCTCGTCAGTTGCCTTGTCAGTGAAGCTCTCCACATTAGGCCGCTGGGTGTTTTGGAGTATGTTTCCCTGTTGATCGGCTACGCCTACCCAACGTATGCCTTCGTCAAGACGGAACAGCTCCTCCACGAGTTCCTTGGCGTCCAAGACTAGCCTCTCTCACATTCTAACGCATGAGATACTCCGCCTTGAATCTACCTCAGGCGCATGGACCCTCATGAGATGAGTGCGCGTGCGTGAATTGATGCAGGGACCGTGACCTAGACTCTTCTGTGCCCACCATGCGCGTCCAAGACGGGTGCAGGAGAAGATGCGACAGGACCCGACATCTTTCGTAGGGCGAGGAGCATACGGACTATGAGAAAGGCCCTCTTTCGTATTCGTCTGCGTCTTTGTTTCCTTGGCCCTCGATGAGTGTCTCTGTGGTCATTATGCCTGAGAGCTTGGTGGCTCTGGAAACGGCTTCGAATACTTGCTTGACATCATCGCCTTGAAAGTAAGCCACAACGTCGAATCTGCCGAAGACGGCATATGCATCGGAAACATGTGCCATGCGTTTCAGTTCATTGGCAAGGCTGACGGCTTTCGGCACTCTTCCTCCGCTTCTGATCAGCATCACCGCTCGTATCATGCATTATGCCTCCGCCGCGATCAGCGTTTCAGTTGTGACGACGTCCTCCAAGTTTCCGATCTCGGTTCCGAGATCGGTCATAGCTCTCATGTCGTCCACCTCAACCCTAGCAACTACGTCTGCGGTTCCCATGACTGAAAACGCCTCCTTGACTTTCGGGAACTTCGAGATCTTCTCAGCCACTTGCCTATGATGCCCAGGTCGAACCCTTATCAGAAGACATGCCTTCAAAGCCGGATCCTCCCAGCATGACGCCGCTATGGGGCTATAGCGTTTAGGTTGCACGCCGACTGAGGAACAAATCTGAGAGGAAAATCACGTCGCGCTGACATATCCCTCGTGAGGCGCAGATGAAACGAGAGGTCAAATACTCGTCGTCAAATCGCTCGACGCGCACACTCTCTCCAAATTGGGACAGCCCGCACTCTTCGAGGCGCTTACGAATGAGTGGCTTGATCGAGTGGGCGAAGCCGCACTCACGTAGTAATGAACCTGAGAGGACGAACACTCTTCGTTATGTGGATACCCTGGCGCACATACATACCAAGTCTGGCTTTCATAAGCGCTCAAACTGCGACTCGGGCGTGAACGGATTTGGAGAAAACGAAAGCGGACACCACTGGGACGAGGCGGATTTTCAGTTGCTTTTGAAACCAATGGGAAGGGCTTCATCGGGTTCGTTGTTCGGCTACGAGGAGCCGTCTGTGTACACGTACATCTCAACAGAGATGTTTTACGCGGAGACTGGCAATTGATCACAGGGGCCCGAATGAACGACCAAGGTCTTTCGCTTGCGATCCTGAGTGATTTGTTCGCCGTCTGCAAACTGCGAGCTGGCGAGAATATTCCGAGTTGGTCTCTTTCCGGTAGCTTCTGTTCACTGACGCGAACTCCCGATGAGCTTTCCATTGTCTGCTCTCAAGAGCTTGTGCCGGAAGGGGTTCAAGCCGTCAGGGGATGGAGATCGCTGAAGGTTGAAGGGAAGCTGGACTTCACTTTGGTCGGAATCTTATCTTCCCTCACTTCTTCTCTGGCTCACGTCGGAATCGTCGTTTTCGTAATCTCAACATACGACACCGATTACGTGTTCGTGAAAGAGGGTGATCTTGACCGAGCGGTTGCAGCCTTGCGGAACGCTGGGCATGATGTCCGCTAGTCAATAGACGAAGCGTCGATGGTGTCTCCAAAATGCAGAATATTGATGCGTTGTACTTTCTCCAACCAATCGTCACCATCGCGTTCAGCGCCGGCCTGGTAATCTACTGGAACCGTAAGCGAAGCTTCACCAGAGCTGCGCTGGTTCTCTCCCTTCTGGCATACGCTGGGGCTATAGCGGTCAAGATCATACTCCAAACCCTGACATACAGTGGGTTCGTATCACGCGTCGGAAACAATCCTGTGGCGCTAGGAGCTTACTTCGGAGTTCAGACCGTGTTCTTCGAAGTTGGTGGGGCATATCTGCTGGCAGTCTGGGCGGTTTCCCGAAGGAAGCTGAACCCTAGAGACGCTGAGAGCTATGGGCTTGGACTCGGGTTCTGGGAAAATGCAGGCTACGTTGGAACTCTCGGCACTCTCACCCTGCTGTCAATCTACGTGGCGCTTGCCATTGGTGGCCCAACCGCAGAAGAAGTCTATTCGAGTCTAGTTGTCGCTCGACCCGACCTTTTCTATCCTGGAATGCAGGCGTTGACGCTTGTTGGATATGCCTTGTTGGAGCGAGTATCTTCGTTACTGTTTCATTTCTCTTGGGGATACCTTTGCTTCCTTGCAGCTTGCACCGCCAGGAAGCGGTACTTGCTGCTTGCCTTGCCGATGGGTCTGGTGGATTTCTCGGTGCCGTTTGCAGGTATTCTGGGCATTCTTGTATTCGAAGTTTTGATCTTTGTACTCGGATTAGGCTGTCTGGGATTGGTTTTGCTTGCCAGGAAGGACCTGCACCAGAAGTCCAGCGCGAGACCTTCGATCTGACACGACTAGGCGGAATGCAATTCTCGCTCAACCCAATTCCTCCCGTACAAGCGGACATCTTCATGATCATATGCGGAAAACCACACCTGCATTACGTGCGACGTCGTGAGCACTCACACAAATCAACCAATCCAACGGTTCAGA
>CAVWAQ010000010.1:0-125073 GCA_963753065.1 Candidatus Bathyarchaeota archaeon | reverse complement strand
AGCGGTCAAGGAGGCTGAGCGCGCGGTGAAAGAGCTCGGCGCCTGCGGCATCCAGCTACTCCAACGTCAACGGCACGCCGATTGACCGTCCGGATTGTGGATCCGGTCGATCATGGAGAAACTCGACAGGCCGATCTGGCTTCATCCGGCGCGCACCGCCGAGCGGGCGGATTACGTCGACGAGAAGAAGTCGCTCTACGAGATCTGGTGGACGTCAGGCTGGTCCTATGAGACCGCGGCCGCGATGTCGCGCCTCGTGTTCTCCAAGGTCATCGATCGCCATCCCAAGTTGAAGGTCATCGTCCACCATTTCGGCGGCATCGTGCCGATGCTCGAAGGGCGGATCGGACCGGGTGGGATCAGCTAGTACCGATCCTCGGACGAGGACTATGTGACCTCCAAGAGCCTCGAAGAAGCGCCCGCTCGATTATTTCAAGCAGGATTTCTATGCCGACACCGCGGTGTTCGGCGCCGATGCCGCGACCGTCTGCGGACTTGCCTTCTATCCGACCGAAAAGGTGGTGTTCGCCTCGGATTGTCCTTTCGATCCGGAAAAAGGCACCGGCTATATCCGCGAGACGCTGCGGATTTTGGACGGCCTCGATCTCGCGAAGGATGTGAAGGAGAAGATCTTCTACAAGAACCTGGAGAGATCACCGGCAAGACCTTCGTGAAGTAACAGCGCAGCGTTTCAATTGGCAGGACATTTCCCATGAAACTCGTCGGGTTCACCACGGACGCCGGGCCGCGGCTCGGGTTCATCGAAGGCGACCAGGTTATCGACCTCGACCAGTCGATCCCGAGCTGCCGAACGATCTCGGTGGCGTGCTCAAGCAGTATAACGGCGACCTCAAGCCGCTGGCCGAGCTCGCAAAGCGGGCGCCGGCTGCGGCCAAGCGTCCGCTGGCGGGAATTACCTACGCATTGCCGGTTGCGCATCCCGGCAAGATCGTATGCCTCGGCCTCAACTATCTCGATCACGTCAAGGAAGGCCCGACGCCAACAACATTCCGAATTCCCGACGCTGTTCGATGCGTGGGTCAACTCGGTGGTGGCCCACAATCATCCGCTGATGCGACCGCGCGCGTCCGAGACCTTGACTACGAGGCGGAATAACGCAGTCATCGGCAAGCGCGCCAAGCACATGACCATGGAAAATGCCCTCTCCTGCGTGGCGGGTACACCTGCTCCGACGAGGGCTCGATCCGAGAATTCCAGCGCCACACCACCCAGTGGCACATGGGAAAGAACTTCGACAATACCGGGAGCATCGGCCGTGGTTCGTCAGCGCCGACGCGCTACCGCCGGGAGGCAGGGCCTCAAAATCGAGAGCCGGCTGAACGGCAAGGTCATGCAGTCGGACAACACCAACAACATGATGTTCCTGGTTGCCGAGACTATCGTCTATGCGACGCAAGGAATGACGCTGGAGCCCGGCGATCTTTTGCTCACCGGCACTCCCTCGGGAGTTGGCGATGCCCGCAAGCCGCCGGCCTGGATGCGCGCCGGCGACGTCATCGAGATCGAGATCGAGGGCATCGGTACCTTGCGCAACTCGATCGAGGATGAAAAGGCGTAGCGGCTCTACGACGAGACCTGCGGCGGCATCGTGAGGAATGACTGCATGACGTGCCACGCCATGTGGCGGTTCTTTGCGTAACCGATGCTGTGGGCGACGTTCGGCAGGATGACGAACTCGCGATCACCGTTCGGCAGTTGGCGATAGAAGTCGAGCAGGTCCTCGTTGGTCGAGATGCCGTCGTGGTCGCCTCGCAACATCAGGACGGGACAGACCACCTTAGTAGGATCGACCAGCGGCAGCTTCGAGGTCATGTCGAGATAGGTGCCGGTCGGCACCTGGTCGCCGAATTGCAGTTCGGAAATCGGCGAGCGCCTTTCGACCGCAGGGTCGTAGCTCGTGGCGAGCCCGTCACGGGTGAAGATCGAATTGATCATGGCGCGGTCGCGCAGCCGGGTATTGTGGGTTTTGTACTACTCAAGCTGCTTAGCCCCGCTGCTGGAGGGTCGGGGCGTCTTCGCCCTTGTAGGTGAAGGCGGAGAGCACCAGGCGGTCGACCCACTTTGGCTCTGCCTGGGCGAACGCAGCGGCCAGAATCCCGCCCGAGGAGGTGCCGTAAAAGTAGAATTTGTCCCGTCCGGTTTCCCGCGCGACGAGGGGCGCCGCCGCCCGCAGGTCCTCGACGCCGCTTTCGATATCGGAGTTGCCTGAGGTACGGAAGGATTTGCCGTACCCCTTCTGCTCCATGGTCCATACGTCATATCCGAGCCGCGCGAACACATTCATCATCGTGGATCTGCCCTTGCCCGGCACGTGCAGGTCGTAGCTCGACAGCGCGCCGTTCGACGAGCCATGCACCAGAAAGAGCACCGGCTTCGCCGCTTCGCCCGCCGTCGGCGCCCCGAGGCGCTTGCGATACACAACGAGCGATACATCCCCCTTCTTGGCGGTGTATTCGGCAGTCCAGAATTCGGCGCCCCCCTGTGCCGGCGTCTGCGCCTGCGCCGCACCTGTGAGCAGGCTCGTGGCAAGGCCCCCCCCGCCGTTTGATAACGTCGCGTCTCACCATCGAAAAATCCGAATTCATCGCATCCTCCCGTCAAATCTGCCGCAGTGCCGATGGCGGCGCGTCTGGTTAAAGATTTTATCTAGATCGAATGAAGTTGGGCAGGGGTCTTTGGACGCGAGAGGCGTCTGACGTTCAGCGTGGGGGCAAAGAAACGGGAAAGTGGAGACCGCGGACGCGACCAAATGTCCTAATCTCAGTTCTCTCGTTCTGTAGTCTGAAGAGAATGCCCCTGCCTTCGCCATCACGGTCCGAACATTGGAGCAAATCTCCAGGACCCCGGCTCCGATGAGCTCTTCAAAAGGGACGAGTTGGCCGGGCAGCTCAATGATTGCTATCTGCCCTATCACGTCAAATGACTTCGGAACGATCGCAAGAAGTTCGGGCGGCAGACTGCCCTTTACCGCCTCCCTCAGCGTGCGAGGACGCTGTGACCTTTCGCCGAACTCCTGCTCCTCGACCCTGATTTGACCCAATGTGTCTGCGAGGCGGCTAGATTCCGACTTGTCGATGGGACGCACAAGTGGGATACAAAGCTCATTACGCGTTGAGAAGACTCTCAGAGAGCGGTTAATCAAGCGCATATTCCGAGCCATGGTCACAGCGATCTGACCCTTGCTAAGAAGGACAACAAGAGCGCGTGCCTTGACCATGTCTGGGTTCCTTCGCCGATTCTTGAACGTCCTATGCGCACGGGAATTTCAATCTTGCAAGAAACCCGTCAGACCATCCCGTTCAGGCTGTCGCGAACGCACGGCGATGTCTTGGGGCCCGCTCGACAAGGCTAAATACGCTGAATGATTCCAAGTCACTTGTGGAGATACTTTCTTGGTCAAATGGCATCGCCGGGAAGAGGTTGTTGGTAAGGAGATCATAGACGGCGAAGCAAAGAAGATCGGCACCGTAAAGGACTTGGCATGGTCAAATGACGGAAAGCTGGCCATCGTTGTCGAGAGGGGGATGGAGGAGGAGTCCTACCTTCCTTTTGATCAAGTGGAAAAGATCGGAGATGTGGTCTTCGTAGAAGGCTCCACTTCGCTGGAATCAGTCCCGATGAGGACGTGCCCAGTGTGCAAACACAAGAACCTCGTTGACGCGAAATTCTGCCAGAAATGCGGCAAGACCCTAGAAGAGAAAAAGTGAGCCACCGATCCTAGAACATCTCCCTTACCAGAGCCCCTGCAGTTCCTGAAGCTCTGGTGCGCACATTATTCATATGACACATTCATGTTCCGCTTGCGGAACGCTAATATACCACTCGGTCATGCCAATCTCCAGGGAATAACAGTGAATCAAAGCACCATCGCAACATCCAAAGCATCTCGCACAGCGACAATCATCCGACGGACACCGTGGCCACACAGTCCGCTAACCAGAGCACTCCACGCCATCGCTGACAACCTCGGAGTCACCTTTCAAATCGACAGGACTTCAATCTCATCAACAAAGTCACGCGAGACCCAATTCCGTTCTTCCATCAATGCTAACGGAACTCGTGATCCCACAGCCCGGCACCGGCCCACGGCCCTGATCACAGCGACCAGCAATCCCATGTCATTGGAACTGCGAAAGTGCCCCAGAACAGTGCCCTCACCGACCCTCTCATTCCCCACCACGGCTATTCGAATCTGGCGAATAGACAGATGATACTTGCAAGATCGATACCGCAAATGCAACCTACCCACCTCCGACATCAGCCCGCATGGACCGTGGCTCTACCACCCCGGAGTCACGGTCCCCCCACTATACCTCAAGAACCTCAGGCGATTCCAAGCGCTTTCTTCCGAAATGGATTCTCTTAAGTGCGCGACCCGATGCCTTAGTTGGAAGACCAACTGAGGTTCCGAATTGTCTTCTGACATTTGGCAAGCCAGGATCGACCTTTGCGTTGACAAGGAATCCAAGACCTACTGGATCATGCTTAGACTTCGAAGTGATTCCGGTGACGAGAAGAAACACATGAGTATCCTAATTCCGAAAACGGCTCTTTCTGACGCCCTCCAACGCGCATCGAACTTTGAAGAAAAAGGGTTTCACGAGAGAGCTGAAGAACCACCTGACTTGCCGGAAGCCGAAGGCGACTGATCGCCAGGAAGGCAGTATCAGGTCCAGAACCACATACTCATATCTTCGACAACCGTTCTGACTGAATTGTAGAGACGATCTCATTTGCTGATAGCGCACATATCAGACATGCACTGCGGATACGAGTTCCAGCGATCGGCGTTCGAGCAGGCCGCTCGTGAGATCAATAACCTCGATCCTGATGTAGTTGTGGTTACGGGAGATCTCACTGAGAGTGGCCTCCTGAGCCAGTATCGAGAAGCGAGGAAGAGGCTGGACGGCCTCAACTGCAAGAACGTCGTCATGACGAGTGGAAACCACGACTATCGTTCAACTGGCTACCTACTCTTCAAACAGGCCTTCAGATTCAGAAGAACAGCGATGATTGACGACACCATGATGATCGTCGTCGGAACAGCCAGACCCGAGAGAGATGAGGGCGAAATCGGCCATCGTCAAGTTGTCTGGCTCGAGCAGATTCTAAAGAGATACAAACGAAAGCGTAGAGTTGTCATCATGCATCATCACTTGGTGCAAGTCCCTGATACCGGCCCTGACACCATCCCGATCATAGATTCGGGAGACGCCTTGCGAGCACTCATTAGATCTAAGGCAGATCTAGTACTCGGCGGACATCGACATAGACCATGGATGTGGAACGTTCAGGATTTGCCAATACTCCACGCAGGAAGCGTTTCCTCGGAGCGACTCAGGGGATTCTTCCACAACTCATACAACATAGTTGAGATTAACAAAGACGAGGTCAAAGCCAGACTCAAAGTTGTTGGCGGAAAGTCTATCAGTTTCAAGGAAGTCTTGGAGAAGACGCTCGGAATAGAAGTCTAGGATACAGCAGGCTTCAGGTCTGGCTCCACGTGAACCAAAGCTCTTGAGGCGCCGTCAATACGCGCGAGCAGGGCGCTCTCGATTCGCGTGGAGAGCTCGTGCGCTTCTGAGACCGGCAGTTTTGCGTCAAGGACGCAAGTCAGTGTGAGATGAAGACCATCTTCAGCGTTATGCACCGCAATGTCGCGACAACGCTTTACACCCGGCACCTGCAACGCAGTGTCTCTCACAGCTTTCACGATTCGTTGAGATTCCAACGTCACGTCTGCACTGGCGAGCGGCATCTCCTCCGCTGATTCTATGTGCGTCACGACCTCAGCGATCTCACGAATACTCTCCTTGATCGCTGATTCTAGCTTGGTTGCAACTTCATGCGCAGTTTCGAGGCTGGCGTCAGGATCAGCCTCAAGATGCATCTCAACGTGGAGCCCGTTCTCCGCGTCGTGGACTTCGAGGTTGTGAATCCCTCTTACCCCATGAATCTGACTTGCGACTTTCCTGACTTTCTCTGCCAATCCCGTCTCTGGCTCTATGGTGGGGCGAGTCCTTACGACAATGTCGCTGTTCGGTTCCAGTTTCCTAATGGCCTGCTCGACCTCAAGCACGACACCGTTGACCCGTTCAAAACTCGTCGAACGATCAACGTAAACCTGCAGGTCAACAAAGGTTTCCGCTCCAGACGGCCTAACCCTCACCCGGCCGCACGAATGAACACCAGGGATTCGAAGGACTTCCGAGCGAATGGATTCGGCAAGTCCCTCAGGCGCTTTGTCTAGGAGCACGAAGACAGTGCGTTTACCGAGCCTGAAGCTCAAAACGAGCACGACAACTACCACCCCAAGAGCTGCCAAGGGATCGGCGATACGGAACCCAAGACGCAAGAATATAAGCCCGCCAATCACGGTCAGGGAACTCAAGATGTCAGTGCTGAAGTGAAGAGCATCTGCCTCAAGCGCTTGGCTACGGTATTTCTTCGCAACTCGTGAAAGAACCCGAGATCTCGAAAAATTCAATACAATGGAGATTATCATGACCGCAAAGCCCAGCAAACTCGCTTCTGCGTATGTCTCTCTGAAGAACAGGCGCTGTATCGCCTCATAACTTATCCAAACACAAGTTGCCAAGAGAAGAAGCGTCTCAACCAATGCCGAGAAGCTCTCGTACTTCCCATGACCATAGAGATGGTCCTCGTCGGGGGGCTTGCTTGAAGTCCTCACCGCGTAGACGGTTGTTGCGGCAGCAGCCAAGTCCAGGCCTGAATGTAGCGCCTCGGAGATTATCCCGAGACTATTGGTCATGACACCAACGATAGCCTTCAGAGCTGTCAGAGCCACTGCTATCAGAAGAGAAGAGATCGCAACTCTATTCTTCTCTTGCGATGGTCCCACTTCAGAGTCTGCTCCGTTTTTCCGTCTAATACGAGAGAAAGGTTAGGATCGATAATGAACGGTAAAAGGGTTTTTGAGTCTCCATCAAGTCCAAAATGACAGTCCTGATGCACATGAAACAGGCGCGCTCGATTTACATGGAAAGAAGAATCCCGGACCTTCCACTATTGAGGAAGTTCATTCGCGCGCTTGATGAGGACGAGGGAATACGAATAGAGGGAAGTCTACCAGACTTGGCGAATGGTGGGTACATCTTCGTCGGATTCTACAGAGGCAGCTACTGCGTCAATCTGTGTGATCGAATCCGGGACAGGCAATCTCAGAAATACACGGTGGGATCCAATGACAAGTGGTTCTATTTTGAGGAATTCAATGGCTTGTGGAAGTTCCTGCGACCGCTAATTCGGAAACCGTTGAGGGCATGGCTGTACTAGGCGGCGAGCACGCCGATAACATCGGCGATCGCCAACACTCTCTTCACGACAGTTTCACATGTGCCAGCGTCTAATTCCCTGCGAGTCCTGACTTGACTGCCAACACCCCGCAGGAATGTGGACAGACCCCTCAGAGCCTTTGTTGTGTCGAAGTCATCGTCCATGGCTGATGTGAAATTGTCCTCAGCACGCGACAGATCTCTCAACAGTCGCAGGTCCGGCATACCTGCCCCCTTACCAGATGAACAGGCACTCAGCTTGTCCATGGTCTCTCGCATCAATTCAAGGCCCTTTCTGGCTTCCAGAAGCTTGCTCTTGCAGAAGTTTGCGACGCGTCGGTAGTGCACATTCGCGAAAAAGAACCTCAGTTCCTCCGCAGTATAATGCGTAAGCGCGTCTCTGATTGTCACCACGTTTCCAAGCGATTTGCTCATCTTCACGCCACCGACATTGAGCATCCCCGTATGGATCCAGTATCTGACGAAGGGTTTCTTGTTGCTCAACGCCTCGCCCTGTGCTATCTCCGCCTCGTGGTGCGGAAAGACAAGTTCAGCTCCGCCTAGGTGGATATCGTATGATGATCCAAGATACTTCATGGCGATCGCGGTGTCCTCTATGTGCCATCCTGGTCGGCCTGGACCCCATGGAGAATCCCAAAGGGGCTTCTCTTCGAATTTCCGCCAGACCGAGAAGTCTTCTGGGTGGCGTTTTGTTGAGCAGAGTTCGAGCCGTCGAAGTCTTAGATCTGCCCTGCTTTGATGGGAGAGCTGTCCGTAGGTTGCGCTCTTTGAAACGTCGAAGTAGACACCGGTATCCGTCTCATATGCGTAACCGGTGGAGATCAACTGCTCAATTTGCCGGATCATCTCTGGAATGTGATCCGAGGCCCGTTCGAATCTGTTGATGGTATCAATCCCGAGAGCCTTCATGTCTTCCAAGAACGATTTCTCAAAAACGCCGGCGATTTCTTTGACGCTCTTGCCTGTCTCATTGGATTTCTTGATTATCCGCTCATCGATGTCTGTGATGTTCATTAGAACGTAGGGGCGATATCCTCTGAAGCGCAAGTATCGGGCCATCATATCCACTGCAAGGTACGTTCTCGCGTGGCCAAGATGTGCGTAGTCATAGACAGTGGGTCCACACACGAACACCTTGATTTCCTGCCCGTCTGGATCCGGCAGCTCGTCCTCGTGCATTGCGAGCGTATTGAAAAGTCGTAACAATCCTCACTATCCCTTGCCGTTTCACTGTGCTGATGTACAGTCTGCTGATTCTGTCGCTGCTTCTATCGTTTTCCCTACAAGTAGACCTATTCGGGTGAACATAAGGCCTAAATTGGCGTCTCCCTGCACGAGGAAAACCAGACGCGCTTCATGAAGCCCCCATAATTGGATGGATAGATAGACTTGCATGCCATCGAAATCAGCGATTTCTCGTTCACATACGAGAACCGAACTACTCCTGCGCTAGATCATGTGAACCTTAGAGTGAAGGATCAAGAATCTGTCCTGCTAGCAGGGGCCAGTGGTTCAGGGAAGTCCACGCTGCTAAAGTGCATAAACGGCCTGATCCCTCATCGTTACCCAGGCCAATACAGTGGACAGGTCAACCTAGCAGGCAAGCGTGTGGCGGGCCCTTGACCTAGATGAACTCTCACTTGTCGTTGGCACAGTACTTCAAGAGCCAGACAAACAATTGGTCTCATCGAGCGTGGATGATGATGCCTTTGGCCCAAAGAACATCGGCCTGCAAGCCTTCGGGGGAGGCGCCAGCTACTTGCCAGAAGTATAAAGATGACACGAAACGAAATGTTCCCCATCTTCTTGTAACAGGATAGGCACTTCTTTGGAGCATCGGTCAAACACCAACGGGCATCTTGGATGAAATCGACATCCGGCCGGCGGGTTTAGCGCGCTCGGTATTTCTCCGACAGGTATCTTCTTCTCGGATCTCTTCTGTGGATCCGGGATTGGAACTGCCTGCAGCAGGGCTTGTGTGTATGGATGAAGAGGTCTGCTGAACAAATCCCTCGTTCTGCCTGATTCCATGACCTTCCCCAGATACATCACTGAAACTCTATTGCACATGTATTTCGCCACCGCAAGATCGTGCGTTATTAGGAGGATCGTCAAATCCAATTCTCGCTGCATCGTCAGGAGCAATTCCATAATCTGCGCCCTTACGGAGACATCGACCATTGCTACAGGCTCATCGGCCACCAGATATTCAGGACCTATCGACACTGCTCTCGCTATGACAACCCGCTGCCTTTGCCCGCCGCTCAAGTGATTCGGATACCTTGGATAAAACGATTCAGCAGGCGTGAGCCCAACCCCTTCGAGTAGGTCCATCACATGATCTCTCCGCTTTGAAGGAGTTTCATCGCTAAGATATCTCAACGGTTCGGCAATAGCGTTCCCCACAGTCATCTTGGGGTTCAGTGATGACAGTGGATCCTGAAACACAAATTGGAACTTGCGCCTGAACTCTCGTAGTTTGGTTCTTCCGAGAGAGTAAATGTCAACGCCCTCGATCAACACTTGACCGTCGGTCGGACGCAGTAGAGCGGCCGTGATCTTTCCAGTTGTGGTCTTTCCGCTTCCGGATTCTCCGACGAGACCAAACACGTCCCCTTTCTCAATCGTAAACGTGACGTCGTCCACTGCCTTAACATACTGATTGGTCCTCGAGAGTATCTGAGAGATCAATCCCTGTTGGACAGGGAAATACTTTCTTAGACTCCTGACTTCAACGAATGTCGTATTAATTCACCTTACAGCAGCAAGCACGATGCTAGGGATTCATTTCCGGTCACGGTAGGTTGCGGTATCTCTTTTCTGCACCTATCGAAAGCGAACGGACAACGTGGATGAAATGGGCAGCCAGCAGGGAGATCTGTGAGATCAGGCGGTGAACCAGGGATCGTGCTTAGGACGTGGTCTTCCATGAGCAGGTTCGGGATCGATTTTAGCAAAGCTTGCGTGTACGGATGTTTGGGGTTTTCGAACATGCTCACCGTGGGGCCGATCTCAGCTATCCGCCCCGCATACATTACGGCCACTTTGTCTGCCATTTCGGCAACGACGCCCATGTTATGAGTGATCAGAATCAGGGAGAGAGAGTATTTCCCCTTCAGATCTCTCAGCAACTTCAGGATTTGTGCTTCCACAATCACGTCAAGAGCTGTGGTAGGTTCATCAGCAATGATAAGTAGTGGGTTAAGCGCCAGCCCCAGCCCAATCATCACTCGTTGCCTCATTCCTCCGCTGAACTGATGTGGATAGTCGTCGATCCTAGAAGAGGGTATTCCCAAATCAGACAGGATCGATTCTGCGATTGACCTGGCCTTTTGTTCTGGTACATTAGGGTCATGGGCGCGAATGTATTCGCTGAAGTGATCGCCTATCTTTTTCACAGGATTCAATGAGGTCATCGGATCCTGAAAGATCATTGCGATTTTCTTCCCCCTCTGCGATCTCAGCTCTTCGCTGCTCAATTGCGTTAGATCGGTTCCGTCAAACATCAATTTTCCTGACGTGATGTATCCAGGTGGTCGAATCAACCCCATAACAGCCATCCCGAGCGTAGATTTCCCAGATCCTGACTCCCCAACTAATCCGAGTGTCTCGCCCTTTCGGACATCGACTGAAACATCCTGAACAGCCTTGGCGATTCCTTCTTGGCTCCTGTATTCTACCGAGAGAGATTCAATGCACAAAAGAGGGTTCAAGATCTCACCGAAGCTTAGGATTGGTGCGCTCAGCATAGCCTTCGCTGATTAAGGAGAAAGCAAGCGCCGCGAGCAGGATCATCAAACCTGAAAAGAATATTGTCCACCAAGCCCCCGTGGGCAGCAATTGCCTTCCATAGGTAAGGTCAATTCCCCAGTCTGGAAGGGTTACCGGGAGACCGAGTCCGATGAAGTCAAGACCCGCGGTCGTAAGGATTGAGTCAGCAAAGTTGACGGTCACCACGACAATGATTGAGGACATTACGTTTGGCAAAATGTATTTGAGCAGAACAGCTGGGCTCCCTGCACCTACCGATTTGGCGGCATCGATGTAGGGCATTTCCTTTACCGCTAGCACTTGGCTTCTGACGACTCTGAAGTAACTTGGTATGTACACTACTGCTATGGCTAATGCCTCGTTTATTATTGTCACACCGAAAACGCTGATTATCATTATAGCCAAGACCAAGCTGGGAAATGCGTAAATGCTGTCCATTATGAGCGCGACCGCTCTATCCGCGTAACCGCCATGGTAAGCGGATACCAAACCTATCGGCACTCCGACCACCACACAGATGAGTACTGCCGCTACTGCGACAAGCATTATGAATCGGCCTCCCCAAATTACTCGGCTTAACAGATCTCTCCCATACTGATCTGTGCCTAATGGAAACTTGGGACTTGGAGGAGAGTTAGCTGGTCCCAATCCTATTGTCGTTGGATCATGGGGTGAAATATATGGAGCGGCGACGCTCATTACAAGCAGGAATATTGCAATGCTAATTCCAGTAAGCAAAAGGGCTCTCCCATGTCCCTTGCCCACAAGAGGTGACACTAGCCGACCCATCAAAGATTGCGTGCCTAAACGTGAATTGCTCTGTTTCAAAGTCTCACCCTAGGATCAAGGTAGGCGTACAGAATGTCTACAATCAGACTCACAGATGATATTAACAAAGCCAGAAAAACCACGGTTCCCTGGACAGCTGTGTAATCTCTGAAGTTTATTCTGTCGACAAGATAAGTGCCTAGTCCGAGTAGGCTGAATTCTGTTTCAGTGAGAATTGCTCCGCTGAGTAGAAGCGCAAATTGTAATCCCATAATTGTTACGATTGGAAGCATTGCATTTCGAAGCGCGTATGAGTAGACAACAGTTGTTTCCTTCAATCCCCTTGCACGCGCGGCCGTGACAAAATCAGCTCGCATAGTCTCCATCATGTTCGCTCTAGTCATTCTGATGAAGACTCCTGAGATCACTAGCCCCAACGCCAAAGAGGGGAGAATCAAATGTCTTGCTGCATCTACGAATTCGAATAGATTCCCCGCGAGTAGACTGTCCACGGTGTAAAGGCCTGTTTGGATATGGAAGCTCCCAACCGATAGTCCCGCGGGAACCAAGCCTGTGTCCATTCGTCCTGTAACAGGCAGCATGTGAAGCCATATGCCGAAAATGAGTTGAAATATCATTCCTAGGAAGAAGACTGGGAATGCATAGATCAGGATTCCAAACACTTTGATGGCTTCATCTTGCGTCCCCCCTTTCCGGGCTCCGAACGCTCCGAAGAGTACGCCTACGATTACGGCCACAATGAACGAATATATCGTGAGCTCCAGAGTCATTGGAAATCGCGAAAGGATCTCTGGTCCCACAGGTTCGAAGGACCCTGCCATTGAGGTGCCGAAGTTACCGTGCAGCAATCCCCACAGATAGTCGAAGTATTGCACGTAAAGCGGCTTATCCAAGCCAAGTGTGTGCGTGTATGCTGCAACGAGTTGAGGGTCAGCGTTTTTTTCGAATCTAAGCAGAACAGGATTGCCCGGCAGCACGCGCATTACTATGAAAACTACGCTCAGCAGTATCATGATCATCGGAATCGTGAGAAGTACACGCGTTATGACGTAGTCACGCAAAGCCATAAAAAAAGGGAGAAGGGGGGCTGGGCTTTAAACATACCCAGCTAGTCCCTAAGATGTTTCCACTAGTAGATAGTATCTGAAGATAGTTGTGGGGTCTAGAACGATTCCGCTGACTTTGAGATTGCTCACTGCTAGACTGGTTCCTTGGAATAGTGGCACCATTGGTACGTCTGTGGCAATCAGATCCTGTATCTTGCCGTATGTAGCTGGGAAAGTTGTCGGGTCAGTTGTTCCAGCTGCGGTTTGCAGCAGCTGTGTCATGGTCGCACTGGTGTAATGCGAGTGCAGAAAACCGACGCCATCGGGTGGCAGGAATGGGTAAGTGTAGTCATATGGATCCACGTAGTCAGGGTACCAGCCGTACAGGTAGGCTTGTAGCTGGTCTGCACTTGTGCTTGCCTTATAGTTGGGCCATGGCTGACTACTCAGAGTCACCTGAATCGCTCCAGTCTTTTCCAGTGCTTGCTTTATCGCTGAGGATATGCCATCAGTCGAGGTGTAGTGCCCTGTGGGGTAAGTTAGTGTAAATTTCAATGGATTCGATGCAGTGTAGCCTGCGCTTTGTAGGAGTGACTGCGCGCTCGCGACGTTTGCGTCACCATAAGCAGTCTTGAACGAGTCTGTGTGGTATGCCATTCCTATTGGTATCATGCTGTATAGTGGCACGGCTTGTCCTAAGAATACGGTGTTAGTAATTAGCGACCTGTCTATGGCAGCTGCTATCGCCTGCCTTACGGCAACATTGTCAAAAGGTGGCGTCTTCTCGTTGAAGACGAGGTATTGAATGAACTGTCCCGGGCCCTGCCACACTTTGACGGCTTTGTTAGATTGGTAAGCCTGGATGTCGGCAGGTGCGAGTTGCCTATATGCGATATCGATCGCACCACTTTGCATCGCGAGATTCAGTGACGTTGAGTCAGAATAGAATTTGATGATAATATTCTTGGTCTTTGCGATCCCTGTTGCGTTCCAATAGTTCGGGTTCGCTGTCAGATCAATCTCAACATCTTTACCAGCGGTTCTGACCCAGTTCTGCAGCAGGTAAGGTCCTAGCCCTGTGGGGTTCTCAGTCGCAGGCGTTCCCGTATAGTTCATGATGGCATTCATTGGAGCGACATTGGGGTTGACTGGATACATTGGCGTGAAAGCAACGATTGCCAGAAATGCCGAGAAGGGTGTGTTTAGAACAAATTGGACTTGGTATTGTCCGGTAACAACGGTCTTGTTGATCATAGTGTCATAGCCAACGCCTGCAAAGGCACCTTCTGGCTCGTCAATCTTGAACTCCCGATCCATTGTATATTTTACGACGTTCGCGTTAAATGCAGTTCCATCAGGGAACTTGACGCCTTGCCTGAGATTGAAAGTCCAGGTCAGACCGTCCGAGCTAACCGTCCAGTCAGTGGCTAGAGCAGGAACGATGGTGGTGGTTCCAGGTCTATAGTCAACCAGACCGGCTCCCACGTTTTCTATAATGTTGATTCCAAAGTAGTCATATGCATCTGCTGGGTCGATCGTAGTTTGAACTGAGTCAGTGGTGCCCACCGTTATCGTGTCCTTTGCGCCTACGCTTGGTGAGGGACGAGCTGTGTAGTAGTAATATCCGAGCGTTGCGAGGATTATGATAATCAATACTGCGGCGATCACGTAGGTTGTATTCCTTTTCGAAGTGACTGACATTTGCACTATTTTCCTCCAAAATACTGGTCGTACCTAGTACACCTGTTGCGCATATAAATCTAAAAGATTCCGAGTCTGCACGCCGGCCCGGGAGGCGGCTGCCTGAAGTGCGCCTCAAGGAAGGCCAAATGCTAATCTAGCTCAGCCTTTTCTTTCCTATTCAAAGTGGGCTCAAGTCTGGTTTCTTTGAGCACAAGCTGCTCCAATACCAGCTATCGTCATCGCCCAAGACTCCGAGTGCCCAACTCGCTTATCGTCCGCGCGGAACGCGGTTCTGTACAGATGTGGTAGTAGGCGCTCTGGTTACCAACGTTTGGACCATGTTCCCGCTCGTATTCAAGCTGATTCGTCGAGGCTGTCCCATTGGAAGAGACGGCGACTTCTCGATCTATCATTATCAGACCTTCGGCATCCTACTCGAGCACAAACGATCCTCAAGTCCGGACCCGCTATCCAGCCTACGACCTCACCTTGCCAAACTTCTAGAAGAAAGCCCACGACATCAAGTTCTGCGCAGACGAGACTCTAGTCGTTCTCAAATCCTACAGATTCGACTTGGAACTGACTTTTTCACTATCATACGTCTTCTTCGGCAGGCATTCTGTGTAATTGAGCTACGGCACGCAACGGTTGATTGGGCGAAAGCGTGCTTCCAAGAACAACATCACCAACGCAAGTAGTCGTATTCGCATACATGGTCCTCTCCGCTTAGATCGACAGAAGTGTTGGAATTCAACGAAAGAAGTCAGCGTATTATACCATTCAGGAATTTCATGGTTGGATTGGGTGAGCAGCATGATAGCATCACAATCATGTACCTAGGCAGGATCGTGGAAACAGGCTCGAAAGAGGACGTGTTTGGCCGCCCGTTGCATCCTTACACGTTGGCTTTGCTCTCCTCAATTCCCGTCCCAGACCCCAAAATAAAGTTGGAGCGCATTATTCCGAAGGGAGAAATCCGCAGCCCGATCAACCCGCCCAATGGTTGTCGATTCCACCCTACATGCCCCCACGCGCAGAACATCTGCTCGGAACGCGAGCCGCAACTAGAGGAGATCAAACCGCAGCGCTACGCTGCTTGCTTCTTCCCCCGCCATTCCTGAGGGCCAAGTCTGCGCTTCGTGCAAACGTGCAGCGTTTACACCCAGTACTCTGCGACGCCTGAAGATACAATAGGTGTCGTCACTTGGTTCGGAGGTCTACGAATTTTCCTCTCTTCGTCAATTCTATCTCGACCTCGTAGGAGGTCGATCCCTGAGTGCACTTCATGGTCACAACATTATTCCCATTCGGAAGCGACTTGATCGGAGGCACAAGCTCACCCTTGGCGGATTCTGATACTCTCAGGTGAAGTTCATCCAGTGCACGTTTGGCGATTTCTTCCTCAGGCATGCTCATTCTTTTCACGTCTTGGATCGGGTTAGGCCTGCCACGTAGAACGAATCGGTATTATAGTTTTGCTCAGGACCTCGAACCTCGTGCGACGTCATCGCTACCTGAAAGGCGCACATTCAAATCATCCAGACAACAGTTCGACCAGTTGACCTGGTGCGAGCATGAAGGAACCTAGCAGCAAGACCGTTGATCAGATGATTCAAGAGTACAAGATTGACACCGACACGACGAGACTTGTCAAGACCAGAAGAGCCAAGGTCGGAAAGAACACAAGAATATACGAAGTGACCCGCACAGAACCGCCCACATTCATTATTGATACGCCGATGGCCCGGGAGATCGCGTGCTATCCGCACCTGATTGGCGAATTACTGGAGCAAAGATCCCGTGAGGCTGCTGCAGAAGCGCTTCCTACAATCTTGGAATTGTCCGATGTCGGAAAGAACCCTGAGGGCTCCGAGATAGTTTTCGAACAGATCCTGCGGGCAGCTCCCGGGTACAAACTCCAGGAGATCGCCCCCAAAGTCTTAGGAAGTGCGTACAGAACGGTCTACCTTCGCCCAAGGTATACACACAAGTCCTACCGTGATCATGACGGAGTAGTTCAGCGAGAGATCGAGATCGTTCATCAGGAATTCTCCGAATTCCCCAAGGGGAAGAAGATCGTTCTTGTCATGCAGGATACGGTCGCAAGTGGACGCTCAGGGGAAATCAGTATCGACGCTACCTTGAAGCACTGCGAAGAATCTGGATGCAAGATCGAGAAATGGATTCTCTACGGGTTCATTTCCGAGTACGGGCTCGAAACACTTCATCGCATTGCGAAGCAAAACGATATTGCCATGATCGCGTTCGCGATGGGCAACCTGACCGCGCTATCGAGCAACAACTATGACATGCCGCTATATGGGGCGGATGAAGCACACTGGCAGAAAACTCACACAATTCGAAAGATCGGAAGCATCATTGACAGAACCAGCCTAGAGGAGTACTTGCCATACTTCGTCCCGGGTTCTGATCAACCAGGCGACTGGTCTGCCAGACAGCTCAACCTCTTCAATGGAGTCTCCTATGAGCCAGGCGACATCGTGGGTCACCTGAACAACAGTGTCCGACTCATCAAGAGTCTCTGTGAGATAGGATGCTTCGAACCTTGGCAAAAGAGCATAGCAGAGAAAGAGCTGGATCTTCTCCAGAAGACTCTGCAGATTGAAACCTCTAAGCAAGCCAAGTAGTAAGGGCGCTACGGCGTACGCGAGTCCTTGACGTTCCTGAACATGAGCCAGAACATCGTCGTATAGACAGCGTAGAAAGCCGCCGTGGAAAACGGAGGCGCATCAATCCAAACCTTGTCGATCATGTAGCCGCCGACAGGCTGCCCAAACGAGTTGGGTAGGTTCCAGAAGAGCTGCGCGACACCGGACGCAGTAGCACGTTCCTTCTCATCAACCATGCGCATGATTAGGCTGTCGATAAGTGGGGAATTCATGTTGATCAAAGCCTGACGCGCAACGAAGAGAGGCGTCGAGAGCAGAAAACTCGGCGCCAGAGGGATCAACACCAATAGAGGGACTGAGATCCCGGTCGTGATGACTATTCCTCGAACTCTACCTAGCCATGAGGCCACTCTAGGAGCAGCTAAGAACGCTAGCGCAGCGACAAGGTTCGACGCTGCTTGCAGCGTTCCCATGGGGCCGCTATCGACGCCAAACTTCTTCCAGAAATATACCGGGAACAATGGTATCGTGAGTCCTGCGCCGAATCCGATGAAAATGTTAACAATCATGAACTTGGCAATGATCCCGCGGGACTTCAGACTGAACCTCGCCTTACGCTTCTGCTTAGTCCGACCTTCACGAACGAACAGCAATGGAATGCCCCCTAGAAGGGTAATGGCTCCCCCGATTCCCATCGTCCCTTGCAGAGCAGCCAAATGGCTAACCCCTAAGAGATCATTCAGGATCGTCGGAAGCCAACCTGCGGCAGAGCCTAGCGAGGAAGCGAATGTGCTCAGAAAATAGGAATAGCTGAAAATCGTCGTCAGTCGCCCTTCGGACACCGAACCCGCGAGGAGCGCACCCGAGGAGGCGAAGGTCAACGAACCTCCGAATCCTGAAAGAGCCGCTCCTCCAATGATCGCAGGCACTGATGGGCTTAGAGCTACGACAATCATTCCAAGGCTCATGATCACGTAGCCAACTAGATTGAACCTCTTTCTGCCGAACGAGTCTGCGAGTATGCCTGCTGGGATTATGAATAGGGTCATAGACACGCCGAAGGCTGCGTTCGCAATGCCGATCCACGTCGCATCGTAGCCCGCAGAGATCAGGTAGAAGGGCAATATCAGGAAATAGAACGCATAGGACACGCCCCCAATGAAGGATGAAGTGAGTAACAGTCTGGCGTCTCTTCCGATTCCCTCGAATGCTCGCAGCTTCTGCAAACCTTTCATCCCTAGTGACCGTCTTGATTCGACCGTTTCGCCAGCTGTCGAAGTCAAGCGGTGATGCCCCTAGTCGCAGCTTGAACCAGCTCGTAGAGTACTCGAGTCATTAAGCTTTGAAGGGATTTGCGGGGCTGCTTAGCCCAAGGGCGGATTACTGCCCAGCTATTGAACCGTCCGTTCCAGGAGACCGGTTAGGATCAATAGAACTATGTGATTTCGAAGTCAAGGGACTTGAGCAGGTCACTGCGGGGATTCAAGTCACGGAAAACTGCGTCGGGTCCGGCGGATGCGAGCTCGCTCTCGGAGAAGAATCCGCTCGCAACAGCGATGGCCTTGGCACCGCTGGATTTCGCAGCTTCCACGTCGCGCGGAGTGTCGCCGATGATTGTCACGGATGCGTTGCCAGGTAATCGGTGCTTCTTGACACATGTTTGGACGGCATCCTTCACCAAGTCACGTCTTTCGAAGTATCCGTCGCTGTAGAACCTTTCGCCGAAGTATGCTCGAATGCCCGTGAGACGAAGCTTCTCTTCTGCGACAACGGAAAGGTTCCCAGTGAGAACCCCAAGCTTATGCCTTGACGAGACGCTGAGTGTCTTCAGCAGCTCTCCGACGCCGTCATTCAGAACCGGATGCTTCTCCATCGTCATGTAGATTTCTCCGACCCGTTCGATCGCTCTTCGAAGATGCTTGTCTGCTGCGCTCGCGCTGAGACCGACATCGATGAGAAGGAGCCTACAGATTTGGGGATCCACCATGCCATCATAACGCCAAGGCTGAGTCGGCGGGGATCTCCCCACTTCATCAGCAATCCCACGTCTGAAGCGTTCTAGTTCGTTCGCATCCGTGCTCTGTTTCAACACGAGCGTGCCGTCAATGTCAAAGAGAAGGACGTGCATCGAACTCACTCTACACGGAAGCATCTCCGCAGTGAGATGGAATATTAGAGGTGCCCCGATGATCACTTTTGCACATCTCCGCATGTTAAATACCAATCGGGCTGCCGAGACTGAGTAGGAGGCGAAGTGGCGAATGATCGAGCAAATTCAGAGCGTCGCAGTCGTGGTTTCGGACGAGAAGAAGGCGAAGGAATGGTACAAGAACAAACTGGGATTCGAGGTGCAAAGCGATGAAGAACACTGGGTTGTGGTTGCCCCACACGGATCATTGTTCGGTATTCACCTATGTCAAAGCGAACCACTTGAACCCGGCAACACCGGCATACTATTGCTTGCCGGAGACATCGAGAACACATGCAAAGAACTCAAGAAAAAAGGTGTAGAGTTCACACGCGAGTTGGCCAAGGCCGAATGGAATGAGAAGACGACCTACGCTATGTTCAAGGACCCCGACGGTAACGTGCTCTGGCTCATGCCGAAGCAGCAACGGTAGCAATGCGAGTGACGGATCTCCAATGACCTACCTAATCATGCTGTAGCATCTTTGCGCTATCGTATCCAAGATTTCACTGTGCCTTTTCTCGTCTTCAGTGAGATGTTGAAGCAGTGTTCGAACTGCCTCGTCATCTGTCTTGCTCATTTCCTTCTGTATGTGAGCTACCATCGATTTGCCCAAGGCCTTGTGGCTTTCGATCTCTCTTTTCACTATGATAGGATCAGCGAATCCGCTGAACGCTTGTTGCCAGAGAGGCTTCGAAGATTGACCACCTTCCAGCGCCTCAAGAATTGCCTCCAGAATCGCTGCGTGCTTCTGAGAATCACATCTCATCTCCACCAGAAGCAGTTTTGCCGCTCCCGTGCCTACTTTTGACTCAGTCTCGCCGAGCCTTGCTGCACTTTCCTTCTCGATCTGAACTTGTTCTCGTACGAGTTCGATCAACTCTCTACGTGGTTCCACTGGGGTTCACTGTTCGTCGCAGACGAGCCCGTTTGCCTAAAGAGTAGTCCTAGTCTGTTGGCAAGCAGGGTTCCATCTGTTTCACACGTAGGAGAAATATTCCTCTTCGATTCCTTACGCACGTAAAGTGCTCTGTTGGTTAAGAGCCCGATGACATCTCGGGCTTTCCGCAGTCTGCTGTCTCACTGGCTGTAGAGTAATCCCAGTGATCTGAAGTAGAACACCGTCAGAGCTGGGCCGATAATCGCTGCTATGATCCATCCAACAAAAGGCAAAGCACCGGCTATTGCACCTACAATGGCGGCGATTACTACGATCAGGACCAGCCAAGCGAGGTATTTGCCCCATCCGATCTTTCCAATCACGTTTAGGATTTCGCCGAACGCAAAGGCCTTTCCAAACTTGACGGTCTTGATCATGTGAGCGATGCCCGCGGCGAGAAGTATCAGCATCACAAACGCGACGAGCAGCCCAATGAGGACAAGCACGATCCCTGTGCCGCCCAATAGGCCCATGTACGCTGGCGTGAACCCGCTCCACATGAAGTTAGGACCGCGTTCCATGACGCTGCCCGCGAAGACTGACCCGATGCCTGCTCCGATGAGAATCAATGGGATAAGCATGTAGATGATCGTTGCGATCGCAATTTTCAGTCCGTCCATGAACATATCGCCGTAATTCTCCAGTTTCGGAGGCGAGTCGGCTCCAGGGGACTCCTTGAGCACTCTAGAAGCATAACCTGTCACGATCAGATTCACAATGGGGATAAGGTCCAGCACGATGAGTATTATTAGTCTGCCAAAATCGCTGAACAACTTTCTGGCGAATGCGAAGCTGTTGTTCAGATTGTCAGACAAATCCACTACGGGACACCTCTAATTCGCCAACATGACTTCGCATATATAAGCAGACGATCACTTTCAGTCCCTCGCAAGAACCGGTGACGTTATCCTGATAGCTACTCGCATGGTCTGTTTCTCGAACATTGAGAGTAGGTGTCGGATGGATAGCATACCGTGAAAAGAAGAAGGGCATATTCAAGGAAGGTATCTTCCGAAGAGGCGCGGGAGGGATATCTTCTAGTTCTGAAGAACAAGCTCCATCTCTTTCCTCCTCTTGGAAATAGATTCGACCTTCTCCAGAATGATGTGCTCGGAAGGGCAAAAGTGGAATCCTATCGATGCACATGCAGAGGCCCTGAACTACCTCACGAGCACTACTTCATTCGCTGGAAAGGATTGAGACCCAAAGACAGAGTGGAGATACGAGAAGACTCAGAAAGACAAGGCAGATATCTCGTCCAAATTCGCCGCTGACTGAAGAGATCGTGGTTTTGGATAACCTCTCGACGACAACCCCAAGCGGAGTCGTCAGCACACTAAGATGCTTTAGCGTGCTCCACGTTCCGAAATAGCGTATAGAATAGGGTGATCGAGGCGACGTAGAGCACAGTGCAGAGATAGAATGGGAGACTCAAGTCACCGCCGCTCAGGGCCGCTGCTCCCACAACTGTGCTTGCAGCATTTGGTATTCGCCAAACTACAGCGTTGAGCGCGGATGCTGTGGCTCGTTCGTCCTGTGCGACCAAGTTCATTAGCA
This sequence comes from Candidatus Bathyarchaeota archaeon, assembly GCA_963753065.1. Lineage (GTDB taxonomy): Archaea > Thermoproteota > Bathyarchaeia > 40CM-2-53-6 > 40CM-2-53-6 > CAVPLU01. The sequence continues at coordinate 103,132 of CAVWAQ010000010.1, read as the reverse complement.
GCGAATCAGCGAGTGGACTGGACATATTCATGAGCATCGAGCGGACGACATAAAGCACAGCTGCGATCGGGGCCGTTGGGCTGAACGGTGTTGCTAGCAAGAACAACGTTGAGGTGAGTTGTGTCGCTGCAATGCCGACGACTAGGCCGGTCTTCTTCGCTATGCTCGGCGACGCGATCGCCGCGATCCCCATGAGTATGTTTGAGACTGCCACTACGGGGCCTGAGAATGCGTCGGTCACATCGAATCGAAGATAGAACCACGTAGGTATGAGAGGAATTATGAGCCCCGCGCCGAGAGCTATCATCAGATTCGCGGTCGAGAACTTGGCTAGGATTCTCAGGGACTTACGAGGCAGTATCCCACGACGAGATTGCACCGGTTTGATGTCAACTGCCCAGCGCGATACCGCGTAGGGAGTTAGCAACCCCAAGAGACCCAACGCGACAAAAGTGATCCGGTGGGCTTCCGAGAAATCCAAGGGCAATAGGGGAAAGAGGGCTGGAAGAAAACTGCCCAAGCCCGCGCTCACCGTGAAGACCACGAATGATAGACTGAACGTTGCGGGTCTGGTGGAGACGGAAGTAGCGTCCGCGAGATAGGCGTTCCATGTCGAAATATACATGGCCTCCGCTGCGCCGCCCACCAGAGCTGACATTTCAAGAATGAAGAAGTCTGATGTCAACCCTGGAACCATCGTTACGGGCGTGGAGAGAAGTGCGCCAACAAACATCAGTAGCCTTCGCCCGTAACGATCCGAGAGAATCGAAAATGGAATACTGCAGACCACCGCTGCGAGCCCAAACGTGGTCAGTATCGCTCCGACGTTGGTGATGGAGACTCCTTCGAGGGGAAGAAAGACCGCGATCGCTACCTCGTAGAACCCGAGGCCTGCTGCAAGAGGACCGGCCCCTAAAACAACCCTGCTGACCTGGGGGGGAACCTCTCCGAAGGATCGCATCGAAGGCTCGCACGACAGGATGAATGAGGAACGATTAAGTCTGTCGCTGTCTAGCATGAGGAACCATTCAAAAGAGGATCCGCATGACAGACGAAGGCAAGAAATTCGCCATCGAAACATTGGATCTCAAGAAGTCCTACGAAATGGGACTCATCACGGTGCATGCACTTCGTGGAGTGAACTTGAAGATTCGGCATGGCGAGATGATTTCTGTGGTTGGGCCGTCTGGCAGCGGAAAATCGACCTTGCTGAACATGTTAGGCGCTCTCGATACCCCAACAAGTGGCAAGATACTCATTGATGATGTTGACATCAGCCGAATGGGAGAAAGGGCACTCGCCAGATTTCGCAACAGAAAGATCGGCTTCATCTTCCAGTCTTACAACCTCATCGACAGATCAAAGGTAACGAAGAACGTCGAGTTGCCCGCTATAGTTGCAGATATGCCGAAGAAGCTCAGGGACAGACGAGTGCATGAACTCCTAGACCTTGTAGGTTTGGGTGACAAGGCGAATCGTAGACCAAATGCACTCAGCGGTGGAGAACAACAACGGGTCGCGATAGCACGAGCACTCATAAACGATCCAGCCTTCATTCTCGCAGATGAGCCGACCGGCAATCTTGACTCCAAGACTGGAGAAGAGATACAGAATCTGCTACTTCGCGTAAACGATGAGAAAAAGGCAACAATAGTGATCGTCACACATAACTTAGAACTAGCCGAGAGAACGGGAAGGATCCTCCATTTGAGGGACGGCGTCGTGGAAAAGGAGAGAGCAGGACTCACCCCGCAAAGTCAAGCTACCGATTCTGACTCGGGCATGGTTACAAGCGGGAGGGCGTGAGAACAGTGGCCGTACTTGATCTGATTGGGCTTTCCTTCGGAGCCTTGAAAGAACGGAGACTGAGATCCGGCCTAACAATATTGATGGTAGTCATAGGCGCGGCGCTCATGACCTCCATCAACGGACTCGGCGGAGGCATGAACAACTACATCAGCGAACAGCTAGGTACTTTGGGTGCTAACGTGCTAATAGTTACTCCTTCCGCCAACACTTTTGGACCCGGAGCAGAATCCGGCTTGCAGACAAAACTGACACCACAGACTGTACGTACGATCGAGAGAATTCACGGGGCGAAATATGTCATCCCGTCTTTCGCCGGAGGGGGAACGTTGAAGTCAGGAAGCGAAACCAAGACCGTCTCAATTCTGGGGATGGATCAAAGTAAGACTGTGTATATTGCCCCGAAAGTGAGCTTTGAATCCGGCTCATTCGTTTCTTCCGGTGACTCTGGCGGAATTGTACTGGGATACAGTATTGCTCACCCATCGAATCTTGCCAAGCCGTTTGCCAACATAGGACAGGCGGTATTTGTTGAGTTCTCAAAGGTTGAGAATCAAGGAGGAGTCGAGAAGCTCGTTACGAAGACGAAAGCCTTCCAAGTTAGGGGCATCCTCAACGAACTAGGTAGCCAATCGATTGATAACGTGGCCTTCATTACGCTCGCAGCGGCCAACACATTCTTCGAGAAAAGTAGCGTGTACGACACCATCTATGTGATCACGACCAGTCCCGAGATGAACGACAAAGTCGAGACGAGTATCACGAAGTTCTATGGCAAGAACATCGGCGTAATATCACCCAAAGCCATGGCAAGCACCATACAGGAAATCATGGGCACGTTCCTAGGATTCCTTTCCGCCATTGCCACCGTCTCCATGTTCGTAGGAGCTGTTGGCATAATCACGACACTGTACACATCAGTCATGGAGAGGACTCGCGAGATAGGACTGCTGAAAGCGATAGGCTACACGAGGGAAACAGTCCTCCTCATGTTTCTCGCAGAATCATTCACAATCGGACTCCTAGGCGGACTGTTGGGACTGACGTTCGGAATTGCTGGAGCATATGTTCTGATTCAACTCTTGCCTTTTGGACAGGGAGCAATGCGAGTGACTCCCTCGTTTCTGCCAACCGATCTTGCTCAGGTCTTCCTTCTCGCCTGCGCACTAAGCGTTGCAGCAGGCATCTACCCCGCTTGGAGAGCATCAACACTAAGCCCGATAACAGCTCTAAAGAAAGAGTAGAGAGCGGAATCGAGTTCGCGGTTCGGAAAAACGGCATATGATCCCTTGGACGCAAGAATCCTTCTTCTTCCCATGAACTTCGCAGCCCATAGAGCCTAGCCTCTAGTACCCCACATGGCCAATTCATCTGCTGAAAATCAGTTTCTCTCTTAATAGGTCAAGGTATTGGCCGGCAGTCAGCGGTCTTCTTTTTCTCTTTCTCAAAGGGTTATTCTCCAAAATCTGCCATTGCTCTTGTGGTTTGGACAGGTGGTTCGTGTTGCCCCCATGCCTAATTCTTGGCGGGCCTTGTACGGAAACCTACGAAGAAGAAGCCCGTGCCTGCCAACACATATTATCTATTCTGCCTCAGGCTTACCTTTGGTACTCGCATTCTCACCGTGATGTGACTTGAGATGGGACTTCCTGAGAGACAACCCCAGCCACAGGACACCAACAACAGCAATTATGATCGCTAGTATTGCGAAGCTGTTCACGAAACCGCCAGAGGGATTCATGTTTCGGAGATGGGATGCTCCCGTGAAGTTTCCAAACTGACCAGGTCCGGTAAAGTTGCCTGGAGTCACTGAAGTAGGGCGTCGAGACACTTGGCCAAACAGAAATGAACTGATAGTAGTGAAAGCAGTTGTGATCGTCGCCAGAACCACGCCCACCACAGTAGCCAAGTATGCGTACCTTATCTGCCGTTCAATCTTACTCAACAATCCACACCTTGCAGCCCGACTTGTCTTCAAGAAGATTAAGGCATGTTTCAAAATTCCATCGCAATTGTGCCCAAATCACGCCATGAATTGGCAGCGTAATCCTAGCCTGCTCGCGGATGGAGCTACCTGAAGGTGAGTCATAGTAGCGCAGTCAGGATCACTCATGTGAACAAGTCGCGTAGGATGGCAAACTGCCTAAACCTCTGAAGAACCGTACTCATGAGGCCGATCATTATGCAATTCCACGGCGCATGGCCCTATCAAGCTTTGCGACTGAGGCCGAGCCTTGTGGGCTTCCAAATCCGCCTTTCAACCAGATACATGTCCCTTGCTTTTTGTTTGTCCAATGAATTTGAGGAGCTCGAACATCTTCTTTCGAAGGAGTTTTCTGCGGCAGCATAGAAAGCTTGCAGAGTGGTTGCAGCGCAGCGAGAACGCAGTCGATCTGAATTCATTATCCCTGCTGTTGTGCAAGCTGTATTGTGAAGTATACTGCTATTCCAAAGTAAAGCGCGAGTTCTAATGTGTCAGGAAGCAGGTAACTGAACGACCTCGTATTAGCGGCCAACCAGTTGACTACCCGGTCAATGATGGATCTCACGTTTGACATGAACCCTCACTTCCTGGACGGCACAACATTGTCAGCGACCTTCCTCATGCATCCTGCAATAGTGTCGCTTCAGTCGAGACTTCGTGCTGAAACTTCGGTCGCATAGGACGCACGTGTAAACGCCTATGATGGGTCGTTCATCCTTGCTCCTTTCATAGTCCTGGAAAGTGTGTATCATCTCATGCACCAGACGTATTCAGTAGAATGATTGTTGCCACTTGAGGCGGCGTCGCTGACTTGCCAAGGTTGCGTATGAGATCAGGAGTACGAGCAGGGCCGAGATGATCGCCATCACGAGGACAAACAATACTCCATCAGACATGATGCCGCCTACGGAACAGCCATTACAGACCCACGTCACCAAATTCGACACCTCAGACAACTTGCAGTTAGACTTGGTCCTCAGAGACATTAAGACCTGTTTCAGAATTTCACCGCAATTGTGCCAAAATCAAATCAAAAATGACAGCGGAATTCCGGCCGGATCACCAGAGAAGCTACGCCAAAGCGAGGAAGCTCAATATGATCAGGTCAATAAACAAAGTCGTTCTGCATAACCGGACTTGAAGCGAGGCTACTCAAGAAAAGCCGAATGTCGACTTGTGACCGTACACCAGTTGTGAGAGGCCGGTCTTCAGCGTCACATGTAACTTGAATTCACCGAGGTTCCTGCTAACTCAAGAGCGAAATTCGGTTCCCTGTGTGCTTTAATACAAATCTTGTCTAATATCTGAAAGTGAGGTATAGCAGTACACCGAGCGCCACGCATGTGAACAAGTCAGGTAACATCGCGAACGGTCCAAGTCCGAATGCACGAAAACCGAAGACCCACTGGAGAAGAGGGTTGGAGGACAGCGCATAGAAAAGCAAGATCAACGAGAATACCATTAGGCCCAAAGTGAAATCCGATTTTACCTTTCGGTAGATGCCCAGATATGCGGAAAACAGGAAAATTAGCAGTGCGGCATTGATTGTTGAGAGTACGACCGTGATTGTGTAGTACAACTGTATGTCTCCTGGAGGCGGCGGAAAGGTCGGCCTGGACGCAAACGGTGGCCTGGGTGGCTCCATATAGTTGATGCCCAGAAACGCTACGAGCAAAGCCACCAATATCACTGTCGCAAAGACAATCCCAGCTTTCTGATTCTTCTTCATGTGTAACTTCACTCTCGGTCGTTGTCTTTAGCTCTTTTCCAGATTTTCCCCACAATCTCCTCGAAAAGGGCATAGTTCTCTTCCATCGGTGAGGTCAGGGAATACGTGGTTCCGTACCTGTCTCCAGTAGAAATGATTATGCCATTCTTGCTTAGAATCTCAAGATGATGCCTTATGGTTCGGTAGTCCTTGTCGACTCTGCTCGCCAGTTGGTTCGCGTTCTGAGGAGTCTCTTTCAGCACCGCGATTATTTCGGCGCGAGTCACCCCTCCCTTCGTGCCTGCGATTAACCAACCCAGAAGACGCTTCATTGAGGGTTCATCGAGAAAGACCATGATGGTTCTGGCTCCTCTGGAAAGGTCACTCTCGCACTAGGTTCGGATGAGACACGACTCCGATTCCCACACATTATATGCCTTCTGGGGATCGCGGTGCGTATTCGAGCGGTCGAGACGGCATGTTTGGCTCTTCGCGGCCAGCCACAGATCTCCGGCACTTACCGCCATTGGGTTGGCCAACCTGGTCCCATGCTCGAAGGTGGATGTTCTAGGTACCTCTCAGCTTGCTGGTGATCTTCGCAACGATCAACTCCATTGTTGATAGCTCCGGAGTCGTGCCACCGGAGGTATCAGGTCGAAGTCTACTGGCACCTCCCAAGCCATGGACACAGTGATCTCGACTCCTTTCCCCCTCGTATCCTGGAGATGAGACTCCGAGCGTGTAGGTTCCATTCACTATCCACAGCTCATAGAAACCATCCAAGGAACTCGTCGCCGTCAGTATCGGACCGTACGCGATCACAGAGACGCAAGAGAGCAGAATCAAATCATCATACATGTTCAACCCACGAACATTACCGTCCACCCGAGCCAGCCTTTCAAAATACAAGGAGATTCCTGAGGTGCTTTCTGAAGAGATTCTGCATGAATTCTGAAAAAAGAACAAAAGTGCTTCCGTGCGCTTCGGCAATGTTGCCAAACCTATTGCGGGCGCAACATCATGCGTCCTGAATATTTGACAGCCAAGTAGGAAGATGAAAACGAGATGAACAATCTTGCTAGGTTGCGACGCTGCACGATTGCAGTCGTCGCCGCATTACTGCTCTTGATGCCATTCGGGATCGTTCAATGCACGAACTCGACACATTTCACAGTAACTGTCATCGGCCAGACCTTGACAGCAGGTTTCAACAACAATGTCACCATGACGGTTGCCTACTCTATGAGCGCCTATTCTTCGGCTTCCGCCTACGATGCTGATCTAGCTGTATCGATACCCTCGCCGTTGCAGCTGCTAGGAGACGGCCACTGGCACTACGACTCGATCGTGCCGGGACAATCCGTTGCTGTCAGCTTTGAAATTTATGCACCAACTGCGGCGATCGGCGATTCCTATGAGGGTTCGGTCACGCTGACCTACAGAGAGCTTGGTGACATATCATACACCGAGGAGACGCACAGCGTTAGCTTCTCAGTTCACGGCTGGATCAACTTGGTGCTGTACGGCATACAGATCACGTCGACCGCTGCCGTCCCGGGTGGTAACGCAACGGTCTCTGGGAACCTTCTCAACAAAGGAAACATCGCGGCCTACAACGCAAATGTGACCGTCGAGTCAGAAGCAATAGCTCAAGGCACTACAGCGAGCGTGTTCTTGGGCGAAGTCGATGCGAACATTCCTAGACCATTCAGCCTTCTAGTCAATTTCAGGAAGAACCTAGCCGACGGGAACTATTCAATTCGTCGTGAAGGTGTCCGCAGTCGATACAAACATGCCCGCTTCTCCGTACAGCGTACAACAAGCGTCTCAACTTCAAATCAAGAAAATCGTCACGCAACCGCCGAGCGGATTCCAGCCTGGAACTGGTGGGCCCATGGAAACGATCTTCGAGATCCTACGTGTTCTGTATGGTCTGTTCTTTGGTTCGCCGACCATGGCCATGTCGAGCGGTTGGGACTAAGGGGCGTGGTTGGATTGGGATTGCAGTCAGGCACGCGTCCAGCGGTTCAAACAATAGACATCACGAAAGTCTACCGTGTGGGGCATATTGATTATCCAGCCCTTAAGGGCGTTAGCCTCAAGATAGCGAAAGGCGAACTGGTATCAGTTGTTGGACCTTCAGGCAGCGGGAAATCCACATTCCTTAATCTGATTGGTGCCCTCGATCCCCCAACTTCAGGCCGCGTGATCATCGGCGGTACTGACTTGAAGAAGCTAAACGAGGATGGACTTGCCCTCATTCGCAACCTGAGGATAGGATTCGTCTACCAATCTTTCAATCTCATCCGGAGGCTTACTTCAATCGAGAACGTCGAGATGCCTCTCATCGCAAGAGCAGTCCCCGAGAAGGCTCGCAGAAGCAGATCACTGAAGATGCTAAGCGCAGTCGGCCTAGCTCAGAAAGCGAACAAGCACCCGACCGAACTCAGCGGCGGGGAGCAACAACGCGTCGCCATCGCTAGAGCACTAGTCACAGAACCTGCGCTCGTCCTTGGTGACGAACCGACGGGGAACGTTGACTCCAAGACCACCCAGGAGGTCCTCAACTACATAATCCAAGTCAACAAGACGCTAGGTACGACGTTCGTCCTAGTAACCCACAACCCAGATGTTGCCAACATGACCCACCGCGTGATTACGTTCAAAGACGGTCTGATCGAGAATGAGCAGTACCTTCAGCGAATAGACTCTTACACGGGGGCATGATGCAGATGCTCGCGTCTGACATTTTCAAACTTGCCTTCAAGGCTCTCCGCGCTAGAAAGACGCGGAGCTTTCTCACGATTCTGGGTATCATAATCGGCACAGCGATAATTTTGGCTCTCATCGCTAGTTCAAACGGCCTAAGTACGGGCATCCAAGGTCAAGTTGGCAAGATCGGGGCCAATACCCTTACTGTCAGCTCGGCTGGGCAATTCTTCGGAGGCAGCAGCAGCGGCACGCAAAGCTATAAACTCTCTCAGCAAGATGTGAGTACGATAAAGTCATTCCAAGGCGTCTCGGATGTCATCCCGTATGACAGCCAACGTGGCACAATCTCATACGGAGGCAATTCAATATCAGGGGAACTCATAGGGATTGATGTAAGCACCTTATCCATTATGTATAAAGGGCTGAGCCTTTACAGCGGCAGTCTACCTGACTCTTATGACCCAAGTGCGGCTGTTGTGGGCTACTCGATCGCGTTCCCAACAGGATCAAGCAATCAATTAACACTCAATCAAATGATCTCCGTTACTCTCGGAGGTTCAACAAGTGGCAGTCTTACTTTTTTGGCGAAAGGAATCTTCTCAGCGTATGGAAGCGTGCTGTTCTCGAATATTGATGAGACAATCTTCATCTCCCTACAGTCCGCTCAACTTCTCCTCAAGACGCAATACTTCAGCGGATTATACGTCATAACCAATAGTGCTGGGGATGTCGCGTCAGTCCAGACAGCAATAGAGACCTATTATGGTACGCAGGTTCGGGTGATGAACGCGGGCTCTATGGTGTCGAGTATTACTTCGATCACGTCAGAACTATCCGTTTTTCTTGAGGCGATAGGCGGCGTGTCATTATTCGTTGCTGCTGTTGGAATCATCAACACTATGTTCGTGTCGGTGATGGAGAGAACAAGGGAGATAGGCATTATGAAAGCTCTAGGATACAAGTCTAAGCAAATTATGGCGCTGTTCCTCGCGGAAGCATCCCTAAACGGCGTCATCGGAGGAATCGCGGGCACTATGCTCGGCTACGTCCTAGCCTTTATGATCGGGGGCTACCTTCCTCTGTCTGGCGGATTCGGAACAGGTGGCCCACCTGGAAGCAGCGGCAGCAGCGGAAGCAGCGTAACAGCCCCCGTGTTCACTTCTGAGCTGATAGTTTTCTCTTTGCTTTACCCAATCGGAATCGCGGTGTTGGCTGGCCTCTACCCAGCTTGGCGAGCGTCAAGGATGAACGCGGTAGTGGCACTGAAGTACGAGTAGTTGGATCCCGCAGATTTGGAATGGGTCTAACAGCTGAAATGGCTACGCGACCACATCGACACAAAAACACTCCATCACCAAGACAGCTGATTGTTGCAATATTGCAGCGCTATTTGTGGCGCGATTTGAGGCGGCCAGGGGGCCCCTGCCCATGCAGGTACGCCTCAACCATCCCTTCGGGTTTGAGAGGTTTCAGCTCTGTGAATTCATGACGAGAGTAAGTCGGCAAAATGCTCTGTAGTGTCTTCTGGACACGCTTGCGAACTTCAAGAGGAATTGGTTCAGCTAACGATTGTTGCTAGGTTCTATGAACAGTCGGGTTCCGAACCCAAACGAGTCTGGAACCCTGCGGATTTGACCTGTCAGCGTCCTCGCCGAAGCAGACAGAGCCAAAGACTCGGATGGTGTTTGTGGCGGGTCCGGAGGGTACCGAACTCATTTGGGTTTAGTTCCATTTCCAACGGAGCTCATTTTGAGCCTTTCTTCTCCGACAGTTCAGCTCTAAGTGAGTTTGCTTCTTCCTTGTTCTTGATTCCTAGGATGTCTTGTACCTTCTTCCTTGTTTCCCTACCGAAAACAGCCGGTCGGAACAGCAGCTCTCCGTACAGTTCGTTCCAGTAGGGCACTACCTCTTGGTTTCTGAGAAATTCAATCACCTTCGGCCTGGTCCACTCTTTGTCCAAACCCCAGTGTCGAAGAAGCGACTTGCGCGCCATGATTAGTGATTGTGTTCTCTGCGCCTAAAGTTAGTTTCGACCAGATCGAGGGTTTCGCAGACAGTGGCTGCCTATTCCTATACCTTACTTTCTGAAAATAACGAAAACAACTCTTCTCTCTCTTTCCTCTGTTCCTTTCATATCTTCTTCCCTCTAATCGCCTATCTCACGCACTGCATTTTTCAGCTCATTAAAAACGCTGTTCACATCTGTTACTGTCTTGCCAACGCTTCCATCTACATCCCTTAGCCTCATTTAGGCACCGCACTTCATGCATTTGACTTGCTCTTGCCGCTGCACTTGTCCTAAGCTCACAGCATTCTCGGTCTTACATTCTGGGCATTCTACCTTGATCTTCTCCTTCGCGAGGTCAAAGTCCAAACCTTTTGCGTCAACTTCGATTCTAATCGACAATCAACTCATCTCACATTCACCGATTGTTGCATCTGGGCAAATCGCCGAATCTTTGGACAAAAGCATCGATAACATTCTGCTCAGTGTCGTACGGAGATTCTGGCACCATCCACGAGAATAGCAGCGCATACTTCCCATACAGATAGTATACGCACTCGTTCCCTCTGCCTGTGATGTGCTCCCTGAGCCTTTCCTTAACTGATCTGAGCGGAGAGCTTCCTATGTAGGAGATGTTGCTCCATCCGTTCGGATAGTTGTATCCGTATCTTCCATCCAGTGCGATCTCGTATACTCCTGGGAAATCCGGCGCTACTGCATTGACGGCTTCATCAGTGAGATGATACCAATCCGACCATCTCCCCATTCGGACCACTCCAGAGTTTCTCGATACGGCGTGCCTCACTCCCGATGTTGTGCGTGGTCCATTTATTCCACAGAGATACGTGAAACTGACAGGGTTTTTTTCTTGGTTTGCATCTTTCTGAGCTCCGATCTGGTGCACACTTGCCTTGGCGGTTTCGCCGAGGCATTCTTGGTTTCACATCAGCCGAAAGTGCATAAGAGCAAGTCGAACAAGGAGAGAATTTGAGAAATGAAATCCAAATCAATTAGAATCATGAGAGTCAATTGACTAATCAAAGGGGATAGTCGCCATGGACGATGTCATAAAGCGCATTCAAGAACGATTGAAGAGCTACCCAAATCTCTTCAAAATCTTCGTCAATCAAATTCCTGAGCAGCCACCGATGGAAGCTTCGATTTACAAGGATGTCGATGTCGAAAGAATCTGGGGAAAGCGGTTCACGTTCTGGAATATCCTGCTCCATGATGACGATCCGCAGTTCAAGGCATTGCTTCAGGAACTCGACGCGCTGGTTGCAAGCAGCATGCAAGACTATGGAGAGGAACTATTGAGGACTGGGATAAAGAACGACCCCTTTTCCTTTCTCTCTGAATTGACTGTCTACGAGAGCTTTCACTCGCATGGCGTCCAGCCCATGATTGAACCGTCTCCTTCACCAATGTCGACCAAGAAAATGGATCTTTCCGTAGACCTCGACAATAGGGACATTATGATTGAGGTTATTGCACCGCATGGGCCTCCTGGGAACCTGATCAAGCAAGGGATAGGGTTCGCGCCGTGGGATCTAGGTCTTTCCAAGAAGCTCGCTTACGAGATTGTCCATCACATGGACGTGCTCATCGAGCCGACACACCCGACAATCATCATGGTGAACGGAATCTACAGCGGCCTTAACCCCGAGAATATCCAACCGAGCATAGATGAACTTCAGAATCTGAAAGAAACCGATTTTCCTGACGACCCTGCTGAACTCGCCACGCTTCTCGCCAAAAAGGGAAAGTGCTTCGTCTCTGTAGTTGTGTTGTTCAAGAGCAACAGGGGGCCTTGTTTGGCAATCAATCCGATGGGGCCCAGGCTAAGCGAAAAGGAAATCTCGTCATTGAATGATGTTTTCCTGGTCCAGAGCTGAACTAAGGCGAAAAACTCCCAATCGGTCTGTGACCTGTTTCACATATTTAAGATATCAGAAGGCAAACCTAATGTATAGTTGGCGCAGTCCGAATGGTATACAGATCTGAACCTATCGCTGTCGTTGTGGACCGTCTCAATCGGCAATACTTCCTACCCGCAATACAGAGGCAATTCGTCTGGCTCCAACCGCAAATCATTCAGCTTTTTGACTCGATAATGCGCGGGTATCCCATCAGCTCGTTTTTGTTCTGGGAATTGAAACCGGAGAACCGTGACAAATGGGAAGTCTACAAGTTCATCGACAATTTCCGACAGGATGGAACCCACAACGAGCTCGCAAGCACTGACGGAGTCCAGCAGCCCACACTAGTTCTTGACGGGCAGCAGAGACTCTCCGCCCTCCTCATTGGGCTGAAGGGAACATTCATCGCGAAGAAGAAATACATGCGATGGGACAACCCCGAGGCTTGGGTCAAGCAGAATCTTTTCCTAGACCTACTAAAGGATCCTCGGCTGGAAGAGGATGATTCTGAAACTGGCGTCCGCTACGGATTCAAGTTTATGGACAAACTGCCAAAGAACGAAGAAGGCCACTATTGGCTCAAGGTAGGACGCATTCTGGATTTTGACAATGAGGACAAATTCGAAGATTTCCTCCAATCCGAGAGGGACAAGCTGCCCGATTCTGTCACAAAAGGACAGATCCTAGTTTTCGAGCGCAATCTTAGGAGGCTTTATGAAGCCATCTGGAAGGGCGAATTCATCTCGTACTACATCGAACATGAACAAGACTACGATAGAGTGCTCGATATATTCATCCGAGCCAATGAGGGAGGCACCAAGCTCAGCAAATCTGACCTACTTCTGTCGATGGTGACGTCAAAATGGAAAGGAATCAACGCGAGGGATGAAATTTACAGTTTTGTGGATCGGTTGAACAATGACCTGACTCGAAAAAACAATTTTGACAAAGATTTCGTAATGAAGACTTGTCTCGTCGTCTCCGACCTCTCCGTGCAGTACAAGGTAGCGAACTTTAACGTCAAGAATCTCACACTGATACAAGACAAATGGGAAGGCATCAAGAAGGCCACAGAAACAGCCGTCGACCTCGTGAACACGTTTGGGATTGACCGAGACACGCTAACCAGCGCAAATGCTCTTATTCCAATTATCTACTACCTCTCGAAGCATCATGAGCTAAGGCCACGAGGAACTACCACTTTCGACGTTAGTAACTCGGGATCAATACGCCGCTGGCTACTTGCTGTTCTTTTGAACAACGCGTTTGGTGGAACGTCGGACACCCTTCTGCGAGAAATCCGGGAAACATTGAAGTCCGTCGAGACCAGAAGCAAAGACTTCCCTATAGAAGCTCTAAATGACACCATCGCAAGGTCCGGCAGAAAGTCTGCTTTCGACGAAATCGCAATCGATGACTTTCTGTCAATTACCTATGGGAAACAAACCACATTCTTGGCCCTCTCCATCTTGTACGACGACAACAACTGGGGAATCATGTCTTTCCATCAGGATCACATCTTCCCGAAAGACTTGTTCACATCCGAGAAGATGGATGAGGCTGGCATCAGTAATGAAAAGCAATTCAATTACTGGAACAACAGAGATAGAATCGGTAATCTAGAGCTTCTTTTATCTACAGAAAACGAAGAGAAATCAAACCAAGATTTCGAAGAGTGGCTTTCGACTCGCGATGCGTCTTTCAAGAGAAGGCACTTGATTCCAGACGACCCGAAGTTGTATCGTTTTGAAGAATTCGAGGAGTTCCTAGCCGCCCGGGAAAAGCTAATCCGAGAACGTCTGTCCAAGCTCTTTACTGGTTCGTCGACAACTGCAGTAACCTAGCGTCAGGCACAATTTCTTGCAGCCTCTCCAGCCTGTGGTTGTGAAGGGGCTTCATTCCGCCCCTTCTCCTGTGTGGCTGCTGATTAGCTCGCTCGCTTCTCTTCTTGTCATGCTGCTGATTTGTTCCTCGTCGCAATCGATTCCGTGCTCTTCGTAGATTCCCTTGATGTACGCCTTCTGTTTCTCTGTGATTGGCGGTTCGCTGTTGTCTTGGCAGAGGAAGGACTCGGTCAAGTTTGTGGCGGGTCCGGAGGGAATTGAACCCTCGACCTTCGGGTGTCCCTCAGCGGTTAAGAGCTTCAGCCTTGCTCCTGCGAGACCGCTGCTCTACCTTTCGAGGGCAGACCAACTTGCCTGACTGAGCTACGGACCCTGACCTTTCGGACATAACTGGAAAGTCTACTTAAGTTTTCGCGGCCAATAGGAAACAGGCCCTCACTGCTACAGAAGCCATAGGCAATCTTCGAAGGATCTGGGGGTCTTTGCGGGAGCTGAAAATGAGTTCACATCAGTCACTTGGTGTTTCTTCACTCGGTTTCCCAGAATCAGGCGTATCGAGCACCATCTTGTCTCCAGGGCGCGCGGTGCTTCAAGTCTTATCAGGCACTTTGTCCTATTAGTCTGGGTGGATTGAAGATGTCGGTTCGAGTTGCACATGCCATCGTTAGTGATTGCCTAAGGATTAGATCCGATGATGTGGTGACCGTGAACACTTGGGCGCACACCATCGAGTTGTCTGATGCGATACTGGAGGAGTGTTACAGGATCGGCGCCGACGCCATGGCCATCCTTGACACCGACAGATCGTACTACTCGCAAATGGAGACGCTCTCCGAAGAGAACCTGAAGGTGACCTCGAAACATTGCCTCGGCACGGCCGAATACTCGACCGTGAATATTTTCATCGGTGGCCCAGCGAACCCTTTGCGGATGCGGAAGATACCGCCTGGAAAGTTCGCGGCCCTATTCGAGGGTGAAAAGGGACATGAGGATAAGAGCCGCGAGAAGAAGATACGAGGCGCATTCTTGGTGCAAGGAATGGTGACGCCTGAAAGAGCCCGCACGTACGGTTTCAACTTTCAGCGTTGGAAACGCATGACGGACTCTGCGACGGCCATTCGATATGATGACATGAGCATCCTAGGGAGACGTGTGACTTCGAACCTAGAACGGGCAAGAGAAGTGCGAGTCCGATCGAGAATAGGAACGGATCTGAGATTCTCCATACTCGGACGGCAGGCCCAGATCAATGACGGTATCATAGATGATGATGATATCAGACGCGGGGCGCTCTTCACAACTCTCCCAACGGGATCCGTGACCGTTTCCGTAGTTGAGGACAGTGCATCAGGCAAAATCAGTTTCGACCTACCAATACCCCAGGTCGGGAAACTGATACACGGGCTTCAATGGATATTCGAGAACGGGCACGTTACGTCCTACAACGCCGAGAAGAACCTAGACGCCTTCGGAGCAATATTCGAGAAGGGACACGGCGACAAGGACAAGATTGCTAGTCTTACGATCGGACTTAACCCGCGGGTAAGAACTGGATTCCTAAACGACAGTCTCGCAAAAGGGACTGTCTCGATCGGGATAGGATCAAGCTTGAGCATCGGCGGCAAGAACAACAGTGACTACGGTTTCCAAGGCACGCTAAGCCAAGCAACCGTGGAACTCGACGGAAGAACAATCGTCGAGAACGGCAGGATAGTAGTCTAGCCGTTCCCTCCCCAGCGGTCACGAATAATACTATCCCACACGTAACTCCCCCCTGAGAACAACATGGGAGAACTATCATTCGTCGGCATGGGCCTACATGACGAAAACGGCCTCACTTTACGTGGTCTAAATGCCGCCAAGAACGCGGACATCGTCTATGCAGAATTCTACACCAGTATCATGCCAGGGCTCTCAATGGATCGATTGCGACACCTCGTTGGAAAGGAAATCAAGATCCTCACCAGGAAAGACCTAGAGGAAGACGCTCAACGCACGATTCTGCTGAAGGCCAAGAAAGGACGTGTGGTCCTTCTAACTCCCGGAGATCCGATGTCGGCAACGACGCATGTCGGACTTCTGTTATCAGCCAGAAAACTCGGAATCCGGACAGCAGTCATCCATTCGGCATCAATACTCACAGCAGTGGCCGGGGCCACGGGGTTGGAAGTATACAAGTTCGGAAGGACCGTCACGATCCCCTCGCCAAAGACTAGCCCTGTTCCGGAATCGGTGTACGAATTCATCGCGGCCAACAAGAGAATAGGCCTTCATACGCTCGCTCTCCTAGACCTTGAGCAAGGAGGATTGACGATTCCCGAAGCAATTCGAATTCTCATCAAATTGGAATCCGCTAAGAGAACAGGCCTGCTGACGGAAGAGACACTCATGGTTGCACTCGCACGTGTCGAAGCCCCTGACTGCTTAGTGAGAGCGGATAGAGCAAGAGATCTAGTGAAGGGCGATTTTGGGGACCCCCCATGGTCGATCATTATCCCAGGCAGACTGCATTTTGTAGAGGCTGAAGCGCTCCAACTACTTGCCGGAGCCCCACGAGAACTGCTGGAGGGTCGAGAATGAACGAAGACCCCGGAGAACGCGCACGAACCTACCTAGCAGCCATAGAGAGAGCCCTCAAACTGGCCGAGGTTGTCAGTAATCCTGACGCATTACGCGTAGTTGATTATGCCAAGAGATACGTGGCTGACAGCAAGTACTATCTCGAAACAGGGAAACCAACGACCGCTCTTGCCTCCGTTGCGTACGCTGAAGGTCTCCTAGATTCGTTGAGCATCATGGGCGTGGCGGACTTAACCAACTCACTGAGGTCAGTCAGATCGTCCCGACTTGACAAATGATATCTCGTTGATGATGCCTTGAAAATAGCTAGGAGGCAAGTGTGAGATGGATCTGAGTGAGCAAGACGAGAAGGATCTCTTGAAATCCATCTACGTCCTCCAACTTCGGAAATCATCCTTCACGAGACCAGAACTGATGGAGAAGACAGGGCTCGATCCAGGCAAATCTGACGATATCTTGAGACAGTTCACGAGATCTGGAATGCTCGAATGCCAAGACACGGACAAGTACGCGTTGTTGCCCAAGGGACGATCGAAGCTGGGAGTAGTTCTCGTGGGAGGAGTTTACGATATACTCCACCTTGGCCATCTTGCTGCTCTTGCTGAAGCGAAAACACACGGAGACCTTCTTGTAGTCGTCGTGGCAACCGACACCACGGTTGAAACACTGAAAGGTCGTAGACCTGTATTTCCTGAAGAGGACAGGCGTGCACTTGTGGAGTCACTCAGGCCCGTGGATGCTGCCATTCTTGGTTACGAAGATGTAGGCATGGGGTATGAGCAGGTAATTGATGACGTCAAGCCCGACATTATCGCTCTTGGGTATGATCAGGATTCCGTTGCGAGAACAGTCACCGAGCTTGTCAGAAGAAGAGGGCTCAACGTCAGGATAGTCCGGCTTACCAAGTTCGACAGAGAGAAGTATCTGAGTTCTTCTGCGATCAGGCAGAGGTTCTTCCAGGAGACGGGATGATGATACGAACCTTCACAGTATCACCGTCTTTGAGTCCGAGTCTCGCTCTGAGATTGCTAGGTGCAATCATCTCGATCACGTCGCCCGCGTAGTGTGTTCTGACCGCCGAGATCAACGCTCCATCCTCCGCGTCGTTGATCTTCGCTTTGTGGCATATGACAGGCCCGAAGGTTCTCTCACCGTCTCGGAACCCATCAATTTCGACGTGCGGAAGCGTTTCTAGAAGTCTTCTCTCGTCCTCGTAATCATGTCTGAGCCGCAGGTTTAGTGTGCCAGGATAGGGATCAAAGCCCAGTTTCTCCGCGAACTGTCTGCGATAGCCGGATTGGCTTACGTACCAAGCGCCCTCGCCTATTCCTGAGAACAATGTTCCTTCGAGCACGACTTCTCTTGGTTGTAACTCGAATATCGCCTTGAGCCGGAGATGCATTCTGTTGAGCTCTTCTGACCCTTTCGCAGTCACTCTGATCGCCTCCCCGTGAGTACCTCGGGTTCTTCTGATCAGGCCAAGTGTTTGAAGTTCTATTAGGTGTCGCGAGGCTGTCTGCTGTGAGGCGTTCAGGCTTCTCGCCAGATCCGCTGTGGTGATCGACAGCTCGCCAGAGTATGCTCCAAGCTCTGCAAGCTTGCACAATGTCAACAGTAGTGCAGGACTCACGTCTTCGATAACCATCTCAGCCTATTCGCCTCCTGATGCGCCCATAGGATGGGTTCAAGACCGCGTCTTGTAATGCAGTGCTTGACGATTCTCGCTGCATCTTCAAGCGATACATTGTGACCGACACTCACATAGAGGCTTTTCCTATTGAATCGGAGGACCCTGGCGATCACGCTCCCTTCTGAATCGACGAGTGTTTCTCCAACTTCCGTACCGAAGAGCCGACTCTTCGCCACACCTATCGTGGGAAGATTCGTGACGAGCCCCACATAGCAAGCCAAGCCGAACCTTCTAGGATGCGCCAGACCATGCCCATCGACTATACAGACATCAGGCTTGATCTTCAGCTTGCGAAGCACACGAACAACCAGTGGGCCCTCTCTGAACGACAATAATCCCGGAATGTATGGGAATGTTACGTGAGCTTTGGCGGTCGTGGTTTCGATTGGTTCCAAGGTGGCGTATTCGATGAGCACTGCCGCTCCTGAAGCCTGCTCTTTGTCGTATGCGCCGTCGACCCCTGCAATGTACCGTATCTGCTCGGGAATTCTACTCTGCTGAGATACTAGCGGGGCCAACTTGTTCTGTAGGATGATCGCGTCTCGAAGCGTAGGATTCCGACGTATAGCGATTCTCTTCGAGGACAAGGAAGCTCAGCGCATGCGCTTCTCGAGATTCTTCATTGTCTTCTCTAGAGAGGATCTTCGAATGTCAGCGACTACGTCCGCGCGTGTGGCTTCGACCAACTTCTTGGCGACATCCATCTTCCTTCGAAACGTAGGAACTATTGACGTACGGTCAAGGGAGAGCAAATCTTCGAAGAGAGCCTCCATCGATTCGAAAGTCCCTTGAGCCTCCTTTAGCTTGCCGGCCTTCAGTTGATCCATCGTCATCCTGCGAAGCTCACCTATGAAATCCAATAGGCCAAGCACATACGGCATCCAATCGACGCCCACTTCACGTTGCGACAGCAGCCTTTTCAGACTTGCATAGCTCAACAGAATCCTAGCCTCAGAGAACTCCTGAAAAGCAACGATCACATAGCCGACCTGTTTGAACTCGGAGCGCTCATTCAAGAGACCTCGCACCTGAGTAATGCTCTCTTCAGCTTCCCTCAGAGTCGTCTTGGCCTTCGGAATCTGTCCTCTGTGGGTTTGAACGATCGCCCAGCTGGCAAGTCGTACGATCTTCCTCGTCAGCTCCAGCAGCTTCTCTCTTGTCTTGTCGTAATCTGTGAGCTTGTGCTGCAGTCCGGCAAGTTCGTCTTTCGATAGCAACTATGTTCGCCGCTAGACCTCGCTTCTGATGGATAAATGAGTTGACCCACGAACGGGCATCGAACGAAATTCGACTCGGAGTCGGACTGTCAGCTGAGAGATTCGCCTTCCTCTTTGATGCCACTCTTAGTGATCGTCATGAAGTCGAGTCCGTTCCCGCTTCCTATGTCGCGCGCCAGCGCAGCTTTGGCTGCCTTCTTGACAAGCTCTTTGCCTTGCTCAACGCTCAAGCCTTCCTTGAACTCTGCCTCCAGAACGCCGATGGCAATCTCGGAACCTGATCCCACGGATGCAAACTTGTCATCTATCACCGACCCTAGCGGATCGAGTACAAAGAGACCTGGACCTTCGTCGTCAATTCCACCGACGATGGTCTGGGCTAGATATGGGAACATGCGCCTCTCAAACAGAAGATTGGCCATGACTTTCGCCGCCGACCTCACTGATGCAGCCCTGTCTCGCTCGAAAGCGTACACACTGAGCTGAGCTGCGACTTCCTTTGTCAGGACCTGCATGTCTCCAACAAGCCCTGCACACGCGGCGCCAATCGTGTCGGATACTCGGAAGATCTTCTTCCCGCTCTTGCTCTGTATGAAGTACCCATAGGATACACGTCTCTCAGATGCGAGCACTACTCCGTCCTTGCAGACCACGCCGATCGTGGTGGCGCCCGGCATGAAGGGTTCACTCATTCAAGTCACCAGAAACCAGTCGCAGATTCCGCATGAAATGGCGACTCTATTAAGGTTGATGTTGACTGTCCTACTGTTCTTGGCCGACCTATCATGCATCCGTTAAGGAACGTCTTCAAAAAGATGACATGGGACGCAAGAGAACGAGACGGGAACTATGTCATCTTTTTCATTCATCGAGGAGTTCCTGGAGACATGCGTGAGATCAACGCATCCCTCATTACGAAGGTCGGTCCATCTTGGTTCACGTACGCAACGGCTGAATCAGAGGAGACGCTAATTCCTTTTCATCGTGTCATAAGAATCGTCAATGTACAGACCGGTCAGGTCATATGGATATCAAGGGCCCGTAAGGCCGCTTAGGGGGCGAGGCTGATCCCTTTCACTCTTACGATTCCTGGATTCCCTAGTTCACCATCTAAGGTGATCTTTGCGCCTGATACAAGCTCGGCTATTCTCGCATTTGTGATCGTATGCATCGTGATCAGTGATGTTCGAAACTCTGAGCTGCCGTCAGCCACTGCCAAGTACGGAATCAGGATATCGGACATGTGCCTGTCAACCGGGGCGCCGCTGTTGATCTCTCCCACGAGTTGGGTCGCCGCTTGGCGACCTACTTCTTCCGCGGATCTTCCTCGTTCTCCTACACTGTCCGTGCCCAGAACGCTACCAGGCTCGTTGTCTGTGTAGAGAGCTATTCCGCTTCCCGGCGCGACGTGAGGGTCAGTCGCACTAGGATACGTCTCCAATGTTACGGAGACATCTAGTTGATCGATCTCCTTCAAGATGTCTTGCGCGGCGGTTGCCTGCCTTTGGGCAACATGGGCAGGGAGCCTAACGCAGTGGCTGATTCCGCGTACTCTCTTGATCTCTGATTGCTCAGTCAGTTGTAGAGGCATCAATCCCTTACATGGTTGGACCATCATCAATACCCTTCCTCCGCCCTTGGGGTAGTGTCCTCGTTGGATCAGTTTCAACTCTGCTAGATAGCCGAGTTTCGACAAGTTAGGGAGCACGACAAATCGGACGTAGTCTATCGTTGGACTCCACTTCACGTCTGTTCCGCCAGTTATCTCGAACTCCGTTTTGCCTGAGGAGAAGGCCGAGGCGGGCATCAGTGCCTGAAGCACTAGTGAGATACTTCCTGCGGTGCCTACGTCGAACTTGAACGAGCCCGATATCTTCCTTCTTGGCGCGAAGTACAGATCGGTCGACCCGATCTGGAGCCCCTTTGTCTCAGCATCCGAGAGAGCGGCAACCGCCCGGATTGCCGTCATGTGTTGCGCGCGAAGACCCGGATTCGGCCGCTTGCCTCGAATGTTCTTGACATGAACCTCTCTTCCGAGCAGGGCTGAGAGAGCGATCGAGGTCCTGAGGACTTGCCCTCCCCCTTCGCCGAGGCTGCCGTCTATTTCTATCATTGGTCTTGCCCCGTCGCAGGTGAATGCCCCTAGTTTATTTACTCTTACGAGCATCTCCGGCCAAGTTCGGGTCCCGAACATTGATTCTGAGCTCGGCAAAGCGAGAGGATGTCTGGTACGCCGCGGTGACCGATGAGAATGGAAGACTGATGGCATGCAGCTTCAGCGGTAGCAGGAAAGCGGCCGAGAAATCCACGATCTCGTCTCTGCCCAGTAATCTGAGACACGGTTTGACACGTTCATCAGGCGAGTCTGAAGTCATTGAAGGGCTTCACCGAATCTACGCAGGCATAGAAGTCAATCATCCCCCAGAGGTCGCTCCCATGGCGGCCTCAGAGTTCCTGAGGCGTGTCTACGAGACGACGATCAGAATCCCCAAAGGTAAAGTCACCACCTATGGAAGACTGGCCAAGGTACTCGGTTCAAAAGGAGCCTCCAGAGCGGTCGGGAACGCGATGGCTAGAAACCCACTCCCCCTAGTCATCCCTTGTCACAGAGTCGTCCGGTCAACGCTTCAAATCGGGAACTACGGGTCTGAGAGAAACGGCAGCAGTCGGACCAAGCGCGAACTGCTAATGCGTGAGGGTGTGCAATTCGACAGAGGGAAGATCTCGCAGAGCTGTGTGTGGGATCCATTCTGAGGTGAGATAAGGTGGGAACCAAACTCAAGCGCGGATTATTCGTAGGGAGATTTCAGCCCTTCCATCTCGGACATCTGGGCGCGATCAAGAACGCACTGGAGCACGTGGAAGAGCTCATCATAATGGTTGGAAGCGCTGAGTACAGTCATTCTGACAAGAATCCGTTCACTGCGGGAGAACGTGTTGAGATGATACGGGCCGCGTTGAATGAAGCAGGAACAGACCCAGGCAGATATCTTGTAATTCCGATTAGGGACGTCCATATCCATGCGACTTGGGTCCCCTTCATTGTATCCCAGACACCCAAGTTCGATGTAGTTTTCACGAATGAAGCACTCACATCACGTCTCTTCAAGGAACGTGAATACAGAGTCGAACGAATCCCGTTCCTTCAACGGCATGACTACTCGGCGACAGAAATCCGCAAGAGGATCCTCAATGGGAAGAACTGGGAATCACTGGTTCCCAAGAGCGTTGCAGAGATACTTGTGAAGATCCACGGGATAGAACGCATCAGGGAACTCGCTATGAGCGATAACCCACCCGGCGCCGGAAAGTGAGCCGATCACCGGGCGACAGATGAAATCGCTTTGCCGCATTTGCCTTGTTGACCGCGAGCTCGAGAAGGCCATAGCTTCCGACCAACAAAACGGGCTTGCCCTCAGCTGTATCCGAGTAGGTTCTCCCTACACTCAGATGGTATGCTCGCTGCTTCGTTTGCATTGCGATCCCCTCCCCGACTTTAAGACCAATCGTTTCCAGATCCTTTTCGCTTGCAGTCGTCGCTATGTTCCCAAATGAGTCGACCGCCAAGACTTCGCAACTGATCTTCTCATGAGAGGTCTCCGTGCCCACGAGAGTGACTGAAACCGGATCAGAGACCTCTGGTCCGACCTCAGTCACATCTGCGCCGCAGGCTATCCTGCCTGCAGCATATGCAAACACATCTCTACCGTGAAAGGTAGATGAAACGGGACTTCTCATGAATTGCCGGTTCTCGATCGAATACATCTCTTTCATTCCGTCTCTCAAAGCCGCTGGGAGAAGAATGCCATTGTCAGGACCGATGTATATGGCCCGTTGGGTTTCTATGAGCAGACCCCGCCTCTGTCCGCCCACTCCTGGATCCACAACCGCGACATGGATTGTACCCGCAGGAAAATACCTTGAAGCAGCAGCGAGGACGAAGGCGCCCATTCGAATATCGAACTTCTCTATTTCATGACTGATGTCGACCAAAGTCGTCGAAGGGCAAATGCTCAGTATTGAACCCTTCATTTCAGAGACGTACTGATCTCGATTCCCAAAGTCTGAAAGTAACGTGACAATTTGCATGTCTAAGCAGGTGAATCTTCAAACTAGAAAACGTTTCCAACCGGAATGCCGCACAACCCATGCTTCAGCTCTACATCCTCCAACAACCTACCCCAGCCAGACCGCCATAGGATAGGCAAGAGGGTCTTGCATGACACCCTTGCCCAAGTGGTACTAATTGCGTTTGCAAAGAGTTTTCAAGCATCTTTCCCTCTTCGGTACGCAGTAACCCATCGGGGATTTGGGAATTGGAGAACTCGCAACTTCTGATGTTGCCGGGGCCGACTAATGTTCCGTCCCGGGTAATGCGGGCCATGGCCAAGCCCGTGATCAACCACAGGGGGCCGGAGTTTCGTGAGCTTTACCGGAGGATGCTCGACAATCTGAAGTTCGTCTTCGAGACGAAAGGCGACGTCTTTGTGTTCACGGCCTCCGGAACTGGAGGTGTCGAGTGTGCCATTAGAAATATCCTATCGAACGGGGATAAGATCGCGGTTCCCGTCAACGGAGTCTTCAGCGAGAGACTTAGAAACGCCGTGACTTCCTTTGGTGGAAAAGGCATTGAGATTCCGATCGATTGGGGTAGCGCGATAACTCCAGCACAGGTCGAAGAACTATTCGAGAAAGAGAAGAACATCAAAGCATTAGCCGTGGTGTACAACGAAACCTCCACCGGTGCGACAACGAGAAACCTGAAGGAAATGGGCAAAATCTGTCACGATAATGGCGCACTGTTTGTTGTAGATGCGATCTCGATCCTAGGTGGTGATGCTCTGCCAGTCGACGAATGGGGCGTGGACATGTGCGTGGCCGGAAGCCAGAAATGCTTGATGACTCCACCAGGCCTTGTGATGCTATCAGTCAATGATCGAGCTTGGAAGGTCGCGGAGACGGCGCGAAGGTCATACTACTTCGACCTCCTTGAGTATAGGAAGTTTCTGGCGAACTACGAGACACCCTACACGCCAGCCGTGACATTGTTCTATGCACTTGATGAAGCGCTCCTGATGATCAGAGAGGAGGGGCTGCAACCCCGCTACAACCGTCACAATCTCTGCGCAAGATCCCTCTACGCGGGCCTCGAAGCGCTGGGATTTCAGATCTTTCCTCGAGCGGAATTCAGATCGCAAGTCGTTGTGGCGGCCAATTACCTGCCCGAGGTAGATGACAAGAAGTTCAGGGATCTGCTCAGGGAACGCTATCACGTTGTGGTCGCGGGTGGTATGGGCAAACTGAAAGGCACCATGTTCAGGATCGGGGTTATGGGAACAGTCTCTGAATTCGAAATACTCACAACTATCGGTGCGATCGAGTCGACGCTCGTAGACCTAGGAATTCGGTTCGAATACGGCATCGGCTCAAAAGCCTCTCGCGACGTCTTCGGGAAGCAAAACTGATATCACAACACCGAACGTGTGCCTGCGATGCGGCCACCGTATTCTCTCAAAGAGTTAAATCAGACCCGGCAAATGGAGTCGTTGGGGTACACGCAATGCCGATCAAGAATGGCGATTTCGTCCTAGCCAACTACACTCTGAAGGTAAAAGAGAGCGGCGACGTGGTCGATACAACGATAGAATCCGTTGCGAAGGAAAAGGGACTACACCACGAGCATGAAGGAACCGAAGAGACCGATATCCACAGATACGAACCATTCTTCATAGTTGTGGGAGAGGGCTGGGTCCCGAAGGGTCTTGATGAGGGACTCTTAGGACTAGAGACGAGCCAAACCTCAACAATCGAGGTTCCCCCTGACAAGGGATACGGAACAAGGGATGCGTCCAAAGTCAGACTCGTGCCACTCAGAAGATTCAGAAACGAAGGAATCACACCGGTGCCTGGCATACAAGTGACCCTCGACGGAAAGGTCGGACAGGTTCGCACGGTCGGCGCAGGCAGGGTACAGGTAGACTACAATCATCCCCTAGCAGGACGAACCCTTGTCTACGAAGTCTCAATCCAGAACGTGATCGAAAAGACCGAAGACAAAATCCGAAGCATCGTACACAAACGTCTCCCTGCGGTTGATCAAGCGAAGTTCGGGCTACAGTTGAACCCAAGCGAACTCACAATCGAAGTGCCGGAAGAAGCCTTCTTCCTCGAAGACCTCCAGCTAGCCAAGAAAGCGATGTCAGCCGACATCGAGAAGTTCTTTCCAGATGTCTCGAAGATCTCATTCGTTGAGACTTACAAGAAGCCAACACCTCCCAAGGCTGAGGAGACGAAAACCGTAGAGAGTACCGAAAGTAAGCCAGCATAGAAGCTTCTCCCTCGCGCTCGGGAAATGTTTTTAAGCGTTTCAGCCAGTCATAGGATCGCGCTTTATTTCAGGCGCGGTTCTCAAGTCTTCCCGGAACTGTTCCGAGAGAGCAAGTGAACGAAATGTACAATCCACCCACAGACAAAGTATCGAAGTACGTGCTGAAGGGGACGACGACCGTCGGTCTCGTTTGCCGTGACGGAGTTGTCTTCGGCACCGACACTCGTGCCACGATGGGGTATTTCGTCGCCCATAAACGAGCCAAGAAAGTCTACCAGCTCGATGATCATCTCGCGATGACCATAGCTGGTGGCGTTGCCGACGCCCAAAACGTCGTCGAGATCGTTAGGGCAAATTCGAAACTGTACAAGTACGAGAAGGGCGTGATCATGCCTGTCAAAGCAGCCGCGAGCCTGACATCCAATCTGCTTTTCGCCAACAGGTATTACCCACTCATCCTTCAGGCCTTGCTTGGAGGCGTTGACAGTTCAGGTCCGCACATATTTGCCCTGGATCCGCTAGGCAGCGTAATGGAAGACAATTGTGTCTCAACCGGCTCCGGCTCTCCTGTGGCGTACGGCGTCCTTGAGAATGAATTCAAGGAGGGTATGGCCGTGAAAGAGGCAGTTCCGGTTGTCGTGAAAGCTGTGAGCTCTGCTATGAAGAGAGATTCAGCGAGCGGTGACAGCTTCGACGTGGCCCTCATTACGAGCAAGGGATACGAAGAGTTGGGCGAGGACGAGAAGAAGAGAATCCTTTCCAGCCTAAGTTAGACAGAACCAGAGTCCTTTCCTATCATTCAAGGTGTCTTCAATGGCTAGGCCTATCGACGATTCTCACGTACGAATACGCGAGACCATCCTGCAGAATATGCCCAAAGAAGCAGAGATTACCAGAATCGAGTTTGAAGGACCCCGCCTTGCAATCTACGTCAAGAATGTCGTTCTCCTCTTGGAGCAGAGTTACGTAGTGACCGATATTGTCAACATGCTTCACAAGCGCGTCGTCATACGTTCCGACCCCTCTATCAGAGCTACCGAAGCGGAAGCGGAGAAAATGATCAAATCCACGATCCCGCAGGAAGCAGAGATCACCAACATTACCTTTGATCCTTCTCTGGGAGAAGTGACTATCGAAGCAAAGAAACCTGGGCTTGCAATCGGGAAGGACGGCTCGACACTTCAAGAAGTCATCAAGAGCACCAGTTGGCGACCTAGGGTGCTACGTGCGCCACCTATGCCGTCGAAGATCGTCACCAGCACGAGACACATCCTCCACTCGGAGAGTGAGGCTAGGAACCGCATACTTCGAGACGTTGGAGAACGCATCTTCAGGCCAATGATAGGAACGAGGGACGGCGTCTTCGTGACTCCGCTCGGAGCCTTTCACGAAGTTGGCAGATCTGCAATGCTCGTCCAGACCGGCGAGAGCAACGTCCTGTTGGACATGGGAATAAACCCCGGTTCAAATGACCCTTCACACGCATTTCCAAAGATCGATGCGGACGAGTTCGATATCGATAGACTCGACGCCGTAGTGATTTCACACGCCCACCTGGACCACTGCGGTTTCGTTCCGTTCCTTTACAAGTACGGCTACGACGGACCCATCTACTGCTCGGAACCTACGGCCATTCTCATGACGCTACTACAGCTGGACTTTTTGGATGTTTACAACAGGGAAGGCGTACACGCACCGTATGATCAGAAGGATGTCCGCGAGACGGTGATGCACACAATCCCGTTGAAGTATGGCGTGGTCACTGACGTCGCGCCCGACATCAAATTGACACTCCACAATGCAGGCCACATACTCGGCTCCTCGATCATCCACCTCCACATTGGTGAAGGCTACCACAATATCGTCTACACTGGTGACTTCAAGTTTGGCCGTACAATGCTGCTTGAGCCAGCATCATGCGTTTTCCCACGAGCAGAGACACTCGTGATTGAGAGCACGTATGGTGGCCAGGAGGATGTCATGCCTGAGAGAATGAATGTAGAAGGCAAGCTCGCAACCATCGTGAACGAGACAGCAGAGAAGGGCGGCAAGGTCTTGATCCCTGTTCCAGCTGTCGGGCGTGCTCAAGAGATCATGCTTGTTCTGGATAGCTACATGAAGAATGGAACGATCAAGGAAATGCCGATCTACATCGAGGGCATGATCTCCGAAGCCACGGCAATTCACACAGCCTTTCCTGAATATCTGGTGAGAGAGCTTCGAGACCAGATGCTGCACAAAGATGTCAACCCGTTCCAATCAGATTACTTCACAGTGGTCAACCACCCGGGCGACCGGGAACAAATAGTGGCAGGCCAACCGGCAATAATCATGGCCACATCCGGCATGCTGGAAGGCGGACCGGCGATCGACTACTTCAAACAACTTGCGCCGGATCCCAAGAATGTCTTGCTCTTCGTCAGCTATCAGATCGAAGGAACTCTAGGCAACCGGCTCAAGAACGGAGTCAAGGAAGTCTCAATGATGGGACGGAACGGAAAGATCGAAGCGATCAAAGTCGACCTACGAATCGAGAGCGTCGAGGGATTCTCCGGACATTCAGATAGGAATCAGCTACTTGCATTCCTTCGCAGAATCTCGCCAAAACCCACCAAGATAATCGTTGGGCATGGTGAGCGACACAAAGTGGACAGTTTCGCTCATGCAGTATCACGAATGTTCAAAGTCAGAACGATTGCGCCTGATCTCCTTGAGACGATCAAGCTGAAGTAGACCGCGTAGGACCGGCTATTCTCGCACGCTCTGCTAGCTGCCCCGTCCTTCAACAGCTGAAGAATTGCCTGAAGCCTGACTTCTATCTCGCCAGATTCTGATTCCAGGCGGAGTCAACACGACGCGTTCTTCTCCAAGTCTGGCGATATCGCCACCCTGACGTTTCGCGAAGTCCGTGAGTTGTTTGATAGCGACCTTTGTCTCCTCGACGCTTCTCTTGGCGATCGGGGTAATCTTGATTATCAAAACGTTGCCAGCCGAGAGCACGCGTTCGATCACGTCAAGATCTTTCAGGTGGCTCAGGGGCATGGCTCGGACATACGGTGAATCCGCGATAACGTCAGTTCCCTGCTTAATCATGGAAGAACACTAGTAGCTTACACGCTGGAGTAGACACGCCGAGAGCGCAAGCTTAAACCTTCAGGAGTTCCAGCCGTTTCTAGCAGGAACGTGTGCAATCTCGCGTATATGTGAAGCATGCCAAGCCCGAGAAATAAACTAGAATTTGACACAAACTCAACTAGTCAGATTTCTTCAGGGCCTGCCAAAACAGATCTCCAACATAGTGGACATTCCGCGCAGCTTTTCCTTTGGCCATCGCCCGCATGGATTCTGATGAAGTCTCCGCGACGCAGATTCCGATCGGTTTCCCGAACCTAATGTCTTTGACAAGAAGAACGGCGCCTTCTTCGAATTCGCCGTGAATTTCCTTAATCCCCGGCCTCATGATGTCAGCTCCGTTACAGATGTGTGGGATCGCACCCATGTCAACTATGATCGACGGAAGTATCTTCAACACTTCCTCATTCAAGAGGCTCGGAAATAGTCCACTGCCCGTGGAGATCGCGAAGGGCTTGTCGTCGATGAGAAACAACTTTCCATTCTCGACAACGATCTCTTCGACGGCTTGTTTGCTCTGAGGATCACTCGTGAATCTTGGGAACTTCTCCTTGAATTCCTGAAGCAGTTGCTTTGTCTCGCTGGACTTGAGGGCTCTCCTTTTCGAGGTCTTCTTCTCCCATTGATGCGCCTTTCCATACGCAACCAGTTTGTTTTCCAGAAAGTTCTGTGATTGTACCTTGATCGGAGACCCTAACCCTTAAATTGTGTGGGTTTCAATGCTTAGACTTCGACTTCAACCGGAGAACACAAAGAATGTCTTCCGATGTCGCCACGAAGATTTTCGAGGAAAGCCTAGGCAAGGTCGTATTGGTGGAACTCAAGGGGGGCCGCACTGTAAGGGGAAAGCTCTACAGTTACGATCAGCACATGAACCTGGTCCTTGAAGACGCTGATGATATCACGAACCCAGACAACGCAAAGAAGATCGGAACGATTATCGTGCGAGGCGACAACGTGGTGCTTGTGAGTCCGCCTCCGAGTCGCTAGGTTGACATAAATACCTGTTCTGTTTTGCTCATGCGGGTGGACGAGAATGGGAAAGGGCACGCCCTCCTTTGGGCTACGAGGTCGAGGCAAGACTCACATTAGATGCCGGCGATGCGGTCGACATTCCTATCACGTTAGGAAGAAGAAATGTGCCGCATGCGGCTTTGGTGTGTCGACCAAGATCCGACGCTACTCTTGGCAGAACAAGAACGTTAACCGAATGAGAATCGTGTAAGGACACGCACGAAAGGTAGGATACTCCGCCGCCGTAGTTCTCGAAGGATCTTTATGTTTCCTGAACCCATTCTCCGCAGCCATGGGCCGGTCGTCTAGTCTGGTTAGGATACCTGCCTGACAGCCATCCAGGAAACGCAGGTGGTCGAGAGTTCAAATCTCTCCCGGCCCACCACACTGTAACTCGATCAAGAGACAAGCTTACAGCAAGGGTATTAAACCCGTGACAGCATTTCGACGGGCGACCGTTTGGAGTCATCATAAATGTCGTTCAAACCTCCCTGTCCCGTATCATTAGACAAAGTGACGATAAATGTTGAAGAACTTGAACCAATCCTGAGGCCCCCAGAATCCAAGCTGCTGCAAAAAGTGTACCCGCCGAGACTTCTGCCACTACCCGACGGCCGGAAGATGGTTGTTCGGATGGCGAAGCGCGAAGAGATCCCTGTGATTCTCAAGGCGACAAGATCCCTCCTTGATGTCGAGAAGGATTTCTATGACGTCGTGTCCGCAAGGGTTTACGGGGAGATCCTTGCTTGGCTCCGCCTTAGGGTGAAGGATCACTACTGCCTCATCGGTGTGCTTGACCACGAGCTTGCCGCAATCGCGAATGCTCGGCTAATGAATGACAAGGTTGCGATCAGCCTGCACACGATGACGTTCAAGAGAGGCGCGGGCATTGGAGCAGTGATGTACCTCGCCAAAATGGAGCACGCATTCGATTATCTTGGAGTTGACGAGTGGTGGGCGACCTACGAGAGCTACACGGGCATCAGATACTGGGGAATCGGACTTGCCCAGCACGAGAAACCCTACCCGGAGATCCAACACGAACTCGGAGGAGCGAGAGTCTACTTCACCACGAAGGAACAGTGGGAAAGCTTCGTCAAGCCAAAGTACGCCGCGCGAATGGGTCAGCGACCAGTTCCCGAGCAACAACTCAGGGAGTCCGAGACCCTCAAGGCTCCTGAGAAAATCGACATTTAGAACATTTGCCTAACAAGCTGACTCTGCACCGGGATACTCTTCACCTCTGCACCCGCTCAGGCAATCCGATCATAGCGGAGCGCAAGTAACTCACAACCTGAAACCCGAAGAAGATGTTTACGCGTGTCAACCTGATCCGATAGAGCCTTTCCCGCGTCTTCGCCACAGCATCGCAGAAAGTGCGACAATTGCCAAAGCCGCAACTGCGACAGCAACATAGAGTGGGCTTGGTGCAGATCCCGCGCCAGCTGATTCCACGCTCAGTTCCTCCACTTGCGAGTGTGCGGGTAAAGTCACGTCGTTGCCGTTCCAGAGAGCTCTAACATGCCATACGCCTGCAACGTCTGGCGTGAATGTTCCGTTGTAGAATCCTGCTGGATATGGTCCGTCGATCGCGGTGGCTCTCATGGACATTTGGATCGACGTATTGTCCGGACGACTGAAGACTACCGTTACCTCGTCCTGAATGCACGGTATGCAGCCAAAGAGGAGCCCATTGAATACGACGCTCTGACCAAGTGAAATCTTGTTGCTGGAAACGTACAATGAGAGCGCCGGTTGTACCACAATGACGAAATCTTCGACGCTCGATGTAGCTGGATAACCCACCTGGCTTGGAAATGACGCATTGACATACCAAGGTCCGATCCTCAACAGAGAAGTAGTGTTGAACCTGTCTTCAAATCGTCCGCTTGGGTTCGACGTCATCATCGTGACTTCGCGTGTGAAGCTCGTGTCCTCCGCCTGATAATACTGGAGATGAACCTTGACCAATGGTATTGGTAAGTCACCGATTGTAGTGGATAGACGTCCAGAGATTATCAGGATGTCTCCACGCAGAACTTGGTGCTTCAGTGACAATTCGATCTTGGAGCCTTGCGGCGCATCGTTCATCGAAATGTGTGCTTGAGAGCAGGGCAGGGCAGAGAATGTGAGGACCAGAATTGTTAGAACTATGATCTCTCTAAGCAGCCGTATTCGCCTCGCAGCAATAGCATGATATTCACTGCAGCTAAACGAGCTACCAATAAGAATTTCCGCCACGTGTTCTGACTTGCGCATGGTGATCTTGGCAAGTTCACGCAAAGCCGTAAGGCTCTTTAACGTCTACTTCCACTCGGCTGGGTATGGCCTCAGAGAGGACTGACAAAGACGGTTACGCGCTTGTGGCCGAAGGCGTCACAAAGCAGTTCGGAACGCTGCTTGCAAACAACAATGTTACCTTCAGCGTCAGAAAGGGAGAGGTTCATGCTCTTCTGGGTGAGAATGGAGCGGGTAAGACAACTCTCTGCAACATCATCTACGGTCTCTACAAACCCGACTGCGGTAGAATTCTCGTCAACGGAAACGAGATGCACTTCCATTCTCCCAAGGATGCAATGAACTCTGGAATTGCCATGGTGCATCAGGAGTTCATGCTCGTTCCCACAATGACTGTTGTTGAGAACATCTCTGTGATGGAAGGTGAGGGGTGGCGACACCCGTTCGTTGATCGTGAAGGATTGGCGAAGCATATTACGGAAGTTGCGAAACAGCACGGACTTGCTGTCGACCCGAATGCTACGATCCGTGACCTATCCGCAGGACAGAGGCAGTCAGTTGAGATTCTGAAGGCCCTATACAAGGGCGCAACCATACTCATTCTTGATGAACCGACGTCCGTGTTGACGCCCCTGGAGACTCGCGAACTGTTCTCCGCACTGCGACAGATGGTGGCCTCAGGAAAGTCAGTCATTTTTGTATCGCATAAGATCGATGAGATTTTGGCGGTGACTGACAATGTGACCGTTTTGATGCATGGAATGGTTGTTGCCACAGAGGCCACAAAAAAAGTCACAGCAGCAGACCTAGCGAAGATGATTGTTGGTCGCGACGTGCTGTTCAGAGTGGATAGACTGTCCTCTGAGATCGGGGTACCCTTCCTTGAGCTTCAGAACATATCGGCAATGAACAACATTGGATATCCGGCCCTTCAAGACGTCTCGATCTCTGTAAAGGGCGGGGAGATCTTGGGCATCGCTGGAATCGCGGGAAATGGACAGAAAGAACTGGTTGAAGTTGCAACCGGTATGCGCAAACCAACAGCCGGAAAGGTTCTGGCCATGGGTAAGGATGTTACAGGATACAATCCTGATAAGATCAGGAGGCTTGGCGTGGCCCACATCCCGGAGGACCAGAAGACGGGATTAGTGGCGGACTTTCTCCTCGCAGACAATCTGATTATAGAGCCTCATATTGCAAGGATGTTCACAAAAGCCGGTCTAATAAGTCCCAAGTCCGTTAGATCGGAGCTGACAAAATTGATTTCAGAGTACAATGTGGCTACTCAATCAGAGAACGTGCCCGCATGGACACTTTCAGGAGGCAACAAACAGAAGTTCCTATTGGCCAGGGAACTATTTTGGGGACCGAAAGTCGTGATTGCCCACAATCCTACGAAAGGTTTGGACGTCGGCGCAACCGAGTACACGAGGAACCTACTCATGAAAGAAAAGGAGAAGGGGAGAGCCGTTCTTCTGATCTCAAGTGAACTTGACGAACTTCTTGACATGAGTGATCGTATTGCAGTCATATCCAACGGTCGGATCTCCGGAACATTCCCTATTGCACAGGTCAAAGTGGAAGAGATCGCTAGGCTGATGACGCAGAGCAAGTCGCAGTCGTCTTAGTATCGGATCCCTTCGACCTATCCGCCTTTCTTGTACGGCTCCATGGAGGCCGCTGGAGCCTCTGCATGTCTCCCGAGTATCGGGATCAGTGCGACGATCGTAATGTAGGGAATCATATTGAGGAAGAAGTACTTTATCGGTACGTTCAAAGTCTGCACACCAAGTTGCAGTGAATCGACAAAACTGAAGATCAATAATGGCAACAAAATGCGATAAGGCTTCCATTTAGCGAAGTATATCATGGCAAGTGCAATGAAGCCGCGTCCGAAAGTAATGTCAAGAATGAAAGTGCCCAAGAGAGTTATCGTGTAGTATGCGCCACCTGCGCCAGCAAATGCGGCGCCAATTAGCACCGCTAGATATCGGATCCTGTAGACACTAACTCCCATTGTTTCTGCGGCTCTTGGATTTTCACCCACGGCCGTAATTCTCATTCCGAGATTTGTCTTGCTCAGGAACAACGCGACGACAGGTATGAGTACAATAGAAATGTAGACAATCGGATTCTGCCCAAAGAAAAGTCTGCCAATCACAGGAATCGAAGAAAGGTATGGGATCTTAATGTCATCGATTATTGGCACAGTTGGCGTTGTCCCAATGGCGAAGAACCCTCTGAAGAGAGTGTCAGATAGCCCCAGGCCAAATAACCAGAGACCGAGACCGACAACCACTTGGTTTACACGCAAACTGATAGCGAAGAACGCGAACATCAATCCCAAGACAATGCACAATCCTACCGCGCCGACTATGCCTAACCACGGATTCCCGGTTACGTAGGTCACGGCGAAGGCCGTGAAAGCCCCCATCAGCATCAATCCGTCGACACCAAGATTTACAACTCCAGATTTCTCCGCAACGAGTTCACCAAGACTCGCTAGGAGAATTGCAGGGACGAACTTCAGAGTCTGATACAGGATCGCCTCAACGAACAGAATGTCGACCATGACTCATTCACCTTTTTCCTCTGGACTGTAAGTATTGGCCTCCGGCCAGACTGAAGAGGATGATCCCTTCAATTGTGTACACAAGTGCATAGGGAACACCTGCGGCACTCTGCATTGCTTCAGCGCCAACGATGAAATAGCTCATCACGAATGCTGCTATGGTGGTCCCGATTACGGAAGTCCCTCCCAGCATTGCCACTATTATCGCGATGAACCCGTATCCGGAGGGATATCCAGGGTCAAGCGCATAAATGACACCACTCACATGCACTGCTCCTGCGAGACCTGCCATTGCTCCGGAAAGAAGCATGGTCAAAATAATTACTTTCGGTATGTTTATTCCAGCATATTTCGCCGCTTCTCGGTTCCTTCCTATCGTTCGGACCTGAAGACCGAAAGATGTCCGCTCGCTCAGAAGATAGAAAACTACGACCAAACCTAGTGCGATGATTACCCCAACGCCCAGTCTTGTTTGAGGAACGATTTTGGGGAGTCTAAGCGCAGGAGGCAGCACATCGGAAATTAGGTATCCACCTGATCCCTTTGCACGAATTGGACCATCCAAAGCGTACAGTAGGAAGCTAGATGCAACGAGATTCAGCAATAGAGTGACTATAATCTCATTTGCTCCAAACCTAGCCTTGAGAACAGCTGGCACGAGCATCCAAAGAAGACCGCCCCCTGCTCCAGCCAGCATCATGATGACGAGCGTGAGTGGTGGAGGAGTAGAGGTGACGTACTCGGCTACTATCATTGCCATCACGCTTCCAACAATATACTGTCCTTCAGCTCCGACGTTCCAAACTCCGGCTCTCAGGCCTAGAGCGATCCCTAGGCCCATGATGAGAAGGACGGTAAGTCGCACGAAGATTTCAGCAAAATTATAGGTACTGGATATAGGATTCAATAAAAGGGTGGTCGAGGCTGCTCTCAAGTTTCCGCCCGTTGCGAAGACAACGAGCAGCCCCGAGACTATGCCTATGGCTAGTGCGAGGGCATTGTAGCCCACGCTACGTAGCTTGGCTAGACTTTGCACTGCGGTTGATCTGCGTTTGTCGAAGCACGATAGGTCCAGCGTGGAATGGCAATGAGACGCCCATTCGTATTGCAGATTGCTCGTTCAAGAGCGCGGTCTGGATTGACTGAGGTACTGCGTTGCCGAATGCGCCCAAAGACACCATGCCAGAGAAGAGGTCGGCTTGCAGCCACTTGTTGTTGTAGTCTCCTCGTACGTAGTCAGCTATGGCTGTGAGATATGCTATGTCCCAGCGAACTACGATGCTCTGGGCTATGTGATCGGGATCTAGGTGGGCTGCATCAGCATATACGTCCGTGCATTGAATGTTCTTTTCCTTTGGCTACTTGTCTGACGCCTACGTCGATTCCGTCACCGCTGCTGAAGATGAAGTCAACGCCTTGATCTGCCATCTGTTCTCCTGCTTTCTTTGCACCTGCAACGTCTGCCCATGAGAACGCCATCCATGACTCAAAGAAACTTGCCTGCTTGTTCACCGCTCTGACGCCTCTCTTGAAAGCTTCGTGGCCAGCCCAAATTGACGTGGCCCTTCCGCCGCCAATGAGACCTACCTTGTTTGTCTTCGTCATGTTGCCAGCAAGCATACCCATGAGGTATGCTGCGTCCGCCATGTACCACCAGACATTGTAGACATTGCCTTTGCCTGCAAAACAGTCAACGCAAACGAAGACTGTCTTGGGGAACTGTGGAGCGATCTTGTTGAACATGTCTTGGTACTGAAGGCCTTGGCCTATGATCACGTTGTATCCATTTGTTGCCCACTGGGTGGCGACTGGTTCCGCGCTGGTTCCGTCAAACAGGTTCTCTGCTTCCGTGAGTGTGAATCCGAACTCTGTCTGAAGCATCTTTGCTGAGAGATCCGCTTGGTAGTTCCATGAGTAGTCTTCTGGTGTTATTGGCAGGATCAGGCCGACTTTCAGCTGAGAAATAGCTGCGGCCATTTGAGTTGTAACGGTCGTAGTGACTGTTGTTGTGACCCCACCGGAGGGAGCTGGAGGAGCCATCATCATTGATGATGCTCCGTAGCCTGCTACAATTCCGATGACGAGCATTACTATCAGTGCAACCGCTGTGGTTGTATTATTCATATTTCATCGTCTCAGAAGGCGCCTAGTTTTTTATTAAAAGCTTTGCCAACTCAAAAATTCTCGCCAACAGCGTGCTTCGCGCGTCGCGAGGGAATAACTCGTGCGACCAAAGAGCGTATAAGGAAGATTTCACGCTCGCGCCTCTTCCCGCCTCTGAGCACTCTATGAAGTATGAACTGAATTGAGACCACGGTTGACGGTACGGCTTCTATCTACGGTTTACGAAGGAATTTGTCTATCTCGTCTGCAATGCTCTCCAGTTTGAATCCTGGCATGTCGAATCCTGCGCCGATCATGTGGGGCATCTTTGTTCCTGCCTCTTTGATCATCGCCACCAATTCTTCGATGAAGACTCCTTGTCTCTTTGTGAGCGGATACTTGGTCATCTCTTCTTCGGGGATTTTTGGTGGACCACCCCAGTTCTTGTCTGATCCTGACCATCTTACCCCGCACGATGGACTCCCATCCAAGCCAACAATTACAACTTTGTATCCTTCTTTCTGGTACTCGGTCACCTGCGATACGATCGGTTCGAGAATCCTCCGACAGTGAGCACGATAGCCCGGCGTGTCATATTGTTCCCTAACGTACCACCATCTTCGTGTTCCGGAGAATGTGGTCTCAGGACACGGGAGTTGGACCACTCCGAAGTTGTTGCTATGCAGAATGTCGATCAGTGGTTTTATCATGGCCGGGAAGAAAGCGAACCCGTTCACTTTTGCGTTCTGATTGAGCAGACAGTGGGCAACGATCGCGACCTTCTTGGATCTTTTGTCCTCCACGAGCACCAACTTGGATCACGGCCTCATGGGATGGCTTCAATTTGTGCCTAACGGTCGATGATCAATCAGACTCGCTCGTGGCTATCGGAGGTGCACAACATCGGCAGCATAGAACGGAACAGTCACACCGGAACTCAAACGTACCAAGAGCTGTCCATCACCGCCGAGATCCAGAGCGCGACCGACGAACTTCCTTTCGGCTGTGGCAACACTCACGATTCGCCCAAGCGTACAGCAGATCTGCTTAGCCTCGTCGAGCAGCTCACTTGCATGCCCGGACTCAAACCTCTGATATGACTTCTCCATTTCTTGAATGATTCTTTTCGCCAGCAGAGCCCTGTTGATGTCTCGCCCAAGTTCATGACTTATAGAAGTCGAAACCCCTCGTAGTGCTTTCGGCAAGCGTGTCATCTGGATGTTCGCGTTGACGCCGAGCCCGAAGATCAGGTGATCCAGTTGGTTGCCTTTGTAACTAGCTTCAGCCAAGAGGCCAGCGACTTTGCGCGACCGAACCGTCAGGTCGTTTGGCCACTTGATCACAGGTGAGACATTGGTCACATCGCCTATTGCTCTGGCTGTGGCAACCGCGAAGGCTAGTGGTAGGATCTGATGTGATATGGGCCAAGTTGGCCTAAGCAAGACGGACATCCATATCCCGCCTACGGCTGAGAACCAGCTTCTCGCTAGTCTGCCTCTTCCTGCATACTGTGTCTCGGCAACCAGTACAGTCCCATCAAGTGCTTCATTCTTCAGCTTGTTCAACTCGTCTTGAGTCGAACGCACGTGTAGTCTCCATTCTATCCTTCGTCCGATCCTCTCTGTGGCTAGGTTCGCGTTGAGTTGCCGCTGGTCAATTGGTTCGAAACGTAGACGTTCAATGATGTTCTTCCGTGTGAGGCGAAGCGGGTATCCCAGTCTTCTCAGCTGTCGTATTGCTTCCCTGCTTCGTGCCGGTGAGGCCTGCACGACGCTGGCCAGCTCGCTCAGCAAGATCTTGGACTCATCTTTGGAGAAGATGAGAGCAGCGATCTTTGACTCCAACTCCCGTGGAGAGTTCAAAGGCGACATTACTACCTCACCTAGACTGATTCAATGTGTGACGCTGAGGCGGCAGCTCTGCCTCGGGCTTGTCGTGTGGCTAGACATTTATACGCTATTTCTTAGATTTGGCGTGTGGCGCTTGAAAGTTGGCTTCGAGATCATACGAGGACTATCGCGTTGAACTTGAATCCCAACGAGAGAAAGCAAAGCTCTTCGGAGGGACAGAAGCGATCGAGAAAATACACAAGGAGGGCCGGTTGACCGCACGTGAACGCCTCGAGGGTCTGCTCGATCCCGGCAGTTTTGTTGAGCTGGACGCGTTCATGACACACAGGTTCACAGATTTTGGCATGGACAAGAGGAAAGGGTTGGGTGACGGAGTTATTGCAGGGTACGGATTGATTGCCGGCCGCCCGGTCTGTGTCTACTCAGAAGATGCGACATTCATGGGAGGTTCGCTTGGAGAGGTCCATCTCCAGAAGATGAGCAGGACACTGGACCTAGCGCTGAAGATGGGAGTGCCCTATATCGGGATAAATGATTCAGGCGGCGCGAGGATTCAGGAAGGAGCGGTTTCTCTATCGACACTGGGAGAACTCTTCACTCGAAACGTGGCTGCGTCCGGCGTCATTCCTCAGATCACGGCAGTCATGGGACCCTGCGCAGGAGGCGCAGTCTACTCCCCCGCCCTCGAAGATTTCGTCATAATGGTTGACAAGACCAGCTACATGTTCATCACTGGACCTAGGGTTGTCAAGACGGTCACCGGAGAAGAGGTCTCCACCGAATCACTCGGCGGCGCAAGAGTGCAGAACACGGAGAGTGGGGTTGCACATTTCCTCGCTTCCGGCGAGAAAGAAGGTCTAGGACTCATCAGAAGCCTGCTCAGCTATCTGCCTCTGAATAACTTGGAAGACCCACCGATCCTTAAGACAGACGACCCGCCGGACAGAATCGACGAAGAACTGAACAACCTCATTCCGACGAATCCAAGTAAGAGCTACAACATTCTGGACCTGATCAACCGTGTACTTGATAGAGGAAGCTTTTTCGAGATCCATCGGCTATTTGCTCCGAACGCCGTAGTCGGTCTCGCTCGTCTCGCGGGCATGCCTGTTGGCATCGTCGCCAATCAGCCCGCGGTGATGGCGGGGGTTTTAGACATCAACTCCGCGGACAAGATCGCACGATTCGTCAGATTCTGCGACTGCTTCAATCTGCCAATAATCACCTTCGTTGATGTGCCCGGCTGCCTTCCAGGCGTTAAGCAAGAACATGGGGGCATAATCAGACACGGGGCCAAAGTCATCTACGCATACTCAGAGGCGGAAGCACCGAAAGTCACCATCGTTGTGAGAAAAGCCTACGGCGGAGCGTACATTGCAATGTGCAGCAAATCGTTGGGCAGTGATGTGGTCTTTGCCTATCCAACCGCAGAGATAGCCGTCATGGGCCCCGAAGGTGCAGTCGAGATCGTCTACCACCGTGAACTCGAGAAAGCAACTCCAGAAGAACGTGCAAAGTTGGCTGCTCAGCTCGCAGACGAGTACAGGCACAAGTTCGCGAATCCCTATGAGGCTTCGGCCCGGGGCTACGTCAATGCCGTGATCGAGCCCAAGGAAACCAGACCGGAACTCGTAAAGGCACTGAAGATGCTCTCGCTAGGAAAGAAGGTTCCAAGACCAGCACCGCCAAAGAAACATGGGAACATCCCGCTCTAGCACGTTCGCCCACATCAGAACAGAACTTGCATCCGCTAGATGCCAAGGAACGTCGGGGCTAGGCTTAGCATAGCTCCGCCAGCTACGACCGAGGCTATCTGGCCGCCCGTGTTTGCAGCCTTAGCGTGCATCAGCAGCCAATTGTCTGGATCCTCTGACCTCCGGATCATGTGAGCAGTTCCTGCAGCCATCGGAAACGCAGAGATGCTAGTCGCCCCAATAGGGGGCGTTAACTTTGCCGCGCGTCAAATAGTACGCCAACTTGATCAGTACTCAGCCTACAAGAATCATTGTGGCGTTTCCGACTGGAAAGGGAAGCAGAGCTAAAGACTGCGATCACTCTATGACTAAGAGAACGTCATCGAGAGCCACATTTGCGCCTTCTGCAACAGGAATCTCCTTCACTCTGCCAGACTTTGGTGCCATGATCGCGTTTTCCATTTTCATGCTCTCAAGAACCAGTACAGTATCACCGGTTTTGACACTGTCTCCTACACTGCATTTGATGGATACTACCTTGCCGGGAAGCGGGGCCCGTATTGCACCAGCCGCAGCCTCGACTATCACGTTTGGACGCGGCGCGACTTCCGCATGAACCGGGTGTGCTTCAACTGTGATAGCGGGTGTTGCCGGCGTCTGAGCCGTTTCTTCCTCTACTTCCTCAACCTCAACTGGGAATGTCTTATCGCCAACTTTGACCAAGAACCTGCGTTTCAAACTCTAACCTCCATGGTATTGGATTCGTCGGGATTTGCTCACGATCTTCCATGGCGAGAACGCGCGCCTTTCTACCCTCGACCATGCAGAGACGCCCAATGGCTTCTCTGAGCTTAGCATGAAGCTCACCGCTGCGGTCGCAACGGCAGCGACCTCCTCGACAGTTTCCTCAGCTCGCGACTCTGAGCCCCCTGCTTGCCCGGCAAGTTCGTCATGCTCTCTTCTGGCAATGAGCGCTTTGAAGATCTGCACGACTACAATTATGAGAACCATCGCTGCTGTGAGCATGATCACGTAGTAGCCGATCATCGTCGAGATCGCGCCAAGCACTGTCTCTACGATCCTGTCGTTGCGAGGGCGTGGCGTTATTGGGGTGGCTAATATAAATTCCCTTATGCGAAGCGGGTTCACAGCTTTTGAACGGAGCAATTCAGCGGAGAACAGCGACTACTAAGCCAACAGTAAAATAGCTATGTGGCTCGCTACAGCGAAGCTGCAAGGTGGGAAGGTGAATACCACCCTCCTCGAACTGTTCGGTTCGATGATCATCGTGCTCTTTGCTGCCGTGATTTTTGTGAACGCTGTAGAGTACATCGGATACAAACTCAATCTCGGACATTCGCTCGTAGGCGCAATCATAGCCCCACTGTTCACATCCATACCGGAACTGACCGTATTCCTTGTTGCGGTATTCTCTGTGGGTCAAACAGCAGGCCAGGAGGTCGGTATCGGC
Organism: Candidatus Bathyarchaeota archaeon; assembly: GCA_963753065.1. Lineage (GTDB taxonomy): Archaea > Thermoproteota > Bathyarchaeia > 40CM-2-53-6 > 40CM-2-53-6 > CAVPLU01. The sequence goes on along the minus strand of CAVWAQ010000010.1, from coordinate 61,265 downwards.
ACAGTGTTTGGTCAACCCTTCATGGCCTCAAGCCTTTCATACGGTCTAGTTGGCCTCGCGGCTTTGGTCGGGTTTCTAATCAAAAGGCGACACAGATCATACCTTGTAGTTGAAAGCAACCTGGCAATACCATACGTGTTCATCACAATCCTCTTCCCCCTAACTGTTGTACCCGACTTGCTTGCGGCATCCGGATTCACGAAGTACGCATTTGGCCTAGTATTCTTCGGGGCGTTTATGCTCTACATCTGGATGATGTTCCGGAGAAGGGAAGAGGGACCCATCGAAAAGGTCGAGGATTGTTATCTCTACAGGTATGGAGGAAGGATCATCCGCTTGCCTCTGATCTCCGCCTTGATCCAAATACTTGTGGCGGCCGCGGGCCTGTACATCGGATCCGAGGGAATGGTAGGCGCGGTGATTGCGCTGGCCGCAAGCATCAGCATGAGTCCACTTGGCCTAGCATTGATCGTAGTGCCGGCAGCCACCGCAATCCCTGAAACCACTAGTGCATTGATCTGGGGATACCGAGGGAAGGACACACTCAGCCTGGGTTCGCTCGTCGGCGAGAAGGTCTTGTATTCGACAGTCTATCCCGCAATAGGGCTGTTCCTCACTTCGTGGACTCTTGATAGACACGCTTACTTCAGCGTCCTAGCTACGACGGTAATCTCGTTCATTCTTCTGGTATTCATTCTGAGAAAGAAGATGCCTTGGTGGGGCTTGTGCCTCGGACTTTTCTTCTTCACTGCCTACGCTATTCTAATCTTCGGTTTCCAATTCTAACTCTATGCAAGCCAAATGGAATGCATTAGTGTCCACGCCAGTACTCCGCAACCCAAAGCCGTCGATGAATTCAGGTCTCAGATTCGTCAAGACAAACGTCTATCAGGCGGGTGCGTCCACGGAGATGCAATCTGTGGGTGAGTGAAATGCCAATCCGAGTCAAGTTGCACGGTCGCCTCAGGATAGCTGCTGGGTCGGATCAAATCGAGCTTCCTGAAACGCTGACGAATGTTGGCGAACTCCTAGAAGAACTGATTCGGAGAGCTGGACCGGAAGCCCGACAGTATGTGTTTGACCCAGGCACAAAAGAATTGAGTCCGAGCTTGATCATGCTTGTCAACGGGCACAGCATTAGAATGCTCGAGGGCCTAAACACGCCTCTTCTGGAGAAGGACACTGTCACGATTGACAGTGTCGACATCATGGAGATTGTAGGCGGAGGCTGACTGCCGCCAACTTGAAAGCAACGTAATTCCACGTGCGTGTTGATGGTATCTCTTGCAACTCAGGTCACTGGATCTCCTCACTACCTCAACTTTCAGTGCCCTGACTGCAATCGGATCTTTCGTGTTCTTTCCTCTCTACCCTGTTCCATTGACGCTGCAGACTCTATTCACATACCTAGCCGGAGCGGTGTTGGGGCCATCGCTCGGAGCCCTCAGTCAGGTGATCTACATCTTGCTCGGTGGGATCGGACTTCCGGTCTTCGCCGGCGGCAAGGCGGGATTCGGAACGCTTCTTGGACCGACAGGCGGCTACCTCTTTGGCTTCATTGCAGCCTCTTTCGCAATCGGCAAAGTCTGCGACCTGCACACACAGCCGTCTGCCCGTCGGATCGCTGCTTCTTTCGTCCTGGGGACTGCAATCATCTACAGTTTCGGGATTGCGCTACTCTCGCAATGGATGAACGGGGACATTCAGCGCGCTGTAGTAGTCGGTGTCTTACCCTTCGTTGTTGGTGACGCACTCAAGGTCGTCATCGCTACCGCAGTGGCGACGAGGCTGCGCCATATTCTACCCCGAACCCTAATCGGACACGAACGCATTGATGTTACCAGTTCTAAGCGAGACTACTTACGTAGTCTTTAAGTAAAGTCCTCGGACTCACGATATGCACGAGGTCGCAAGCTAATGAAATTGGTTGACCTTTCACAACCTCTATGCCAAGACACTCCGTTCTGGCCATTGTATCCTCCGTTTGAAGTCAAGTACATCAAACGAAAGGCTGAGCACGGCGTGAATGCGCAGTATATCATGACCTCGAATCACATCGGGACACACCTTGACGCACCACTGCATTTCGTCACAGGAGGCAAGGACATCGAGAAGATTCCACTCGAATGGCTATACGGACCCGGAGTCATCGTCGATGTTAGCGACGTGGGAGACTTAGGGCTCTACACACCTGAGATGGTTGAGAAGAGGGTTGATCTCCATGACGGTGACATCCTAGTCGTGCATACAGGATGGTACAAGTATTCGTGGTACCAGCCCCAAGGAATGGCGGATGAAGAACGGTACATTCAGATGCATCCGGGACCATCGAGAGATTGGATCGACTGGATCATGGGTCGCAAGATCAAGGTCTGGGGAGTCGACGCTGTCTCAACGGATCACCCAATGAACCTGCCCATCGGACATCCAGAATATGGTTTAAGATGCGTCCCCAAGGTTCGTGCGTTTGCTGAGAAGAAGTATGGAAAAGAGAACCTAGAGAAGCTGTTCCCGATGGAAGACTATCAAGTCACGCACAACAAACTCTTCCCACACGACATCATACACATGGAGAACCTCGGTGGAGATATCGGCCAACTCTTGAACAAGCGCGTCACGATAGGATGCTTCCCGTGGAAATTCCGCGGAGGCGAGTCAGCCTTCGCGCGAGTGGTCGCTTTCGTCGAGTAGACTGTGCGCACGCACCCGCCTCTTTCTTTCCTTTTTCTTATTCACTTGCCAGCATGAGCCACACCCAGTTCTGGCCCTTACTCTATTGGTACCTTGGCGGATAGAGCAATATAGAACCAAAAGCCACGTTACGGCCGTGAATTAGGAATGCACTTTGAAGGCAAAGCCGTTGTGAAGGCTCCTGCTGACAAGGTGTGGAACTTCATCTCCACACCAGAGTCGATCGCACAATGTCTCCCAGGCATGGAGGAGTACAAGGTACTAGATGGAAAGCGAACAGAAGCAAAGCTGAAGATCGGCGTCGGATTCATCAAAGGAACATTCAAAGTCAACAGCCGAGTACTAGAGGAAGACCCGGCTAATCGCCGAGCTAAACTCCTAATCGACGGCTCGGGTGTGACAAGCGCATTCAAGGCTGAGATCCAGATCACCTGCAACCCGCACCCTGAAGGAACTGAACTAGCTTGGATAGCTGAAGCAACAGTAAGCGGGCCCCTCGGAAGCGTCGCCAAGGGACTCATTGAGAACGCATCGCAGAAAGTCGTCAATCAGACTCTCGAATGCATTACAAGCAAAGTCTCCGCGTCATCCTGAATAGTTCAAACAGTCGATACGATGGCTTAATACGAATTACAGTCGAACGCAATCGTGCCGGTGAGACCTTGGGCTACAAGTATGTTGGCAAGGGCATTCCTCGAATCGACGCGTTCGAGAAGATCACTGGAATGACTAGGTTCGTCGCCGACATGGAAGTTCCCGGCATGTTGTACGGGAAATTCCTGCGAAGCCCTCACGCGCATGCACGCATCGTCAAGATCGACACGAGCAGGGCTGAGAAGTATCCCGGCGTCGTGGCGGTAATCACTGGGCAGGCCTTCCCATACAGAATGGGGCTATACGTTAGAGACAAAATGGTCATAGCCAAAGACAAAGTCAGATGGGCTGGCGAGCCCGTCGCGGCGGTTGCAGCAGAATCTGAAGAAACCGCCGAGGAAGCCATCGACCTCATCGATGTCAAGTACGAACTGCTAACACCTGTATTCGATGTCAATGAAGCGTTGAAGCCTGGCGCGCCGCTCGTGCATGAAGACCTAGCGCAGTACGAGCATTCCCCGGTCTTCACTCCGGTTCCAGGTACGAACATCGCGAGCATCTTCAAGATTCGCAAGGGCAACGTTGAAGAGGGCTTCAAACGCGCGACCACGGTCGTCGAGAATGAATTCTCGATGCCACAGGTCAGTCACGCGGCGATGGAACCACGAGCATGTGTAGCGCAGTACTTCCCGGACGGAAGCACTGAGGTTTGGACATGTGCTCAGTCTCCTTTCACTGTGCGGTATATCCTGAGCCACGCACTTGGAATCCCCCTTCAAAAGATCAACGTGCATGTGCCACATGTTGGTGGGGGATTCGGCGGGAAAGCAGGCATCAATTTCGAACCGCTCGTAATTCTGTTGTCCAAGTTCTCGAGAGGGCGCCCGGTCAAGCTGCTTCTGACGCGAGAGGAGGAGTTTACCACCGCTCCGCTTAGGCAAGGCTTCTACGGCTGGATCAGAACTGGCGTCGACGCGGGTGGAAAGATCACTGCGGAGCAGATGAAGTACATCTATGATGCCGGGGGCTACGCTGACTATGGCGTCAACATCGGCCGGGCTGCCGGTTACTCATGTACCGGCCCCTATGAGGTGCCGAACATACACTGTGACTCAATCACTGCATACACAAATCATCCGTACGGGACAGCGTTCCGGGGTTTTGGACACCTCGAGTTCCTGTGGGCCGTGGAACGCCAGCTGGATATGATTTCACAGAAAACTGGAATCGACCCAATGGAACTTCGGCTGAGGAACGTTCTCCGACCTGGCTCGATTACAGCAACCGGGGAGAAACTTAGAGAGGACGCGGGCAGGGTTGACCAATGCATCAAGACTGTCGCAGAATCGATTGGATACGGCAAGAAAGCAAAGCGGGAAAGCAACGGCAAGCTACGCGGAGTCGGGCTAGCCGCTCTCTGGAAAGCTCCTGCAATGCCTCCGAACGCGGCTTCTTGCGCGATCATAAGATTCAATGAAGATGGAAGCGCCAACCTGTCTGTTGGCATCACTGAGATTGGTCAGGGAACGACCACGAGCCTCGCTCAAATGGCAGCAGAGGAACTTGGTATGCCAGTTGAGAAGATACGGGTGGTTCCGGAGAGAATCACCGATCTAACACCCTATTCTTGGCAGACTGTCGCCAGCAGAGGTCTCTTCATGGAAGGCCGAGCAGTCATCAGCGCCGCTCGGGATGCAAGGGAACAGATATTCGATATGGCGGCGCAGGCGCTCAGGGTTCAGAAAACTGAGCTAGTGCTCGAGAATGAGATGGTCTACCCCATAGGGCAACCTGACAGAGGAATTCCACTTCAACAGTTCGCCATGGGTTACACCTACCCGAACGGTAACGCGATTGGTGGCCCGGTGATCGGACGAGGATCGTATGTTCCACGGGGACTCACCTATCTTGATCCGGAAACTGGTCAAGGGTATCCGGCTTTGAAATGGACCTTCGGCGCACAGGCAGTGGAGGTTGAAGTTGACGTTGAGACCGGAGTCGTCAAGACGCTGAAGGTTGCTTCAGCATTTGATATTGGAAAGGCGATCAACCCACTCTTGGTGGAAGGACAAGCCTACGGTGGCATGCTCCAGTCACTAAGCATCGGGCTCATGGAAGGATACATCTACAACAAGGATGGTGCGACACTCAACGGTAACTTCACAGATTACAAGATCGCACGAGCATCCGACATGCCAGACGAGCATGTCGTTACCTTGATCGAGAATCCACAGAAGGATGGACCATACGGCGCACGAGGAATAGGCGAACTCACCATGCTGTCAATTCCAGGAGCAATCGCCAGCGCCGTCTTTGACGCCACAGGAGTGAATCTGTTCAAGCTTCCAATGACACCAGAGAGCGTCTGGACAGCGATCAGACAACAGAAACCAGAACTCCTAGCAGAGAAAAGGTGAATGCTATGCTTCCGAAATTCGACTATTTCGCCCCGCAGACACTCCAAGAAACGTTCGAACTATTGGAAAAGCACGGAAAAGACGCGAAACTATTGGCCGGTGGAACAGATCTCATCGTAAGCCTCCGCGCTAGGGAGCAACGTCCCAAGAGCCTCATCGATATCAAAGGAGTCAAGGAACTTCACGAACTTTCTTTTGATGAGAAGCGCGGACTTACGGTTGGAGCTGCGGTGAACCTTAACAAGCTCATTCACTATGACGCGGTCTCGAAGAACTATTCACTCCTCAAGGAAGCGGTGAGCACGATTGGAGACTATGAGATTCGAAACCGTGCCACACTCGTTGGAAACATTTGCAACGGATCTCCGGCAGCCGATTCCGCTCCGGCATTGCTTGTTCTGGACGCGAATGTCAATATCGCGAGCCAAAAGGGTAAACGAACCGTTCCCGTTCGAGAATTCCACACGGGTGTGAAGAAGACGGTGCTGGTCAGTAATGAGCTTGTGACTTCGATCAACGTGCCAACCCCGCCCAAGGGGTACAAGGGAGGATACCTGAAGGGTCGAAGAACAGTTGGAGAAGACCTGACTGTTGTCGGGGTTGGAGGACTTGTTACCCCGGGCAGCAAAGGTGGTAAGAGTGTGAGACTGGCCTACGCGTCAGTAGCACCCACCCCGGTAAGAGCACTTGACGTAGAGAAAGTCTTCGAGAGCAACAAGCCACTGAATGATCTTCTCGACCAAGCAATGCCGATTGTTCGTAAGACGGTTTCCCCGATTTCAGATGTCAGAGGAGGAAAAGACTACCGTATGAACCTCGTCGAGGTTCTGACGCGGAGACTCCTCCGTCAACTATGGGATGCGACCTAGAATGGCAGAACACAAGATCAAACTCATCGTCAACGGATTCGAGAACACGATAGAAACTGAATCCAACAAGACACTATTGTGGGTGCTGCGAAACAAGCTCAGGTTGACAGGCACTAAGACCGCCTGCGAACGCGGAGACTGCGGCCTCTGCACCGTACTGCTAGACGATACTCCGGTGAAATCCTGTCTAGTACTTGCGGTCGAGGCGAACGGCCGCAAAATCACAACGATCGAGGGAATCGCCAAGGAAGGCGTTCTTACCCCAATTCAGAGGAAGTTCATCGAGCACGGAGCACTTCAATGCGGCTTCTGCACACCCGCTGCAGTACTTGCAGGAGAAGCTCTCCTGAAACGTAACCCGTCTCCGACACGCGAAGATGTGATCGAGGCTATCGAAGGAGTACTCTGCAGATGCACGGGCTATAGGCAGATAATCGACGCTATCCTCGAAGCATCGAAGATGAAGCAGTAATCCTCTCACGGGCCATCAGCCCACATGCTGTAGAACCGGGACCAAAAGCCCGCCGGTGGATGCTCCGATCCTTATCTGACAATACCAGTCTTGAGAGTCAACACTCGCTCAGAAGGTCGGCCGATATCGTTAAAGCGCAAAGTCATCTCGTCCTAACGGATTAGCGAATCCGAGAAGATCAAAATGGGCTACATTGGAAAATCGATGCCGCAGTACGACTCCTTCCTGAAAGTCACTGGCACTGCAACTTATGCTTTCGACGTTGAACTTCCCGGGATGCTGCACGCGAAACTTGTAACGAGTCCTCACGCACACGCGAAGATAATCAAAGTAGACACGAGTAAGGCTGAGAAAGTGCCTGGAGTCGTCGCCGTCGCGACTGGGCGAGAATTCCCCTACAGACTCGGCATCTACGTCGGTGATAGAGACGTACTGGCCATCGACAAGGTAAGATGGGTGGGTCACCCTGTCGCAGCTGTGATCGCTGAGACACTGGAAGCAGCAGAACAGGGGATCGATCAAGTCGAGGTTGAGTACGAGCCACTCCCAACAGTCTTTGACCCAATGGAGGCGCTCAAACCCGGCGCACCAATTGTCCATGAGAAGATGGCTGAGTACAGAGTCTCGCCAGCATTCAAACCCATTCCTGGTACAAACATTGCGAACCAGTTCAAGCTGGTGAGAGGCGACGTTGAGAAAGGCCTCAAAGAGTCCGACACAACTGTCGAGGGAGAGTTCTACATGCCACACATCAGCCACGCATACATGGAGACCCAATGCCTTGTTGCTCACTACAAGAAGGATGGAACTATCGAGATCTGGACGAGCACACAGTCACCGTTCTCCACACGATACCTGATGGCCTTGTCACTTGGCATCCCCATCGACAAGATCGTAGTCAAGGCACCTCTGTGCGGGGGAGGATTCGGCGGAAAAGTCGGAATCGGTTGGGAACCACTCGTCTCCCTGCTATCAAAGAGTGCCGGCTATAGACCGGTCAAACTCGTCCTTTCGAGGAAGGAGCAATTTTGCTCGTCAGCAGTCAGGGAAGGATTCCATGCGTCGGTGAAAGCTGGATTCAAGAAAGATGGGAAAATGACTGCGTACAAGGCACGTTTCGTTATGGATGCGGGTGGCTACGCTGATTACACCGTGAACGTTTGCCGAGCCGCTGGATACTCGTCCGAAGGATGTTACGAAGTCCCCAACATCTTCTGCGAGTCACTCGCCGTGTACACAACGAAAGGCGCAACCGGCTCCATGCGAGGCTTCGGCTACCCGGAAAGTCACTGGGCGCTTGAGAGAACCATGGACATGGCAGCCGAGAAGCTGAAAATAGACCCTGTCGAACTCAGATTGAAGAACTTCCTCAAACCGGGAAAGTCGGAGACGGGCACCGGCGAGCGACTAAGAGAGGATGCTGGAGACCCAGTCAAGTGTCTCAAGTCAGTAGCCGAGTCGATTCACTGGGGACAACCTTCTGAGGAACCCAGTCGACCTGGCAGGTTCAGGGGGAAGGGCATAGCCGCCTGCGTGAAAGGCCCGGCGCAGCCGCCCAATGCTGCTGCCTCAGCGATCGTGAAGTTCAACGAAGACGTGTCTGTGGACCTGATCATTGGTACCGCTTCCTTTGGGCAGGGAACGCCGACGAGCCTCAGCCAGATCGCGGCTGACGAGCTTGGGATACCTGTCGAGAAGGTCCGCGTCGGGCTCGTGAGGAGCACCGACATGTCAGCTTACACTTGGCAGACGGTGGGCAGCCGGGGACTCTTCACAGACGGAGTCGCTGTGATGGATGCCCTCCGTGACGCCAAAGCCCAGATCAAAGAAGTCGCCTCTCAAGTCTTGAAAGTCAAGCCTCAGGACCTAGAGATCGCCAACGAACAGGTCTTCGTGAAAGGTTACCCATGGCATGGACTACCACTATCCGAAGTCGTGTTCGGTTACACGTACCCGAATGGAAGCTCTATCGGCGGCCCAATAATAGGCCGTGGCAAGTTCATGTCGCCACTCACGACGTACCTTGACCCTGACACAGGCCAAGGCGTTCCAACGATCTTCCACACATTCGGAGCAACAGGAGTCGAGATCGAAGTCGATGTCCTGACTGGAGAGATCGAGGTTCTGAAGGGATCTCAAGCCTTCGACATTGGCAAAGCCATCAACCCGCTACTCGTGAAATGCCAAATCGACGGCGGCTTCATCATGGGCCAAAGCGCAGCACTCTACGAACAGATCATCTTCGACGAGCAAGGCTGGGTCTTGAACCCTAACCTATCCAACTACAGAATACTCAGAGCCAAAGAGATGGCTCGAGAGATGGAAGAGATAATCATCGAGACACCTCAGAGCGATGCTCCCCACGGCGCACGAGGCCTTGGCGAAGTCGTCATGATCGGCGTCGCACCAGCAATCGCGAACGCCGTCTATCGCGCAATCGGCGTGCAGATCACAAATGTCCCAATGACGCCTGAAAACGTCTGGAGAGCAATACGGGAGCAAAGACCCGAGCTGATCGAGGAAGCGAAACGCAAGCTGAAGGAGAGCGGAGGCGAGTAAGATGTCATTCGGATCAGCATACCTTACCCTTCCAGAGTTTCAGTACCTCAAACCGAAGACGCTGCAAGAGGCCCTGCAGCTCCTAGACGAGCATAAAGACGAAGCCAAGATCTTGGCAGGGGGAATCGGACTTCTAGCATTCATGAAGGAACGACTCGTTGACCCGCGCTGGGTCGTGGACATCAAGGCGATCGATGAGCTTCACACACTTCGCGATGAAGGCGCCAAAGGCTTGACGATTGGCGCCACGTCAACTATGAACGATCTTCTGGCTTATGAACCACTGAAAGAGAAGTACAAAGCGCTTCGAGATTGCATCTCCCTTCTCAGCGACCCCGTCCTCAGAAACCGCTCGACACTCCTTGGAGATGTCTGCGAAGCACTTCCATACGTCGACGGCCCAACACCGCTCCTACTCTTTGACGCGGAAATCGAAGCCGCCAGCGTAAAGGGGAGGAGACGCATTCCCATGTCGGAATTCATCAAGGGCGTCGCAGAGACTGCGCTTGAGCCGAACGAAATCGCAGTCGCAACCCATCTCAAGTCCCCACCTGAACACTCAAAGAGCCTATTCCTGAAACACACATCGAGCAGCGAGTTCAGCATCGTAAACTTGGCAGTGTTGTGCGCGAATCCTACTAAGCCCGAAAGCAGAACGGTGAGGTTCGCTTACGGGGCAATCGCTCCGACACCAGCAAGAGTCCACGAAGTGGAGGAGCTGTTCAAACGCAAAACCCCCGTCTCGCAGCTGATTGATGAAGCAGTCGACGTGATCAGGAAATCGACTGAACCTATGACTGATGTTCTTGCAAGAGCGGAATATCGATCGCACATGCTGGAAGTGATGACGATCAAAGCCCTTCGGAGACTGCTCGGGAGCTGATGAAGATGACACACTCAATCAGCATTAAGATCAACGGCGTAAATCGAAAGCTCGAGATCAAAGACAACGAGCTGCTCCTTGATGTCATACGCGACAGGGCCGGCGTGAAGAGCGTTAAGGCAGGCTGCTGGAGAGGAGAATGCGGCCTGTGCACCGTCCTTCTTGATGGGAAGCCTGTCAAGTCCTGTTTTGTGCTCGCAATCGAAGCTGAGGGTAGAGAAGTCACGACTGCAGAGGGACTTGCTCCTGAGGGGCAACTATCCCCGATACAGAAACACTTCGTTGAGAAGGCTGCACTACAATGCGGGTTCTGTACGCCATCATTCGTGCTGACCGCTCACTATCTACTCTCGGTGAATCCGAATCCTACGGAGAGCGAGATCAGAGACTACCTGAGCGGGCACATTTGCCGCTGCGGAACATACAAGCAGATGATCGAAGCTGTACTCGAGTGCGCGAAAGAACAGAACCAAGCAAAGCAGGCTACGACCCAGAAGACAAGACGGTGAGAACCGGCAGCTCCTAGGCGAAAAGGCGGCGACTAGTGGAAGCCCTGAGGCTACGGCTTCACGAATTGTAACTTGCTGTGCAATGTCCGCGGCTCAAACAGCCGTGTCTCTGCGAAGGATATTCTTGAGTCTGCGAGGCACGCTTGATTCGGAGCGAACCAACATCGCGTGAGTTGGATTGATCACGTTCACCTTGATTTGCGGTTTCTCATCGGACATGGCGAATCACTCCATGGGTGCCTGCTTGTCTGTATATAGGAGTTCTAGACTCAAACGATGATGCTTTCTTGACACTGGAGAGCATACGAAATACTAGTTGACCTCAAGGCTTCCTGCCAGACGAAACGCTCCTGTGAGATCTAGAGTAACTTAGAGAGTATGTCCTCATAGAGAGAATGTCCCCTTCGTGGGCTTGCCTTGGTTATACAAGCAAAAGTCTGGACTGCTTCTTGGCGTTGGAGAAGATGCCGGCTTCATTGCATCCGCAATTGAAGCCAGAGTCTGAGTTTTGCTTAGTCCACTGGACAATCCCGTTGTAGGAACAAGAGTGGTGCGCACACACATCAAACGAAACGACGAACGACGACGGTTCAAATCACGAGGCGCTCGCTATGGATGGCACACTCGCGGAGAGACAGAGCGATAGTCTTAAGTTGGAAAGCAATCCGCCGAAGAGAACGGTGTGTGATGCTTTGAGCGGCTGCAGAGCTTCTCTCGACTATTCGTTGTTCGGCCTGCGAAGTCTACGGCTGGAAAACGATCTGATCAAGACAACGATCCTCCTCGACCGTGGCGCCAACATCTACGAGTACATCTTGAAACATCAGGATCAAGATTTCCTCTTCCATCATCCGAGGGTCATCCCGAAACCGCCGGTCCTAGGGACAGCAGGAGGTATCGACAACTGGTGGTTCGGCGGAATCGACGAAATCCTGCCAACAGCATTCCCCAGTACATACCGAGGCGAGGACTACCCGGTAATAGGTGAACTATGGGCTCAGAAGTATTCATGTAACATACTGAAGCAATCGGCCGAGGAAGTAGAGGCCCACCTGACGACTCATACCACAATCTCGCCATTCAAAGTTGAGAAATGGATCAGATTAGACGTTGGTGAACCTAGACTGAGAATCCGCACGAAAATCACCAACACCGGATACAGGGATTTTCATTTGCTTTGGGGCTACCACAACACATTCGCCGTAACGGCAGACCACCGCATTGACATGCCTGCGAAAAAGATGCTTGTCGAAGACGCATTGGAGTCAAGATTCAATCCGGGCACGGAATATAATTGGCCGTTTGCGGTCGACAAATCTGGAAGAAAGATGGACCTCAGCAAAGTGCTTGAGCCTTCGGAATTGATGTACGAGTACCACTACGCAACCGAGCTGAGAGAAGGCTGGCTAGCGGTAACTGACTCAAGAAAGAAGATCGGTCTGGGGATGTCATTTCCCAAGGAGATACTCTCAAGGATTCATCTCTGGTTGAACTACGGCATTTGGAGATCCTGCTACAACATAGGTCTCTACGCAATGAGCGGCTATCCGGCTGCCCTTCACAGAGCCGTGGAACAGGGAACCTGCTCTCGACTAGAAGCTGGGAAGTCACTCGAATGCGAAGTGGGCTATGTCGCCTACACTGGAGTTTCGCGAGTCTCCCACATAGATTCCAATGGACAAGTCAACTAGCCTCTCGATCGCTCTAGATCGACACACCCCAAAAACCGAGGCTTTTCAGGTACACCTACGCTCGACCAACAGTGACGGGTTGCTGGGATGCCCAAATATGCAATCTGGATCAGATGGAAAAGAGATTGTACAGGTTGGTATCCTTGTCAGAGACGTGGAGGAAACTACAAGGAAACTCGAGAAACTGATCGGAATTGAACCATTCGAGATACTTGAACCAGACTATCGCGACTTGACCTACAGAGGGAAGACTGGCAGATTCAAGATGAGAATAGGCCTCGCAAGAGCAGGGGTGCCCTAGACCTCGCGCAATCGACGAACTGTTTGGCACAGTCGCGAGCAATTTTCAAAGGAGTTGAAGTCGCGGTAATGAAACCCATAAGAGGCCTTTTACGAAACTCGTCTTCATTCCCTATTACAATCTGTGCCATTTTCAATGATCGCTAGATACGTCTCGTAGCTTAAAGGAGAAAAGAAGACATGATGGATCTCGTCAAGCTGATTTGTATCCAATATCGAGTACAATTCATTCCGCTCGTATTGACGACTTGGAACACATTTGGCGTTAACAAGCCCGCATATGATGCACGAAGAACGGTCACCGGACTCGATAGCACTCGTGGTTCGCCGCAACTCATCTCTTGTGTTGTCGAAACCATTTGGCACTAGGACTTGATTCAACCGAACAGAGAAACTTTTTTTGCAGACCCTAGACCCGTATGGGCCAAGGTGCGCCGAATTGCAGGCAAAGGAACAACTTGGGTCGCTTCTTCCGCAGATGAGGATTGATCCTCCGGGACCAAACTCCAAGAAGATCGCAAAAGTATTGGGCGAGTTTGAGACTCCCACTCTGTCCCCGGTTCGTATGGGTGAAACCCCCACGGCATGGAAGCAAGCACGTGGTGCGAACATAATAGATGTCGATGACAATCGCTACATCGACATGACCGCAGCTTTCTGTGTTGGGATCGCAGGCCACTGTCATCCCAAAGTTGTGGAAGCAATCAAGAAACAAGCTGAGCTGATGACACATGCACCGGCAGCCCAAGCACCGAACCCGGAGAGGGCTGAACTCCTCAAGAAGATCGCTCAGATCGTTCCTCGGCCATTGAAACGAACCCATCTTCTCACAGGAGGCGGCGAAGCGATCGATGTTGGCCTCAAGCTAGCTCGCATCCACACACGCAAGATGGAGGTAATGGCGTTCGAAGGCGGTTTCCACGGCAAGACGCTCTTCGCGCTCTCAGCAACAGCGCGCAGGAGCTACCGCACAGGATTTCTGCCACTCGTACCCGGAGTATTTCACGCGCCGTTTCCCTACTGCTACAGATGTCCTTTTGGAGATAAGGTATCTTGTGACGGATACTCGACACAGTGTCTAAACTACATTGAGCATATGATCAAGGACCCAGCCTCGGGCATAACGGAAGTCGCAGCAATGCTTCTCGAACCCATTCAAGGGCACGAGGGATGGATCGTACCGCCGAAAGATTTCCTGCCAGGATTAAGGAGAATCTGCAACGAGAACAATATTCTCCTGATGCTCGATGAGATCATCACCGGATTTGGTAGGACAGGCAAGACGTTCTGTTTCCAACATTATGGAGTTGTGCCAGACATCCTAGTGTGCGCGAAAGGAGTCGCGAGCGGATTCCCAATCTCACTAGTCGTGTCGACTGACGAGATCATGAGCTCCTGGGGCAACTTCCAGCACACGAGTACCTTCTCGGCGAACCCGCTTGGTTGTGCTGCCGCTCTCGCAAACCTAGATGTGATCGAAAAAGAGAAGCTGGTTGAGAAATCGGCAACCATGGGCCGTGATTTCATGAAACGTTTGAAAGAGATGAAAGAGAAACACAGACTTATCGGCGACGTGCGCGGACTAGCCATGATGTGCGGCCTCGAACTTGTCAAGGATGCAAAGAAGACTCCTGCAGTTGAAGAGACTAAGGAAGTCGTCGAATATGCATTGAAACACGGTGTCATACTTCAACCCCCAGGAGGCCGTTTCGCCAACGTACTTAAGATGTCGCCGCCTCTAGTGATCACCGAACAACAACTTGATTTCGGGCTACGCACCGTGGACGACGCACTCACATTCGCTGAGAAGCGTTGAGAAGGTTGACAATAATGAGCAACAATCCCTCCTTCCAGCTAGGACTTGAAGGAAGAGTCGTAGTCGTAACGGGGGCAGCCCGGGGCATAGGTGAAGCTATCGCGAGGGCCTTCGGATCACACAAATGCAGTGTTCTCATTGCCGACCGCATGAAGCGGGCAGATGGCCAGCAACGGGCTCAAGCAGTTGTGGATACCATTGTGAAAAGTGGCGGCAAAGCCTTCGCGATGAAAGTGGACGTCTCAGACAGGGCACAGGACGAGAAGATGCTCCAAGCCGCAATCGACCGCTTTGGTCGAGTCGACATCTTCGTTAACAATGCCGCAATCATGAAAGGCGGGTCCCTCGTTGATATGAATGATGCGAGCCTTCAGGAACATTTCGATGTAAACGTGAAAGGTTGTTTCAACTGCTGCCAACTTGCAGCAAAACAGATGATCAAGCAAGGCTCCGGCGGGAAGATTGTGGTCATTGCTTCAGTCGATGGCATGGAGGCGGAGGAGGGAATCGTTGCATATTCCGCAAGCAAGTCAGCCCTGATCCTAATGACGAAATGCATGGCGGTCGAACTTGCCCCCCACAAAATCAACGTCAACGCGATCGCTCCCGGCTGGGTGGGCACAGACATGAGCATACCATACATGACCGACGCATTATACAAAGAGCTGGGCAGGAGAATCCCAGCAGGTTACATGGCGAAACCGGAACAAATCGCTGGCGCAGCACTCTTCCTAGCTTCACCACTCTCCGACTACGTCATGGGACACGTATTGGTAGTAGATGGAGGCCTAACGTCGAACATAACGATCAAGGCCGGAGAAGCATCGGTACAATACACATGATGTGAAAGCAAAACGCTTCCGTGACACTGCAGCCGATGCCATGCAAAATAGACTTCAAGCATGAGTTGCTCGTCGGAGAAAGTTCGATGCCACTTTCTCAACCGCCGTTATGATGTCATCCAAGTCTTTGCGTGTGAGAATTGGCAGTGCATCCGTTAACCAGAACACTTCTCTGTCGACTGTCTCTGCAACGGGGAATCTCTGAGCCTCGTAGTCAATTGCGTCTGAACGATGAGGGCAGCTGAAGGGACAACTGGTTGCTCCGTAACCGATTCTCTTTGCAAACAACTCAGTCTTTGGCACGAACGGAGTGGATCTACTGGGGTTGGCTGGTATTCCTTCCGCGCTGAGCGCCTTCTCGAACTGTTTCTTGCTGACTCCTAGGGCATGTATGTCTATTCTCAACGCATAGTAGTAGAATGCGTGCCTAGCCCAAGGCGCCTCGCTCGGGGCACTCACTCCCTTGATCTCTCGTAGGCGCTTCGTTAGGTAGGCTGCGTTTCGTCTCCTCGTCTCAATCATTCGGTTGAGTTTCTTCAGCTGTTCTCTGCCGATGGCTGCCTGCAACTCCGTCATTCGATAGTTGTACCCGATTCCGTAGAACTGGTGGATATTGCTGGTGGCATGACCCCTGCAGAAGTTGTGAAATGACCCCATCCTCCGGACAAGTTCGTCATCGTTCGTTAGACAGAATCCGCCCTCACCAGTGCTCATTATCTTGCCGTCAACGGTGCTGAAGGTGCCGACATCTGCAAGGGTCCCCGCAGGCTTTCCTTTGTACAGCGCCCCGCTTGCCTGAGCCGTATCTTCGATCAACCAAAGGCCATGCCTTTTCGCAATCTCGCGGAACTGGTCCATGTCAGCCGGGTGACCCGCGAGGTGAACTACCACGATTCCTTTCGTACGTGGGGTGATGACTTTCTCGATCTGACGCGGATCCAGGTTGTAGGATTCAGGGTCTATGTCAGCGAAGACTGGCACCGAATTCTGGTAAAGCGCGGCGCTAGCACTGGCGACAAACGTGTACGGAGTTGTTATGACTTCATCTCCAGGCCCAAGACCCAGCGCTGCCATCGCAACGTGAAGTGCGGCAGTTCCATTAGAAACGGCCAGAGCGTGTTTGACGCCGAAGTGGTCCCTAAGATCATGCTCAAACTGCTCGACGACTGGACCTCTACGCCACGTGTTCGACCTCAAGACTCTTGTAACAGCTTTGATTTCTCTCTCGTCAACTACTGCGTGATATTCTGGAAACCTCATTCGCCTGACAGGGTTTCCGCCTTCCAGAGCGAGCCTTTCTACCATCTCAACTTGCCTCAACTTCTCGGTTACTATCTAAATGCAGTATCGAAACAGATCGACGCATGACATGTCAGATCGATACGGCTTCTATCCGCATCATATTGCAGAGCTCTACGAGTTCTTCCGATATATCTCCTTGACCTATTGCGATATGGTGACCAGCCGATGTCTTGATGAATACGTCAACAACCCGTTTGACAGGCGCATCTAGTCGAATCGTCGCGAACTGACCATTTCGCGCAGGCTCCGTGAATTGAGATTGAATGACTTCTCCTTTTGCAATGACCATCTTGAATTCTCCTGCCACAGGTCCTGCTAGTTTGGCCAGGGTAACTCTGCCTTGTCTCAGCTCCATGTCCACAGCAATGCCGGAACGGGCAATCATGTGTCGGCTAAGCCTAACTTGTCGTAGATCTTCGGCAAGGCTTAGGGGTGCGGCCCCGCAATGCAGGGTGAAGATAGTGTTCTCCCCGTAGCTTATGGGTCCTATATCCATGCTGACAACGGGTTTTCCGCTGAGTAGGTTCAGTGCTATTTGAGTTAGCGCTACGCTGATGTCTGATTCGCAGCTTGCTTGAATTCCATCATCCGCGATTCTCGAGAAGGCAAAACAGATTGGCGTCTTTCTCTCAAAAAGCTCTGGAAAGCATCTTACTGCGACCCCGTCGAGCTTATGGGCATGCGTAACCTGCTTCAAAGCAAGATACATTCTCACCGCATCTTCAAGATCTTTCCGTGAGAGCTCGGAGTCCACCCGTACTCTCTTTGTCACATCTTCAACGATATCCAAAACGTCTTTGTCGGAAGCTCTGTCCAGTCTCCCCAGCAAGTCTTGGAGATCGAGATGTACTATCGTAGGACCTAGCCGCTTCAGTTCAGCCTCTCCGTAGCTTACATCCATCATTCCGGGCGGAGGATAACCCAGTATCCCAATGCGAGTCTCCCTCAGCCTTTTTACTGTTCCGGCAGCGCGAGCAAATGCAAGAATCTTTTTCGCGACAGAGCTGTCTGAACAGCTGCCGATCAAGTAATCATATCGAATCCCCATTCTGCTGAGATTGGTGCTAGTTGAAAGAACACCCGAAACAGAGTCCAGAACCGGCGGGTCGAGCACTCCCCAAACAAGTTTTGGACAGTCAGCAAACTCTGAGGCAATGGCACAGGGGACGTCCTCTTGAGCATAACTCAACAGGGCGATAACAAGAGCATCAAAGTTCTGGGTTCTTAGAGACGAAATAACTCTTGCAGCATCATCGAGGTTAATGACAACTCCCTTGAATGGATCAAGTATGTTGATGTCAAATTCACCCAGGCGGGCTAATGCATGATTCTTGGTTGAATTCAATTGCTCGATGGTTTCTGTTTCCTCCAGAATAGGCGGATAGGTGAAAATCCCTTGTGAGCTTCCCAAGGCGACAAAAGCGATGCTGGGCTTCATCTAGAATCTACACCGGATCCGGCAGCGCCCGTAGGACAATACAAGGTATAGATCTTGTATTGAAACTATTCCACAGTCAGGCTGAGCTCGACTGTCACAATAATAGATCCTTGGAAGTCACATGACCTGCAGGGGGGTCACTCAGCGCGGGAGCCCTCAGTAACTCATTGGCACATGATGGCGTCATTCGGGCGGTATTTGTTTGAACACCAGTTCGAGAGGTACTCCACGTTTCTCTTGTATCATTTTTGCAACGTAGTATGCGACTACAGCTACTATGAATATCGCGGCGGTGGCTTCAGTGATGGAGATTCCAACTCCGCCCAACACGAGAGGATTCAGAGGGCCGAAGTAGGCGCTTATCAGTGCAACATAGAGGCAAACCGAGATTACTCCGAGCATAGTGTGAACCGGCAGCCCAGCGAACTTCACCCTGCTGAGTCCACTCGTTTCATAGACATCCTTCCTTCGCCACTTGAAGGCTACGGTGGCGATCGACACGATGAGAAAAGCCCACATCGCGCCTAGAGGTGCACCTACGGCGAAATTCAGATAGGTCGTGTAGACCGTGAACACGTATCCGATCATCGTTACGACGCCGATCACACACAAGGCCAGGATTGGGGAATGCCAGCGCTCACTCACGTCGGAAAGTTTGGATGGGACGATTCTATCGAATGACCAGGCGAAGAGATGGCGGCTGCATCCGTTGATAAGTGGCGAGATCAGATAGATTGCTTGTAGTACCCAGATAGCCGAGACGAACGCAGCAAGCCAGACATTGCCTAGGAGAATGTTCACCCATGCGAGCTGGTAGTAGGGTGCAGCCCCGGCAAGCCAAGCTGGGATCTTATCAGGATGGTTCAATGCTATGTAACCGAGGGAGGCAAGCCAATTTCTGTCGAAAATCTTGAACCAGAACCAAATGAAAACCCCACAGGCGAGACAAGTAAACCACTGCCCTCCAGACATGGCTAGAAACTGATCCCTTGCGCTGTTCGCCCGCTTAATTTCGCCGCCTATCCACGCGGACGCCATCGGCCACGTGATGAGCAGATACCACAGTACGGAGACAGTTAGTGTCTGACCCCAGTCATAACCCACTGCTTGGACATATCCGAGACTCGCCGCCAACTTGAATATGTCATGATAGGGGTCAGGGCTTCCGGCCAGTGGGGACATTGTTGAATTGAATCTGACTATGAAATCCTGATTCGTGTACACGAGTCCGAATATTATGAGTATCACGGACCCGATTATTGAGAGCACGTTGACACCTGCCCCGAAGTACTTCATGAATCGACGTAGACCGAAAAGAACCAGTACCGTTGAAACTATGTAGATTAGTACGCCCGTGATCAGTGTGTTCAACGGGCTTCCCGAAACAGCTCCCCATGCTGATAGCAGGCTCGCGGATCCTGTCATTGCTCCGATGCTATACATGGTCTGAGAGAGAAACGCGAAGGACAGGTAAGTATTCCACGCGTTCATCATCATTATCCAAACGACCAGTATCAAACTGAACCCGAATCCAACCGCGGGCAGTAGCGTGCGGCTGACAAACACATAGTCGCTCCCGGATCTGGGCATCGCCACTACATTGAGGGAATACATTCCCCCGATGAAAGTGCCGTAGAACGCCGTGATCAACAAGGCCATAACGATGTCCGCATTAGGGAACCAGACCGTGTAGATTGATAACCACAAAAGCGATGACAGCGGGCCTCCGGCAGTCCAATTGTTGTACCAGAAGGCATCCCAAATCGAAACTTCCCTAACAAGCCCGGTTGCTTCCCGTGTGAAGACTTTCGGTGTGCTCAAGCCAGCTCAAGCTCACCCAAGCGCCTGCCCAAGATGTATAAAAGACTTCGCGGATTAACGCCTCGATCTATCTCCCAACCACATGCGACGTAGAGCGAAACGACCTCTTCATCACACGATCGCTTAACCGGAAGCCGTGCATTCACTCTTTTACTCTTCATTCACATAGTTATTTTACGTCCTGAACTCTCGCTATGTGCAGGGAAGGAGCTCTATAATGGCCAGATTGTCTGGTAAGATTGCGATCGTTACCGGCGCGGCGCAGGGCATAGGTCGAAGTATCGCCACCCTCTTCGCAACCGAAGGAGCTGATCTTGCCTTGTGGGATGTTCAATACCGGCAACTGGCGGATCTCAAGCATATCATAGAGGAGAATGGAAGACGTTGCGTGACAATCTGTGTCGATGTTGCGGATTCCACGGATGTGACTCAGGCTGTGAAATCATCTGCACAGGAACTGGGCGGCGTTGATATACTAGTCAACTGTGCGGGCGTACACTCTTCTGTCCTCTTCAGAGATATGTCCGAATCAGATTGGAATTTCGTGAACGACGTGAACGCGAAAGGAACATTCCTCTGTTGCAGGGCAGTCGTTCCCGAGATGATCAAGCGTGGAGGAGGAAAGATCATCAATATCGCGTCGGACGCCGGAAAGACGGGGCATGCGACTGAAGCACACTACGTCGCCTCGAAGCACGCGGTCATGGGGCTGACGAAAGTGCTAGCCATTGAGCTAGCAAAGCAGAACATCCGAGCGAACGCAATCTGCCCCGGGTACATAGACACCCCGATGCTTCACAAGATCTTCGGAGAACTGGCTGCAATTGAGGGCAGATCGGAGAAAGAGATCATTGATGGAATCAGTGCGACCATCCCCGTGGGGAGAATTGGCACTCCGGCAGACGTTGCCAAACTGGCTGCCTTCTTGGCGTCCGACGATGCCGACTACATCAATGGCCAATCAATAGGTGTTTGTGGTGGGCTGGAAATGCATTGAAGGTCAAATTCGGCCTCAGCGCGATCGCTTTCAATATCGGCGACTTCGCTGAGCAGGCAATATGCGCTGAGCAATTCGGTTTCAGTTCAATTTGGGTGGCTGATCACTTCACAGATCTTCCGCCGTCAAACGACAAGTACGAACCCTGGACAGTCCTCGCCGCAATGGGAACCAAGACACAGCGAATCCTGCTCGGAACGCTCGCCACCGACTCCGTGCGGCGTCACCCATCATCAATTGCACATGTCATGGCGACCCTTGACAACCTTACGAACGGCCGAGCGATCCTAGGAATAGGAGCCGGCGAAGCAATGAACATCCTACCCCACGGCCTGCCATGGGAGAATCCTCGCACACGTCTTTCAAGACTCGAGGAAACTGTGAAGGTCATTCGTCTCTTGTGGAAGTCAGATCCCGCATCACCTGTGAATTTCGAAGGGCAATTCTACCGACTGCATAGTGCACGACTTGACCTCCGTCCACACAATGATCGTATGATTCCGATCTACATCGCATCATTGGGCTCAAAAAGAGGGTTACAACTGACGGGGAAGGTCGGAGACGGCTGGCTACCATGGTTCAACACGCCTGAGACATTTGTCGAACGATGCAAGCTGATCGATGAAACAGCTGCTCAGATAGGCAGATCATCATCCGAAATAGAGAAGACAGCGGTCGTGTACTTCGCACCTACAAATGATCTAGACAAACAAAAGCGCATCATAGATTCTATCAAAGCAGAGATCGTTGTGCTCAACGCGGCCCACAGGTTGGCTAAGCTTGGTCATACAATCAATGTAGAAGAATCAAGCAACTACTCATATCAGAAATGCCTAGCATCTCAGGAAGATTCAGATCACGCCAAGCGACTCGGAGCAACGATACCCGACAGCATTGCACAAAGATTCTTAGTGACGGGAACATCGCGAAAGTGCGTCGATCAACTGGAGGAACTTGTGAACGCAGGCGCACAACACCTGATACTTCGTGATATGCTGTGGGCTAACGATCTCGGCAATTTCCATAGCACACTTGCACTCGTGGGACGAGAAGTCATTCCGGCTTTCAATTGATTAAGACACTGGACCTAAGTCTTCCTCAAATGCGCTGCAACATATTCGAAAACGGACACGCGACTTGGTTTGCATGGACTATTGTCTTATTCTTGCCTTTGAAATCCTTGCGATATTTCCCTTCCAAGCCACTGAGGATGGTCGAAACTCTTATTGAGCTCACCTCAAAGACGTATCGGGAACTCTGTTGCTTTGGCCTACGGAGATATCTTGCGGAGGAGAAAAATGTGCCACACGAAACGGTCGACCAGGTAATCGAGACTAATGTACTCGTAATCGGAGGAGGGATCGCTGGGCCACGAGCAGCAATCGAGGCGAAGAAAACCGGCGCCAGAGTATTCATGATCGTGAAAGGCATCTACGGCGCCAGTGGCTGCTCACTCTCACCATCCACCGCATCGGCGATCGGGCCTTGGAGCGATCCTAGAGATTCTGTCGAACAACACTTGAGAGACATGATTATCAACGGTAAGAAGTTCCTATGCGACCAGGAGCTCACGAAGATCCAAGCCCAAGAGGGAGGGGAAAGACTGCTTGAGCTTGAGAAGTGGGGACTAGTTTGGGACCGTAACTCGCAGGGCAAGATCGGCCTCTTTCCCAGCAGCGAACTTTTCCCAGGCACGGCTATAACAGATCGTTGGGTCACTTTTGGCAGAAGAGGAACACATGCAGTAGGCCCTTTCTGGACAGGACATGGCACAGTTGACATTCTCCGCGACCAAATTAACCGAGAAGCAATCCCATACATGGAAGAAACCATTGTATCTCGCATCCTCGTTAGGGATAACCGGGTTTGCTGTGCAGTCGCTTACGATTACCTCAACTCTAAGATTGTCTTAGTCAAATGCTCTGCAGTGGTCATTGCATCAGGCGATGCAGGCATGGTTTACTTCCCGCACACCATGGTTAGCGGAGAAGGCACGGGCGACGGTTTCTCTTTGGCCTACGAGGCAGGCGCACAGCTCGCAAACATGGAACAGTTTGAGTACATTGCCATGATGCATGCTTACCCCGACTCGGCAAGGACCAAAGCGGCTCTGGAAGCAGCAACCGAACCGGGCCAGACGGCGTACCTTGTGAACAATCGCGGTGAGAGGTTTATGGAGCGATACAGTCCCAAGACGAAGGAGCTGAGTACACAGGAAGAACTTGCTAGGGCGTTCTGGCAAGAGGTCAAAGAGGGAAGGGGTGGTCCGCATGGCGGGGTGTTCCTCGATCTCCGTCACATCCCCCGATCAGTGGCAAGGAGAGGTGTTCCAGGAAGAATGGAGTTCATTGAGAAACTAGGCTACGACATTCGAAAGGATCTGATAGAAGTTTTCCCAGTGGTCCATACAACAACAGGAGGCGTCAGGATCAACCCGGAATGCCCGGACGCGAGTCGATGGACTCTTCGCGGCGGGACAGGTGGCATTTGCGATAAGCGACAACTTGGGAGAGGGCGCCACCGGCATCGTGGACGCGCTAGTGTGGGGGAAGCGGGCTGGACAATTCGCTGCTGCCTATTCACGAGAAAAGGGTCGAGTGGAACCAAACCCTACCGATGTTGAGGAGGAAGCGAGAGCTCTCAGAGCTCCACTTGAGGCGAGCTCAGGAATAGCACCCGTTAAGGTGGCCCGCAGAATCCAACATGCAATGTGGGAAGGAGCCTCGATCATTAAAGATGAAGAGAGCCTGCAAAGAACTCTCAGAGAGATCGAGGAAATACGTGGCACAATGTTGGGTCAGATGGCTACTAAGATCAAGGATGGAATGTTCAACCTCGAAATGCGTGAAGCAATCGAAGTCAGACATATGCTCAACGCGGCCGAGATGATTGTTCGATCCTCGCTGACCAGAAAAGAGAGCCGTAACAGGTTCCACAGATCCGATTACCCCAATCAAGATGACAAGAACTGGCTGAAACACATCATAATTGAGAAATCATCGAGTGGGATGAAAGTCACGACGGCTCCTGTTGAATTCCCGTATGTCAAGCCGGAGGTATCATGATGACAGCAAAACGCGAGATCACAATTACGATCGTACGCGCGAACCCAGAGACCGAAATGAAGACGAAAAAGGTCCAGTACACCATCCCATATTCTGACAAGATGCGGGTCATGGACGCATTGAACTATATTCGCGAGAACATAGACAGCTCGTTGGCATACAGATGGTCATGTCGATACTACGCGAAGTGTGGGACGTGCGCCGCGATGATTAACGGAAAGCCTGGGCTCACTTGCTATGAACCTGCGAAGGATGGAATGATAGTCGCACCATTGGCGAACTTCCCTGTCATAAGGGATCTTGTTGTCGACAGACGCGAGTGGGACAAGCGAGTGAGCACAGAACTAAGAGGAATCACCTCAGACGAAGCGAAGAGAAGCAATTGAGGATGAATACACGATGGTATTGAATTTCCCTAACTACGTTTCTGTTGATCTCATTCACAACGTGGGCGTTGTTCTGGGAGCGATCATAGTTGTGATCGTTCTCTACGAGTTCGTTCGATGGAGAGGAGCCCTCTCGCCTATCGCAAAGGGCTTCCGCCTAGGTGCAGGAAGATGGTTCGAAATCCTGACCGCTACCATTGCAGACGATGTGATCTACCAGCAAATCTCCCTCAAATGCCCCGACAGGAAATGGTTCTCACATTCGCTCGTCTTCTGGGGATTCCTGCTCCTGTCCGCGTCAACAGCACTTAACTACATTACCAATCCGCAAGGCGGCCCCCTCGCTCTGACCAACGCAGTGAGGATACTAGGCAACTTGGGAGGCGTAATGCTTCTGGGCGGGCTCATCATCATGCTATTTCAAATCTCGACAGACCAAGACAAACGCGAAGTCACTCAAAGCGCCGACTACCTATTCTTGGGATTGCTTCTGCTGGCCACTGCAACAGGCTTCTTCAGCGAATTCGCGAGCCAGTTTGACGCAGCAGAGTGGATGTATGGAATCTACGCGATTCACTTGATCTCGTCCGCTGCGCTACTGACTCTTGCACCGTTCACAAGATTCGTACACGCCTTCGGAAGACCAGTGATCAGATTAGCCGAGCGCTATCTAGAGGCTTTGAGTCGAGAGGGAATCGTGAAACCTTCAGAGATCGTTATCGTGCCGCTTCTGAGAGAGGAGATGTAGAGTTGGAAGAGAAATCACCGAGACCAGATTGGGCACTTGAGCGATGCATCACATGTTACATGTGTTTGGCTGGCTGCCCAGTGTATGCTGACCACCCGGACCTTTTCCTTGGCCCGGCCGGCTTCGTTAAGCTGGGAAACATGCTGTTCAATCCAGTTGACGTAGCCGATCGAGTGAAGCTTGCGGCACTGCGAGGAGTACACCACTGTGACCTTTGTGGGACATGCCAGGAAGTCTGTCCACAGCACATCAAGATAGTCTCACTCATGCGGCTTCTGAAGTCTAGATCGGCGGCCAGAAGCTTGACTGACAGATACGCATTACCTACCAAGGCGCTTCATGAAATGTCCGAAGGCTTCCTCTAGCACAAAACGGCAAGGGAGAAACGCTTCGGAACCTAGTCTCGATGGCCCGGTTATGGCCGCAGCGCAATTTCCGCGATCGTCCTGAGCACGTCATCCCGTAATGGTGTTGGGTGGTGTTCAGCCAGGATCTTCTTTGCCTGTTCCTGTGCGACTTCTCTTGCTCCCTTGGAGCCGCTCCTATTCCAAACTTCCCATCTTTGCCGGTTGGAAACTTTGGGTATCCAATGTTCGCTCACTAGATTCTTCATGGTGTGTTCCTGCGCCAGGTAGTGGCTTCCGAGCGGGCCAACTTTGCGGATTACCTCAACTGCTTCGGTTAGAGTCTTGTCGGAGATCTCTGCCCCACGCATTAGGCGGAACATCATGGCATAGATCTCATTGTCGATCACGGACTGCTCATAGCTCGCCGTGAGACATGATTCTAACATCCCGGTGGCTGAGTACGTCAGGTTGTAGCCACATAGTGCGGCGATAGCGAACTGAAACGCCTTCTCATAGCCCGCTTGAACATCGACGGTCTTCGAGTCGGTAAGACCTGCAACACAGCATGCTGGAATTCCGTAGTACCTTGCCACTTGTGCCGTTATGGCGTGAAAGAGTCCCCTCTCAGGGGCGCCCTCAGACACCTCTGCCACCCTCATGTCCATGATAGTCGGTGCGTGGGTATACACTACAGGTGTCCCAGGATTGACTATCTCCGCCAGGGTCACTGCACCGAGAATCTCAGCGTTTTGTTGAACCATCGCACCAACAACGGTCACAGGAGCAGTCGCGCCCGACTGTGGGTCTGATTCGATGAAAGCCGGCACGCCTTGTTTGGCACACTCAACAAGCACCTGTGTGTTCGTCTTGCTGAACTTCAAAGGACTAACAAAACAGACATTAAACGAAAGAAGCGGTCTCCTTCGCATCTCCCCATGAGACCCAAAGACTGCGACAGCCATCTCGAGCTGGTCCCGGACATCCTGAGGGCTTTCGGCCTGACTCAACACGTGTTTCTCAGTGTTTCTTAGAATAACTTCGAGTGAACGTTTGTAGAGACCATTTGGAGGCAAGTCATGCGGAAGCACGATAGGCGAAATGAAATTGACGTGCTCCAAGGCATCCTGCAATCTCGTCAGATCCGCAAGATCCTTCACTAATGCTTTCCTTCGTGTGCCATCGAAATCCAGCACGTTGACCGCGCAGCTACCGGAACCCGAATAGACAGTCTTCCTCCACAAATGGAGATCCCATCGCGGATTCCTAGCGCTCAGAGTCACGGACTTCGGAACCTTTCGGATGGCATCGCTGACCAGATTCTGCGGTATCTTAACTACACGAGTCTTCTCGTCTAGATCTGCCCCAGCATCCGCCAGTATCTTCGCCGCATTCTCATCATGGATAGCGATACCGATCTCTTCAAGGACTCTGAGTGTAGCAAGGTGGAAATCGCAGATCTGGTCGTCAGTGAAGAGCTCAAGCTGCCCTCCCTTGAAGCCTCTCAATTTCCTTCAACGATGGGCAACGACCCATCACATGTCCCTTGCTCTCTTGTCCCCTTATAGAGAATTGGATGTGCTCCCTTCGTGCAATGTTAGATGAGACCACGCCATAACTTATTAGTCAATGACGGCACGAAGAAGGGAATTCCGGCACAATACAGGTCTAGTAATTGGAGTAGACGGCATTTGACTGGTTCCATTCCTGAGGCTAGAAGGTTGACCTTGGAACGTGAGCGCCCATTTCTTCTCCACTCGCTCGCGAGACCACCTGTTGACAAACGGTTGGTTTTCGTTGAGGGGAAAGGGGCGATCCTCAAGGACATCAACGGGAAAGAATACATTGATGGAATATCCGGGACGAACGGCCCACTTCTTGTTGGCCACTCGCACCCAAAGGTGGTTCAAGCGGTCAAGGATCAAGTTGAGAAACTCTCTCAACACATGACCATCTTTGACAACATACCCTCAATCGAGGCGGCCAGCAAACTCCACTCGATTGTTCCTTCGGAATGGAAACTCGGGAAGACCTATTTTTGCCCAGGAGGAGGAGAAGCCGTTGAGGCAGCACTTAGGCTCATTATGAAACAGACCCGCAAGAGTGAAGTCATCTCGCTCTACCTATCCTATCATGGGCTATCGCTTGGAACCATGAGCCTCGGCGGCATGCCATGGCTTAGAAGCTTCGTCGCCGGCGGAATCAGATGGCCGGGCTTTCATCAGATTCCTAACGCCTATTGTTACCGTTGCCCCTATGGATTGGAATATCCGGGCTGCGGGCTTCAATGCGCTGCAGAACTGGAGAACGCCATCAAGTACGGCTCGTCGGGTAGCGTAGCCGCGTTCATCATGGAGCCAGTTCAAGGTCCTGGCGGCCACATAGAGTTCCCTGATGAATATTATAGAGAGATCAGACGGATTTGCGACGACAACGGAGTCCTACTGATCGCTGACGAAGTTCAGACCGGACTTGGCCGATGCGGAGCATATTTCGCAAGCCAACTACACAACCTCAAACCTGATGTCCTCATTCTTGGCAAAGCTTTGGGGGGCGGTCTTCCCGTTGGCGCAGTCATGTTTCGAGAAGACCTGACCCCGCAGACCCTAGAGAAGGAGACATGGCATTCACTGACGTTCCAGAACAATCCACTAGTCTGTGCGGCAGCATCTGCCGTCCTAGATATAATCCAACAAGAGAAGCTTCCCGAGAGAGCAGCAAGGCTAGGCAAGAAGTTCACGCAGACGTTTCAGGAACTAGCTCAACAACACTCAATCATCGGGCAGGTCAGAGGGCCAGGACTATTCATAGGCCTCGAACTTGTGAAGAACCGAAAGACGAAGGAACCAGCCATACAAGAGGCCGGTCAAGTCGTGTGGTCAGCTCTAGACAAGGGCCTCATCACTTTCACGGGTGGACTAGGCAATGTGCTGAAGGTGAAACCACCGGTGACGATTACTGATGAACAAGCTGACAGACTGCTTCACATTATGGGAGAAGTCGTCGCCGAAGCGGACAGATCACTGGCACACTGAAACCAAGTAGAATGCAATAGCTCCGGGTGCTCTACTTGGCAGTCGTTCCGCCGTCCACGGACAATGTGGCTCCCGTCATGTATGACGAAGCGTCTGAAGCCAAGTACAAGACTGCCTGCGCGATCTCCTTAGGCTTCGCGATCCGTCCAACGGGAATATTCTCGATTATGCTCTTCGTTATGGACTCCTTGTCACTATAGTGAGCTATCTCCGTGTCGAGCATCCTCGTTTGAGTCGCTCCTGGACATATGCAGTTAACCCGCACCTTCCACTTGGCACATTCCAAAGCTAACGCTTTGGTCAGGAGCACTATTCCGGCCTTGGAAGCGCAGTATGCGGTGTAGCTTGGCGCGCCGACCAAGCCGAGTTCCGAGCCTGTATTCACGATCGCGCCTCCTCCTTGACGGCGCATATGTGGCAACGTGTACTTTGAGAATAGGAAAGCCGATTTTAGGTTCGTCCTCAATATCGTGTCCCATTCATCCTCGGTAGTGTCAGCTAGTTCGCGAATCAGCACAGTCCCGACATTGTTGAAAAGTATGTCAATTCGGCCGTACACAGAGACCAC
Organism: Candidatus Bathyarchaeota archaeon; assembly: GCA_963753065.1. Classification (GTDB taxonomy): domain Archaea; phylum Thermoproteota; class Bathyarchaeia; order 40CM-2-53-6; family 40CM-2-53-6; genus CAVPLU01. Next base: position 31,918 of record CAVWAQ010000010.1, on the reverse strand, counting down.
TTTGGCAACTGCAGTTTCTACCTGAGATGAATTTGTGGCGTCGACCTGAAGCGCCAACGCCTCGCCGCCGTTTGTCTTGATGATATTTACTGTGTCTTCGATTCTAGCAGAGTCCACATCTGCTACTGCAACTTTCGCGCCCTCAGCAGCGAACAAGAGCGCTGTGGCTTGGCCTATGCCAGACCCTGCACCTGTGACTAGAGCGACTTTCGACTGTAATTGCATAGTTGATCAAATCCAAGCATTTGCGGGGCTCCCGAATTTAAACTGACGCTTCACATTCAAACGAACTGATGTGGCCGCAAAGAACTTCTTCTTGGTATTCCGCGATGCCCAAGTGACGAATTGAAAGAGCTCTGTGAACGCAATGAACAGGACTATGACAGCAAGCATAATCTTCGCTTTGTCAAAAGCCTAGGAGGTTCGACGCATGGCAGAGACCGATTTCTGGCCAACTCAGATACCCTCTCTTGCTATTTGGCCGATCTTCTCAAGAGTCTCCTTCGCAAGCGGTTCAACAGTATGCTGTTGCAGGATATCCTTGGCTTTCTGCCTGGCCAATTCTAACACGCCTTTCCTACCCTTCTTCACCCAGACATCCCACCTGTTTCTGTCCGTGACACTTGGTTGCCATTCTTCACTCAGGAAGTTTCTTCTTGTATGTTCTTGAGTCAGGTAGTGGCCCCCAAGCGGCCCAACAGCTCTTATCAACTGAAATGCATCAACCAGACTCCTGTCCGAGATTTCCGCGCCTCGAAGTATTCTGAAGACCATGCCATAGATCTCATTGTCTATGATACTCTGTTCATAACTCACGGTCAGATTGGTTTCGAGCATTCCGGTCTGTCCCGTTATGATATTGTATCCGGCCAGCGCCGCCATCATGTAGGAAATGGCCTTTTCATATCCAGCTTGAGGGTCCGGTAGTTTTGAGTCAGTTGTCCCGGCTACTCCGGCGAGAGGTATGCCATAGTATCGACATAGCTGTGCCGTGGCCACGTAGAAGATCCCACACTCAGGTGCACCGAGCGATGCAGACGCTGTTCTCATGTCCAAAATGTGAGGCGCATTAGTATAGATAATAGGAGTATTCGGCCTTACGAATTGAGCTAATGTTATCCCGGCCAGAATCTCAGCGTTCTGTTGCGTGATTAGGCCCGCCGTGGTCACTGGCGCTGTTCCGCCCGCAGAGGGATCAGTCTCAAGGAAGACTGGAATGTGGTACTTCGCGCACTCTCTAAGAACATCCAGCGTTGTCTTCGGAAATCTTAGAGGAGGTGCCAAGTCAGCTATCATCGAGAGTATAGGTCTCTTGCCCACATCCTCTAGATCTACGTCCATGACAGCGGCTGCGATTCGAAGCTCGTCTCTGAATTCTTTAGGTCCATCAGCTTGACTGATGACATGTTTTTCTGTATTCCTTACTACCGCTTCGTAACACCTCTTGTAGACGGACTTCGCACTCGTCTCCTTGAAACGAGTGATCGGCGTTGACATGATGTGCACATGCTCCAGAGCGTCTTGAAGACGAGTGAAATCCTCCAGATCGCTTAATGTGGCAGCTCTCCTGATACCATCGAAGTCGATGATTGCCGTGGCGTTGTTTGCGGAACCGTTGTACACCATCTTCTCCGACAAGACGACGTTGTTTGCTGGTCTTCTTCCGTACAAGGTGATGTTTCTCGGAGTCTTTGCGAGGGCTTCAAGGACCAGATATTGTGGAATCTTGACAAGAGAGCGTTTGTAGTCCACATCAGCTCCGGCTGCTTCCATGAGCTTTAGAGCGTCTTCGTCAGCCAGGGTCACACCGACGTTTTCCAGCACGTTCAGACTTGTGACATGTATTCCATAGATCTGATCTTTTGTGAAGAACTCGAGCTGTCCTCCCTTGAATCCGATTAGCGGCATTGGCTTCGCCTAGTTTTTAGTGGTTACAAGTTGCAGCGCCTTCAAGACAGCGTCATTAGCGTCTACCCCGTAGGAGTCTGCGCCTATTTCGATGGCCCAGTCTGCGGTAACAGGAGCTCCGCCGACGATGACCCTCACCTTCTCTTTCAATCCTTGTGCCCTTAGATCTTCGATGACGGTCTTCTGCTGAACCATCGTCGTCGAAAGGAGGGCCGACATTCCTAGTATGTTCGGCTTCAGCTCTCCGGATTTTGCTACAAAAGTCGAGCTTGGGACGTCCACTCCGAGGTCCACAACATTAAAGCCGTGGGCCTCAAGCGTAGCGGCCACGATTGATTTCCCAATGTCGTGAATATCGCCTTCAACTGTTCCGATCAGTACTGCTCCTTTGAATTCTCTCTGCTTGTGCTTGCTAAGCAAAACTGGCTCAACCAAGGAGGCGGAGGCTTTCATCGCCTCAGCTGCGAACATCAAATCAGTCAGATATGCTTCGCCTCTTCCGAACGCTTCACCAACTATACGAAGCCCTTTCGCCAATCCTTGCTCGATCACAACTATCGGGTCAAGGTCCATATCAAGCGCGCTCTTTGTCAGATCTCTGCATGCTTCAGTGTCACCGGATTTCACTGACTGGCACAATCGTTCTAGGATAGCAGTCGCGTCGTTCATCATGATTTAGTCTGCGTGGCTGAAACCTTATGGCGTACTTACGGCTTTCTTTGCGACTGGCGTCAGATTTCGGAGTTGAAAGTAGGGGTTGGCCTCGATGATCGCGCTCGCCCACTATCAGCTTATCGAAGTGTCCGTGATGTAGGCGCCGCTTGAACTTGCAATAGCGTCAGGCTCACAAGGGAGTAACCTGAACCCAGTATGATCGTGTCTCACTCACGCCGGAGGTTGGGAACTCTCTTGTCAAGTCTTTTATACATCTTGAACCGGTTCTTAGTCGGCTGGGAGAAATGAGCAAACCGAAAGTCTTCGTCCGAGAAGCAACCGGACTCGTCAAGGACATCAGCACACTTGACGCGTTCTGGATGAACTTGTATGCGAACAATCCCATGCTTGCCGGGATTTTCATGTTCACCCTCGCGCCGGCGCTATTCCCTGGTGGGGATCTTGTAGTTGCAACGATCATTGCGACACTTGGCACCATCGTAGTTGGAGTCGTATACTCGCTCGCCACCGCCACGATGCCACGAAGCGGCGGTGACTATGTATTCGTTTCGAGGACTTTCTATCCTGTTGTCGGTTTCTTCTCAAACTTCAACTTGAACTACTGGGTTTTCGCTTTCTGGGGATTCAATACATTCCTCGCAGCCACATTCATCGGACGCATAGCGAATGACGTTGGACAGTCTGGCCTGTCCAGCTGGCTTGGGACTCCTGTCGGCCTGTTTGTGGCAGGGTCAATAGTGTCGATACTGGGAGGCTTGCTAATGGTTGGGAGACTACGCTACTACCTGACACTTCAGCGCATAGTTGCTGTCTATGCCCTGATCGTTGCTGCCGCGGTGATAGTCACCCTCGCATCTGGCGCAGGCCACTTCCATGAGATATTCAATCAGTGGGCAATTGCCAATCAAGCGGTTACCGGAGCCGATCCTTACCAAACCGTGATAGAAACCGCGAAGTCACAAGGCTTCGTGAATCCGGGTTTCAACTGGCCGGCTACCATTGGGGTGGTGGTGATTATGTGGGGAGGTATGCTTACAGCATGGTGGTCTACATGGGTTTCCGGAGAGATGAAGAATGCTCAAAGCCTGAGAAACCAGATGCTTTCAATCGTCGGATCAGCAGTCACCTGTGGAGTGATGATTGCCCTCATAGCATCTGCATTAGTCAACACTGTTGGCTATGATTTCTTCGGATCACTGGCTTACTCTGTAAGCAGCTTCCCAGCATTGACGGCAAGCTATGATTTCTATGTGAGGCTTCTTGCTCCATCCTATGTCATTCTCATAGACCTTGGATTCCTATTGTCGTGTTTTCTCCTGATCCCGATGGACATTCTCTTTACAACGCGATCTATGTTCGCGTGGTCATTCGACCGAGTACTCCCCTCGACGATTTCGAAGGTCTCGGACCGATTCCACACTCCAGTAATCTCAATAGTGATCTCGCTCATTGTTGCTGAGTTCTTGATCTATCTGTTCGCTTTCACCAACGCGGTCGGATTGTATGCAGCAACAACCTTTGGTGTGATGGTCACCTATTTCATAACCACAGTTGCCGTTACTGTTTTCCCATACATACGAAAGCAAGTGTACGACACCTCTCCCGCGAAGTATTCCATCGGCGGAGTGCCCTTGATGACAGCTGCTGGAATAGTATCCATGCTGTTCATGATCTACCTGACCTACTACTATATCGCCGTACCTGGTCTGGCAGGGTTCTCCTTGGTGACACTCGAGACAATTGTCACCTTATTCGTAGTGGCCTGTGTGATATTCCTGATCGCCCGATCATATCACAAGGCCAAGGGGCTTGAGCTGGACCTTGCCTTCAAGGAAATACCTCCAGAGTAAATACGAGAATCGTCCATAGGAACCCAGTTCGCTAAGTGCACAGGGCAAGATCAAACAGAACCCAGACGAATTAGAGAGCAAAGATGCGTGTGCAACTGAATCGGCTTGCTACGGTGGTTCACACTATTCGCTTATGCATGTGAGAATGCAAGGCTTGTCACCGTGATATTCGCTCGCAGTTCACCCAATTTCGGTAGTGGCGGTGAAAGGCAAGTATGAACGTTCCACCGATTGTCGATGTACATTTGCACATATGGGCCAAGGAGATGTACGGAAAGAAGTACATGGTCAGCAAGTCTGAGGAATTCTACAAGAAACTGAACTATCCCCTCGACGCAACAGTTGACATGCTTACGCAAGCGCTCGATGTTGCCGAAAATCGACTCGGAAGATCCTATCACGCTTGGGTTCAGACGATCGACCATGGCATACACCTGGGCATGGAAACGACGTTGGCTCAGCTGAATGATTACACCGCTGAATCCGTTGCTAAGGACAGGAAGATGCGTTTGCTTGGTTTTGCGGGTGTCGACCCCCGACGAGGCGAAGAAGCGGTCCTCGAAGTCGAGAGATGCGTGCGGACGAAAGGACTTCGGGGGCTCAAGCTCTACCCGCCCTTCGGGTTCTACCCAAACGAACCTGTCGCCTACCCCATCTATGAGAAGATCGTTGAGCTGCAAAAGGAGCTGCGGGTCACACTTCCCGTGCTTTTCCATCAAGGGGTTGCTGTCTACGGCTCAAAGTACTGTCGTCCAATCTATCTTGACGATGTCGCTACGAACTTCGGCCCTGACCTAAAGATAATCGCTGCCCACGCTGGGGTTCCTTGGATCGATGAAATGATATGGATAACCGCCGTCCACAGCAACCTCTACTTTGACGTCGGATGCGTGGGTGACCTCATGGGTTTGTGGCCGGAGTATTACGCAGACGCCCTTGGAAAGGCGAAGAGAGCCGGCATCCTAGAGCGAGTTCTCTTCGCAAGCGATTGGCCGTGCTTGTATTTCCTGTTCAAACCAGATGACCCCCAGAACAAGTTTTCAGTACTTCACAATTGGGTACAGGAATTCAAACGAATCAGTACTCCGTTGCCGCTCAAACAGCTAGGGTATCCAGAGATTACCGAAGAGGATAAGGAAAAAATACTAGGGGAGAATGCAACGAAACTCATCTCCCTCCTACCATAGAGAGACATGATCCGCAGACGCCAAGCACAATCAGGCTACGTCAGAGCCCACCGCTGCAACCCCTCACTCCTGGCAAGGCGTCTGTAGACTAATCGAGATGAACCAGAATCTTAGCCACGATTTGACAGTCAAGGTCCGTGGGTCTCATGTCGCGGGGTACCCTCTATGGAATTGTGTTTCTCGTCATCTTCTAGGTGGGATCGCCATTGCTACAAAAAAAATAGGCTGCCCATTGGGGGTAATTCGGGTTTCGATACTCACATAATTTGCGCTAGATATGTCCTCATACTCTTTCTCGAGCTTCGGAGCCGGCTGCCATGAGACCTGAACAGAGTTGACGCCTTGAGCCTTCAAAGCGTCATTGAATAGTTCAAGCCCAATGTTGATGACTTTGAGCTCCGAAGAGAAGAGCCTGAGAATATTGTCGACCAAGTCCATTCCCTCCAACTAGAAACCTGTAAGGTAACTTCCGTAGACATCTTCCATTGTTGAATCACTAATCTTTCCTTTTCTTGATATCAGTGCACTCGCAATCGCCATAAGTGCGTTCGTTGGGAACACCTCGATTCCAGCGTTGCGCAGTTTTGCGACCTGTTCTGAGAGAGGCTGCGGATCCTGCTCGGTGCCGCAGACGTGCGCGAGTATTGGCAGCGCTCTGCCGTCCTTCTCTGCGATCTTCTTTGCTTCTGAGACTGCGCTGAGCATGGCTCCAGCGGGGTCAGAGTGGGAACCGTAGCCGAGCATGAAGTCCATGATGATTACCGCGACTTCTGGATCCTTTGCTTCGTCGACTAGTCTCATCTTGCGGATCGTCGGGTCTATCATGGGGTGCGCTCTGCCCACCGTGAATTCCTCCTCGCCCAAGTCGACGATCGAGTCCTTCGTGCTACGGTAGGAGTTGGCGAGCTTCAGCTTGGGATCCAACGGAGCGTTGGAATATACATCGCCGATCATGCGTCCAAGTATCACAAGGGCCTCGTAGGCAAACGTGCCACCCGTGTAGAGTCCTCTGACGTACTTCTGTTTCTCACTCAGCCCTTTGGAGATCTTGCTGGCGAGAGCCAGAAGCTCGTTTTGAGACATCGAGAAATGTTTGCTGATCTCTGCTTGACGACTAGGCTCAGTCGCCCGGATAGCTTCCATAACAGCCGCGTGCAACGTCTTCGTAGCTTTGATACGCGCACGAGCGTTTGCCGGGACGACGTAGCTTTCGGGACCTACGAAGCACGTCACATACTGCTTCTTGGTCTTGCTAGCTAGATGATCGAGTATCTTCTTCTTCACATCAGCGTCAGGAGGCTTCGAAACCACAAGTATTGTGCTTGTCGCAGGGTCCCGCTCAAGCGCGTCTATTGATTGGAGTGTTGTTATGCCACCAATCTTTGTCTTGACATCTCCCCCGCCAGTGCCCAGTGCTTCGGAAACTCCCAGCCCTGCCTCACTCAAGAGGACAGTGACCTCTTGCAGCCCGGTTCCAGCGGCCGCCACGACACCTATCTTTCCTTTCTTCACGACATTTGCAAACGCGATTGCCTTGCCGCCGATGATTGAGGTCCCAGCTCCAGGACCCATAACGAGAAGGCCTCGGTCTCGCGCGTACTGCTTCAGCTCAAGCTCATGTTCCGGCAGAACGTGATCGCTGAACAGGTGCACGCTCAACCCCTTGTCGAGCAGCTTCAGCACGATTTCCCTTGCATGTTCTCCAGGAATCGAAACTATTGCGAGGTTCGCGTCGGGTACCGCTTGCAGGGCCGCGTCGACGCTGTAGAACGAGCGCCCCTTCGCCGAGGGCGGCTTGAGAACCATTTCCTCGATCTTTTTCATGCCCTCGTCTATTGCTGATTGAGAGTCGGCCATTACGGCGAGTATCATGTCGCTTTCTAAAGCCGCTCTGCCCTCATCCGTGAGAAGGCTAAGTTTCTCCAAGATTTCCTTGTTGGTCGTGGTACCCATGACGACCGCTGCGTCCTTGATGCCATCAATCTTCTTCGCCTCTTCCGAGAGGTGAAGAAGCCGGACTGAGTCTCGATGGAAATTCTTCTTCACGACGTTGCTAACTTTGCTCAATCCTATACGCCGGCGCTCACTAACGGCGTGAGCAAGTTAAGCCTTGTCAAAATTGGCTCTTAACTTGTCAGCTCCTGTTATTCTCTTCCCCGCCTTTTCTTTCACTCGTGTCTCAAGCTTAACCCCCTGCCAGTCGTACTGTTTAGTTGTGCGAGTCTTCAAGTCTGTCTGGCAACATTACACGCCTACGCCTGAGACTGCTTGGTTGCTTGAGCAGTTCCGTCAGATGCTGAACGATTGCATCCGCATCGGGCTCGCCGAGAAGGCGACCAGTCTGAAGGCGTTGTCGTTGAAGGCGTACAGGCAACTCAGCCGCTACGATGTGGCAAGCTACTATAAGCTCTGTGCAATCAGCGCAGCCACAGGTATCCTGCGTAGCTATCGGAAAGCGAAGCGGAAGAACCCACACGTGAAGGAGCCGTATGCGCGGCGTCCACGTTTGACCACATGCTACGGCTTCAGAGTTCGAGACGGGGAACTGTCACTGCCAACTCATGCGAGGGAGCATATTCGGATCCGCTCTGAATCAACATATCAAAGCTACAATCAATCATTTCACGGCTCGATCTGTGACGCTCACGGAGGACAGACTATCCCTAGCATATGCGAGCGAGGTTCAAGAGGTTCAGCTACGCGGCTTCATCGGCATTGACCGTAACCTTGACAATGTGACGGTTGCCGCAACTGACGGAACAGTTCATCGACATGATCTCTCCGAAGCCACACGAGTGAAAGCCGTGTATCTTGGTGTGCGGTCACATTTCAAGCGTAATGATGTTCGCATTCGTCGTGAGATCAGCGGTAAGTACGGACGGAAGCAACGGGAGAAGGTGAAGCAGGTTCTCCATCATGCGTCCAAGTTGATTGTGGAGGAAGCGAAGGCGAAGCAGTATGGCGTTACGATGGAGAAGCTCACTGGCATTCGTAGGCTCTATCGTCGTGGGAACTGGCAGGGGCGTTGGTATCGTGGACGCATGAACTCATGGTCGTATGCCGAGCTGCAACGCCAGATCGAGTACAAAGCCAGGTGGGAAGGTTTGCCAGTCATCTACGTGCACCCGCATGGAACCAGTAGCAGGTGTTCGATATGTGGGCAGAAGATGAAGCCCGAAGAGAACCGAACGCTACGATGCCCCTCGTGCGGATATACAGTAGATCGTGATGTGAACGCAGCCAGGAATATCTTGGCTGCGGGAACCCTGAGGTTCGGGGTAGTCGGCCTCACAAGTGAAGCGATGGTAGCGGAACCCGCAAGCGTGCGGCAATCCGCAAAGTCGATGCGAGGCAGTTAACCATGCCAGCCACACGCCGACAAGTTAACAGAACCTCAAAATTCTCTTATACTCTTGTTATGGTTCAACCAGTCGGGCGAAACTTTGTGACTTCGCGGAATCCCAGTCAAATCAAGGATGAGATTGAGAAGGCAAACCAGCAGGCCGTTGAGAGAATGATGGAGTCGGACCCTGTCTGGGTGGACATTGGACTCGCTCGGAAAGTCATTCCTGGCATGAAAGAGAAGATGCTCCTACATGCGGGACCGCCGATCGATTGGGATCGCATGGCCGGCCCGATGAAAGGGGCCGTAATGGGAGCGGCGATCTATGAGGGATGGGCGCGCGACGGAGCCGAGGCAGAGAAGCTTGCGAAATCCGGCAAGATCACCTTCGTTCCGAATCATCACCACAACGCAGCCGGACCAATGGCGGGTATCGTCTCACCGAACATGCCTGTCTATGTTGTTCACGATCGAAAGTACGGCAACGACACATATTCGAACCTCAACGAGGGGATCGGAAAAGTCCTCAGATACGGAGCCTACTCAAGCGAAGTCATTCAAAGGCTAACTTGGATGCGCGACACGCTCGCCACTACACTCGAAGCAACGATCAAGGAGATCAAGAAAGAGAAAGACGGCGTCGCCATGAAACCAATCATCATCCAAGCTCTGACTATGGGTGATGACTGCCACAATCGCTACAACGCCGCAACCTCACTCTTCTTGAAGGAGATTACTCCGTACATGATGCGAGCAGGACTCGACAAGAAGACAATGATCGACTCGTTCAACTTCATGGCCCAGAACAACTTCACATTGCTCAATCTGGGAATGGCGAGCGGAAAAGCGATGACTCTCGCCGCACACAAGATCAAGTACAGCACAGTCGTGACCGTGCTTACGAGGAACGGAACAGACGCCGGAATCTGGGTCAGCGGCCTCGACAATGAATGGTTTATCTCGCCCAGCTCCGGTGCCCAAAGGTGTCTGGTTCCCAGGTTATAGCGAGAAAGACGCGAACCCAGACTTGGGAGACAGCGCGATTACTGAAACTGCAGGCTACGGCGGGTTTGCGATGGCGGCGGCACCGGGAATCGTCTCATGGGTGGGCGGGTCCGTTGCCTACGCGATTGAGAACACTCAGAAAATGTACGAGATCACCTGCACGAAGCACAAGTACTTCATTATCCCGTTCCTTGACTTTCAAGGCACACCGACCGGAATTGATCTCCGCAAAGTAGTCAGGACCGGCATCACGCCAACGATCAACACGGGAATAGCTCACAAAGAAGCCGGAATCGGGCAAGTGGGTGCGGGCATCGTCTCGTTCCCGCTTGACATGTTCAAGCAAGCACTCAAATCGTACGCACAGAAGTACGGTATCTAGGAGGAAGCTTGCCGGTTACCCTGCGTGCCAAGTGCATAGGTTCACTCGCACTCAAAGCACTCGCAGCTCAAGATTCTGCCGTAAGCGGACTAGTAGTTAGCACCTTCTCGAATTCGTTTTACACAAAAACTGGCAAAGACGAACTCGTATTCTTCACAAATCGTCCCCTAAGGTCTCCGATAACGGTCAACCTCGATGCGACGAATGACCTAGAGCACCTGGTCAAACCGCTGGAAAGTCTCAGGGTACGAGGAAAGGAGATACACATAGGAACGGATGTCATTGTCGAACTCAGTGCCGCATCTCTTTACCAAGATCGGATAGAACCTGCAAGTGAACACGGTCCCGGATTCACGAGAATCGGCCCGTCGTTACGCGTCGCCTCGTGGATGCTCGGAATCATAGAGACAAGCCAGAGCGTGCTCGATCCCCATGCTCTCCCCCACTCGAGGATTGTGGAGTTTGTGTCTGATGGGGTCATGCCTCTCCGATCTTCGGGAACAGAGGGGCGGTTTCTTGATGCCGCCTTGAAGATAGTGGGTTTGGGATTGGGATTCACTCCGTCTGGTGACGACACGTTGGGCGGATTTCTCGCCACATACAACTTGTTTGCGAGAACCATCGACCGCGCACCCATCATCTTGAACGCAAGACTACTCGAGGAGAGGACGACTTGGATCAGCGCAAAGTTGCTCGACTACATGCAACATCTGATCCTCGATGAGCAACTGCAACGTCTGATCGAGTCAGCCAACAGCGGAGATCAAGATGCCCTAGTAATCGCTTTGGAGACACTTCTTCCGAGAGGACATACGTCTGGAATCGACATCGCCGTAGGAGCAATTCTTGGCCTGAGTCTGATACGAGATGTCGTACTCAAGAAGGCGGAGACCGAGATCATCGCCCGTACACTCGGCCTCAGTGATTTGGCATAGTATCTAGAGAGAGCACTTACTCATCGACAGCTCAGGGTTCGTGATTTCGAAAACAGGAACGGCTTCGGAGAATCGCTTATCAATACCAACACCAAGATGGCCCGAATAGCAGACACGAGGTACCGAAGATGAGTTCAACCTACTATCCGCCACCTGAAACGGTTGCCTATCCGGAGCACAAGCTCAAGGTCGAGGATATGGAGCCGATTCTCAGATGCGGCGTCCCCGAAATGAAAATCATGAAAGAGAAACCGTGGAAGCCGAAAGTTGTCACTCTGAGAGGCGGCCAGCAGATGGTGGTCAGATCCCTCAGAGATGATGAGTTCGATCAGATACTTGAAGCAATCAAACCGTACATGTTCATCGCGAAGGACTTCTACGACATAGTGGGTGTTCGGACGTACGGAGAAGTTCTTGCTCAGAAAGTCCACAGAATCAAGGACGCCTACACTTTTGTTGGCATAATCGACGGACAGCTGACAGGTTTAGCCAACGCACGGATGTTCAACGAGAAGGTTGCCTACAGCCTCCACACAATGAGCTTCATGAGAGGCGTCGACGCAGGACCAGCCCTCTACTTTGCGAAAGCTGAGTATGCGTTCGATTATCTTGGCGCAGACATGTGGGAAGCCTGCTTCGAAAGCTACAACGGACTCCGAATCATTGGCCTACAATGGGCTCACAAATCGAAAGCCTATCCTGAATTCCAGACCGAACTTGGCGGAGCCAGAGTCTTCTACCTAGACCGGGATCTATGGGACAATTTCATCAAGAAGAAATTCGCACACTACATCGGATCCTACAACGTTCCACAGGAACTCCTGAAGAAGGCGGAGCACTTCAAAGTCGGCCCGCCAATCGTGTAGAAAGCTCAGCCTAAACCGAACGCATTAGCCTAGATCGTCGTCGAGCCTAGCGCTAGACGATGATCTTCATCGCCTTCGGGAGCACCTCGAACCGTGCAGGAAGGCGACCGACAACTTCGCCCTCCATCTCGACAAGCTGAGTTTCCTCTGAGCTTGCAACAACGGTCCTCCCCTTGGAGAACGTGACTTTCGGGATTTCCAAGTAGGTCCCCTTCCTGAACTTTCCTAGGCTGGAGACCGCTTCAAAGAAGCCTACGTCTCCAATCGACACGATGTCAAGAAGCCCGTCATCTAGCTGCGCGTTGGGGGCAGGCTTGAGACCCCCACCGTAGTATCGGCCATTCGCGACTATGAACGTGTTGAGGACTTTCTCCTCTTCTGGACCATCGTCGACTCGATACTTCGTCAACTTGTTCTTGTATGTGGGTAGTGTGGTTAGTATTCCCCACAGGAACGAGATCTGTCCTCCGAAGACCTTGGATGTCCGGTTGACTTTGTCGACGATCGCTCCGCCCGAACCGAAGTCTGCAATATTGATGAAGAGTCTTGATTGTTGCTCGCCGTCGAGACTCGTGAAGGTGCATTTTCCCAAGTCGATTGTCCAAGGTTTCCCTAGTCGTATCCTTTCCGCGGCCTCAAACGGCGTTGTCGGAAATTCGAGCGTCTTCACGAAGTCGCTGCCGGTTCCGATCGACATCACTGCCAGTGCGGCGTTCGGGTTGATGAGTTTCCCTTTCTCGAAGAAGCCATTCATGACTTCGTTGATTGTTCCGTCTCCTCCGACCGCCACCACGCGATCGTAACCTTCCTTGATCGCTTCACTCGCTAGCGTGGTCGCGTGACCTTGTCGTTCGGTGAATCTGACATCAAGATCGGTCTTGAGTCCGCGCCTGATCTCCTGATCGATTTTCGCCCAGTTCCTTCCTGTTGTCCCGTTAGCTGACTTGGGGTTCACGATGATTACGCTCTTGCGAGCTGGATAATCCGACATGGCTTGACACCTACATCCTTTCAGGAGGATACTAGTAGCTTGCCCGGGTTCATTATTCCTTCGGGGTCAAGCTGCTTCTTCATGGCTCTTAGGAGAGCGAGCCCATTCTCGCCGAGCTCCTGCTTGATCCAAGGAGTGTGATCCTTTCCGATACCATGGTGGTGGCTGAGCGTGCCTCCGTTCTGCATGATGCAGTCTGTTGCCGCCTTCTTCATTCTCAACCATTGCTGCGCCTCCTTCCCGTTGACCTGCGGTGCCACGAGCGTGTAGTATATCGAGGCACCGTCCGGGTACGCATGTGAGACGTGAGCAAATGCGAGCCCGACTACGCCCATTTCCGCAATGGCCTCCTCGATCGATTTCTTCGTGGCTCCATGCAATGCTTCGAGCTTATCCCAAGTCGTGGCAGTTTCAAGGGTGTCGACCAAGATGCAGTGGTCCAAGAGAACGTCCCGCAAATACGGCAACTCGAACCTCTCATTCAGCCAAGTGGCGCCAACACCTTTGCCAATTGCGAAAGCTCCGTTCCGCTTGCACGCCCTAACAGCGACTTGTCGCTCAGCCTTGACGGCTGTCGGGTCCCCCTCAACTCCGAGAATCATTACACACTCCCGGGACGGAACATACCCCAGTCGTTCAAGTACCCACAATCCCAGCTTCGTCGTGACGCTTTGGGATGAGAGCATGAGTGAGACTGTCGTCTCGTCAGGATCTGAGAGACGCATCATTGCAGGAATCAAGCCGCTTTGCATCGTCTCTCGAATTGCGTTGATGCCGTCTCGGAATGATTTGAACATCAGGCCTTCATATCGTCTAACCGCAGGAGCGTGGTGAATGCGCAGCTTTGCTTTCGTAATGACGCCCAGAGTCCCTTCTGACCCGATCAGGACTTGCTTGAGTTGTGGACCAGACGCGGACGCGGGGACAGCTTTGGTGTCCAACTTACCAGTGGGCGAGATAAGCGTGAGGCTCTCAACCATGTCCTCGATCTTGCCGTACTTCGTTGAAACTTGCCCCGCGGATCGGGTCGCTATCCATCCACCTAGCACAGAGAACTGAAATGATTGAGGAAAATGACCTAGCGTGAAGCCCCTCTTGTTCAGTTCATCCTCCAACTCAGGCCCAGATATGCCTACTTCGACGGTCGCCGTGAGCGAAAACGCGTCCACGTCAAGCACACTCTTCATCCGTCGTAAATCAACGGTGACTGCACCCTTCCTTCCTCTCAGCTTGATCGGTTCGACTCCCCCGACGACACTGCTCCCGCCTGCAAATGGGACGATTGAGATTCGGTTTGCACGAGCAAAGCTAAGCAGCTTCGCTACATCGCGTTCATCTTTTGGATAGACTACAGCGTCGGGCGGATTTCGGATTAGACCCCGACGTAGATTGAGGAGGTCGAGGTACGATCTCCCGAGGCTGTGCGTAAGCCGGTCATACTTCTCTGATGAAACGTCTGCGCCGACCGCTTGTCTCAGCCTCGCCAGAGTCCTGTCATTGAGTCGACATGGTGGAAGTCTGACTTCCTCGATCGTAACGCGTGAACATTCGCTCAGTTTCGCGAGCTTCAGAGTTTCGAGAAGATAAGGCCAGAATTGCGGTTTGTCATCGAGCGGATAAGTCTTCGACTCAAGACCCCAACCCCACCACTTCACCGCGCTTGGATTCGCTTCTGGACTACTCGTGCTGCCCACCTGTCCACCCTGATAATCGCGCCTCGCTCGGATATCACTTTCCACAGAACGTGACGTAACCCGCTTTCCAGTACGGTGAGGTTGCACAAACGGGTCCGGAAAAGGCCCTTCAGCAGTCTATGCTCGAAACCCGGATGTTGTCACTTGCTAGCTGGTTTCCTTACCTTCTCCACGATGAAGACGATCACGAGGAGAATCACAGACCAGACGACCACGTCAGCTAGGAAGTTGACGAATTCGATTCTCCAGGGGTTGTATTCCGGGGCCACTATCATACGAATGAGCCAAGCAAGTGGAAAACCGAACCACTCGGCGCCGACCATCATCTGTGGCGTGTTTGAGAATAGGCCTGTCAACAGGGTTATGATTTCTCCGCCAAGGATCGATACTACGATACGATTAGTCGTATTCACCGTTCCTCACTTCATTCTGAGTGATAGAGGATCAAAGCCTGAGGGATTTCAACTTGTCCAATGCGATGCTTGGGTCGACTATTCCCAGGACAGCCTTGTCGAAAGGACAAACGTCATTCTTCTCGCGATTCAGTATCCTTGCAACCAAGGTTCCATACTCGCACTGAATGTCATTCGCCTTGAAGACGGACAGCGCGCCTTCGCTCATGTTCACACCGTAGACGGCGATTATCTTGGAGTAGACGCAGAGCAGCGCCGCAGCTCTGCCCACGATGCTGTCGGCAAGTGAAGCACCCTCGGCTAGTCCACCGATATCACTAATCATTGCGAGCAGATCGCTGACGCCGTGCGACTTGCTCCTGAAGAGAATCCTGCCATTCCTTGCGACAACGAGAGACAATCCTTCTTCACGGAGTGTTCTCTTGGCCAAATTCAAGTCGTCCGACACATTTGCAGACATGACATGGTTCGACCTTGAATACTACGTATGGCCCCTCGCGGATTCGTGTTGGTCATTCGTGCCAGTGTCGATTAATGCGATGGGATCGTCAACTGGAACCTCTGAGCCTGCTGGATGAAGTGTCTTGTGAATGAGGCCGGACGCAGGAGCCTCGATCTCGAACGTTGTCTTTTCTCCCTCAACTAGGGCGATCGGTTCGCCTTCTCTAACATGATCGCCTTCCTTTCTCAGCCACTCGATGAGTTTCCCCGTGCCCATAGACTCATCCAATCGTGGCATCGTGACCTCTAGCATAGCCACTCATTGTGTTTGTGTGTTAATTGAACGTTGAGGGAAGATTTTGCGCGATAACTTTCGTCGTCTATTTGGAGTTCGACGTTTCGCCTGATAATGCGTTTTGTCCGGGTGTCACGGATGCGAAATAAAGGTGATAATCGCCTTAGCCAACCAACAGATTTGATCAAGAAACAACCCTAAGAGAGACTAAGAAAACCTAGACCGGGCATTCCTTGAGAATCTGAATTGCGTTGCTGGTTCCAATTCTATTTGCGCCCGCCTCGATCATCGCAACACAGTCCTTGTAGGTTCGGATCCCTCCTGCAGCCTTGACCCCGAACCGTTCTCCAACGGTCCTCCGCATTAACATGACATCGGTCACCGTGGCACCGCCCGAGCCGAAACCAGTCGATGTCTTCACGAAAGCGGCGCCTGCCTCTTGAGCGAGCTTGCATGCCTGGGCTTTCTCTTCGTCGCTCAAGTACCCTGTCTCTATGATGACCTTGACCGGAGCCTGCTTGCTTGCCTTTACGACTCGCTCAATATCCTCCCGAACCGCCGCCAAGTCTCGGGACTTCAATGCACCAACATTCATGACCATGTCCACCTCGGCAGCCCCGAGGCTCAGGACGGTTTGGGCCTCAAATGCCTTAACCGCTGGTAAGGAGGCACCAAGGGGAAAGCCCACCGTCGAGCAGACCTTGACATCTGTACCCCGCAATGCATTGACTGCGAGTGAGACCCAAGTCGAGTTGACGCATACGGCATAGACTCCGTAGCTCCTTGCTTCTTCGCAGAGCCTTTCCACTTGATCTCGGGTTGCTGAAGGATTCAGCAACGTGTGATCAATCATCTTGGCAAGCTCTTTCCGACGGATGTCCATATGCGTCGCCTCTAGTGAAGAAGTGTCGTGTCTCGTATTGAGTTTTGCGAGATCCTACCTCGAGCTGGAACCTCTGGATGCGAGCACGATAGATGCACAGACAAGTACGGCTCCGAGACCGCTACCAATTGCGAACTGTTCACCGAGAATTAGAACTGACGTTATGATGGCCACGACGACCTCGATCAACAGAACAAGCGCCGACAGGGTTGTGCCCACAAACCTTTGTGCTCTTGTGAACAGCCAGTAAGGTGCGACCGTGCAGACAACTGCCGTGTAGGCTACAGCTACCCATCCCTGCAATGGAACGGTGACCCTCGTAATATCCCCCAAGAGGAAAGCGACCGGAGCGGTCCCTATCGTGGTGACTAGCATCACCCACGCAACCATCTGTGAGACGTTTGTGCTCATTCTCGAAACCATGTCCTTGTTCAGTACAAGGAAGAAGGACCAGACGAGACCGGCTAGTAGTACTAGAAGATCGCCCATCACCTGTCCGCCTGACAGGGTGCTGAGGTCTCCGCCAGTCACGAGAAGGAAAAGGCCCAAGACGGACAATGGGAGAGCAAGCAAGTTGCCGAAACCCATCGGCTCGTGATACAAACTCCAGCTCAAGAATGCCGTGAAGGCCACGTTTGAATTAGTGATCAAAGCCGTCCTGTTCGCAGTTGTATACGATATTCCGACATACTGAAGTATGAAACCTCCGGCGTTCAGAATACCGAGAGCCCAGATTCTCCAGTCGCGAAGCACATTCAATTTGGGGCGTTCTCTGACGAACACGAGGGCGGCCGAGAAAACGGAGGCCGTCACCAGTCTCAGAAAGGCAAACGAATAGGGGTCAACGTATTCCAAGCCTATCTTCATAGCGACGAAAGAGGTCCCCCACAGAACGCCGGAGAAAGCTATCAAGCCCACGGGGACACGAATACTTGTACTCAAACTCGTCGCCTAGCCTTGTTCTCGGCAGGTTCGTTCGGAACTCAGGCGGGGCCGCATAGGAGAGTTCGCGCGCTCGCCTGAGGTCAGATCGGTCTAGAGTTGTGCTCCGACTTCATACGAATAGATCGTGTGCCCGAGTAGTTCGTTGTAGACAACTAATGGCTTCCAGTTGCCTACCTTGAAATCATGCGAGATTACCTTCGCGCCTTTCTTGAGCTCACGTTCCATTTTTGGACGAAGACGCTCGTTGCCGCTTGTGGTCAGGTAGAGAGTCACCGCATCGGCCTCGCCCAGATCCACGTTGAAGAAGTCATCGTGAATCATCCTGACTCTACTTTCAAGGCTCAGCTTCTTGATTTCCGAGCGTGCTCTCTCAATGAGATCATCTCTCATTTCCACTCCGACCGCAGAAGCCTCTGTCTCTTGGGCAGTTAGGATCACCAATCTGCCGTCCCCGGCACCGAGATCGAATAAGGTTTGGCCTGACTTCAGATTCGCCAGCTGAATCATCTTCTTCGCGACTTCAACTGGGGTTTGCACGAACGGTGCACAGCTCATGATCCACTGCTCCTATCTGAGACTAGGCGTAGCGTCTCTCGCCTTCGCCCTTTTCGGTTTTGCTAATTTTCAGAGGACTCTGTTCCTTCTTTCCGGTCCACTTGATGTCTTCTTCCAAGAATTTCGTTGTGACCTCTTTGAAACTTGTGAATATCTCGTTGAGTTCTTCCTGTGAGAAGGTCTCCATGAATGGGGGATTCCTTAGCCAGGCGTCCCAACCGCGGACGCTCTCAAAAAGAGCGGAGTTCAGCCTAATGAGACTCGCGTACAGCGAGAGACGATCAGCTGGTTCGAGTTTCTTCAGGTCTGCGAGAACTTTCGCTCGCTCATCTGTCCAAGACAATAGTTGCGTTGCTCCCTGTTTGAGGCGCCTGCATGAGGTGAACACTCATTTAGGCTTATTCCCATGACGGATGATTGCGTGAAACCGAAGAGACTAAAGAGCCTCGCCGTCAAGTCTCATTCCCCGGAGTTCTTGTGGTGAGTTGACCATGGAGTCGAAGGTTGTTCTCTTCTCATATGATCCTGATGTGGAGCGTGTGTGCGCGGCGGCCATGCGTTCATGCTACTCGCCTCACACCAGCCACGATCTCTACCTGTACTCAGATGAGAAGGCTCATGCTCTTGAGGACGAAAGACCTCTCAATGATCAAAGAATCGGAACGTTGCTGCAGAAGGCGCTTGAACTCGAACACCTCGACATTCTTGAGCATGGCTTACTGACTTTCGATTTGGAACATGTTTCTCGAGCTTGCACGCACCAACTGGTCCGCCACAGACTCGCCTCCTTCTCTCAACAGAGTCAAAGATACGTGAAGATAACGCGCAGTCGCGGCCACATCAGACCACCCGCAATATGTGACGACATCAAAATCCCGGTGAGTATCCGCGACGTGAAATTGGATATGAATTTTGAGGACATGATGGACGCAGCATCACAGATGGAAGAAGGCCTCCTTAAGATCGGAGTTAAGGCTGAAGATGCAAGATACGTGCGACCTAACGCTGCCGTGACCAATATTGTCACATCGATGAATCCGAGACAATTGTTGCATGTTCTTGCGCTGCGATGTGCGAGCGATGCACAATGGGAGATAAGAGACCTCGCATGGGCAATGTTCGCGTGCGCTAAACTTGTCGCGCCGAATATCTTCAAGACGCTACCTTCAGCAAGTACGGCGCTCCAAGAGAAGATCGCTAGACTCGACCTAGTCGTGAAAGGAGTCCGTGATGTATTCACTGCGAGTTCAAGAGGAGAGCTGGTGGAGGTTCCGGTTGATCAAATCGGGCTAGAACACTCGGTACGAGCATTCGTAAGAAATCTACGCTGAACAGACCATCATTCATCAATATCCGGCATGAAAGACCGATATTCCGCAAGGCTTTTGATATCTAAGAAAGTATACTAGGCTCATGCCAAGGAAAAAAAAGCGTGCTGGTCGAAGACGCAGCTCACGCAAACTTCACAGGCGACCTAAGACCCTACGCGGCAAAGCAAAAAAGGCGTACCGAAAGACAAAGCGACGCGCCAAACGAAGCGTCCGCCGCATAAGGCGCAGACTGTAGAACACCAAAACAGGCGATCGTCAGCGTAGCTGTTGAAGTTACTCTTTCGATATTACGCGGACTTCACATGATGCTAGCGTCTTGAATCTCTCAGCATCGCTGTCATCGCCGACAATCGACCCGCAATGCATTGGAATGGCCACTTTCAACTTGATGTGCCTAGTCGACTCCACGGCTTCCTCTGCAGTCATCACGTAAGTTCCGCTGACGGGCAGGAGGCAACGTCAACGTTGAAGCGTTCCATCTCTGGAATCAAGTCAGTATCTCCTGCATGATAGATCCTGTCGCCTAGAAGTTGACGAATGCAAGGATTTGTATTGACGAATGTGGGCTCATCTTGAGTATTCAGGAGAACGAGCGTATTGGTGGATGTGAAGTGGGAGGGTAGGCATGCGTTTCACCGCCACAACAGAGGAGGGCGACTCACTTACGATGGACACGGATCCGGAAGGCGGAGGCGAGGGACACGGGTTCCGCCCAGTCAAACTCGTACTCGTCGGACTCGGCGGATGCACGGGCATGGACATCATCTGGATCCTGAAACGCCAACGCCAAGAAGTAACCGGACTTGAGGTGAAGGTTACAGGAACTAGGAGAAAGAAGGATCCCATGTACTATGAAGCCGTTCAAATCGAGTACGTTGTACGTGGGCGAGGCCTCAGAGAATCAGCCGTCAAGAGAGCAATCGAACTGTCAGAACAGAAATACTGCTCAGTGAGAGGAATCTTCCGCCCAGACGTGAAAGTGACGACGAGCTATCATATTGAACAGGAAGCCTAGCTCAAGCATTGTCTCGACGAGTCATTGTTTCGTGATCGTGTTGCCCAAAGCTTCAGACTCCAAGATCAAGGAACTTGATCGTAAGCTCGGCACGATCATGAGTAGGCTAGAGACGATCGAGAGGATTCTCTCGGATTCCCTCGAACACCCAGAACTAGCGTCCACCGTCAGCAACTTGCGCCGGAGTGCTGCTCTTGACTCTCTCCTCGACTGAAGTCGGGAGATTCATGCTTCCACTCTGATCCTCTTCGCTTGGGTGGGCATTCCGTTGTTGCGGTTCCACCTGCATCCATCCCAGCGTAGAAGCATAGGCCAAACCATTGGCCTGACGGCATGCTCGCCACAGCGGGCAGCCATATTCGAGACGCTGACCGCGTTCCAGTTCCACTCGAGCCTCCGCCCCTGATTCTCAGATGGGCACCTTATTCGAGGCTTCGGCATCCCATCCTCATGTGGAGCCTACAGTCCCTTCCGGGATTGTCTCATTCGGCCCAGCAGACCCGGCGTGTCCCAGACATTTAAGCTGCAAGGGCTCGCTTACTCCACGACCAGAAGTCGGGAGCTTGCGCTCGCTCTGTTATGGTCAAGGAACCGATCGCTGCGCTTGAACGCTTGTCGGCTGCAAGGAAGTACCTTCACCAGCGCTCGGTCGAAAAGGATGAGCTTTCTCGCCTGATCATCCAGACGCTCGCACTGGAGGGCCCTCAGAACACCTCCCAGATCGAGCGAGCCCTGAGTGAAGCAAGAGGACACGCCTCACGCAGGATAGTGAGATCGAGGCTTCGCAGGTTGATCGATGAAGGGATCGTTCTGGTAGAGAAAGGTAAGGCCACGATCTACAAGCTCGCAGAGTGACCAGTCGACCGCGGTTAACTGGTCACTTTTGCACAGAATACCTATCCTTAGTGACCAGACTCGATATCAATACGATCAGAAACACGAGGTGAATGAATAATGGACGATGAAAAGAAGCATGGACACGACAGCCCCGAAGAAGTCGCTGAAATCCTATCTGTCGTTTCAGAAAAGGTTCCAGGACTCATCAAAGGACTCGTCGGCGCAGTATTCTCCGAAGACGCGGCGCGGAACATGGCGAAGGCAGCGGCAACATACTACAAGGAACTAAAGGCGGGCGGATTCCCAGACGACATTGCCCTACGTATGACGCAGGAATACGTGAGCGTCTTCACCAAGATCGGTGACGTAATCAAAGCCGCACGAGAATCCGACGATGACGAAGATGTCAGCAAGGCCGTGAAGGAGAAGATCAAGCGCGAACTCGAGAAAGACTAGCAAACCAAAGCATGCACTCCAATGAGGGAAATGAAACATGGTCTCAGCCACAGCCATAGCACGTTCAGGATACTACGTCCTGAGAATACTTCCAAGCCTCCTTTGGCTTCCAATCAGTATCAGAAACAACATACGCCACATGACTAGTGTCTTCGAGGAAGAACTCATCCAAAGCGGCCTCGACCAAGACGTATCCCGTCAACTAGCCAAAGCCTACCACGACGCAAACAAGCAACTCGTGAGCCAGATGAGTTCCCTAAGATCTTGGACTCGATGAAGCAGCGAAGAACTCGGTTGCAAGCCAGGCCAAATGCGGCTTGAAATATCCCCTTGTTTTCTTGTACATTCTTTCGCACGTTGTTGGCAGTTGATCCGGAATCGCTTGTACGATGCCCGGTTTTTACCCGGAACAGGGAATGCCGATGTCACAGTTTTCGGAAATGTTATCAGTCTCCGTGACTGCTCACACTTGCTTGGATGCCGGGGTTGCCTAGAAACGCGTGGGGAACGTGTTGGGCATCCAGGTAAGGCGTCGGCTTGCTAAGCCGATGGTCTTCGGGCCACGTGGGTTCAAATCCCACCCCCGGCGCTTTTTGATTAACCCACTAGGTTCCTTTCCACTGGGCGAGATCGTATCCTTCGGACTATGGATGCAGAAACAAGGCTACCGAACATCAACCACCCACTACTGCATCCAAGCAATCAAATCCGTAGCCAGACGAGCCAACCTACTAGACCCAGAATCAACCAAGACCTTACATTTGCATCAGCCAACGTCACCGAAGCACGCAAAGCCAAACTCGTGGAGGACCTAGAAGAAGCTAGGACGATCCCAGACTGCCCGTAGAGCACAGAAACTTGTTAGGGAGAGGCCCATCTAACACTTACTTCAGCAAACCCCTAACTAGCATCCTAGTAGGAAGACCAACAGCAGGTAACAGCTGCAACGGAGTATGCACAACTAAGCTGTGTCCTAAGAGACCATTACTCCAGTATGTGCAATCATAGGGATGCAGAATTGAACTACTCGTTTTTCCACACCGGGCCCCAAGCGGATTGACATCATCCCCCGCTACACAGTAAGAATCGATAACTGAGTCGTCTGAATTACCGCTAATCATGGAACACCCCGAGAATTGCGGCACGCGAACCTTCTCGGAAGAACTCCGACGACAACCTCTTGACATACACTCTGTGAGTGGTCAAAAGAACAAGATGATGCTTGGCATCAGGCTCACTCCTTTCCAATAACGTATGAAAGAACCTAGTATTGCCCTCCTCCATTCCCAACGGCAGCGTGACCGGATTTCCCATCAACTCCAATTCCTTCTTGCTCCGGAGCCTGAAGATGTCATATAGCGTGGACGCGTCGACCTCCTTCAGCACCAGCTCTTGGTGAGAGTAATCCCGAAACAACCGATAGAAAAAACGCCCCCATGGACCATACTCATGATAGGCCCTCGTGAGTGAGGTCGCTCCTTCACCTTTCTTTCTGACCCTAAACACAACGTGAACGTTGTCTGAGTCAACAGGTAACGCCTGAAGAAGCTCGAAACTAACCCTATGACGCGAGAGACGGTCCCTGATCTGGAGCCACACGTAGATAATGGTCAGGAAGCTCGCAAGCGCTCCTATCCCGAGAATCACCGATGATACGTCAGGTTGCCAACCTCCAGCCGTAGCCGTGACGGTGGTCGTCGCCTGCAACGTCTCTCCGATCAAGAAACGCGCCTACGACTCAATATCACACCCTGAGCCAGATAGATACTTAGCGGATAGGACCAAGTCAAACTCAAGACGGAACTGAGACGACGAAGCACGTGAGACCAACCCTCATTCAAAAAGGGGACAACCCTATGCTTTGGAATCTTGGAGACGTTAGGGCCCCCCATGAGCCCGTTTTTCTACGCTCTCAAGTCCGGAACAGGGCCATCCATGGCGCGGTGGCATATGACTGGGTTCTGTTGCGGGAATGCGGCTTCCGAGAGAGGTGTTGCGCAAGCGCGGCATGTTCTCGACGCTAGTGTTTTAGTGAGCGGTAGTGCCTCTGCATCGGTTTAGGAGACTGTCAACGTTCGTCGGATGCTCATCGTTAGCTTGGCAGCGCTAGTCTCCTTGGAAATATGCGGGCCCTTTCTTCTTCTGTGGGGTATAGGTTCATTTTCGGCCAAGCGCCTTTCCTCTCGATCTTCTATTCGTAAGTGGACCAATCGTTTTGTTCCAGCAATATGCCAAGACACTCATGAATACCACAACGCACAACAAGTAAATGAGAAACGCTGGAATCAGATCGATCTTGAGCCACCATAAATCGTACGCTAGATACAAGACCGACATTGAACCGACGAACCCAAGCTTGATAGCTAGGAGCCCTCGCGCTTTGAATACATACTCACTAGGGGCTAAGTGGACCTCGATTTCCTGAGGTTCAGTCTTTTTGGCAGACATCTTCCTATTTCCGGTCATGTGCATACATCACAATCATCATGCCAAGTATTCCCGTAATGGCAGGAAAGCTGAGTGACTGTCCAATAACGGCGTTTCCCGTCATATAGTAGAATGCCCCGCCTAGGGCAGTGGCAACGGTGGTGATCAGACATGCCGTGAAACTCAATAGGTACTGGACCTCAGTCGTCATTTGATTCTTCACGAGCACTCTAATGGCATTTTTAGTAAGTTCATCCAATTCCACGCAAGTGCTTGCTTCGATGACCTGTGTCCTGATAACTCCTTCTTTCTGCTGCTTACTCAATCATCTTCACTCCGTTTCTTCTTCACAACTAATTCCTTGAGTTCGGTCAATTCCTTGATGATAAGTAGACTCTCGCGAGATACGACCGTTAGTAGCGTACTCCACTTTTCGGTTCCATAAACGTACTTCTCATCGGAATATTCAATAGGTTTCTTGTCCTCAGCTTCAACCATTAGCGTGAGGAACACAGGCCCTTCATAATCTGGGTTCCAAACAAAGCTTTCAGCTTCCATTTCTTCACCAGCTTTCAACGCAGGAATAGCAGACACTATTCCGAGGTTGGAAGTAAGTCGAGTTGTTTGAGCTGTCAGCGTTGCGGACAACGTACCCCCAGGGAAAGGTGAGTCTGAAAGGTTCTTAACTGTCAGCTTGATCAGATGATCCTCGTCCCTGATGAAGTCAGTTGCCCATCTAACAAAACGTTTCAGTTGCGATTCAGTTGTGCGATTGAATGAAATGCGAAGTTTGTGAACCAATCGTCAAACCACAATAGGGCCTAGGGCTCAAGCTCTCCTGAGTCAGTGCCATGCACAGGTGGACACTTCACTGTTATAACATGTGCTGTTTCTGGAATAGAACAAAGCATTCGTCTCTTTCGTTCTTTCTCGATCGCAAGACCTCATTCAAGCCTCTTCACAACCCTCATTCCGCTTCGCTTCATGAGCCTCTCTGGCCGCTTCCCTGATGCTCACAGCTCAGCACCAATAGAGGATAGAGATACCGGAGGCGAGTAATGTTCCATTGCAATTCGATTCAGTCAGAGAGGCGAACTGTCACAATTGAGAGACACAGACCCAGTGGCCTCATACCCTGAGCCTGAATAGGCCGTCTTCCTTGAGCGCCTTGATAAGGCCGAACATAACAGGCGCCAGGTCATTCCGAGAGAAATCTATCTGCAATCTGGCTCGCCTCATCGAAGGACCACTGGACCCTTCCTCGTTACAAATGGCGATGAGATTTTGGTTCTGTGCTATCTCGTGCTCAACGTTGCTAATAGGGTCGCCCTTGGTGTAGAAGGCAACAACTCCGTTACAATCCGAAATAAGTTGGATAGCCTTGTCATCAACAAGGTCTTGTGGGAGCGAATTATCCCTAAATGTGACAGGCACTATGCCCAGTAGTTCGAGTAGCGGTTTGACGAAGTTACTCATCAAGGACTCATTCTCATCCTTGGTTGGGTTATTATCCCTCCACTTGTAACTCAAGAAAACCCTGCTATTGTAGTGAACGCCCGGTACCCCAATCTTCTTCCAATCTTTCGGATCAAGCCTCGAATAATCTATCCTGGCGGGTACCGACAACAAGGAAGAGGCCCCCCTGCTCAGGCCCGCGGCCAGTTTCAGGAGGCTCTTCATCTCATTATCTGCTGGCTTGAATTTTTTTTCAGATACGAACTTCCTCAACTGATCGAGACCAGTCCTTAGCGACCCGAGTGCCGATTTGACAAGCTTCACCTGCGGAACGGTATCCAACCCAAACTTCGTGTCCAGAATCGGAAAGAAGGAATCGTACCTGTCGAGAAAGTTCACCAGATTGTCCAATTCTCGAAACGAGACGCCAAACGAGGTAAAGCAATTAGGGATGTCTCTTTCATTGAGGTTATAATGAATAAGGGAGATGCTCGTCTTGAGAGACGCCAGCTCTCCAGCAAATCCCCTTAGTTCCTCGTCAAATTCTGACTGACTCAACGCCATTTCCGAGCTAGATGTCAAGCCGTCTAGACTAGATAAGACCGCCTAGTGACAACTCGCATGACGGGATTTAGCGTTGGCTATACCTGGTGCCACGGCGCAAGCAGCCCCACCTGGAACAGCCACCCCTGCTCAATTCTGTCTGAAGACTATCGGCACACAAAATATGCGGGCACCGGGATTATCCGGTCCGCCCCAATCACAGTCTGCCCTAACGTTTGTCTGAACCCTCATGCCCTATAGGTTTGAACATACAATGTTTGGACGCTGAGGGAATCATTGTATGTCGGATGTAGACGGGAGACAAGATATTCCGGAAACGGATTCATTGGAAGCCGATGGTCTTCAGGGCTCTCCGAAGGAGACTGGAACGGAGCGAAGCGGAGTGGAAGCTCGTGGGTTCAAATTCCACCCCCGTGCTTCCCGGCGAACCCCAGATTTGCAGGTGGCTCGGTCTTGTCTGACTGTCAGTGACGAGATCAACTTCGTTTTACTTCTTTTAGGTATCGACGTAGTTCTCTCTCTGTTATCATCCAAGTTCTGCCGACTTTCACTGCTGCAATTCGTCTCTTTCGAGCCAGAAGGCTGAGATACTCCTGAGTATACGGGGTCATCTTCGCAGCTTCTCTAAGAGACAGTAGTCTATCCTGTTTTTCGGTCGGCTCCAAAGCCCTCAGGTAGAGATCTAGAGAACGCTCAACTGCCGATGCAACAAAATTGACGTAGGAGGTTGGGTCTTCATTGTCGGCTCTTTTCAGAGTCCCGTAATACTTGCTTCTGTCCACGTTCAGTATCACCGCGATCGGATAGCCACTTCTTATCAACTCCAAGTTCATGAGCAATCTCGCAACTCTGCCGTTTCCGTCGTGGAAAGGGTGAATCCAGACAAATCGATGATGCAGGATTGCGGCTAGCTCTATTGGTCGTAACTCGTCGGGATCTCGGTTGTACCAGTCAATTAGCTCTTCGATGAGGTGTGGAATCTCGTAAGCTGGCGGAGGTGTGAAGGCAGCTCCCGCTACCCTAACCTCTGTGGTGCGAAATCTTCCTGCCTCGTCATCAATCCCCTTCATGATTATCTGATGAAGGGCCAGGATGTCTTGCTTCCTCAAGACGCGTCTTGTCATCTTCTCCAAGTACTTCATGGCGCGGGGATGGTTCCTGACCTCCAGGTGTTCTCGAAGGCTCTTTCCTTGAATGGTCAAGCCTCGTTCTAGGATGAGTTGTGTTTCCCTCAGTTTGATGGTGTTGCCTTCAATGGCATTGGAGTTGAAGATGTATTCGACCTCCATCTCTCGCTGAGCCTTACGTACCGCTGACGAGGTCAGTGGACGGTGAGCATCCAGTCTTCTTTTCTTCTCCAAGATTCTGTCGTGCACTCTGCTGTCTAGATAGTTCATTCAATCCACCCGATACGCCTGGATATCGGCTTGAGCTCACCGATACAAAAACGTATCGGATAGACGCACTGGATTAGAAGGACTCACGTTACTTGACGAGTCGGACCTTTTCGCCCGCCTCATTTTCTTTGTCAATCCAAGTCGTGTGGGAACGTTTCAACTGCGGATACGGTGTTGTTTTGGTCGCGAAGACGGCGAGAGCAAATGCCCACAAGCGATCGTCATGAGTCCCATCTGGATGCGAGAAGAGGATCTGTCCCGACTTGGAGAGTTCGAATCGTTCCACATTCAGTTCTTGCGGAAAGTCCAGCTCGTATGGAAAGAGGACTCTGTGTTCCTGCATCACCAGTTTGAGATAGGCAAGGACATCCTGCTTCTGAGGGGCGGTTAGGACAGCGCCTTCAACGTTTGGCACAGTCTTCTGTGCTTGCTCAAGGACCGCTTCGCCCACGCCAGTCTGGTCGGCTATGAACCGGTGAATCGTCTTCAATCGCTCTGAAAGCGCTTTCAAGTAATTGATGACGCCAACATATTCAGTGCCTTGCGGGAACACGTTCAAATGAACGAGCCGAAACGTATCCTTATCTTTCCTGAGTACCGCGACGACCCTGAAATCCTCCTTCTTTGCCAAGTCAACGCCCGCGTAGAAGTTGCCGGTGAGCTCTGGAATCGTCGCCGCCAAGCCTAGTTCACGACCCAGAAGCTGTGCCGTTTGTCGATGACGCGAATCTCAAGCATGCTGTCCTGACATTGTCCGATAAGCGCCTGTGGGAGCCAGCAGGATTCATCCTCTGACCACTCGGCTTCCATTTCGCGTTGCCAGCGCCACGGGTCCGCGGCCAGTTGCTTCTTGATCTTTTCGAGCACGTTCTTCTTGAGCGGCCCTTTCGGCTCGAGGGCTTGCTGCCAGTTGACGGGGTGGCGACCAAAATCCTCGAAATCCTTGTCCTTCATCATCTTGTAGAAGATGTGATCGCGCGACCACGGCGTCGAGTTAGCTATCAAGAACCCGTTCGTGGTGCCTAAGGTGAAGAGGATCGCATCATACATTTCCTCGTCGTCTTTCACGAAGTTGAACTCAGTCGCCAGAATCCCGTTCAGGGTCGGGCCTCTGATCGTGTCGGGGTTGCATGGATAGGCTTCAATGACGGCGCCATTGACCAGCGCGACCTTGGTTCTGAGGGTCTTCCGTCCAACTAGGATCTCAGGGTAAGGAATGTCCTTGGGCAGCCTATTCTGGATGAAGTTGTTGATCTTCCGAATGACGAGCTTGCTCTGTCGAAGGCTCGGTCCCACGACGGCGTACTGGCCACCCTTGTTCTCAACCGCGAGCCAGAAGAGCTTGCTTGAAGCCGAATAGTCCTTCCCGGACTGACGGCACCAACATTGAGCTTCGAACTGCTTCGTGTCCAGCAGAAACTTCGCTTGGTAATCCGTGGGCGTGAACCCTAAGGCTTTCTCACAGAAAGGCATGATGCCCTCATCGGCGATCGCCTTTAGGCGGTCGAACGCATCCGTTGACGCGGCCGCCGAGGCCTTTCTATTTGCCGCGAGCACCTTTCGCAGATGCCGATCCAGCAACCTTGTCCATGACATTCAATGCCGCCTCGATGCGTTCCACGATCTGATCCACCTCGGCCTGGTCCATGTCCGCGAGTATTTCCTCCTCAGCCCGAGTAATCAACGCGACAGCTTGGATCGCAAGCATTCGATGTTTAGCGTTCTTGGCGGCTTCCTCGGTCTGGATGAATTCGTGCGCCTTCTTGACTGCTTCCCACGTGAGCTTCTCAAGTTCAGCGCGCCTATCCTTTCCCGGCAGAGCTCCCGCAATGGCCACACATTCATGGTAGGCAACTACCCACGCTTTTCCGCGTTGATGAGAGCCCTCAAAGCGGCACCTCTTTCCCGGAAGGCGGCACCTCTTTGGAGGATGTGGTCATGTACTATGCCGCGGACATACTCCGCTAGTGGAACACCGGACTGGAAAGCGAATGCCTTCAGCGCCGCGACGTACTCGGGAGGCATCCGCGCCCACAGCCTAGCCCCGAACATGCGAGCACGACCCAACGCTAAACAGATCCATCAAGAGTGTTCGACTCGCGGCGGCTATGTCGCCGCCGAGAAAACGCTGACGCGACTGCAAATCTTGTATCGAATCGAGACCTGAACAGCGCGAGGGGGCATGTTCTCACCCATCTCGATTGGATCCTCTGATTGGCTGGCGAATCGCGCAATGCTTCGTACTCAGACAGTGCCATGTCACCGCCTGAGATGCGATTGAGGTCATATCCACTGAGGGGGACACGACGTATGGAAAGAGATGACTCAAACTACAGTGTTCTTGCTCAGTTTTCCAGTTGACCTGAGCGTTTGAAACTGTCAACTTCCGCAAGTGGTGCAAAGAGAGAAAAGGGATTGCCTGGCTAATCGGGACGGATGCTGTAATTTGATTTCTGAGGTGTCAGTGTTCATATGAAATTCAGCCTGTCTGGAAAGTCGGCTATTGTGACTGGTGGAGCATCTAACATAGGCCGTGCCATAACTCTAACTCTGTCTACCCAAGAATGTGACACTATGATCTGTGACCTCGACGACGACAGCTCGGCTCGTGTGGTTCAAGAATCCAAAGATTTGGGACTGAAAGGGAGAGTGGCATTCACTCGGACTGACGTCACAAACATTGCGGAGTTCGAGCGCGCCTTGAGTGGAACTTTAGACCTCTTTGGCAAGGTGGACATATTGGTCAATGATGTTGGTTGGGACAAGATGTTGCTATTTCTAGATACTGATCCCAGCCTATGGGACAGACTCATAGCTATCAACTACAGGAGCGTACTGATCTGCACAAAGTCGATCCTTCCTCACATGATCGAAAGGAAAAGCGGCCGGATCATCAATATCGCTTCTGACGCAGGGAGAGTGGGAGAGCCGAGAGAAGCCGTGTATTCTGGATGCAAAGCTGCCGTCATAGGATTCTCTAAGGCTCTGGCCAAGGAAGTTGGGCGGTATTCTGTAACTGTTAACACAGTGTGCCCAGGCACAATCATACCGCCAGAAAACGAGAAAGGCAACCTGAGCCTGTGGAATTAGCGGAACTAGCGAAGTTCAGCGAACTGCGCGACAGAATCGTAAAGGCGTATCCCCTAGGACGCTTAGGGACTGCTAAGGATGTGGCTAGCGCAGTGCTTTTCTTGGCGTCGAAGAAGCAAGCTGGATTACCGGACAGACGATTAGTGTAAGCGGCGGCTACACAACGATCTAGAAGCAGTCAGCTCATCCTAGCCTTTCTGCGAGTGCTTTCTGAAGTCTGGCTTCCTCTTCTCCATGAAAGCCCTTGCTCCTTCGAGAGCTTCGTCTGTTGAGTAATACATGCTCAAGCCTCCAACGCCGAGTTCCGTTATTCCACTGAGGCCCTCGCTTTCTCCGAGAAAGGCATACTTGAGCATCTTGAGTGCTGTTGGGCTTTTCTCCAACAATTCGTCACACCATTGTTTGACCTCAGCGTCAAGCCTCTCGGGCGCAACGACCTTGTTAACGAGCCCCATCTCTAATGCTTCGTTTGCTGAGTAAATTCTAACAGGTACCATAATTCCTTGGCTTTCTTGATTCCTATGTTACGCCACAACTCTCCAGTACCGAAGCCGGGGTCAAGCTTCCAACCTTTGGTCCAGCTTGTCCGAATTTGGCTGTCTCGGACGCGATTGAGAGATCGCAGTTAACCTGCCACACGTGTCCCCCTCCGATGGCGTAGCCGTTTACCCTGGCAACTACCGGTTTCGGAAGGTGTCTGATCAAGAACGTTACAATCTGCCACCCGACTTCGAGCGGCAAACTCGCTATTCGTCCAGCATACTCTTCCACGTTAGCATTGTATCCTCCTTTCTTCCTCACTGATTGGTCCCCGCCGGTGCAGAGCCTTTCTCCCCCGCACCCGTGAAAACCACAACACCAATGGACCCGTCAGCCCAAGCATCAACAAAAGCCTGAGTCAATTCCCCTATTGTAGTGGGAAGACAGGCATTGTACTGCTTCGGTCTGTTGATGGTTATGGTTGCAACTCTATCTTTT
>CAVWAQ010000009.1:0-64377 GCA_963753065.1 Candidatus Bathyarchaeota archaeon | reverse complement strand
GTTCAAATAACTCTGAGCTGGGAATGCTCCAGAAAGGTTTCTCATCAGAGCTGATTGTAGCCCTCTCCCAAAATCTGTACCCCAACATTGCATCGCCCGGCTATAAGTACACAAGGCCGAAGCGCTGGAAGGGACGCTTCCATGCAGCTTCTCATGAGAATATGAAAGCACATGCACCAAATGTTCAAACTCAGGGCCACGGAATAGAATTCGCATGCTGACTATGTCAGGCTATACTAATGAGTTGTTTGGGGGTAAGAAGCCACAGCAGCGTCGCACACTTCCCGGGTTGCAGCTTCTCTACTTGAAGCTTACATAGCCCTCCCTTCTTCAGTAGTGGCCTCGCGCCTGCGTTGCCCGAAGTCAATGTGGAGACTAACGCACTTAGTTGAGGATCATGTCCCACAAGTAACAGATCTCGACAGGATGAATACTTGTCCTGCAATGCCTTGATCACTTCTTCTGGGAGAACCTCCGGTTTCAGTGCAGCTGTTGTTTGAATCAATTCCCCCAGCTTATATTCGCGACCTACCACGAACGCGGTTTCCAGTGCTCGCCTATACGCGCTTGTTAGGATAACATCAAACCCAACACCAAGACGGCGCATGCCCCGAGCGATTTGACGCGTCCTCTTCATGCCCTTCAAGGTTAACGGGCAGTCCGAATCAAGCGGGTAGCCTAGGTTTCCACGGGCGACCGCGATCCCATGACGGAGAACGTAAAGTGCTTTCGAATCAACTGTCTTAGAGATTGTTGATTCGTGTATGATGGGTTTCCAGATGTTCCCGAACTTGGGAATGGATCTTAGAAAGCGTTGAGCAGCGTCAGTTTTTCGTCGTTCAAGATCTAACCAGATTTCAACCACCGCTCGCCGAGCATCATCCTTCTTCCATTTGAATTCAACCAAGCCCTTCATCAGAACCTCAATGTCCTGGATTTTACCCATCATTCGCGCGAGCGATTGAGCGGTTCTTAACTGCTTGCGTTCTATTGGAATCAACGGTTGCAGCATCTCCAGCAAGTATCTGAAAGGTTTGAACGCGAGTCTTACGCTGTGAATCGTTGAATAGTCAGCGATAGTGACGTATTCGAGTTTTCCGTTCACATTCTCAAATGAACGATCCACTGCATCGTTGACGATCTTGCTGGCGCCGGATACGGTTATTGTGGCTCGTCGAGCCGCAAGCCGAACTTTCGCCCTACTGATCGCGTTTTCAATGAATTTCGTGTTCGAGGGCATCTTCTTGGCGGCGCTGAGGTAGTCACTTTCTCTATCGAGTAACTCATCGTAGAATTGTTTGATTTCAGGTAACTGTTTCAGATAGCCGCGAATAGCAACCATTTCGACGTGAGCGTCCCTGAGATCGCTAAGCTCTGACAATTGCTCTTTAAGGGTAATGTGGGTTCTCCGGACGACACTATCCGGATTGAATCGCTCAATCAACTCAACGCATGTCAGGAGTCGCCTTATGCTAACGCGAAGGTCTTTGACGTTCTTGACCGACGCCTTCTGTCGAAATCCCTGCAGACACTTCAAGTAACCATTCCATTCACGATCCAAGGTTTCCGAGATGAAACTCAACACGTCGGGTACGCGTGCGCCCCGTCTCCGCACTGGTGGTCTATGATTACTCGGCATCCGTCCAGCCCGTTTAGCTGAGGCTCGAAGAGATGAGCGCAGCTTCCCAGGAAAGCTTCGCGTATGACGACCTATCAAAATGGATTTCTTTGAAGTTCGTTGCGGTCCAATCTTCCGCCTGCTTGTCTCTTTCTTTCCAGCGTTTTCCCTTAGGCTTCTTTTGGAACGTTGTGCTTTGAGCGAATATCGGCTACTTCTAACTGAGTCCGAGAGTCGTTTGGACTTTCTCTTGGCCCGCGTTGTCATCTGTTCTCTCGCCGTCTTCTTTGAACTCTGCGCTGACCGGGGTCTCGACGATGACGTACGTGACCTAGTTGACATTCTTCTTCTCCTTGAGGTTTCACTCAACTCTCAACAGGCCCCTAAGTTGCTTACAGCTCTCCAACTCAAACCAGCTCCATGGAAGACGGATTTGCGTGCATTTTCGGAACCCATCATTACTTCTCACTTGAATCAGTTTACCGCGCAAGAATTCTCGGTTTCGTATGCTTCATCACTCTATCACTACCTTCTTCTTGAATACGTTTTCGAATAGTCTGGAATTGTTACCCAAAGCCCATTTCTCAAGCAGCAGGTCTCCCTGTCCTCTGAGGCGCAAGATGATCTTTTTCTTACCGCTGACGAGCTTGAGCTGCTCTACTTTATTGGAATGTTCGCGGTCGAGTGCCTCCGCGAGTCTTAGGATAGCGGCCAACTCAAGAACTATTTGACGTCGCTTGGGTGAAAGGTCCATGAATTCCTTGTGGGTCGGCTTAGGGAGTGATCGGGTGTGATAGCGAGCCACATTCGCAACCATCGCCTTCTCCAAATCATCGAGATCCATTATCGGTGAAGCGTTGATCAAATAGAATGTGTGCTTGTGGTGGTCCGTCAGACCAATGTAGTAGCCGATATCATGTAACAATGCTGCAACTTCAAGAAGTGTCCTTTCGTCATAACCCAACTTATGGAGCTTCTTTGTAGCGTCAAACAGTTCAACCGCGAAACGGGCGACAGTCAGTGCATGCTGTGCTTCGTAATCATACTTCCTTCCCAGCAGTTTTGCGGAGATGGTTACTTGGGTTCGGTGCAGTGGTCGTGCAATGCTCTTCAGCCCTTCCGCCATATCAATTAGAAGTCCTTCTCTGACTCCGACGCGGGGGATTAGGATTTGCCGTATTTGGGCTTCTTTCGCGACGGTTTGGAGAACGATCGTGGCTGGGATGATTACGTCTGCTCTGTCGGGTCGTAATCCAAAGTCTTTAATCCTGTCTTCATAAGATCGCGACTGTAGCTCTTTAAGAATTGAATCGAGCTCATCCATGCTTAACTGAGTGTCATCTTTTCCAGCGCACAATTGTACTCGTAAGTCGCCTAGGGATTCGACGTTGCCGCCAGTACCGATGCATAAGTCTACCTTGCGTTCACCGATTTCCTTTCGAAGGCGTGTACCTGACACGTTGATGTATGCACGAGCTAGCTGTCGAAAGACTCTCTCGCCTCGTTTCTTCTGTTCCAGCATCTGCAATAGTCTGACAGTGCCAATGCCGAAGCTTTCGGTGGCAATTATCTCGCGACCGCTTGCGAGAGTGATTTCGACGCTACCGCCGCCAATATCCACGAGGAGCGCCACCTTGCCCTCCAAGTTCACGGCCCTTGAAGCAGCTAAGAAGACTAGCCGGGCCTCTTCTTCTCCGCTAATTGGCTCTATGGTTATTTCGGTCGTTTTGGCAATCTGATTTATGCAGTAATCTCGATTGCGTGCCTCCCGGAGAGCGCTAGTGCCTACTGCTCTCACTAACTTCGCCTTATGTTGATTGATCAGTTTTCGAAATTTGAGGAACGCATCCATTGCTTCAACGAGTCGGCTATCGGATATCTCGCCTTTTGCGAACACATCGGCGCCTAGCCGCACAGCCTCTCGATCAGTCAGAACTATGCGTAACTTTCCTTCGTCGTCGGCTGAGGCGATCGCCAGTCGCATCGCGTTGGAACCAACATCAATTGCGGCGAGTTTCGGCAAAGCATGCACTTCTGGCTAAATGGAGTCACGTAGGCAGGCCTTAGTTCTTTGTAGCTTTTGCTTATCAATCGTGTGCAAGCGAAATCCTATCGCATATCTACGTATGAATTGGCAACATTCGTTCATTTCGGGCACGTTGAACATCGAGCTGCAGGATTGCAAGAATGGCTCAACTAGTTTGTCAGGCTTTCGTGCGTGTGTGGACGGTTCTATGATGCCGAGCATTCAATTCCCTTCGGCGTGTTCGGCGCGGGTGCCATGTCTTCCATACAACGGTCAGATCACGCCCGAAGGCTTTCTCAAGTGGATCCTTTGTCTTCATGAGCGCCAAGTCTGCTGGGCCGGTGTCTCCTTTCGCTTCGCACTCCAATACTATTTGGTTGGGCAGTACCCTCACGGCAATTCTCCTCACGATGCATTCACGAGAATAGTTAAGCGCCTCCGCGACCCGCAGAATCGACGAGAGGACGCCAACTTTCTGCCTTTCGGACCCACTAAGTGGTGTCAAATTGAAATGGTTCGCAGCTGGTATTGCCTTCCGATGGTATCTTGCGATGCTTCCGATTATGTACCTCTCTCTGAAGGTGAACGGGAGTTCGAGATCGTTCAATATCAGCCTAAGCGATGATTTGTGGTAACCCCTGTTGCTTCTTGAGAGTCCGATGTCGTGAAGGACCGCCGCGCATTCCAACCAGTAGCGTTCCTTTCCGTCCATAGAGTGCAGTCGTCTCGTCTTGTCGAAAATCATTAGCGCTAGCTTTCTGCTCTGTTCTGCATGCGAATCGTCCGAAATGAACCTCCTTGCTATTCTCCTCACTTTGCTTATGGTCGAGCGGCTCCTCCATAGTTGCTTCTTCTCGAGTGCAACATCCTGCTCCTTGACAGCATCGAGGGAGACGCCTCGCAGTAGAGCTTGAGCGAGGCTTTCGGGTAGCCCTCTTTTTCTTATCCCGTTAGCCTCAGCTTCAACGTCATAGTTCACTCTTCTGAACTCCAAGGAAAATGGATTGAATCCAAGTATCGCGTACTCCGCTCTGTAGTCACCGTCAGCGGGTCTACCGACGCTCCCTGGATTCACGAATCTGACTCCGCTCACGTTTCTGTTCGTTTGTATGTGGGAGTGCCCAGTGATAATTACGTCAGCATTGGCCTTTGATGCGATCTCTTTCAGTCGTTTGCTCGGTGTGTTTGGAAATATGTGTTCGTTGACTGAGTCAGGAGTCCCATGAGTGAGCAGTATCTTCTTGCCGCATATTTCGAGTCTCAGTTCCTTCGGCAGGGACTGGAGGTAGGCTAAGTCAGAGGGTGCCAGTTCCCTGAATGTGAACTGCATTATGCTGTTCTTCTCCAAGCTGGGATTCTGCAAGCCCTTCTCGAGGACTTCCAGATCGACGTTCCCAATCACGTTCAGAAACATCGCAGAGCGAAGAGCTTGGATCACTTGCTTTGGGTAGACGCCGAAACCTACGGCGTCTCCCGCGTTGAGAAAAACATCGATTCCCGATCTCCTAGCGTCCACTACAACTGCCTTCAATGCGTCAAGATTACCATGTATATCCGCGATTACAGCTACTGTTGGGTTATCACGGTTCAAGATTTCGCGAACGACATCGCTACTCGGTCCTGTTTCAGTCACCCGCCGTATGTTGTCGAAAAGCCCTTTCGCGACGGCATTATCCCATAGTGACACGAAATCCTTGTAGCGGGACTTTCTCATATCCGCTGCGTGGTTTAGTACCTTACTCGCGCCGTATCTAGCATCGTCTGGGACACCCTGCATATAGACGCTAAACTCTTGAACCCATACATCATAGTCATGGATCTCGCCTAGTACGTCTTGTAACTGCTTCATCAGCGAGATTTGCTCTTTCAATTCTTCCTTGTAAAGGGAAGAGAAGATTTCCATCGTGTATCTTAGCCGTTTTGCGGCTATTCTCAGTTCGTGATGCTTCACGGCTGCACTCTCAACATGGACGAACTGTTCCAGAGCCAAGACTTCGTCGAGTCTGGTCGATATGTGATCGCGAGCTTTCTCGTAGGTGGACGGTGTCTTGATAGCGGATTCGCCACGGTTTCGTTCATGTAGTAGATTCCTCAGGATCGTCATGCTACTCGTGGCAATATCCGTCAGAACGTTGGAGCCATCTAGGGCGTCAAGGGCGCTGACTACGTTGGACTGCATTCCAACCCTGCGCGCCTTCTGTAGCGTCATGAGGTACGCCAGTCCTGGTAACGCATTTCTGTCTTCGACGGTTCTTGAGTAATTCTCCAAAAAGGTCAGTTGAACATCTGCGTCTCTCGCTGCTCCCGAGGATCTGGTTACGTTCCTGATCCCTCTCATCCATTTCTTTGAGGATTTCTTTGGGAAGCATTCTTCGAAGAGACTGAGGGCAGCTCTCACCCTTCGTGATGCGACTCTTAGTTTGTGCATGAATTCGATGTCATCGTTCTTCCTTACGCCTTCTATCTGATTCTCGAGCGTCGCAATTTGACGTAGTAGCGTGTCGGCACCGAGGAGACAGTAACCAGATGCGTCTTCGAAGAAGTCAGGAGGGACCGGCGTTTGTCTTCTCATGCCATATACCTCGATTCTCGATTAGCCAGCGTTGGGAATCGATGATTTCCGCTCCCGGTTCGGGTTCAACTTTCTCGTAGGTACCATCTGAGAGGAGGCGTCTCGCCTTTACATTGTCATTCAGGTGAATCATGAGGATCTTCAGAATGGAGGACCTTGTCGTAGGATCCGGCACGGAGAATAGTACCTCCACCCTTTTCTCCAGATTTCTCGGCATCATGTCACTGCTGCCGAGCAGGACTTCGTCCTCACCACCGTTCCGGAAGTAGTAGATTCTGGCGTGTTCGAGGAAACGCCCCACGATGGAGATAACGCTGATATTCTCGCTTACGCCGGGAATACCCGGTCTCAGGCAGCAGAGCCCCCTGACGTTGAGGTCGATCTTCACTCCCGCTTGCGATGCCCTATAGAGTGCTTGGATGATTCCCTTATCGACTAATCCGTTGACTTTGAAAGCTAAGTAACCGTTCCTCTTTTCTTTGTGCCGATATATCTCCCTCTCGATGCGGCTGAGTATCTCGCTCTTCAGCGACGTAGGGGCAACCAGCAGATACTTGTACTGTCCTGCTTTTCTCGGATCGCTTGTCAGCTTGTGAAAAAGGTCGAGGACTTCGGTCCCTATCTGAGGGTTGGCAGTCAGATAGCCGATGTCTCCGTAGATGCGTGTGGTGACCGAATTGTAGTTCCCTGACCCAATGTGTGAGTATTGAATCAGCTTGCCGTTCTCTTTTCTCACTATTAGAGCTAGCTTAGCATGGACCTTGGTCTTGGGGAAGTTATAGACGACTTTCACTCCTGCTTGACTCATCACTTTTGCCCAGTTGATGTTGTTAGTCTCATCGAATTTCGCCCTCAGTTCGATCAAGACTGTCACTTTTTTCCCGTTGGAGGCGGCTTTCCTTAGGGCTGCAACAATGGGAGAGTTAGGGTCAACGCGGTAGAGGGTGATGTAGATTTCGCTGACATCAGGATCTGTTGCCGCATTCTCAAGCACGTTCACTATCACGTCGAAGCTATCGTATGGATGGTATAGCGCGAAATCCTTCGCAGCGATGCTCTGCAAAGACTGATTTGCCCGGTCCCAGCTCGGGAATGATGTACCCTTTGAAAGGTGTGTCCTTGAGGTTTGGCCTGTTCAGCTTAAGAAGCTGCCAGAAGTCCGCCAGCCCAAAGGGGCCATCAATTTCGTATTGCACGTCTTCGGAAATGTTCTGTGGAGCACGGATCGAACCTATACTGCCTGCTAGGTAAGCACGCAAATGCTGAGGCATAGAACTCTCAAACTCGAGTCGAGCGGGCTTGCCATAGCGCCTCTGTCTAACGCTCAACTCCATGGTTGTAAGAAAGTCTGTGTTTTCGTCTGCTTTGACATCTATCTCCGCGTTTCGCGTTACTCTAAACTTGTAATGGTCAAGGATTCGGGTTGACGGAAATAGCAGATCCAAGTTGGCACCGACCAAGTCCTCCAATAGTATGAAATTGTCCACACCCTCACGACTGTCACTCGATGTGGGTATCCCAACGAACCGACCAAAACTGTCTGTAGGCGCCTCAACAATGATCTTGGTTGATGTCTCTCTCAATCTTGGGTCGTTGGCCACTACCAGCAGGTTGATGTGGAGATTGGAGATGTAGGCCGAGGAAGTACTCTTCATCCGGTTTCTTCATGGCAGGAAGTATTTCTCTCCGAAAATAGTCGCGAAGGGTTAGATTCTGCCGCTCAGTCAGATCGTTAGGCTTCCGTATGTATATGCCCTCTCTGGCTAGTGCTGGGGAAAGTTCCTCCTCCCAACACTTCTTCTGGCTTCTGAGTAGTGGAAGGATTTCGCGTCTGGTTACCTTGATTTGCTCTAGCGGAGTCATGCGGGAGCCCGGAGTCGGCTCAAAGTCGCCTTTCTCAATCTGCTGCTCGAGGATGGATGCGCGGGTCATGAAAAACTCGTCCAGATTGCTTCCGCTGATGGCGAGGAATTTCACGCGTTCCAGCAGTGGATGACGACGATCTTGAGCTTCCTCGAGGACCCTGTTGTTGAACTTTATCCAACTAACTTCGCGATTTATGAAAAGAGCTGGATCGTCCAAAGTCCTCGGAAGCGACTTAGCCTTCTGAACTGGGGGCATTTCCATGTGTGTCATCCCTAGCTTTCTTTCCTGAATAATGATTAACTAAATCGAAGGTATCCCAAGATTTGCAGTCATCGGGGCCGAATCCGAGCAACTTCGCATATGCGCGTATCGTGGAAATGTCTCCACCCTCGATCTCCATTAACTCGGGTATATGGGAAAACTCTCCAGAATACCTGTCAATGTCAACATGAATGTCCCCACTCAGCACGTAACTCGTTCGGTGTTTCTCCATTCGCCAAGTTGAGACGAGGCCAAGAGATTCGAGTATCAGACGCATCGTCTCAAAATCCGAGATTGAGACTTCGTACTCATGTCTAACCTTTGCGGACTGACTCTCCACGAACTTCTTGAATGTCAAATCAGTCTTGTCGCCAATTCTCCTGAGGCGCAAGAGGTTCCTTGCTCCCGTAATTGTATTGTCCTGAAAGTCAAAAAACCAAGTCTCTACATCGCCATCGAAAGTCTTCGCAGCGCCTAGAGCTGCCAAGTTATCTTCAACCTTTTTTCTATCAATTTCGATGATCTTGATCTCTATCTCTTTCATGATATTGGAATTGATTCCGCGCGGCTTAATCAGTTTCGGTGAGGGCGACCGAGAGAAAGATCACTCAGAACCGAACCTCAGGCTTGGGGACATTCAAGTTCCAGAACACCCCTGGGCCGCGCATAACTCGCGTGGGTAGGCGACAAGTCCCTAATGAAATCAGCTTATAGGTTCCTACTTCCGTACGCGACGCTATCATGACTTAATCACCCTCTCATTTGAGCTGATCAATGACGCAGTCTATGGATTAGTGGTCCTCATAGAGGCCCAGTTCTGACGAAGCGCGTAGAATGTTGCTCCGAAACCTAGACTCACAGCTACGACTCGAATGATCCAGCCCACGAATGGTAGATAGAACAGCACTGTCAATATGACGAATCCAAAAACGAACAGCCACATGTCGCTGGCCTTGAGACTGACGAGATTCCCGATCTTTCTCCCTAGAGCCAGAGAAACGAATAGACCTGACATCATCAGCGCGATCATGAAGAGCATGCCGAAGACAGCCGCAAACGGAAGCCCGACCACGGTTATCGCAAGCAGAACTGAAACGATCGCTGCTGCGATGATCAGGAGGAACCCCACCACTGTGTTCTTGATCGGGGACTTGACAAGCTGATCATGCACCACTAGGAACTGCTTCGGGAAAAGCCTCAGCAGAACTATGCCAAGTATCAGAAATCCAAGCGTTGTGAGAATACTGAGTATCATCCCGATGCCCGAGAGGGCTCCAGTAAGACCTGCAAGGTTTGCTTGGGTCTCAGTCTTCTGCCACTGCACTGAGCCCGCGGTTCCGGTATTCTCGAGATTGTTGGCTTTTACGCGAAGTTCGCCTTTGACCGTGCCAGCGTTGGTCACCGTGCCGCCGGCAACATATGCATACTTCTCGATGACGGCGGTGGATTCGATTCTTATGGTCCCGCCTGCAGCGACGACCTTCAACGCGTTTCCTCTGAAGGTTATAGTTCCGCCCGCAGCAACGATCCTACCCTTAACATCGCCCTTCGCTTCTACCTGACCGCCAGCAGCGACAACACTCCCGTCTATGGGAGCACTGAGATTCACTGTAGAACCGGCTGCGAAAACGTCTCCGCTCACTGCAGCATTGATGTTCACCACATTGGCTACGGCCCAGACATCGCCGTCCACAGGAGCATTGATTGTCACCGTATCACCACTCACGAAAAGATCATGGTTGACCGGAGTATCGATCACAACAGAGCCATTCTGCGAAGCGTTTGCTGCATAGACGCTCGGGATTGAGATTGTCAGTAGTAGAAGAACGATCAGCAGTTTCTTCAAGGAACTATCGACCTTTCACGATGCCCGCTTTCCTGAGTTGATATAAGGATTCTCAACAGACTGCACGTGAACTATGTGCATGCAAGTGATTCCTCATCTAACGAGCGTAGTGTATGAGAAGAAGAGGAACGGGTTCATATTTGGCACTCGGGGCGCACACAGATCAATAGCCCAAATCCCAAAGCACGCACTCTCTCTGTCACTCGGTCCGTAGCTGATCGCGTAGGTTGGATCTGGGACTCTGGAACGCTAGCCGTAGCTTTCAAGACTTAAGTTCCTTGAACTTGCTTGACCAGAACGGAACGAACATGACTCCAGACGCCAAGACGGTCAGGAAAGCGGTCGTCATATTCGATACGAGGTACGGTAACACGAAAAAAGTCGCACAGGCGCTAGCAAAGGGAATTCACAAGAGTCCAATGGAGGTAGCGACTTTCGACATACACGACGCGAAAACTGGCACACTTTCGGGGTATGACCTCATTGCGATTGGTGGACCCACGCACTACGCTACCGCATCCAAGCCGATGAAAGATTTCTTGAAAGAACTGGAACAAACAAATCTTAGGGGCAAATACGGGTTCGCCTTCGACACTAGGGTAGACTCCTTCTGGGCTGGCAGCGCTGCAAGAGTCATCGAAAAGAAGGTGAAGACATTGAGACTCCAGATTGTCAGACCTCACTCGTCGGCCATTGTTAGACGCGCAGAAGAAGGAGAGAAGAGTAAGGACGTAGGGACAGTCGAGAGTAGAGAGGAAAAGAGAGCAAGAAGAGCCAGAGAGAAAGAGGAAAGGAGAGCAAGGGCGACCCTAGAAGAAGGCATAGAACAACTGTTCGAGAAGATAGGAAACGAGATAGGGGAAATCTTAGCCAGGTCGTAGATATCCCGAAACTCTTCGGGTACTGCTTCCGATAGAAACTGGAGTCAACTGTGTGTGCGCACTGAGAGAGCTTCTTAGCCAAGTTAATTAGGAGCACGCTTGCTCGTCGTCTTGCCTACAATCCCGCGATACACTTTGAACTCCGTTGAAGTTCAATCATTATCCAAGATAT
The DNA here is from genome assembly GCA_963753065.1 of Candidatus Bathyarchaeota archaeon. GTDB lineage: Archaea > Thermoproteota > Bathyarchaeia > 40CM-2-53-6 > 40CM-2-53-6 > CAVPLU01. Next base: position 53,135 of record CAVWAQ010000009.1, on the reverse strand, counting down.
TCGAAACGAAGGAGGGTCCACTGCTACGTAAAGTTCCAAAGAAAGTCGTGGCTGTTGACGGGATCAGTTTCAGCGTTCCGAAGGGAGAGATCTTCGGGCTTCTTGGTCCAAACGGTGCCGGCAAAACTACGACGATCAAGATGCTATGCACCTTGATCACTCCCACGTCAGGCGACGCGTTTGTCAACGGGTACAGCGTGGCGAGGGATGAGCAGAAGGTGCGCGAGAACTTGGGCGTCATGTTGACGGGAGAGCGAACCCTGTACTGGAAGTTGACGGGACGAGAAAACTTGGAGTACTTCGCAGCTCTGTACCATCTAGATCCCTTGGACGCTAGGAAGCGCATCGTTGAACTGCTTGACTTGGTGGGACTGAAGCAGCATGAGCATATGTTTGTCGAGAACTATTCTACAGGCATGCGAGTCCGTCTCTCATTCGCCAAAGCAATCCTCAATGATGCTCCCGTGCTGCTTTTTGATGAGCCGACCGCCAGCCTGGACCCTCAGTCATCGCGCCTCATTCGCGACACGATTCGAGGTTTGAAGAATCAAGGGCACGCGGTCATCTTGACAACTCACAACATGGAAGAAGCTGACCTACTGAGCGACCGAGTCGCCATAATCGACCGCGGCAGCATCGTAGCTCTTGGATCCCCTTCAGAACTCAAGGAGAAGGTGAAGAGCAGTGACATCATCGAGATTGAGGCACGAAACCTCTCCGACCGCACAGTGAATGCCATTGAGACATTCAGCGAGGTGTCGAAGGTAGCCGTTACAGCAGATCCGCAATCGAGCGAGAAGGGTTCCCTGCGAATTCATGCGGAGAAGGGAAAAGAGGTGTTGCCGAAGATCCTCGAGTTCCTGGTCCGCAAACAAGTCAGCGTAACCAAGGTGAGTTTCATCGAACCTACCCTAGAAGACGTCTTCATATCAGAAACAGGCAGGAGCCTTCGAGACTAAGATGCGAACCGTATCAGGGTACAAGGCCACAGTCGGTGCACTAACCGCGATCTTCTGGAAAGGAATAAGGCATTACACCAGATATCCTGGAAGCTTCGTTCTCATCCTCGTGATGCCCTTCCTGTTCACTCTGATGATCTTCGGGATGGGGCAGTTCGTCGGCGGTTCGGATGCCTCCGCGAATTTCGCTGCACGAACTGGCACCACCAACATCCTGGTCTATGAGGTCCTTGGAAGCGCCGTCTGGATGATAGGCTGGGTTGTCGTCGAGGATGTTGGAGTTGCCTTAAGAGATGAGCAGATGAAAGGAACGCTTGAACAGAACTTCTTGGCGCCCGTAAACCGTTTCACGCTCCTGATCGGGCTTAGTCTGACTGACATAGTGATCACGAGTTTGGTCTTTGTCGTGGTCGTTGGGGTGACCACTATGATCATGTTGCCGGCGGCTTTTCTGAGTCTCCTGCAGGCTTTTCTGATCCTGTTGGTTGGTCTGATCCCCTTGTTTGGGATCGGTTTCCTCTTTGCCGGGTTCGTTCTGAAGTTCAAAGAGCCATACATATTCACTCAGATCCTGAACCTTCTCTTCGCAACACTAACAGGCACCTACTACCCAGTTTCCCTCCTGCCCTACTGGGTCCAATTCCTATCTGGCGCATTACCGCAGACGTATGTGATCGAAGATATGCGCCGAATAGTCTTAGCCAACCAGACTCTTGTCAGCCTTTACGGAAGCATATTCGTGCTCCTCGTTTTGGCGCTGGCATACCCAACATTCGGTTATGCCATTTTCAAATACCTTGAGAAGAAGGCAAGTGTGACAGGTGAATTCTCGAAATACTAGTCCACTGCTCAGGTTCGTTGCCGAATTCAGAGCGGCTTTCATGAAGGACCTGCGTTCATACGTGCGTTACCCCGCCTGGATGGTGGGCGAATTCATTAGCACGCCATTATGGTTCTTCTTTTTCGCGCTTGGTGTGACGCTCTTCGCGCCAACGTCTCTCTCCTCCAGCCTGCCACATGAGGGCGGAATGAGTTTCTTCTTTTTCGGATTTGTCTTCATAATCCTCTTCGGCACCGGCATGTGGGGCATAGGACAGACTGTAAGAAATGAACAGATGGCCGGCACGCTAGAACAGTTCTTCCTTACTCCGGCCAGCCGTGTCACGCTAATCATAGGAAGATGGGCTCGCATGTTTCTCACAGACGCGCTGATCATAGGCTACACAACCGTCCTTCTCTTCTTGATTGGTGGTGGCATTGTGACACTAAATGATCCGGCGCTCTTCCTGTTCTCGATCGGTCTCTACGAATTGGGGCTGATAGGTTTCGGTCTTCTATTCGCAGGGTTGACGATGCGCATTAGATCCTACAATACGATTTCTAACCTGGTTTTCTTCGGCTACATGGTTTTGACTGGTGCGCTCTTTCCGATCAGCGTGATACCAGTACCGTTCCGCTATCTCTGCATGGTCATTCCGTTCACGTACTTCAATGACTTGGTACGACATGCGGCTCTTGCGACGCCAACGATCCTGTCGGGAACCCTTGAATATGTTATTGCAGTGTTGCTGTCAGTTTGCATGCTAGTAATCGGTTTCGTCGGGTTCAAAAAGATTGAAGATGAGGCACGCGCTCGCGGAACAATCGCATCAAGCTGATTGGAAGACAAGCAAGTTTGGTGTTCGGCTTTCTCTTCTTACGCGACGAACTGCCTTCGAGCAAGAAGACCAGATGAGCGCTTTCCTGCCATCGATCACAGTGGCAATAAACGACACGATCACGAGGTCAGCCTTGATCGGTTAATTGCGGCACCCAATAACCTCTATGTTTGCTCACAACAGTCGTTGTGGGTCGCTTTGGTACACACAAGGGGAAGTGAGGGAAATTTCAGCTCAAGGGAAGAAGAAGTAGTATTCCGAATTCCCTGTCATCGCTATTTCTCCGGTTCGCGGCAACTTGTAGTTGCCCGATTTGTCTCCTTATGGATTGCACAAATGAATACGGTGCAGGCATGGTGAAACACATGAGGTCACGTGTACTATTTTCGCGCAGCGCACTGAGAGAATACAAGCACCACTTTACGCAAATAGGTGAGTTCGCAACCGGGCCCACGAATTGGTTTCACACTATGTACGTACCTGTGACCATGTAGCTCACTGACTGGGCTATGTACCAGGCGTGGTCTGCGATTCTTTCGAGGTGTCGTGCTATTAGCGCTGTTGCGACCCCTTCAGCGGCGTTCAAGCTCGGATTGCTGATCAGTCCCCTGAGGTAGCCTCGATACAGGCTGTCAACTCCGTTGTCCATCTCGATTAGCTGGCGTGCGGCTTGGACATCATGAGTCCTAAGCGTCTTGAAGCTAAGCTTCATCATGCCGAGAACTTTCTCGGACATCTTTTCAAGGAAGGGTCTGTCAGCCGCCTTGCCCCCGTCTATGAGGTCGAGAACTTGGACAATGTCATACGCATACCTGCCCAGACGCGCCAAATCATACGCGATCTTCATATTGGATTTGATAACCCTGAGATCTGACGCTACAGGTTGATACCTGGCAATCAACTCGACAGCTTTCTCCTCGACATCGTCATATCTTCCCTGCAACTCGTTCGACCAAATACGCACTTGGGCGTCCAGTCTTCCGCCCTGTGCGGCAGCTGATATCGACGCCTCAACCGTTCTTTCGGCGAGATCTGCCATCAACAAAAGAGTGTCGGACATAATGTTAAGGCCTGCATCGAGCGGTCGCATGTACGACAATTCTACCCGAACCTTCCAGTGATGTAGTTCTCAGTAAGCTCGTCCTTTGGATTCTCGAATATCTCGCTAGTGGGTCCGTACTCGATCATTTTCCCAACATACAGAAATGCCGTGTAGTCGGAGACTCGGGCGGCTTGCTGCATGTTGTGAGTGACAATAATCACTGTGTAGTTCTTTCCCAATTCTCTCATCAGTTGTTCAATCTTGGCTGTCGCGCTCGGGTCAAGTGCTGAGCAAGGTTCATCCATGAGAATGACTTCTGGCTCCACCGCGAGGGCACGTGCAATGCAAAGCCTCTGCTGCTGCCCACCAGAGAGGCTAGCTCCCGATTCGTTGATTCTGTCTCCGATCTCGTCCCATAGAAATGCTTTCTTCAGATTCTCTTCAACTCTTGATGAAATGACTTTATGATCTCTGACTCCATTCAGCTTCAACCCAGCAGCGACATTGTCGAAGATCGACATCGTAGGAAACGGGTTAGGCTTCTGAAATACCATTCCTATCTTGCGGCGGATCGCTACGGGGTCAGTGCTAGGAGAGAATATGTCCTCGTCATCAAGAAGGACGCGCCCAGAAACCCAAGCGCCCGGCGTCACTTCATGCATCCTGTTCAGGCAACGCACCAGTGTAGATTTTCCGCATCCGGAGGGCCCAATTATCGCCGTAACCGCGTTCTCGTTGAAAGAGATGGAGATACTGTCGAGGACCCTCTTCTTTTCGAATCCTGCGCTTAGATTCTCAACCCGCATCTTCTGCTTCAAATTCTGGCCATTTCCCGAATCCCGCGAAGGGAGTCTCGTGTCTAGCTGCACGAGAACTTGTGAATTCATCATCACGACTACCAGTACGTGGGCGACAGCTGCCAGCGGGGTAGTTGAAGATGAGTCATATGAATCACATAGATGCATGTGATGTGACATGTTCACAATGAAGTCTCCATAATACGCAGTGTTACATACGAGCGGCCTCGGTGATAATATGTCAAACCAGAACACCAAGCGAAATGTCGGACTAGTTGCCCTAGTAATCATCATTGTAGCGGCAATAGCAGGCGGGTACAGCTACTACCTGAATACTGGAAACACGGGCACAACGCAAAGCATGACGGAGACGACAGCAAACCCGGCTACATCAAATGAAGCTGTTTCTATTCTTGGAGCTGGCGCAACGTTTCCAGCGCCGTTGATCCAGAAATGGACCGTTGAGTATAACGGCATGTATCCTTGGGTCACGATAAACTACAACCCGATCGGAAGTGGCGGAGGAATTCAGCAGATCACTCAGAAGACCGTGGACTTCGGTGCATCTGACGCACCGCTATCTGACGCCCAACTGCAGAATGCCACTGGGCTGACATTGATGCCCGAAACACTGGGCGGTGTCGCAATCACATACGACCTGCAACCCTACGGTATAGCGAACACTACGGCGATCAACTTCACCGGCGACGTGCTGGCGGGGATCTATATGGGAAGAATAACTCAATGGAACGACCCAGCAATACAAGCGCTCAATCCGAATCTGCAATTGCCTAAGGCGACCATCACGGCAGTGCATAGGTCTGATGGAAGTGGAACAACGTACGCGTTTACAGACTATCTCTCTGCAGTGAACTCCGACTGGAAATCGACCGTGGGACGCAGCACATCGGTCACGTGGCCTGTCGATAAGACTGCGACGGGACTAGGTGCAAAAGGCAATGCAGGAGTTGCTGGCACAGTAGCCAACACCCCTGGCTCAATAGGCTACGTTGACGTGATCTACGCGGCTGGCAAGAGTCTTGGCATCGGTGCAGTAAAGAACGCCGCAGGCAATTTCATAGTTCCGAATCTGCAGACGATTGCTAACGCTGCTGCAAGCGCGACTGGGACCCCAGATCCGAAAGACTTGCGTATGCATATTGTGAACGCTGCAGGAGATCAGTCCTACCCCATAGCAACCTACACCTACATTCTACTCTACAAGGAAATGTCAAACCAACCTAGCATGACCAAGAGCAAAGCCGAAGCTCTGGCGAAGTTTCTCTGGTGGGCCATTCATGACGGCCAGAAAGATGCGCCGAACCTGATCTACGCACCGCTACCCCAGAACATCGTCTCTGCAGACGAACAGTTGCTCAAGTCCCTAACGTACCAAGGTCAGGCTCTCATAACAGAATGAGACGTCTAATACCTTGCAAAAACGACCCGTCCAACGCCGTGCCGGCAAGAAGGCACGGCGACTTGATCTATTTTGGGCCTTACTTAGCGTAGCAGCCGTTGTCATCCTGATTATCACAGCAATCAACCTGTACGCTCTGATCAACGGAAGCATCGCTTCTCTTCGCTACTTCGGCCTCGGCTTTCTAGTCGGGACTGACTGGGTGCCAAATCCTCCCGAAGGTCCTCCCCTACTGGGAGCACTACCAGCCATCTACGGATCTGTAGTCACGACATTGATCGCTCTGCTGCTGGCTGTTCCGATCAGCTTAGGAGTTGCGTTGTTTCAGTCGGAGTTGTCTCCTAGGCGACTTCGGACTCCATCTATCTTTCTAATCGAACTGCTCGCAGCCGTTCCGAGCGTCGTCTACGGTCTGTGGGGGCTCTTCGTGCTAGTTCCATTCATGCGTGACTATGTGAATACCCAGCTGAAAACGTGGCTTGGCTTTCTGCCATTATTCAGTGGACCTACAAATGGTCTTGGTATGCTAACGGCGGGAGTCATCTTGGCGATCATGATCATTCCGTACGGATCCTCAGTCATGCGTGAGGTGATAGCGGTCGTCCCAAGAAGTCAAAGGGAAGGCAGCCTAGCCCTTGGAGCCACAAGATGGGAAATGATCAGGACGAGCGTGATACCTTACGCCCGAACCGGGATAATCGCGGCTATCGTTCTTGCGTTGGGCAGGGCAATTGGAGAAACAATGGCCGTCACGATGGTAATTGGGAATGTCGCGAGAATTTCCCCTTCCCTATTCCTGCCTGCCGAGACGATTCCGAGCGTCATAGCGAATGAGTTCACGGAAGTGGCCGGCAACGATCTCTACTTGTCCGCCCTCTTCGAGCTAGGGCTAATCTTGTTCGCCATAGCTTTCCTGATGAATCTCGCGGGTCGACTCATGATAACCCGGCTACGGTTCAAGGGAGGAAGTGACAAGGTTGCTTAGCCTCAAGCGCAGAAGACGCGTCAGCAACCGCCTGTTTGCAGTGTTTGCCACTTTGTGTTTCTTCGTTGCGTTGGTTCCGCTTGTTTCGATCATATATCAGACCGTGGTGCTCGGCTACGCGGCGCTGAATTTGGATTTCTTCACGAAAGTGACACCTCCAATTGGAGGATCCGGTGGTGGCATACTCAACGCCATAGAGGGCAGCTTCGTAATGGTTGCGATCGCCTCAATGATCGGTATACCAGTTGGCGTGTTTGCAGGCGCCTATCTTTCTGAATATCCCGGACGACTTGCCTACTCTGTTAGGCTTCTGGCCGAAGTCCTTACGGGTGTCCCGTCAATTGTCACTGGAATTGTTGTGTATGTGCTCATAGTTGCGACACTTCATCGGTTCTCAGCGTTTAGCGGGGGAGTGGCGCTGGGTTTCATGATGATTCCGATAGTTGCCATCTCGACCCATGAATCGCTGAAGCTTGTGTCTTCGTCGATTAGAGAAGGAGGGCTTGCTTTGGGCATCTCAAGGTCTAAGACCATGGTGCACATACTCTTGACGACCGCCAGAAGCGGCATCATCACCGGTATCGCTTTGGCTGTGGCCCGAGTAATGGGCGAGACAGCGCCTCTGCTATTCACGGCGCTAGGCAGCCAGTTTCTCATGACAAGTCTAAATGATGCAGCAGCTTCACTGACTCTCCTAATTTTCGATTTCGGAACGGCTCCTTACGAGAATTCGCACACGTTCGCATGGGGCGCCGCTCTAATACTCCTTCTAACCGTACTTGGTCTCAACATTGTCGTGCGAGTCTCATCACGACTTAAAGTCACAGGCTCAGAGTGATTTGGAAATTGATTTGGCACGATGATGTCTCTATGGAAGACGCCGGCCTTCTCCGCAAGCTGCCGCCAACAAGTCTCGGTGCGTGGAACGAACGTCAGGTTCTTTCGGCGGTCAGACCGCAGTCATCACCGCAAGTTTGTCGTCTGAGAAATATGCCCTTAAGCCACATACGCTGCAAACCGCACCAAGGCGCAGTCCGGATTCCTCCTCATAGTAGACGTTGAGGGAGTCTCTGAGGCATCTTGGGCATCGGTTCCCCGAGGTCTTCTCCATGGCAGGTCAAGCGGCAGAGCGTCACTGGCGCACATATGTATGGCGAAAGCGAAATATGCAAGAAACCAGTATTCACATAGATCATGTAGGGGCTTCAGTTTGGAACCCGTGACGGAGTCTGAAAGTGAAGTAAGGAAGCTGCAGGAGACCGGGAGAGCGTCATTCATTGTCTCCGTGCCAAAGAGGTGGGTTCAAGATCTCAGTCTGCGGAAGGGATCTCTGATCCGAGTATCGACACAGCAAGACGGGTCTCTTCTGTTAGTCGCGGGAGAGTCAGCCGCAAAACAGAGACCGAGTGAAGCGAGTATTCAGGTCGAAGCCGAGCAGGATCCTCAGTCTCTCGCTAGGAAACTAATTGCACTGTACATGATTGGTCTGAATGCTGTGGTCTTGAAATCTAAGAATGCGAGGATGTCCCCGGAGATCAGAGACGCGGTCAGAGAGCTCGTGAGACGCAAGCTAGTTGGGACTGAGATAGTTTCTGAGTCTTCATCAGAGATGGTTCTGCAGGTCTTGCTGAGCTACCCCGAGCTGTCCGCGGAGAGTACTCTGCGAAGAATGGTTACGATTGCAGATCAGATGCACAGGGACTCGATCACAGCGCTGTGCGAGGGAAGGCATGATCTGGCTGCCCAAGTCCTGAAGAGCGATGATGAAGTAGATCGATTCAGTTTCTATATTGTACGCCTGCTGAAACAGGCAGTTGAACATCCCCAGTTGTTGAGGGAGATTGGACTGAACTCGCCAAGGGATTGTCTTGGCTACAGGCTGATAGCGAAGAGCGTTGAAAGAGTTGCCGATCACGCTTCCTTGATCGCGGAACACGCCACAAAGCTTCAGGAAGCCCTCACTCCCAAGCTCGCCGTCCGCATCAAAGAGCTGAGCGAGTTCTCCAGCCTCCTGTTCCAAGAAGCGTCGCAGGCTCTCTTCCGAAGCGATTACTCGATGGCGGATCGCGTCTTAGCAAGGCAAGACCAAGCAGAGAAACTCGAAGCCGAGATAGAGAAACAGATCTACAGACAGAATTTGCCGCCCGAAGACATCTCCGGACTGAGACTGATCTTGGAAAGCCTAAGGAGAATAGGCGAGTACGCAACTGACATTGGCGAAATTGTGCTGAACCTCACTGTAAGCAAGCTGACCCTACAATGACAGGCCACGTCTTCGAGCTAGACTCGCTCAGTCTCGAAATCATTATGCATCAGTACAGTGTCATGAATCTGGCAGTGTGATAACGAATGGTCAAGATCACGTATCAACCGTGGGAAGAGATCGTGATTCATGAAACAGTGGAGTATCCGTTGGCCGCGTTGCTGGAGATGCAGAGTTTTGGGGCTCCGCCAGGTTCCATGGGTCGAAGTCTCATGTGGGCGAACGGGATTGCCTTCGCCTATGCTGCGATGCCTGTAAGCGATGATGTTGCGGCGGAGCAGTTGAAGGGTAGGATGCACTGGGCGAGCGTTGTCTTCGCGACAATGCCCGCCTATGAGAGCGTCATCCTCCTTGAGGAGACGAGTATTCGGGTCCCTGTGGTTGATGTGAGTGGCAATCCGACCCTTTATGCGGTTGCTCGGTGGCTGCGTGATCACACAGCCTGAGTTTCGCTTGCGAGCCCTAGAGAACTAGAGAGAGTAGGTGTCGAAGGGCTAGGGTTCGCGCGTTCTTTTGGTACGCACCCATGTTCAGGATTTCTTCGATTTCCATGCTTGTTCACGCCACCTATCCTAGTAGTACATCACTGTTCCTATATAAGTACAATATCGTTTTCCGACACATACCATGAGCATGGGAGCATCATACACTCGACGAAGGATGTTAGACGCACGACACAAGGAGCCATAGATCCGAGAAACGCGCGAACGGGAATTGATCTCATTCGCTGTCATGGGCACGGTGGCCGAAATCGCAGGCTCGTGTTGCCCCCTCGTGCTCTACTTGCTTAACCTTCCCAGTATCTCTGACGCCTCTCGCATCATTGCGTCAATGACTTGGGCCACTGGCTTGATCTCATGCACGAGGCCTATACTTTGGCTGCAGGGAATCACGCCTGCGTCCAAGTCGCCGCCTTCGTACATGCGTTTCGTCGCCGTTCCTGCGACGATCGACAGGATTTCCCCCAAGTCAGCCTGCTTGGATTCCAGCTCGGCCACTTTGAGCGCAGCCGGATTCTTCCAAGCGCGAAGAGTGTTCCGCAGAGTGCCCAAGATTGTCAGCGTGTCCAGCTCTGTGGCTGAAGCTAAGGCTCGTTTGAGATTGTCGTGAATGGGGCACTCAGTCGTCATTAGCAATCGCGTGCCGACGAGTGACTCCTTCGGCGCCCAGCGCCAATGCTGCAACGAATCCCCTGCCATCAACGATGCCGCCGGCCGCAATTACCGGAATGCTCACCGCGTCCACGGCAGTCGGCACCAGGACCATGGTCGTCAATCCGACTTCGCCGATGTGGCCTCCTCCTTCGGTACCGAAAACGGTCACGGCATCTACGCCAGCTTTCTGTGCGCTGAGCGCATGGCGGACACTGACGCATTTGTGCATCGTCTTTACGCCGCCGGCCTTTAATCGTGCAAGTAAGTCTTCCGGAGGGCGTTGGCCGCTCGTCTCGACTATCGGAACATGCTCTTGGAGTATGACCTCGGCGTAGAGGTCGTTATCTATGGGTCTCATGGCTGGGAAGAGGCTCAAGTTCACGCCGAACGGTTTGTTGGTCAACTCTCTCACCCTTCGGACAGCTTGGCGGAACTCATCCTGACTTTCATACATCGCTGACGCCATCATGCCCAATGCGCCGGCGTTCGAGATTGCGGCCACGAACTCAGGTTTGGAGACATGCATCATGGTGCCGCCGACGATCGGATACTTGATGCCGAACAGTTTGGTCACACGAGTTTCTAGCATCGAATGGTTCCCAACCACAATCGTGTTCCAGTCTTCAGAGAACTGTTGCTGAGATCAGAATTTTACACTTCCTATACCACTCGCCACGGCGCTTGCCTGATGCTAGTCTAGGAGAGCCCCCAAATCGGTCCTTGAACCGAACGAATCTTTAGCATGAATGTGCTTCAGCGTACTTCGGTTTCGGCGAACCTGGGTGAGGTCGATGTCTGCAGAGGAACAGGACACGAGCAGCCGCAAGCTGTGTTCTTTTCCCGTCTGTGGGGCGGTAGCGGACTGGTGCACAGACTTCTTTGGCGAAACCGAATACTACTGTAACAAGCACAAACCTATGATCCCGCAATCTCTCCTCAAAAGAGTAGGCGCTTGAGACACAAGCGCCTCAGCCTAGACGGAGCGATCGCCTACGTTTCCGATGAGGTTTCGGGCTGGTTCGTCTTTGGTGGCGGCTTAGTCCTCTTCTTGGTTGGCGCCTGCTCTAATTTCTCTGGAACCGGTTCAATTGTCGCGACCGGTCTCGGTGGCGGAACCGGGGCAGGCGGCCTGGGCTCTCTTAGTTTCACAATTGCGAACATGGTCAGTCCTATTCCCACTGCGAATGCGGCGAGAATTGCCAGTGCAATCGTCGCGTACAGGATTGTGCTGTCTGTTCTCCAGACGGCCCTGAGCGTGTGAGGCGAATCCATCGTGATTGCAGTAGTAGCGGAAGATGACTCCATGTCTCCTGTCCATTTCTGGAACACCTGCTTCACGCCGAAACTGGTGTCAACCTCTGTTGTGACTGACAGCGTCGCTGTGCTTCCCACATCGTACCATCCTCCTCCCTCTACAATCCCGTAATCGGAAGACGCCGTGAGCAAGTACTGCGTCCCGTAATGAGCGATTACCGTGTGAGGCGAATCCATCGTGATCTCGACCGAGTTTCCTGTAACTGGAGCAGAGTCAACCGTCCATTGCTGGAAGACGTATCGGATACCATCCCCGCCTGAGATGGACAAGGGTACAGGACCGACGGTAACTGAGTCAGTTGGGAGGTACCAGCCCTCCCCAGTGGCGGATGCAATTCCCAAGGGATCAACTGAAACCTTCAGGAAGTTCTGGAGCTGATAGTTCGCGACCACGTTCTTCGCCGAGGTCATCGTCACGGTGCCGCTGGGTGAGGCTCCTGAGAAGTCCCCGCTCCAGTAGGAGAAGATGTAGCGTTGATTCGCGTTCTGTGGGACAACAAGTGAAGTCACGCTGAATGATGCCGCAGTTCCATCGTCGTATGTTCCCTTTCCGTTTACAGCAACAATTCCGGCCGGATTGGTTGCCACGTCGAGTTGGAACGTCTTCGTTTCCTGGTAAGTGGTTGTCGGATAGTAGTAGTCACAGTATGGATAGGACGAGGAGTAGTAATCGCAGTATGGGTAGGAGGAGGAGTAGTAGTCCCAGTAGTATGGGTAACCCCACGAGTAGTTCCAAGGATAGCCATAGCCATAGTGCCAAGGATACTGCGTCGGAGAACCCGCAGAAGCGCCGCCTGAGAAGCCCAGAGCAGTCGGCTCACTAGGGGCTCCGGATGCGACGGCTGCGTTCGGGAACACAGCCAGCAATATCATGAGGACCAGTGCGAGTTCAGCACAAATGACCACGGAACGTCGAGCCAAGCCCTCTCAACCTCATTGCAACGGGCTGTAGATCGTATTTCTACGTTGTGCAGTCTGCAGTGCCAGTGTCAGACCCATGGCGCTGTCTTGGTGCAAGATTGCGTGAGTCCGTGGAGAACCAAGCGAATGTTCGTCAGCTTGCGAGCGGACGTGATTGCGTCGGCGGATCAGGACTGTCGCGGCGAGGGCGGCGATCAACAGCATGACTGGCTGGGCAAATGACGGATACTCTGGGACCGGATTGCCAGAGGGTTTGAGCTCAAAGTCAGCCTCGGCTATCCCTCCTGCAGACACTATGACCGTCTTGCTCGCGGGCGTATACGCAGGATCAACGGAGACGGTGAGATTGTACGATCCTGGCGCCACCCACATCATGTACGTACCGTCGGTAGTCGTGGAAACGGTGGCGGGCTCTCCCGAATTGCCTTCAGCGACGACTTGCGCCCAAGGGAGCGGACGGAGGTTTCCGTACATGTCATACCAGTACACAGTACCCCGGATCATAGACATCGACGCATGTGATGGGGCGACCATCAGGGAAAACGCTGCCAGGCCTAGGACCAAGAGAAGAACGGCTATGATTCGTTTCATAGCAAGGGCGCTATTCCAGCTTCGAATCATTGGATATGCCAGCTTAAGCATACGTAAGCTTACGGACACCTATAACCCTATCCGTGCTGAAATCGCCCAAGCAGCCTACGCCTTCCCTTTGAGATGGAGACAGGGGCACGTGGCGACGTCTGCAATTGTAAAGCCAAGGCGTTCCGCTAGAAGCCGAATCTTCTCCTGTGATGGTTGTGCTACATCTTGAGGTTCCATTCCGCAGTGCCGTACTTCTCCTTGACTAGAACGGGGATCATTTGCAGTTCCAGATCTGTCGCGGGACCGGGAACGAGTTGTGTCTCGAAAATCCCGGTAAATGTATCCCTTAGGGTGTCCTTGACTTGGTCGATGGAGATCTCTCGTCCCAATTCCCTCTTGACAGATGTCACGGGGAGACGTGTGCTCTTGACGAGCGCACGTGGCATTTGGGGTTGCTCCCGCCTCAGTATCTTCCATACCATCTCAAGATCCGTGCTTACCAGAACGGAGCCATGATAGAAGACGGCCCCCCAACGAATTGCACCTGCCCCTCCCGAGATCTTTCTTCCGCGAACCACTATGGTGTTGATCGGGACTCGCTTCGCCTCCAGGCCTAGGGTGCTAAGGCATGTAATAGCACATTCGAGGCCTCGCTTGAATACCGCCAGCTGGGGGCCAAGACTCGGTGACGAGGATTTTCGAGTACATATCGAGTAGTTCAGGTTCCCTAGGTCGTGGTAGACCGCCCCGCCTCCAGTAAAACGTCTCATAACCTCGACGCCTAGTTCCCTACAAGCGTCGAGTCGCAGCTCGGCGTTGGCGGACTGGTTCTCACCTATGACGGCTGCGTTACGGTTTCTCCACAGACGCAGTGTCGGTGGCGATTTGCTTTCTCCCACCTGCCGCGCTATGGCTTCCTCAAGTGCCAGGTTCGAAGATGCATCTGTGTACTCCAAGTCGAGAAGGCGCCAGCTATCCGTTTCTGCTTCACCTCGAGCTACAAGGAATGCGAGTATGATCCGCTCTGGTGAGACATCTACTGTTTGCTTGCAAGCTCGGTCCGCAACTTGTCCACTTTCTCAGGAAGAAAGGCATAGAGTTTGAATTCGCTGATGTAGCGACCTATCTTTGCGATTATTCCCGGGGCGTCTGTTCCAAGTTTGCAGACAAGAGAGTTTGTTGTGAATGACAATTCCTCGATCTGGATGATGTCTCTATCCGCTTTCGAGAGATGTATGACCTCGCGTAGTTTGTCATGGGAACCGCCGACCGCGATAATTCTGTGTGTTCTTTCACGTCTCCATTGCTCAAATCGGGCAACTTGGTCGTCTGAAATCCAAGCTTCAATCCGCCGACGCTCAGGATTGATAGTTTTGATCCTGACGAGTATTGGAGTACCTTCTTGGATACAATATGTCTGCGTCACCTTGTCTACGGAAATGGCTTTGCCATCGCAAAGTTGAGCGATCAACGCCTCTCTCGTTATCTCGGACTTGACATTCGTCGAAACTGGGCCGATCTCGACTTCAATGCTCTGTCGCTTTGTGTTGATCCCATTCACGAAAGCCTTGAAGTTATCATCGACCTCAATCTCAGAAAGATTCCTTGGCGCGAGCCCCATTTCTCTCTTGATCAGCTCAACGAAGAACTCAGAATCCGAGCCTTGGACTTCGGCGTTGACGAAACCGTTGCCGGTGACTCCAAGTTGCACCGAAACATCCAGACCTGACGAGAGTTTGTTGATCTTTGCTTTGAAGACGGGCGTCAGTTCCCTTTGTGCATGATATGGAATTCTTTCAGCTATCGCCAGTCTGCCGTTCATGATCATCGGGCCCTCGGATGAAGCGAGAGAGCTGGTTGTGCTAAGTGGCGTCACTGTTTCAGCTCGTCTTCTATCTGCTTGATCCGTTTCTCCAAGAACTCCACGACGGGGGCGTTCTCGCTGCTTTCAAGTTGCCCACCGCACTTGGAACACCTGAAGGACGATTCCATCGCCTCTTCGAACGTGACTCGCACATCACCGCACTTCTTGCAGATGAAGAAACTATGGTTTGTCTCGTAGTCGAGCTTGTGTTTCAGTTTCTCAAGAACGCGTCTCTTTCTGCTCCGAATGAAGGCGTCCAGCTGATCCGTCTGCAGTTTCCAGTAGAAAATGAACCAGCCGGTCTTTTCGTCGCGGACTCTGGTACACGAAACCAAGCCATGGTCGTAGAATTTGTAGAGGATCTTCCTTACCGTGTTCAGTCTCACTGTGGATTCGTTGGCAAGCATTTCGTCGGTGGCTTCACTCTTGTTCCTGAGGATGTTTATGACCGTTACCGCCTCGTCGCCGCCAAATAGACGGGCGACCTTCATCAGCTCTTCATCCAAGATTGCCATGTCGGAGCCCTTCAAACGAGGCGAATACCTATCCTTTGGTGGCGTGCCATTTAATCTTCTTCCAGATTGGCCTTGCGAGTGCCTGTGGGAACCTTTTCAGCCTTGAGGCCAGACATTACTGTCGGTAGGCAACATACTTTGGCCGAGCAGATTGTGGTCCTTCGGTTGGGGCACAGAATCCCGCGCGACCTGAGGGTTACGACACATGTGTGTCTCACAGCCAGAGCCTTCGGAGCCGACGGACTCATCGTGGCGGATGTGGTCGACACAGCGCTTGAGAAGACCATTCTGGACGTGTGTAAGCGATTCGGTGGGAGTTTCTGGATTCGGATGGGCGAACCCTGGAGGCAGGCTGTGAAGGATTGGAAATCAAAGGGCGGGGAGATTGCACATCTCACAGCATATGGAATCCCACTGCCGGAAGCGATGGAGGCGATCAACGCCTCGCCTAGGCCGAAGCTTGTGGTTGTCGGTGCAGAGAAGGTGCCAGGAGAAGTGTTCGAGGCTGCCAATTGGAATGTGGCGGTGACGAATCAGCCCATAAGCGAAGTCAGCGCACTCGCCATGTTCCTTGACAGATACTTCGAAGGCAGGCAATTCTCGAAGGAGTTCGAGAACGCACAGCTGAGGATCATCCCATCAGCGCACGGAAAGAAAGTCGTGAACCTGACCGAGCCTGGGGGCTAGTTCAGCGTCAGGCTTTCAGTTCTGTTGTGTCTTTTCCTTCTTTGCTCCGAATCCTGGCAACATCAGCCAGAGTAACTTCCTTAGTCGCGCCAGGCGCAGGTTTCGGAACGGGAGGCTCGCTTGTGAGCACCATCAGCTTGATTCGCAGGACATGTTCGAGTTCTTTTACCAATCGCATGTTAGGAATCATCTTGCCAAGCTCTATCTTCCGGATGACTGAAAGATGCTCCTTCACCTTCATCGCCAAGTCTTCTTGGCTCAGTCCATGCTTTGTCCTTGCCTTCTGTATGATCTGTGGATAGTTGTCGGCAATGTCGAGTTCCTGAACCTCTCTTGGAGCTCGCTTTTCGGCTGGCTTAGACGGAGCGGGACGAGGGACAACGACGGGCATAGGCCTCGGCCGAAGGATTGGAGTGGTCAGAGGGATTGGCTTCGGTTCCTGGTATGGCGTCCCCAAGCTCGCGCATGCATCACACGTCGTCATCTTTGCGCCTTCGACGACGATACGATTTGGTCTGCCTTCGATCTGGCGCCCGCAAATGTCACAGTTCAAAATGCGCCCCGACCGCGCAACATGAGCCATGTCCACGCTTAAATGGTTTGACTGTTCTACTCGAAGCGTGTCATTTGATGCAGAAGGCGACTTGGCAGGATCTCAGGAAACTCAGAGGCATCGCGAACTATCAGTTTGGAAGCCATCTGGGTAACGTCTTCTTCAAGGGGCCAATAGAGCTCACAAGATCAGGAAAAACCAACAAGATACGTTTGATCTTTCGCGACGGCAAGCTCATCTCAACCTTGCGAGCGAGAGATGGCTTTCTGGCTCTCACGCCTGACGGGGCCAAGATCATTCTAGCGTCGATGAAGAAGCCGCCTCGCGTTGTCGTCGTCCGTGGCGATGTGGCGGGATTCATCAGCGCCGGGAGAAACGTCTTCGCCAAGCATGTTGTGAGTGCAGATTCTTCAATCAGACCTCAAGATGAGGTCATAGTGATCGGTGAGAAGCGGCAACTCCTAGTCGTAGGGCGAGCTGTCCTAGCTGGGTGGGAGATGACCCAGTTCAAGAGAGGAATAGCCGTGAAGACTAGACGAGGCGTCGGAACAAACGAACAGACGCAATAGACTTATCCCATCATTCATGATGACCAACTCTCATCGGTTGACCCGACGATGGCATACAAAGCGTACAAAGCTGCGAAGGGCGCGCCTCAAGGCAGAGACGCGAAACGAATGATGCAGAAAATGGGCATGAAAATCGACGAGATCGATGGAGTCACTGAGGTGCTGATACGCACCGCCACTCGCGAGATCATCATCGAAGAACCGGTTGTCACATCAGTTGTCGTTCAGGGACAAAGAATGTATCAGATCACGGGCGGATCTGCACATGAAAGGACGCCATCAGCCGAAGCGGCACAGCCCGAGGTTCCAGAGGAAGATGTGAACCTGGTGGTCACGCAAACCGGAAAGACAGTGGACGAAGCTAAGGCCGCACTGAAAGAATCCGGCGGAGACCTCGCAGAGGCAATCCTCAGGCTGAAGCAGAAGAATCCAGCCTAAGCATGAAGTCTCAGGATCAAGGAAACAGCATCCGTTTCGCGAAGCCGAGCAGGTGATGATGGTGGATAGCACGCGATACCTCATTGTCGGAGGAGGACTGGCGGGCGGATCCGCCGTCGAAGCGATCCGCGCACGAGACCAAGAAGGACGCATCGTGCTCGTCTCAGACGAGAAGCATCTTCCCTACGACCGTGTCGCACTCTCGAAAGGGTACTTAATGGGGAAACTCCGCCAAGAGAGCCTGTTCCTCCAAGACGCCGAGTTCTACCAGCAACAGCAAGTGGACGTTCTACTCGGCACAAGAGTACAGCGCCTGAATACGGATGCGCGAATGGTCCTCTTGGATGACGGCCGAGAACTAGAGTATGAACGCGTTCTGTTGGCGACCGGAGGACGCGCACGTCGTCTCCCTATAGCAGGCAGCGATCTATCCGGGATCTACTGCCTGCGAACGATCGAAGATTCCGATGCAATTCGTACGGCTATGTCATCTGCCCGCCGCGCAGTGGTGATGGGCGGCGGCTTCATCGGATGCGAGATCGCCGCAGCGTGCAAGCAGCAAGGACTCGACACGACAATAGTTGAAGTTCTCCCCTCGCTCCTGAGTTTACCACTCGACCCGGAGACAGCCCAATGGGTCACGAAGTACTTCATTGAGCAAGGCGTTCACGTCCTCACGAACGAGACGGCGGCTCGCTTCGTCGAATCCAACGGTCGAGTCGCAGGAATCGAGACCAAGACTGGGAAGACGATTCCAGCTGACTTCGCGGCAGTAGGAATCGGCATCACACCAAATGTCGAACTGGCAAAGGAAGCGGGGCTTCCTGTTAAGAACGGAATCGTCGTCAATGAACAACTTCGAGTCGATGACACGAGCATTTACGCCGCAGGTGACATCGCATCCTTCTACAGCCCACTGTTCGGTAAGCATCTCCGACTGGAACATTACGATGTCGCCGCCAAGCATGGCGAAGTAGCAGGAGCTAACATGGCCGGAGGACAAGAGAGATTCACCGAGTTGCCGCACTTCTTCTCATCCATGTTCAAGCTTCGGATCGAAGTCTGGGGAGACGCGACGCAGCGAGACACGGTGGTTCGACGCGGGCAGCTTGAGCTTTCTGATAAGGGCGGATTTGCACAGTTCTACCTTAGCCAAGAACGCGTGCAGGCCTATCTCTCTGTTAACCGCTCCTACAAGGAAGCAGAGCCAGCGAAGAACCTGATTCTAGGCCAGCACCCTGTCAAAGAGATCTCGCTTCTTAGTAACGAGTCAGTAGACCTCAACAACGTGGCAGGATAGAGCCTAGGCTTGGCAAAGAGGCCCGCGTGCGCCTAGGCGGTTGCTTTTGGCTGCGCTGGAACTGTACGCCCGGTTCGACGTCCCAAGTGACAGATCCTCTATGACGGACCATGACGAGCCTTGGTAGACGGCACGTCAAATTGAAGAGGCATCTCGTAACCGCTGGTATGATTATTGCTGGAATTCTGGCGATGATTAGCATCGTCCCTACGGTTTTCCCGAGTCAGCCACAACCTGCTACTGCCACGACCGAGTCTGAACAATCCTACTACTACACGACGGTCACGACTATGAACGGCGCCACGCTGACCGAAGTTCTCGTGAATACTGCCTTCCAGATCCGAATCGCGAATTCCTCATCGCAATCATCGACATTGGACTATGCTCCGATTGGTCAATTCATGTTCCTCCTCGGTTCAATCGCAATAGCAATCGGATTCTGGTCATCCCATAAGACACAATATAATTGATGACTGTAAGACACGTCACCCTCCCTGCCTCACTTCTCAGAAGAAAACGAAAGGAAACGCCAGATACGTAGCAACATTCGAATGCGAAAAGTGCGCCTGTTGCTGTGTCAAAGCGTTGCCGTGTCCAAACCTAGTTCCGATACTTCCCATGCTTCAGCCACATCGGACCCAAGTTGAACCGTCGTTCCATGTTCCATCCGGGGCCCCACGTTCTCACTTAACCTAATGGGCTTTGCCCGCTAACCCAAGGCGAGACATCCCTCTAGCCCACGGCAGTGACTTTCGATTTCTATGCTCTGGCGCATAGGAATCGCCCCATACTCATTGTGGTTACTCTCCCATGTGGGCGCATCATGGTTTGGTGGGAGCCGGTGGGATTTATTGCATTAATGAAATAGGGCGCATCATGAATCGTTGTATTTCCAGGCGTTTTCTCTTCGACAGTGTTGGAATATTCGCGTGTTACATCTTCAGCTTCCAATGATGTTCAGAATCTGCTACATAACGGAATCGGCGGAAAGTTTCGCATCATGATCTCAAAAGGATTTCAAGCAATCAGCCCATTGATAAGACGACTTTTTCGGCTATGTGAACTTTCACTGAGAACACTACCGGCTTGCTAGTGACATAATGTAGTCCCGCTTTTCCGAAGAATGCCTGATATTCCTGCGTTGAATAGAGTTTCACATGAGCTGGTTCAAGTTTCTTCGACAACCTGTCCAACATTCTCATAAGGAAGCCGTCTGCAGTGGTGTCAAGAATGTAGACTCTTCCTCTTGGTTTCAAAACTCGGCATGCCTCTCTTAGTGCACTGTCAGGGTCAGAATAATGATGAAACGAATTGGAGCAGATAATGAAGTCAAAGAAGTCATTGTCGAATGGAAGTACCTCAGCATTGGCTTTGCGGAAATGGACGTTCTTGTGGTTCGTAGAACTTGCTTCTGCTTTCTCAATCATTTTCGATGAAATATCGATACCATAGAACTCTCCTCGCCCATTAGCCAGGCTAGCTGCATATCGTACAGCCCAACCGATGCCACAACCCAGATCCAGAAGATGTGGATTCTCTCCCATTTCCAAGAGAGAGACCAGTTTCTTTTGTGTCCATCTGAGGTAACTGGACTGAAAACTGAAGCGTCTATCAAACCAGCTCTCAGCCCTTGAATCCCACATTTCTTCATTCAGCTTAGCAACCTCATTTGCTTTGTCCACGCTTTGCACTCCCCTTGGGCCAGTCTAAGTTCTCCAGTGCCGGAACAATGATTTGCGCGCTATAATCAGAATTATGTCAGGCGTCCGGTCCGCCAACTATCATCATGTTCCTGTCCTTCGCCGATTTTGACCCATTCTGAGCCTAAGCAATCAGCCTAATGGTCGGATCGGAAAAATCCCAGCCTTTCATGCTACTTGGTTGCTTCTCCCCACTTTCTCCAGGCCGCGAATTCCGAGCCAAGCAGTTGAAGGGCGATCACGACCTTCTGAGCGTTCCTGGTTCCTTCCGCAATTGCTTGCTGCCTTGCCATTCTAAATGTCTGCTGTATGTCGTAGTCGGTTGTTGTTCCCATACCGCCGAACCATTCTACTGTGTCGCTAATCGCTTTCATGCAGCTCTCCGAGGCTACGAGCTTAGCACAAGATGCCGCCATCATTGCATCGCTGAAGGGCACTTCGCCTTCATGGTATCTGTCCACGAGCCATGCTGCGCGATAGCATAGCCATCTTGCCGCAAGGACATTTGCGTAGTCTTCAGCGAGTTCAAACTGGATTCCTTCAAAGCCTGCAATTGGTCGGCCGAAAGCGCGACGCTGTTTCACATGATCCATCCCAAGCTCAAGGCATTTCTCTGCAGTCGCTACGATCGTCATTGCGGTCGGGACTCGAGCGTGAACAAAAGATTCGTATGTTAGCTGACGCCCGTTTCCCTCGCGTCCGATGAGGCAGTGTTCTGGCACCCTCGTGTTGTCATATCTGACTCCGCCCAAGTCCATTCCCATTCCCTCGAAAATCGTCGTGTTGATTCCATTCGAGGTGACTGGAATGTAGATCAGGCTCATCCCCTTCGGTCCAAGCTCAGGTTTCGTTTTTGTGCTTGTGATGAAACCCCCGCCATACTTCATGGCTTCTGGAATGCAGCTTAGGATCTGTTTCTCTCCATTGACGATGTATTCCCCGTTGCTCTTCTTGGCATTAGTAGTGATGGCCGTGAAGTCGGTGCCGCATCCGGGCTCTGTGCTATGGAGTGGAGTTATCCACCCATCCTTCACGACCTTCGGAAGAATCTCTTCTTTCAGCGCGGGAGTCCCGTACACGGCAATCATGCGAGCACACGCCGCGCCGTACCATACGGGAATTCCGGCAACGCCTGTTGTATCTGCTTTCATCAGTTCCTCTACAGCTATAGTGAAGGTGACATAGTCCGCTTCGCTTCCGCCAAATTCCTTTGGAAGTAGCAAACCGAAGAGTCCTTGACTTGTCAGGGCCTTGTGGACATCGGGTGGGATCACTCGGGCTCTCGCTATTTCTTTGGTCTTCGTTGAGATGATCTTTGCGCAGTATTCTTTGATCGTCCGCCTAAAGAGCTCTTGCTCGTCAGTGAAGTTGAATTCTAGAGGCATGGAGTCACTTCTCCCTGAACTCGGGTTTCTGTTTGGGCATGAAAGCTGAAATGTCTTTCGTAAGGAGGGCAAACCAGCGAGAAGGCGTTCGAGTTTGCGCTACGAGTCTACGATACGCCAATCCTCGTGAAGACAGAGATTAGAAGATTTGTCGTAAATGGAACCCTCGCTCTCTTCATGAATGAATGAAGATTTCTGGGTTCGACGGAAAGAGGATCGCGGCAATATGATTCGGCAGCGGCAAAGTCTTTTCATTCACCAGCGAGCATTCGTCCCAGCAAAGAGGGCTGGCGATGAGAAACGTAGTAATTGCTGGGTATCTGAGAACTGCTCAATCTCGATCTAGGCCGAATGATCCGGCGCGAGACTGGTTTCACAAGCTCAGATCCGATGAACTTCTCGTCAAACTTCTGCCCGAACTCATCAAAAGGACAGGCATCAACGCAGAGGAGATCGATGACTTCATAGTTGGATCTGCCTTGGGCGTGAGTGAACAATGGACTTACGGGGGACGATATCCCATATTCTTGGCAAACCTTCCAAACAGTATTCCCGCGAAGTTCGTAGACCAGCAGTGTGGTTCTGGCATGGCTTGGATCCATATTGGCTTTCTGAGATCGCGGCCGGATTTGCGGACATCGTAATGGTCGGAGGAATGGAACATATGACACGCGTCCCCCGGGGAGCACCCCTCCGGGAAAAGGGAATCATCGCTCCCAACAATCGGCTCTTCACAGAACCGGACTATGCACATTGGGATTTGGCGACAAGTACGAACATGGGGCTCACTGCAGAGAAGCTCTTCGCCCAAAGCAGTTTCACTAAGGAGGACATGGATCGATGGGCAGTAAGGTCCCACCAGCTGGCAGCGAAGGCTCAGAAGGAAGGCTTCTTCAAAGGAGAGATTCTGCCTATCGAAGCCGAGCAAGCGGACGGAAACAAGATCGTTGTAGATCGAGACCAATCTGTCCGGGAAGACACTACCCTCGAAGCAATGAAAGACCTTAAGCCAGCCTTCAAAGCGGACGGCGTCATAACCGCTGGAAACTCATCCCCCCTTAATGCCGGCGCGACTTCAGCGATTCTAATGTCTGAAGACACTGCGAAGAAGAAGGGTATTGAACCTATGGCCACGATCCGTTCCATCGGCTTCGCCGGGGTAGACCCGACCATCATGGGTGTAGGCCCCGTTCCAGCTAGCCGCAAAGCCCTGCAAAAAGCGGGCCTGGAAGCTAAGGACATCGATTACTGGGAGATCAACGAGGCCTTCTGTATCGTCAATCTCTATTGCATCAGGGAACTGGGAATTGACCCCGAACGGGTGAATGTCATGGGAGGAGGAACAGCGATCGGTCATCCATTGGGCGCTACTGGCATCCGCCTTGTGGGGACACTTGCCCGAATCTTGAAGGCGAAAGACGCCCGTTACGGTTTAGCCACCGCTTGTGTCGGCGGCGGACAGGGAGTTGCCACCATAATAGAGAGAGAACCGCAAACGACTGGCTAGGCCAATACTCAATGGCGCGAACCAGAAGTGGTTCTTTGGAGAGACAATGGTACAAGTTCTGGCCCGAAGGAATCCCAAAGACCGATTTATTTGTGGAATCCTCGACCAGTCTTGTTGCCCAGCCACCCGTTCTTGACGTACTCAAGAAGAAGCGGGCAGGCCTCATACATCGGTTCCGGGTATTTCGCGTGCAATAGGCTCAGGCGATTCACCACAACATCGATGCCCATCTTGTCAGCCACCTCACACGGTCCGAAAGGCCAGCCTGTGCCAAGCTTCATTGCGGTGTCTATGTCTGTCGGCGATGCTACGCCGTCGTATACTAGCCAGGCAGCTGCGTTTGCCGCCACAGTGTAGAGTCTATCGGGGTCGAATTTCTCGGCGAGCTCCGGCGGAACCTGTGGTCGCCCGGCGCCCCAATAGTAGAAGCCTTCTCCGGTCTTCTTACCAAGCTTTCCGGCTTTGATGAGAGGCTCGAGGATTGGGCAGGCTTTGGCTCTGGCACCAAAGGCGTTTTCCATCTGCTTAGCAACGCTGTTGTGTACGTCGAGGCCGACGAGATCGACAAGTTCGAACATGCCCATTGGAAAGCCTGCTTTGTATTTCATCGCGGCGTCAATCTCATCCTTCGATGCGTCTTTCCTCTCAACGATCCAGAATGATTCATTCAGAACCGCTGAGAGGATTCCGTTCACAATGAATCCCCTCACGTCCTTTTTCACGAGAACCGGTGTCTTGTGTAGCCTCTTGGCGAGTTCTCCAGCGAATTCCAGTGTCTTCTCGCTAGTCTGGTTACCTTTGATGATCTCAAGGAGGGGCATGAGTTGCGGCGGGTTGAAGAAGTGTAGTCCAACAACCTTGTCAGGTCTACCTGTTGCCTTTCCGAGCTCAGTGATGCTAAGAGTTGAGGTGTTAGACCCGAGTATAGCGTGTTCCGGTGCCAGTTTGTCCACTTGCGCGAACAGTTCCTTCTTCATCTCAAGGTTCTCAGGGATTGCCTCAATGATCAAGTCAGCATTCTCGCAGGCGTGGTTGAGCTTTGTTGTCGTGTGCAGGTGTGCCATCGCCTTGTCCGCATCATTCTTACTGACCTTTCCCTTCTGCACGAGTTTCTGGACGCTCCATTGCACATTTTCGCGTGCTTTGTCGAGAATCTCATCATTGACATCAACTAGCGCCACGTCAACGCCGGCCATCGCCATCAGCTGTGCTATCCCGTGGCCCATCGATCCGGCGCCTACAACCGTTGCTTTCTTCAGAGAGCTGGTTATGTATCATTGCTCCCCAATCGTTCTCTGTAATGTGCTCATATTTCAGAGGTTGGATATCTGGCAGGAGATACGGCCTGGTTCTGTTGAATTCTAGGTGAAAGGTCCCTTGCGTTGTTGTCAAGGTAAGAAATGGCTGCCGTCATGTCGTATGTCGCATGCGAGTCAACCATCGGACTCGGAACCTCAAGTGCTATGGGATGGTGGGATAGGAGCCCACGAATACGGTGGGGTCAATCCGGCTTCGAGTATGGACGCCCGCACGGCTTGATTCATGCACAGCATTGTGGGTAGTGCCGTTCCAGTCATGCTCCCAGCACGAAAGGAGAGCAGAGAAGACGCGTCAGCGAACCACTGCTGCTAATGCATGCTTGAGATCCTCGATTATGTCGTCAGTTGCCTCTATCCCAACTGACATGCGTATGAGTCCGTCCGTGATTCCGAGCGCCTGCCGGTCTTCTGGTGACATTCCTGAGTGCGATGTCTTAACTGGCAAAGTAAGCAAGGTTTCCACACCTCCGAGGCTGGGAGCTATTATCGGCAGCGTCGTTCTCTTGATGAACTCCTCAGCTGTCGCGGCGCCTCCTCTAAGCTCGAAGCTCAGCATGCCTCCGAAACCATCAAAGAGCTCGCGTGCCCTCTCGTGCTGTGGATGTGTATCGAGCCCCGGATAATTCACCTTTTCAATAGCCTGCTGATCATTCAGGAACTTTGCGATTCTTAGGGCGCTTTCGTTCTGATACCTGACTCGAACTGCGAGCGTTTTCATTCCTCTATGCAGGAGAAAGCAGGCGTGAGGGTCGAGTGACCCGCCCAAATGATCTAGCCTATTCTTCACCCTTTCCACCAGCTCTGCGCGTCCGATAACTGCGCCAGCAACAATGTCGGAGTGACCGTTCAGATATTTCGTGCAACTATGGAGTGATAGGTCGAAGCCCCATTCCGGGGGCCGGAAGTTGATTGGGCTCGCGAAAGTGTTGTCTATCATCGTTACCAATCCGTGAGCTTTTCCGAATTCGATAATGGACTTGTGGTTCGCGACCTGCATCGTAGGATTCGTTATAGTCTCAACGTAGATCGCCTTGGTATTCGGTCTTAACTTCTCCTTCCAGGACTCTGGGTCGTCTGCGTCAATGAAATCATGAGATATGCCGAATGTACGAAGATCTTTCGTGACGAAATCATGGGTTCCTCCGTACAAGCAGTCTTGTGCAAGCAGATGGTCACCTGAAGAGAGAACGGACAATAGTGTCGTTGAGATGGCTGCCATCCCGCTCGCTGCCACCAAGGCAGATTCAGCATTTTCAAGTGCTGCAAGCTTCTCATGAAGAGCCGCATGATTTGGCGTATTGTTCAAGCGAATGTACTTGAGATCGTGGTAACTTGTCTCGCCGGCATACTCGAACATGGCCGACTGGAAAATCGGCATACTAACAGCACCCATTATGCGCGGTTCAGGTTCCCCCGCGTGAATGAGTTTAGTCTCGATGTGTTTGAAGTTCTTCGGCAACTGATTTCTACTCCTCTAAGCTACCTGAACCTGCTCGTAGACCTAATGGTCTTTTCGATCGTCCAGAAATAGTGGGGAAGATTCATCGTGTCTCAAATCATGGAAGTTTGAATCTCGGCGGGCCTGCCACAACTTTGTCCGGGGTCCCTTCCTCAGGTTGAAATCTGAACGCCCGCACCAATGCACCTGACGACGCGCACCAGCCGTCGTCAGCTGCTCGTAGCCCCCCATACTCGTCCTTCTGTGCTGGTAACCCTTCTTCCAATCTGCCGCCGAGCAGCCCCAGGCGGGTCGTCGCAATTGCTAGAACAAGTAAGAAGGCGGCAATAACTAGGATACCGGGCTGTAAGCCTCCATGCCTTACTTCCCTACAGACCGTCTCATAGATGAGCGGGTCGCTTGTAGGAACGCAGGGCTGACCGTATTGTATCTGATTGTTTTCCGTATCTAAGCACTGACAGACCTTCGTTGTCACGGGCGCGGTTATCAGCGATTCTACTACACCCCAGACAGCGAGGATTCCAAGAAGCATGAGAACAGCTCCTGCGATGACCATGCGTATCCTGACCTTGCGTGTCATCTCAGGTTCAACCTCTCACTCTCTATCGAGTGTTCCATGATTCTCGTTTTGCCGTTTTTTTCTGCCGCTGCTGGGCCCGCGATGTTAGCCCCGTCGTTCTCGCCCTGACGTATCATGCACATGTAACCACTTCAACATTGGGCCGTGGAGTTGCAACTTCAATGAGTTGAAACGCGGCCTTTAAGGCTCACAACGTGGCCCGAGCGTGGCTCTTCGAGAAAAGAATTCAACTGACACGACAGGTTAGCAAGGTGGGAGACAGCATGAATCATCGAGAGAGGTTCTTCACAGCACTTGATCTGAAAGAGCCAGATTTCGTGCCCCTAACCGACCTGGGGTTGGATCCTCCGATCGTGCAAGGAATCCTGTCGAAGGGGATGCCTCACGCAGCGAAGACATCAGGTGCGGGTCTTGCGACCATGACAGCAGCTCACAGTTGGCAGTCCTCGATGAGATTCAGGCTCGATATGATTGATGCCTGCATGAGGTTGGATTTCGACGCCGTACCAGTATTCTCCGACTATTCTCTAGTAACTAGAAGCTTCGCTCCGAAGTTCATTGACAGTAGAAGATTCACTGATCAATGGGGTAGGGTGCTGGAGGCAAGCGAGAAGGGCAAGACCACATACTTTGTTGGCGGAGTCGTGAACACTCCTGAGCAGTTGCAGAACTACGAGCCTCCTGATCCGTTCGATCCCGACATCGTCGAGATGATGGGCACGATTTTGAAGTCACTCAAGGGAAAGGATATTGTCACGATCGGCGAACTCCATTCAGGTTGGCATCTCGCGTTCCAAGTCAGAGGAGGCATCGACAAAATCGCAATCGACAGCTACAGAAATCCTGACTTCGCGAGAGGACTCGTTGAAAAGATCGGAACCGTATGCCGAAAGTTCGCTGACGCCATGATAGAAGCTGGCGTCGACGTGCTGTTCGTTACCGACGACTATGCGGACAATCACGGGCCGTACATAGAGCGACGCCTCCTAGAGGAGTGCGACCTTCCCAATCTCAAGAAGATCGTGGAGATTGCCCACAGACACGACGTTCCTGTGCTGAAGCACTCGGATGGCAACCTCTACCCGATCCTCGACGAGATAATCAACACTGGCATCGATGGGCTGCATCCCATCGAACCAGGCCCCATGGATCTAGTGGATGTCAAGGCGAGATATGGCACCAAGCTCTGCCTTCTCGGCAATGTCGACTGCAAGTACGTGCTACCCTATGGCAAAGAGGAAGATACGAGAAAAGACGTGAGAAGATGCATCGACAGCGCTGCCAAGGGCGGAGGATTCATTTTGGCATCGAGCAATTCGATTCATTCAAATGTCAAGATCGCGAACATCTATGCAATGGTCGATGAAGCAAGAAGATACGGCAAGTATCCTCTCTCTTAGAGGCCGTCGACGAAGCTAGGTTACTAATTCAAAAGGTGGAATCACGCCGCTTAGCGCTCGGAACCTCAACCAGTGGAGAAGGTCTCA
The DNA here is from genome assembly GCA_963753065.1 of Candidatus Bathyarchaeota archaeon. GTDB lineage: Archaea > Thermoproteota > Bathyarchaeia > 40CM-2-53-6 > 40CM-2-53-6 > CAVPLU01. The sequence goes on along the minus strand of CAVWAQ010000009.1, from coordinate 24,677 downwards.
CCGACTAGACGCGCTTTGATTCCTCTATCTCCCAAGAGGAAGGCACCAGCCTAACCACACACACCATCCGAGTCATGAGGAATGAGGCGTTTGTTGTCTATTTTCGGTGGCGACGTTTGGTAGTGTTATTGGACCGTTAGGATGGGTGAAAAGTGTGTGTGGATAGGTTGGAGCAAGCGTCGTGACTTGAACCGCGAGGATTGGTGATTTGCACGTGGGTCCCTTTTCGGGAGCATCTGAATTGAGATACTAGATCCCTGTACAGGTAGTGCCCTCCGCTCGCACACGTGATCTTGTTGGGAGAATCCTCCTGCTTCTTGAGACACTCAAGCAAGAGAAGACCGTTAAGCAGCGCTGACCTGCTTCTGCATTCGACTCTTTATTCTCTTCAGTCTGAAGAAATCTTCGCGTTCGCGTTCTTCCAGATGCATCTGGATATATCTGATCGACTGGAGAACTCGCGGGATGATCACGTAATCGAGAGAGTTGACGCGCCTCTTGGTTGAGGCTATGGCTTGGGCGAGTTTTCGCGTTGATGCCTCAGCGCTCGACAATTCCGTCATCGCCTTCACCGCTTCAGTCATCTTCATCGTAGCCTCATCGAGCTTTGCTGATGTAGCTAGCAGATTGTATGGCGCAGTCTTGATCGGCGTAACTTTGACTTGCACTTGGGGTAGGGTGACGCCGATCACGTTTCTCGTCTTCGTATCGAGCTCGAAGCGGTCTTCGACGCCGACGGCGAATTGTTCGAGTCTCGCTAGGCCGTGTACCATCTCGGCTTCTATGAAGAGGTTGTACGCTTCTCGAAGGAGCCCGTGGGAACGTTCTCGAAGCTCCGCTATTTGGCGCACATTCTCGAACAATTCAATCATCAACGCGTCCAGTTTTTCTCTGAGTAGGTCTCTGCCTCGCTCTGCGATGTCTCGCCGCTTTCTGAGGGCTAGCAGTTCCATTCTTGTTGGGTGGATGCCCGAGATGACTTCTGACATTATGCGGTGCCCTTGTCCCTATGAGCGGGATGATACTTCGCGATGGTTGATGGATCGATGCGCTTGAGTTCGACTTCAGGTACCATGGATAGGAGGTCCCAGCCGAGGTCAAGTGTTTGTTCGATGTCTCTGTTCTCGTACTCGCCTTGGTTGATGAATCGTCTCTCGAAAGCTTCGGCGAAATTCAGGTACAGCTTGTCTCTTGTTGAGAGTGCTTCTTCTCCGATCACGGCTACGAGGTCTCGGAATGCTCGTCCCTCCGCGTACGAGTAGTACAGCTGGTCGGAGACTTCTCTGTGGTCCGCGCGTGTGCGGTCCTTTCCTATTCCTTCCCTCATGAGACGTGAGAGCGAGGGGGACACATCGATCGGAGGATAGATGCCGCGCCTGTGAAGGCCTCTGTCAACGATCAGTTGGCCCTCCGTAATGTAGCCAGTCAGGTCGGCGATTGGGTGAGTGATGTCATCGTGCGGCATGGTCAGGATCGGCATCTGTGTGATCGAGCCCTTGCCCGTATGCGTTCGTCCTGCTCGTTCGTAGATTGTGGACAGGTCAGTGTACATGTAACCAGGATAGCCGCGTCTTCCAGGCACTTCCTCACGAGCGGCTGAAATCTCGCGAAGTGCTTCCGCGTAGTTCGTCATGTCAGTCAGTATGACGAGTACGTGCATGTCGAGCTTGAACGCGAAGAATTCGGCCGCGGTAAGTGCAACTCTTGGTGTGATAATCCTCTCTATCGCGGGATCGTCGGCAAGGTTTACGAACATGGTCACGTGTTCGAAGGCGCCTTGTTTCTCGAAGTCTTCTCGGAAGAACCGGGCCTCGTCGGCTGTGATGCCGATAGCGGCGAACACCGTCGTGAAAGTCTCGCCTGTGCCTCGAACTCGAGCCTGTCTGGCCACCTGCGCGGCTACCGCGTTGTGTGGAAGCCCCGCGCCGGAGAAGAATGGCAGCTTCTGCCCTCGGACGAGCGTGTTCATTCCATCTATGGCGGAAACTCCAGTTTGGATGAACTCTCTTGGATAGGTTCTCGCACATGGGTTGATCGGTGCACCGTGAACATCCCAGTAATCCTCCGCAATGATATTTGGACCACCATCGATCGGCGTCCCGCTGCCGTCGAGCACTCTTCCAAGCATGTCGGATGAGACCGGAAGTTTGATGGTTTCGCCCGTGAATCTGACTGCGGTTCCTTTCACATCTAGGCCTGATGTGCCTTCGAAGACCTGAACCACCGCCATCTTGTCGCTTACTTCTAGGATCTGTCCTCTACGCTCCGAACCGTCGGGAGCCATGACTCTTACGAGTTCGTTGTAGCCGACATCTTTCACGGCCTCCACGAACAGCAATGGCCCAGAGATTCGCGAAATCGTCCTGTACTCTCGCAGAACCATGCTCATGCTTGTGGTCCCTCCGAGCCGTGGGTCTCGGCGGTTAGTTTGCTGAATTGGTCGTCGAGATTTCCTTCGATTCTCGCTGCGAGTTCATCGAATCGGTCTGATGGTTCGATCTTGCACCGCGCGATCTCCTGCCTAACAGGGAGATCCAGGATCCGCTGGAGGGTTACCCCTTCCTCCACAGCCTTCTCCATCTTCTTGTGGAACTTCATGATCAGGCGCATCATCGCTGTCGTCTTCTCAGGCGAGCAGTAACTGTCGACAGGATGGAGTGCGCTCTGGATGAGAAAGTCCTCCTTTATCATGCGAGCAGCTTCAAGCGTTGCCCTCTGACTATCTGATAACGCATCCGGACCGACGAGCATTACGATCTCTCTCAGTTCCTCATCTTTCTGCAGAAGCGACATCGCATCTTGCCGAATGTGCTTCCAGGGTTGCTTGGTCTTCTGCTCATACCATTCCTCGACTGAGTCGAGGTAAAGCGAGTAACTCGTCAACCAGTCGATGGCTGGAAAATGGCGTCTCTCGGCGAGCGATTTGCTCAGAGCCCAGAAGACCTTCGTGATTCGGAGCGTATTCTGCGTTACAGGCTCGGAAAAGTCTCCACCGGACGGTGAGACCGCGCCGACGGCTGATATCGAGCCAGTCCGTTGCTCACTGCCGAGAACTTCCACTCTGCCTGCGCGTTCATAGAATTCCGCCAACCTCGAAGCCAAGTAGGCAGGGTATCCTTCCTCGCCAGGCATCTCCTCCAATCTACCGGAAATCTCTCTGAGCGCCTCTGCCCATCGAGAAGTGGAGTCAGCCATCAAAGCGACGTCGTATCCCATGTCTCTGAAGTACTCTGCCATCGTGATGCCTGTGTAGACGCTCGCTTCTCTTGCCGCGATTGGCATGTTCGACGTATTCGCAACCAGTATCGTCCGAGCCATAAGCGGCTGTCCGCTTCTAGGGTCCTTCAGCTCCGGAAATGTCTCGAGGACTTCAGTCATCTCGTTCCCGCGTTCTCCGCATCCCACGTAGACTATGATTTCGGCGTCGGCCCACTTCGCAAGCTGCTGTTGCATCACCGTCTTTCCGGTGCCGAATCCTCCGGGGATTGCGGCGGTTCCTCCCTTTGCTATTGGGAACAGGAAGTCCATTATTCGCTGGCCTGTGACGAGCGGCACGACTGAAGAGAGCCTAGATTTGACCGGCCGTGCCTTTCTAACCGGCCAGGTGTGCATGAGCTGGAGCTTCACGAGCCCATTCTGCGTCTCGACTTCAGCGATGTCATCTGTAACACGGTAATCGCCTTCCTTCACAGTTGACTTCATCGTGCCGGTGACATTGGGAGGAGCGAGAATGTGCTGTGTGACAAGGACAGTCTCTGACACTTCTCCAAGAATGTCGCCTCCCACAACCTTCTGGCCAGCTTTCACTCTTGGTATGAAGCGCCAAGTCTTCTTCCGATCGAGTGCAGGTGACGTGACGCCACGCGTGATGAATGTTCCGGCGATCTCCATCAGGGTTGGGAGTGGTCGCTGTATTCCGTCGTAGATCTGATTGATCATCCCTGGACCTAATTCGACGGAGAGAGGGTTCCCAGTTCTTTCTACATGCTCGCCGGGTTTCATGCCAGCGGTCTCTTCGTAGACCTGAATGGTCGCTTTCTCGCCCTCGACTCGAATGACTTCTCCTATCAGGCCTAGGGTGCCAACCTTGACGAGCTCGTACATCTGGGCGCCTAGCATATCGTGGGCTACAACGACGGGGCCTATGATTCTCTCGATGACTCCTGGCTTGTACAAGTGAATCTACCGAGCTGAGTGCTACGTCCTACTGGAACGGTCTTGGTAGATTCATATGACAATTAAGCATTTCCAGAAACGGCGTTGTCAAGTCCTCATCGGTTCGCCCGAATCGGGCAGACTGTCAAAAACCGTCGGGCAGACGGCTTGGTCGCATTCTAGCGAGAGAGCGGCATCGAGCGGAAATGTTGTATAACACTGTCGAGCGCTCAAGGCAGTATCGGAGCACCGATGAAAGCACCCAAAGTGGCTGAGACTGAGGCTTTCGACTCCTTCCAATTCGGGATGATACGCCTTGATGAACTCCTGACGCATGCAGCGAATGTGGAGAATCATCTTGTAAGAAGTACAATTTCACAATTGGTGATTGTCGCACTTGCTTCTCTCTTGGAAGCCTACGGCAAGAGACGAATGATTGAACTTGAAGCACAAGACAAGGTCAGAAGTTGGGATGCAATTATCAAAGGCACAAAGTACACGCTGAAGAATTTGAAGACTGAGGCGAAGGCAAACGCGAAATCACCAATAGAACAACTTCTGGAAGAAAGGAAACTTAACCTAAATGATCTGAATGAATTTGGCAGAATATTCGAACGCGGGTTAGGCGTAAAGACTTCCGACCTTGACCGAAGTGATATCTATCGCATTATCGAACTACGCCACGAAATAGTTCATCGTGGTTTGAAACCCGAGACTCCTCATGATGCTAGGGCGGGGAAAACGCCTGTTTTTGCCTTGCCAGAAATAACAAGAGGATATTTGAACAAGACCCGAGATTTCGTCAAGTCTGTTCATGAGCGAACCTTGGGCAACTAGCTTACTTGTATTTTCATTCTGGGCTCTGATAAGTCCTAGGGTGACGAGCTGAACTGTTAACCGCCGGGTGACGACTAGCTAGGATGGAAAGGTAACTTGCCAGTCTGCAATGAACTCGATCACCTTGAGCAGCCACAAAGCTCGCGGGAGTTCTGGAGATTTTCCTTTAGGAGTCTTGTAGTTCTGTTTCCAGTTGTTGATTGACATCATTAGCTGATCTCTAATCAAGTCACTTAGCAGAATCGCCTCAGAATCAGGCAGCGATTGCTTCAACATCTCTGGGAAACTCTTGGGGTAATGCTTGGAGATGACTAGCTTCCTGTAGCGGTGAGCGTGTTTCGCTCCAAATATCTTGCAGAAATAGCCTTCGACTGAATCACAGACTTCTTTTGAGAACTTCTTTCCATAGTTGGCAACGATTTCAGCCGCCTTTGCACCGATAAGCCACTCGGCAACCTCACAATGGCAAATCTCCAGATTTCCGTGGCTCATTCGTGCTCCGACAACATCTGCCTCTCTGCGACCTCCTTTTCCAGATGTGGTCGCAGGCAACCCTATTTCAACCAAGAATCCATCGAGATGTAGCCATTCAGCCACCAATTCTTCTGTCCATGTGTTAGCAATCGGCAAGTGCCCTACCCAGTTATGTCACGACGCTTATGTTCCATTCTAGGATTTTGGTTGCTGGCATTCTGGATTAAAGTGAGCCACTTGTTTTCGTCTTGCACTTGGATTCCACAAGCCTCGGCAGGAGTCTTACCCTCTAGGGCTTCATGCGGTCGGACGTAATTGTGGTAAATCTGGTGGCCGGGGATGATTGGAGTTTCGGGCTTCTTGAGTCCTCGCATGACTTTCTCTCGGTCGCGGATTTCACCGTTGAGCCGTTCCATCTTGTTGTTCTCGTCGCTTTGGACTCAGATGTCGTATGTGTTGTGTGCGAGTCTCCTTCATCGTGTAGAACTCCTTGCGTCAAGCCTCGTGTAGCCCTGCAATTCGGAAAGGCCACTCAGCGCCAGCTTGGCGGAGTACTTTGATTCAACTCTCTTGCTTATACTCGGCGGCCAGCGATTCTTCAAGCGATCAGTGTAATGATATCGATCAATGAAATGAAACGCAACAGCGAGCAGCTCGTGGACTGTACTGTCAGAATTGAGCAGATGCTGATGCAATTAGCCGCCGCAGAATGAAGTCACCTAAAGCAGGAAGCGTCCTTTCTCCATCAATTTGCTATCGTCTACCAACAAGGTAGCATCTTTCATAATCGCGTCTATGTGGGTTCGCGATTCCCAGTCTGCGCCTGTCTCATCCGTATAGGGGTCGCCGAAGGCGACATGGATGGTCGGAAACTTCTCGTCTTGAAGTAGGTTTCCAATGAGCTTCGTCAGGGACATGTTCGTGCCGATTGCGAACTCGCCGAGTCTCGTGCTGTTCTTGTCTGTCTGAAGGTACTTCACCAATTCGCTCTGCAACTTGCTGTTGGAGCATCTGATTGAGGACAGGTCGGCTCGCGAGTTCCTCACATTTATCGTGACGGGCGATCTCTCAAGCACGCCATACTTGTCGCTGAACCAGTCACCTAGCTCGTCAGCTACTACTGTTCCTTCTGCTTTCCATGCTGCTGTGAATAGCTCGCCATCAGGGAGATTGCCCCAGTCTCCCTTCTTTCGGAAGATTCCGTCGGACAGCTTCCATCTCCACTGAGGGTTGAATTCTACAGCCAAGTCAGATCCGGCCGCTGTTGTGACACGTGCCTTCTTGGCAGTTGCCACGCGTTGGTGAATCCGTTTCGTGAGTTCAGATATCTTCTCGTAGTCAGCGCACATGCCTTCTTCCATCAGCTGCTCGTTCACGGAAGGCATGTGTCCGTGCCTCGCATATTGTTTAGCGAGTTTGATGAATGGCATCCTTAGGCCCAGTTCGCCGCCCATGCTTCGTGCAGCGTAGAACGTCACGTTCGCCCAAGGAATAGACTCCTCTAGAGGCTTGGGAAGTGATGTCAGGGGACGCTTGCCGAAATCCTCCAAGAATACGATCTTCACATTTCCCGGACTAGATTTCTCGGCTGCCCGCTTCAGTGCTTCACCGATCCTGCGCGTGGGAGAATCTGTTACTATGAACACTCGTTCGCCCGGTTTGACGCCCATACAAACTTCAACCGCTATCCGCGCACCTTCATCCACTGTGCCCAAGAGAGAATCACGAGCATCCGATGCTGAGAGTAACGGTATTAACGCTTGGCCTACTCCCGGGAAAATCTCGTGGCTGAATTGTTGGATGCGCCTTCGCAGTCAAAATGAAGGTTTAGGCGCCGGGTTCCGTAAAGTCTCCGTCGGTTTGCCCGAAATCGTCGGGCTGTCAAAAACGTCAGTAATGGGCCCTGTTCCATCCTTGGAACAAGGTTCAAGGGGTTACAGAGCGGAACATGGAGTGCTCATAAGAGAGAAGCCACGAAGTTTGAGCCGTGGCTGACATGGGCAGAAAAGAAACCCTCAGTGGGTTGGTCGGCGGCATGATCGCGTTTGCTGCCTATGTTTGGCAAGCTGAGACTTCGACATTCTTCGATTCAATTATCCCAAATGCAGGTTACTACGCGGTTCGTGTTGTTTTCGGTTTTGCCGCCATCTACATGGTCGCAGTGGTGATTCACTGGTTTTATGAAAGGAGAAAGAAAGAACCAAGGGAGGACGTAAACCAAAGAGTCGAAACACGGACATCCACAGAGGTAATAGATAGACCTAGACAACAGAAATCAGAAACCTTGCAACACAAAGCACACGGAAAAGCTACCTTAGAATTCCTGTTGACAAGTACAACCGATTGGTTTGATGTTGGCATTGAAAACGGTACTCTAATTGGTATTACGAAATTTGAAAGCTCATCTGGTAGTATTGGCCCACCCACACCTTATGAGAACTATTTCCGGATTACTCAAGACAAATCTCAACTTCTTAAGATGAAAATCAAGGCAACTTTCGAGCTTCCAAAACACGGAGCAATCTGTCTTTTACGCAAAGCTGATTCGGGCGATATCGATATCAAAGTTGAATTAAGTGGGTTTTTGCATCCAACTGTCGGAAGATGCACGTACACGAGGAGTCCAAAAGAGAAGAACGAGTTAACCTTTCCATTGACCCTTAGCCTCATTTAGTGTTGACCTTGAAATATTCGCCTAAGACGGCTCTTACGGTTTCTGGTATGGATTCTAGCTTACGAGCCTTTCGTTCTTGCTCAAGGGCTTTAACCATGTCGTCTGACATGGCTGTAGCTCTCTTCGGAGTCTCCCTTGCCTTTTCGATCCAACTTTCCTACAGCGATCTGAAAATCATCCCAACAATGACTGGGTATCGATGGAAGGACCGGTGCAGCAAAGACCAATCTGGCAGAGAGTGGCGTGGATCTGTGGCCGAGGTCGTGTTCAATTCCCTGTCCCTAGTACCCTTAGTGCCTTTTGGTATTACAGGGAATGTGTGACGCGTCTGTTGCCGGGCGGATTTTGGTGGTTCATGCTCTATCTGATATTCGGAGCCATCGTCGGTGTCTTGCCATGGTTCGCTTTCTTGGGCACGCGTAAGATAGTACGTGACCTCTGGGCATGATCAGTCACTTTGATATTCGCCAGGATCCGTCTCCCGACTTCTGGCCTTTCTGCCAGGCCGAGAGGACGACGGGCAGAGGCCGCGAAGCGGGCACTGAAAGCTCACTTATAAATGCCCGAAAGGCGCACTTGTTGTCCGTATTTAAATGTCGTATCCCATCGAATACGCAGAACAGAATCCGTGGTGGAAGACGAGACAATGGGCAGCGAATGACAAGCATATTCAGGCTTACCAGTCTTCAACGTTCCAATGGAATCCGCGGCTCAAGTTCTTTCTGGATTTCAGCAAAGACATAGTCTACACCCTTCGAGGACCAAGGCAGGTCGGAAAAACCACCTTCCTGAAACTGCTGATCGCCGACACGCTTGATCAGAAGCTCTCCCCCCAGAACGTCTTCTATTATTCTTGCGACTTGGTCGATAATCCGAAAGAACTGGCATCAATAATCGAGAAGTTCGTGAACTCTCGACGGTCAAGAAAGATTGACGACAGACTCTACCTATTCATAGATGAGGTTAGCTCGGTAAAAGGGTGGCAGAAAGGCGTCAAATTCCTCATTGACAAAGGATCTCTTAGAAACACGACGATAATTCTAAGCGGATCTCATTCTCTCGATTTGCGAGTGTCGGCAGAGCGATTGCCTGGGCGAAGAGGAGATTCTAAGTCGAATCCTGATCTGGTCTTCGTTCCCGTGAAGTTTGCGGAATATACTGAGTCGATTGACAAAGATCTAGGGGGCATCATTAAGCAGCTAGACCTTCTGAGAACAACAGAGAGACACGAAGAAATCACTGCCCTCTCGCATGGGACGATTTCACCACGCATAGAGAAGCTCGCCTATGAGATTACGAGAACCAACCTTCTTCTCGACAAGTATCTGATGACCGGGGGGATTCCAAGAGCGATTAATGAGTTTTCGAAGTCAGGAAGAATCTCAGAGACCACGTACAGGACGTATGTCGATGTGGTGAAGGGCGACCTGATGAGGTACAACATGAATGAGAACTATCTCCGTCAGATATTGGAAGAGGTGCTCAAGACCTTGGGGACTCCCGTGGGATGGGCGACGCTGAAGAAAGAGATCGATGTGTCAAGCTCAAATACGATCGAGAACTACGTGACAGCACTTGATTCCTCCTTCGTACTGAACTTCTTCTACCGCATGAACGCACCCGAACGCAAGCCTGAATACGCGAAACAAAAGAAGGTCTTTTTCGCCGACCCATTCTTTCTTCACGCGTTGAATGGCTGGGTTCACGGCAAAGATCCGTTTGAATACGCCATTGAGACTCTCGGAAACAAGGAGAAGAAATCAATTCTAGTAGAGCAGTCAGTTGGAGAACATTGCATACGATTGGCATATTCTATCGCAAGACAGAAGCAACTATTCGAGTACAAGCGTCAGGTGATGTTCTGGCGCGGCAAAGAAGACAGAGAAGTCGATTTCGTGGTGAGCGGAGATGGGACTATGATCCCGATCGAGGTGAAGTTCCAAGAACAAATCGCTAAAGAAGACATGTATCCTTTGGCAGATTTCAGAAAGGTGACTGGTACAAAAGGCGGCATAATACTCTCGAAAGACATGCTTGAGAAGAGAAACGGCTGCAGCGTCGTCCCGGTATCGACCTTCTTACTTCTCGTATAGTATGACACACTAGTCACATTCCACTATTCGGTTTCCGCCTTCCTCTTGGGAGACAGGGTGCCAGCGACTTGCATGTCGCCGGCCAGTCCGCCGGTGCCCCAACCGACTGTCTTTGCACGCCTCTCGCGGAGGACTTGGAGAGAACGAAGGTACAGCTCGGCGCCGACACCTGAGTGAAAGACACATCGCACCGCAGTTGTTTTACTCTAGAATGCACGAGAGAGTCATCATGTTTCAGGGACGCTACGAGATCATTTTGAAAGGCGCCAAAAAACCAGAAATAAAATGCGATATTGCCTTTGATGACCCACCGTCGAAGATAGTAATCTCGAAAGACGGTGCGGTGGAGATTCTCGCCGACAGCGAGGAGAGATTGTATGCGCTCAGTCTCGTTGTGCGGATAGCTATAGAGTCGGCGACCCGCTGGATTGGTGCCGAGCTGCGCCCGGTAAGTGAAAAGAACCTTGCGACGGGGGAAGTCGTTGCAAGGGGGCTGTATGGGGACATGAAGATCCGCATAAACAGGATCGACGAGTCAGAATGCAAGCAGGCGGTCAGAAGATTACTCAAGACAGGGTCTCGATCGTTGATATTCCTTGTACATGCAACACAGATCTCAGGGGCCAATGAAGTCGGTGCTCTTGTCGCGTTAACGGCCTTGGAGATCGAGTTGGGCGAGATCGTGAAAGACGAAACCCTCCAATCACTCCAGAAGATCGCCGTGCTTGAATACATGAAGAGCTTGCCTACTGAAGAGATTGGGAAACTGAAGAACTTGAACAGTCTGTGTAACAAATGGCGATGTGCGCATGGGTGGGGCGGTTTCGAAACTGCATTGGGTAATGCGCTTGGGGGAAGCCCAAGTCAGTGGGTCACGCATGGCCACATGACATGGGTGGCAAGGGATCAGGTGACTGAGGAAGTCATCAAGATGCTTTCGGTACTGTCGTGCGTGAAGCGGTAAACCTCGCTCCTCCGATGAAAACGATGATCCTTCGCCTAAGTTGTATTCTCGCGCTCATAGGTCACCAGAAGCTTCTCCAAGAGCTCTGGGTCGGCCCGAGTGTGAGGCATTCGGGGCACCATCATATTTTGCCGGTCGTATGGGGGTAGTTTCATTTGGTCTCCGTGATTTCGTTCTTCATCCCTTCCCCTTTTATTCGTAAGACTCGCTTGTATGCCGGGAGCACGAATGGGGAGGACGATATCGTCATGGCGTATCATTGTCGAACAAGAAATCGCGACGATGAGCAGGTTCAAGCAGTTCCTCAGACCAGAAGACCGAGCTGTCTTCGATGACCTCCTCAACCAATGCAAGCTCTATGCCCCAGAGGCTGGAGTCCTCGCCTCACCTGTGAAGGAGGTGCCGTTGCTTCTGTCGATGATCTTCGGTCAGCACAAGAGACTCACGGAGCTCGAAAAACGGCTCAACGAGACCTTGAAGTGATGTTCGATATTGTCTCGCAGTTTCGTTTGGGTCTCCTTGCATGTTCGACCACGCTAGCGGTTATTTTTCCCTGTCCGCGTTACGGCGGGTATGTTGCGTAGTTCGCTCGTCCAAGAAGGCGACATTTGGGTCATCATACCCTATGGCCTGTACCGGGAGGCGTTGCTGTGGATCCGGCGAACACACCGCTCGCCGTCGGTGAATGGGCGGCCATTGGGGAAGCCGCCCTAGCACATCCCCGAAAACAGGCTGGAAGGACTTCTTGCGCAAGCGCACTAACGATTCTCGAGAGTGCGCATGTCTCCATCGGTCTGGTCGCAGAGTTATATCTCATGCTCGCTGAGTTTCGCTTTGAATGAGGATTCCGTAGGCTTGATTCCATTCAAGTTCCTTGATGATGTGATGAGCCTGAAACGTGTTCCGAGGAGCGGCTGGATAACATACAGAATCGGCAAACATGACGTGGAATCTGTCTCTTCGCATTCCTATTCGGTCGCCGTGATTGCGCTCACGATGTCTGAGATCATGCGATTGCGTAAACAGGAAGTGGATGTGGAGCAGGTGTTGAAGATGGCGCTCCTCCACGACCTCTCCGAGTCGCTGACCTTCGATATCAGCAAAGCATACCTACGATACCTCGGCAGGAAAGGCTCTCGAATGAAGAGACGCCTCGAAGAGAAGGCAGTCTCTCGCGTCCTAGCGGATCTTCAGAACGTCCGGCTCGCGCGCACATTCAGGACAACCATTAAGCGCTATTCTTCCACGAACTCGCTTGAGGCGAGGATCGTACACTGCGCTGACGCTCTAGATCTTCTACTTCAGGTGATCGAATATGAGAAAATGGGATACTCGAAGGCCACTCTCGACCCCATCTGGAGGGAGACCAGATCGAAGTTGATGAAGTACAAGCTCCCGCTCGCCAACGAATGGTCACGTCAACTACAGCGAATCAGAACGGGGCTTCGGAGCAAGACTAGACAGACAACATGAACGCGTATTGTCGTCAGATGATGCGGATGTATTCGCTTGAGACCTGAATGACTCCAAAGTCCGGTTCGAGCGCCCATACTCCGAACTGGTTTATCTCTGGATCAACCACAAGGGCGATGACGAACGGTGAGAATTGCAGTAGCTTGCCGTGCGTGGTCATGTCGGTTTCTGACATGAATATCCCGTAACCGGGATGAGAGTGATACCACCCAACAATCCTACCGTCAATCTTCCCTTTTACTATGTCGTCTGCAACTCTGGCCAGCTTGTCTGCGGGGAGGACGCATGATGTTTCCGAATCACTGTCTCCTCCGATTACGATGTCGTTCACCCATAGTCCGTCGTTAAGGAAGGATCCGATCAATAGCCCGATGCGCTCGTAAGGACGCCTTACGTCGGCAGAAATCCGGTCCAGAACCATGCTCGCGATGTTGATGTTGAACAAGCTGTTCGCCGTCTTGGGCCATCTTGCACTATGTCTATGTGGAAATAAGCATTGACGCTCTCAACACGAGTATCCTCATGGCTGAGAGGCACGAATCAGTTGAGGGCTCGATGAGATATCAATCCGTAGAACAGCATGTTCGAACATTTGGATTCATATCAAGGGCGACGCAGTATGCGGCGACGATGCAACCGATGATGGAGGTGAATTGAATGAGCGAAACACACGAGAAGCGGCTATTTGGACTTGTTCTGATCCTTGTAGTTGTGGTGGCTCTTCTAGCCGGCGTAGCGATCTATTCATCATACATGAAACCGGGGCCCGCGTCTACGCCATCCGGAACTGAACAGAAGACGATCTCAGTCGGCGGCACTGGAACCGTCTCGATGACCCCTGACATCGGCTGGTTCACAGCTTCCGTAGTAACACAGGCAGCAACCGCAGCTCAGGCTGAACAGCAGGACAACGACGCGATGTCGAAAGTCATCTCCGCGCTCAAGACCGCTGGAATTGCTGACAAGGACATACAGACGGTTGAGTTCTCGCTAAGCCCGGTCTATCAGGATTCCAAGGAACCTGGTGGGATGCCGATACTTGTCGGGTACTCGCTAAGGCACTCGATCCGCGTGACCGTCAACGACGTAACCGCACTCGGCAAGATGCTTGACCTCGCGATCTCGAACGGAGCAAACGATGTGAGCGAGGTAAACTTCGGTCTATCCGACGCAAAGGCGAAACAGGCAGAGTCGCAGGCGCTCGATCTAGCTGTGAAAGACGCCGGCAACAGAGCTGAGGCAATTGCGAGTGCGATGGGCGTCAACCTCGTTGGTCCAATCTCCGTCAGCATAGGCTACTACTATGCACCTGTTGCAGCGAGTCTCACAGCCGGAGCAGGGCAGGTACCTGTCATGCCGGGACAACTAGAATACACTGTCAGCGTCCAGATCGCCTACGCATTCACCTAGCCGAGAATCAAACACCCATTTTTCCAATTTCGCTCGTTTTGAAGTGTGTTCCATTCGTTGCCCCCCAACTAGGGCAACCTTCTTAATGCCTCGGAGCCTAACACATAGCTGAGGCACGTTCGATGCCAATGGCTTTCGTTTTCATGAACATAGACACGGGTGGCGAACAAGAAGTTCTGAAGCAACTTCAAGGGATTCCAAACGTTAAGGAGGCGCATCTCGTCTACGGAGTCTACGACCTCGTTGCAAGAATAGAAGCCGAAACCATGGAGAAACTCAAAGAGATCGTGACATGGAAGGTACGAAGACTCGACAAAGTGAGATCAACCCTCACAACCATAGTAATGGAATCAGCCTGACGCATCTGCACGAAGGGTCCTACACCGCCAACGAAAGACACGTTACTCTGGAACCTTGATTTCTCAGGTGAGGGTGAACTGTGACCTATAGCACAGACTCGAAGTTTATTGGTTCCCCCAGTCTGTGGATGGCCACAATTCTCGTGATCATCTACGTGACTACAGCCATACTTTCGGGAAATCTCTTCGAACCCGATCTGAATGTCGTCTACCCGTTCGTTCAAGTGAACGCGGAAGTCTGGCACGGCGCAGTATGGATGCTCTTCACATCGATGTTTCTTCACGCGAACCTACTGCATCTTGGAGGAAACGTGTTCTTCCTCCTACTCTTCGGGACAGCCCTTGAAGAGCAGGTTTCGGTGAAGCGATGGCTAGTCACTTACTTCACAAGTGGTCTCGTTGGGAACATATTGTTCCTGCTGCTTCTCCCGGATGCCAGCGGTGTCGGAGCGTCAGGAGCCATTTACGGACTCCTAGCCGCTGCGGGAGGATTTCGAGGGCTTATCGGGATGATCTTCCTGGGCGGACTCGACCTATTCGCAGGCGGCGGATTCCTAGCCCACGCAGGAGGCATACTGGCAGGCCTAGCGCTCAGGTACTCTTGGCTGAAAAAGATTCGTTGAGCCGGAGGCACGGCCGGCTTTCTATATACTCTACGATAGTTGAGGGGGGGACCCCCCCTGGGGGGTAGGTCCACCTCCTGCAAGTTGCTCCTGCCCCCGCGGGGTGAACTCGCCTCGTCAACCCCGCTGGATTCGTGTGCGCTGTTAACAGAGAGTATGTATCACCAGGCGGACTGGGAGCGGATTGTATGTAAAAAGGCTACAGTAGTAGGGGGCGGTATATGTATGACACTACGGAACATACTTGCAGGCAGAACTCGAATTGATCGCTAACAATCCTCCGCAAGGACCAGCCCTGAACGAATGGGGTCCTACAGCTGAGATGACGATGCAGCCAGGATCACCACAGAGACCGGGAAGACGACCGATCTCCGCTCCTCAGGCAATGAAGCTCAGAGACGTAGAGATCGTTGTCCTTGAAGACAGATGCAAAGGTTGCTCGTTCTGCATAGAGTTCTGCCCCAGGCATGTTCTTGAACAGGGCACCAAGCTGAACGTTAGAGGTGTTCATGCACCCCAAGTGAAGGATGCCGCGTTGTGTGTTGGATGCGGAGTATGTGAAGAGATCTGCCCCGACTTCGCGATATTCCTAGTCGAGAAGGCGACGAGACGCTGAGAAGAGATGTTCTGACCGGCACGTACTTCGCACTTGGAGACGTAGCATGCGCCGAAGGCGCACTGGCTGCGGGCTGCAGATTCTTCGGAGGTTATCCAATCACCCCAGCCACAGAGATCGCCGAACACATGTCAAGGAGACTCCCTGAGATTGGCGGCGTCTACCTCCAGATGGAAGACGAGATAGCCTCGATGGCCGCGGTGATCGGCGCATCGTACGCCGGCGTGAAGTCCATGACTGCCACCTCGGGCCCAGGCTTCAGCCTGATGCAGGAGAACATTGGACTCGCAGCCATGACCGAGACGCCGTGCGTCGTAGTGGACGTGATGCGTGCCGGGCCGAGCACAGGTCAACCCACGAAGACAGGCCAGCAGGATGTCATGCAGGCAAAATGGGGATCACACGGAGACTATGAAATAATCGCATTGGCTCCGTCGTCCGTCCAAGAGATGTTCGATCTCACCATTGAAGCATTTAACCTCTCAGAGAAGTACAGATGCCCAGCATTTGTCATGGCGGACGAGATCATCGGGCACCTGATGGAGAGGCTCGCGATATCAGAGCCTGAGAAGATCCGACTGGTTAACCGCAAGCGACCCAGCGTACCGCGATCTGAATACTCACCTTTCCGGGCAGGAGAAGATCTCGTACCGGAGATGGCGACATTCGGTGAAGGATACAGATTCTACGCCACCGGCCTAACTCATGATGAGACTGGTCACCCACGAACCGACAGCACAGAACACCACGCAGTCTTGGTTCAAAGAATCTGCGACAAGATCCGCAAGAACGTGAAAGACATCACCAGAGTCGAGAGCGTCTTCCTTGATGACGCTGATGTCTGCGTCGTTGCGTACGGAAGCGTCGCGAGATCTGCGCTCGCAGCCGTAGTTGAAGGACGAGAGAGAGGAATCAAGATCGGATTGTTGAGGCTCGTTACAATTTGGCCGTTCCCGGACGAAGCAGTTGAGAAAGTCGCTTCGCAAGTGGATAAGATCCTAGTGCCTGAGATGAACTACGGCCAACTGGTCCGCGAAGTTGAGAGAAGCGCAGGCCGCCGGAAAGTGACTTCTCTACCAAAACTGGGAGATGCTCTTCACACGCCCGAGGAGATCTTGGCCCAAGCAGTAAGCTAAGAAATGGAGGACATAGGAAATGTCGGCTGTTCAACACCCGCTCGAGGATTATACGAGGAGCGGGATGATTCCTCACATATGGTGCAACGGTTGCGGTAACGGCATCATACTAGGAGAGTTCGCGCGAGCCATAGACGAGCTCAATTTTGACAGGGACAAGATCGTTGTCGTATCAGGGATCGGTTGCATAGGAAGAATCTCGGGATACACGAACACAGACTCATTCCACACAACACATGGTCGTCCAATAGCGTTTGCTGTGGGAGTGAAAGCGGTGAGGCCTGACCTGAAACCTGTCGTGATCAGTGGAGATGGTGACCTCTTCGCGATAGGGGGGAACCATTTCATTCACGCCGCCAGAAGGAACGTCGATATCGCTGTAATCTGCTCCAACAACTTCAATTACGGTATGACCGGTGGCCAATCTGGTCCCACGACACCGATCGGCGCATTCACAACAACAAGTCGATACGGCAACATTGAACACCCATTCAATCTTGTACACCTAGCTGCGGCTTCAGGAGCCATCTATGTGGCACGGTGGACAGCGATTCATGTCAAACGTATCAGAGAATCCATGAAGAAAGCCATCACCAAGAAAGGGTTCAGCTTCGTCGAGATCATAACCCCGTGCCCAGAAGAGTATGGGCGAAGAAACAAGATCGCTGATCCGATCCTAGGCATGAAATGGCTCAGGGAAGTCAGCGAAGTCCGATCCAACATCGACCCGATCGACGCCGTGGTTGGACCTGACAAGATCGTTGTCGGAGAATTCGTCGACGTCGAGAAACCAGAATACAGCGACTTACTGTGGGCGCAGAATCGATCCATTCAGGCGGGCCTGGACAAGGCAGGGAGGCGCACCAATGTCGCGCTTTGAGGTAAGGATAGCCGGTCTAGGCGGCCAGGGAATCGTGACCGCCGGAGTAATGATCGGGAGAGCAGCATCGGTTTTCGGCGGCAAGAATGTGACCTTAGCACAATCCTACGGCCCCGAATCCAGAGGAGGAGCCTCCAAAGTCGAAGTCATAGTCTCCGACGAGAAGATCAACTACCCAAAGCTCAGGAAACCCAGCCTAGTAGCGGTCATGTCTCAAGAGGCTTACCGTAAGAATGTCGACGATCTGACCGGAGACACGATCGTCATTATCGATCCTGACATGGTCCAAGAGGAACAGTTGAATCACGCCGCGAAGACATACAGAGTTCCCGCAACAAGCATCGCCGAACGCCTAGGCAAGAAGATAGTCTCGAACATGGTGATGGTTGGCGCAATAATCGGCCTAACCAATATGGTGGAGACGGCAGCCGTCGAGAAGGCGATCGCGAAGTACACTCCGCGAGGCACTGAGCAACTGAACATCACCGCCTTCAAGAGCGGCTACGATTTTGCTCGAGGTCTGCTCCAACAACAGAAAGTACCCGCATAGGCCTAACAGGTGACCACTCTGTGGTCCACTACTGGCCATTTCAGCCTCTATGCAACCAAGTCGACGTTGCCCATCTATGTAGAAAGCGACCGGAGCCACTGGAAAGAGTGCTGACTGACTCTTGGTTTCGGTTCTATTGAATATACAGTCCAGTACGTATGTAGCTTTGAGATATATTCTGCAACAGACGAACTTTGGTAAGTAATCACGTCCTTCTCCGAAGGAGCATGGTCGATGAGCACTGACAAGTCAGCTGTGACGATCTATGTGTTCGGTAAGCAGTACGAAGTACCACGAAACCTCACCATACTAACCGCCATGGAACACCTCGGTTACCGGTTGCTTCGCGGCTGCGGCTGCCGTAGTGGTTTCTGCGGTGCCTGTGCGACCGTCTACAGGATTCACGGAGACTTCAGGCTTCGCACGGGGCTCGCCTGTCAGACACCCGTTAGGAACGGAATGGTATTCTCGATGCTCCCGTTCCACCCTGCAACAAAAGCACGGTACGACATCAAGAACCTGACGCCAGACATCAATTCTCTCACACGTTACTATCCGGAAATCATGCGATGCCTGCAGTGTAACTCATGCAACCGAGCCTGTCCGCAAGACTTGTCCGTCATCGACATAATGGCCGCCGCGATGCGAGGCGACATTGCCAATGCCGCCGATCTTTCATTCGACTGTATCATGTGTGGACTCTGTGCCACAAGATGTCCCGCCGAGATAGTTCAGTATAACGTCGCGATTCTTACGCGAAGGCTCTACGGAACGCACGTTGCTCCGAAATCTAAACACCTGCAGAAACGACTTGGCGAGATTAAGGCAGGGCACTACGACGACGAACTCGCGAAGCTAGTAAAGATGAGCACTGCAGAGCTGACGAAGCTGTACAACTCCAGAGAAATCGAACCAGGTGAAGCGTAGATGGCTTCGGAACAGACCAAACAGTGGCGAACCGTGATCAGCTACAGCGAAGACATGCGACGCTCGATCGACAAAGTAGCAGCAAATCGAATGGAGCGCATGAAACAGTCCTTCCCAAAGCTTACACCAGAAGAGAAGAAACAGCTGCTAACGAAATTCCATCCGGACTACAAGCCAGGAACAACACGGAAACTCATCGTGGGAGCCAACAAGGGAGAGCCAGTCGTCAACGAACTTGGCGACATTGTGGAATCGTACAGTCGAATAACCCCGGAAAAGACTGATCTGTCGCGAACCGATATCGAAACTGATGTTCTGATCATTGGAGGAGGTGGCGCAGGCGCGGCAGCAGCCCTAGCCGCGCAAGAGGAAGGCGTCCGTGTCCTCTTGTATACCAAGCTACGATTCGGCGACGCCAACACGATGATGGCGCAAGGCGGCATCCAAGCCGCAGACAAAGAGAACGATTCGCCTGCAACTCACTATCTTGACGTCATGGGAGGCGGCGGTTACACAAACATACCCGGCCTCGTTCAAACGCTTGTCAAGGACGCTCCTTCCGTTGTTGAATGGCTTGAAGGCCTCGGTGTGATGTTCGATAAGGAAGCCGACGGCACCTTTGTGACAATGCACGGGGGCGGCACAAGCAGAAAGCGAATGCACGCTGCCCGCGACTACACCGGCGCGGAGATTATGCGGACGCTCCGAGACGAAG
Organism: Candidatus Bathyarchaeota archaeon; assembly: GCA_963753065.1. GTDB lineage: Archaea > Thermoproteota > Bathyarchaeia > 40CM-2-53-6 > 40CM-2-53-6 > CAVPLU01. The sequence goes on along the minus strand of CAVWAQ010000009.1, from coordinate 4,791 downwards.
TCATCAATCGAGATATCCAAGTCATCGAATTCTCGCCCGCAATCGAGCTCCTCACTGATGCCGAAGGCAATTGTGTAGGAGCCATTCTGCTGAACATGGAAACTAACGAATTCGTCTTCGTCAAAGCAAAGACGACTATACTGGCGACAGGTGGTTCGGGCAGACTCCATGTGCAAGGATTTCCGACAACGAATCACTACGGGGCAACCGGCGACGGTCTCCCACTGGCCTATCGCGTTGGTGCCAAGCTGGCTTTCGTGGATACTATTCAGTATCATCCGACAGGGGTCGCGTTCCCCGAGCTGATCTCTGGACTGCTAATAACTGAGAAGATGCGAAGCCTCGGATCCCAGCTCGTCAACATCGATGGAGAACGGTTTGTGAATGAGCTTGAGACAAGGGATGCTGTCGCGTCTGCAATAATCAGAGAATGCCAAGAACGTGGAAAAGGGGTTCGCACCCCCGAAGGACTCGTAGGCGTATGGCTTGACACTCCACTAATCGACCTCCTGAGAGGCCCTGATCGAACTCTGCGCCTAGCACCCGCGATGGTGCGACAGTTCAAACGATTCGGCATCGACATAACCAAAGACCCCATTCTCGTCTATGCAACACAACACTACCAAAATGGCGGAGTGCTAATAGACGAAGACGGACGAACAAACGTGCGGAACCTGTATGTTGCAGGGGAAGCCGCGGGTGGAATTCACGGAAGAAACCGATTGATGGGCAACTCGCTGCTTGACATTCTAGTATTTGGAAGACGTGCCGGAAAGGACGCAGCCAAGAGATCACGAACCGCACAAGGTGGTAAGCCGACCCTGGAGCATGTGGTTCGATTTCACAGGGAACTCAGGAAGGCAGGCGTCAGCACAGATCGACACAGCCCTATAATCCTTCCCGACTACCGCAGCAAAGAGGCGAAGATCGAACTGGAGGCATTCGCAGTCAGAGGATGGGAGTGAAGTGGCACATCAGATCTCTGCTGCAACAGTCACGAGTCCTCTACTGCGCAAGGTCGAAAGAATAAGCGGCCAGAATCTCTCGCTTTGCTATCAGTGCGGAAAATGCTCAGCCACATGTCCGCTGGTGCCGCAGATGGATCTTATGCCTCACCTAGTAGTTCGCTATCTCCAGCTCGGCCTCGAACAAGTCTTCGACGCAAAATCGTACTGGCTGTGCGCAACCTGCTTCTCATGCGAGACGCAGTGCCCCAGAGGCTTGGACGTGAGCAAGGTCTGCGAAGCCCTCCGAACGATCAAGCTCCGCAACGATCTGCGTGACCTGAAGATCGAGAAACCTCCACCTGAAATGCCCCAGCAGGGATTGGTGAGCGCGTTCAGGAAACTCAGCCCTTACTGAGTTGGGAAAATGCAATCATACTTGTACTTCCCAGGATGTTCGCTCCGAACTGTGGCAAGAGATTTCGAGGACTCCGCTCGAGCGTCCGCACGCGTCCTGGGGTTGGAACTGAAGGAAATGCAGGGGTGGCTTTGCTGCGGAGCGGTCTTCCCGAATGTTGCGGACAATGTCATGACGAATGCAGGACCGAACCGAATCCTAGCTAGGGCACGCGCTGAGAGCGACACGCTCGTGACCCTCTGCGCAGGATGCCACAACGTCCTCAAGCGAGCGAACCTCCAAGCCAAGCGAAACGTGATCAAACAGGAACAGATCAACGAATTCAACGAGGAGAGGTATGAAGGCGGACTCGGCGTCCTGCACTTCTTAGAAGTGCTAAGAGATCGTGTAGGTTTCAGCGCCATTAGAGAGGCCGCAAAGATGCCTTTGCGTGGTCTGCCGGTTGGCGCATACTATGGCTGCCTGCTGCTGCGTCCTTTTGAGGAGATGAAGCTCGACGACCCACATCGACCGTCAGTGCTGGAGGATCTCCTCTTCAGCATAGGATGTATGCCGGTGGATTACCCATCACGAACGGAATGCTGTGGATCTTTCCTCGGCGTCGGCGCCCCTGACGCCATGGCTCTATTGTCACGCAATGTTGTGCAGGCTGCTCGCTCGCACGGAGCGAAACTACTCACGGTCAGCTGCCCGTTGTGCAAATACAACTTGGAGGCATCTCAGAAGCAAGATCCTGCAGCATCCTCCAGCTCGGAACCGTTGCCTGTGGTCTATTTCACCCAGCTGCTCGGCCTTGCACTCGGTGTCAACCCAGAAGATCTTCGACTAAGCGACACGCAACTTCAGACGATTCGTGGCGGCGTCAAGAGCACCGTCGAGAGCGTGAGTCAAGCATGAAACGCGTGGGAGTCTTCGTCTGCCATTGCGGCCTGAATATCGCAGGAACAGTCAACATCAAGGAGATCACTGACGCAGCCAGCAAAACTCCTGATGTTGTGGTCGCCGCTGACCATCGATACCTATGCTCGGAACCAGGACAAGCACTGATCAAGGACAACATAAAGCAGCACAGATTAGACGCGATAGTTGTCGCTGCATGCTCACCTGCAATGCATGAGGTTACTTTCAGAAACGTCGCTCGGACTGCGGGCCTCAACAGGTACCAGTCTGAGATTGCGAACATACGCGAGCAATGTAGCTGGGTTCACGACAACATCGAGAAGGCGACTGAGAAGGCACATGTGATCATACGCCAGAGCATAGAGAAAGTCAAACTGAATGAGCTCCTCGACCCAATCACCGTTCCTGTCACTAGGAGAGCGCTCGTTGTCGGCGGCGGCATCGCAGGTATCCGCGCAGCTCTTGACGTGGCTAACAGTGGACATCAAGTCTACCTTGTGGAGAAGACGGGTTCCATTGGCGGAAGAATGGCGCAACTTTCGGAAACATTCCCGACCCTAGACTGTTCTATCTGTATCCTCGGGCCGCTCATGGTTGAGGCTTATCGGAATCCAAACATCAAGATCCTCCGACTCTCCGAGGTTGAGGAAGTCAAAGGTTTCATCGGAAATTTCAAGGTGAAAGTGCGGCAGGCACCGGTTTACGTTGACGAGACCAAATGCAACGCCTGCGCAGAATGCGTCAAAGTCTGTCCGGCTGAAGTTCCGAATGAGTTTGATTCTGACCTGACTTGGAGAAAAGCGATCTACATTCCGTTCGCGCAGGCCGTGCCTCCTGCATATGTGTTGGACGCGAAAAGTTGTCTGGGGCTTCTTCCTCAAGCGTGTGGCGAATGCAAGAAAGCCTGCGACAAGCTCGGGATGTCTTGCATCAATCTCGACGCGCATCCGAAGACCCATGAGCTTGAAGTCGGTGCCATCATCTCAGCCACAGGCTACGAGATGTACGACGCAACGAGGCTTACCGAGTACGGGTACGGAATCTATCCAGACGTAATGACCAGCCTAGAATTCGAGCGAATGCTATCTGCTTCAGGACCCACATCTGGCGTCATCAGGCGACCTTCCGACGGACGCATTCCGAAAGAAGTCGTGTTCATTCAATGCGCAGGACAAAGAGAGCCTGAGACAGCACTGGCATACTGTTCGAAGGTCTGCTGCATGTACACCGCTCGACACGCGATGCTGTTCCATCACAAGGTCCCAGATGGACAGGCATACGTTTTCTACATGGACATACGGGCTGGTGGAAAAGGATACGAGGAGTTTGTCAAACGCTGCCAAGAGGAGGGAGGGGTTCTCTACCTACGAGGCAGAGTAGCGAAGGTTCACGAAGAGAACGACAAATTGGTCGTGAAAGGCGTTGACACTCTCAGCGGAAAGACCGTTCAGATTCACGCCGATGTTGTGGTGTTGGCGGTCGGGATGGTTCCAAGTCAAGGATCCCGCGAACTCGCTAACACACTGAAAGCGTCCGTGGATGAGAACGGCTTCTTCGCTGAGGCACATCCGAAGCTCCGCCCTCTAGAAAGTGCAACTGCAGGGATCTTCCTAGCAGGTGCGGGACAAGCGCCGAAGGACATCCCGGAGACGGTGGCCCAAGCCAGCGGTGCAGCCAGCAAAGCTCTGAACCTCTTGTCAAGCCCAACCCTCGAACGCGAGCCAACGGTGGCTCGAATTGTCAACGAACTCTGCAGCGGCTGCGGTATCTGCGTACCAGCCTGTCCCTTTGAAGCGCTCAGCATGAACAGGGAGAGGAAGATTGCAGAGGTCGCTGAAGCGCTCTGCGAAGGATGCGGAACCTGCGTTGCATCCTGCCCATCCGGCGCCCTCTCGCTAAGGAACCTGACCGACACCCAGATCATGGCAATGATACGCGCAGGAAGGAACTGAAGCGTTGAACGAACCTAAGATTCTCGCATTCCTCTGCAGATGGTGTGCCTACGCAGGCGCGGATCTTGCGGGAACCACTAGGAAACATTACGATCCGAATCTGATCTCGATTCGCGTGACATGCTCCGGCAGGATCGACCCAAGCTTTGTCCTGAAAGCCCTTGAAGAAGGCTATGATGGGGTCCTAATCGCAGGATGCCACCCGGGAACGTGTCACTACATTAACGGGAACTACAAGGCCCTCAGACGTTTCACGCTGCTGCGAAAGCTCCTGAGGCAAATGGGCGTTCCAGACGAACGTGTCAGGCTTGAATGGATCTCCGCATCCGAAAGCGACAAGTTCGTCACAGTCGTGAACGAGATGATCGAGAACCTGCGCAAACTGGAACCAGCAATACCAGTTGAACCACACGTATAGGAATCACTCATGTAATGGTGCAAATTCAGGCGCTCGCACGAGCCTACCCCACGCACAATACCGGGCTGTCTTTTCTTGCGCGTGTGCGCACCGCTGATTGGCACACACATGATCAAATGGATTCTTGATTGGTCCGTCTATAGCTCGGGTACCGTTCCC
>CAVWAQ010000008.1:0-68113 GCA_963753065.1 Candidatus Bathyarchaeota archaeon | reverse complement strand
GGTGGACCGGGCGGGATTCGAACCCGCGGCCTTCCGGATTGTTGGTTGGCGTTTCTTGCAAACCGGACGTTCTTCGGCCCCAGCGATGGGCATACCAGGCTGAACTACCGGCCCTACTCGCCGATACGAGGAAAAAGCACTTTTAACCTTTCGGAGACCAGCTCGCCTCGATCATCAGTAGAACGCTTCAAGAAGCATCTGTCGGTTGCCTAGATGATTGCTGGCCAGCGACCCACATTCAAGTAGCTGATCGTCCGCAACTAGGATCCTCCGAAGGTTCCCCTCTACAGGCGGCGGTAGCAGGGCAGCAGTCGCTCCTCGATCCGTTCGGGATGTGAGAATACTTATGGTATCTAGAAATGAGCCCCTACTCCCCCTAGGGTACGGTGTTAACTTATCGCGTGGTGATTTTTCCCCATTTGTCCTGATCGGGTCGCCTCGGTATGGGGTAAGCCGCAATACCAATACAACTAGGCACAAACCGATGGCTCGACCTAATCAGACAAGCCGCAAGAACACGCATAGAATAGGCCTTTTTCAGGGAAATAGTCGTATTTCTTGATATCCGAACCTTTGTCTAGTTTATATACATAAAAACGCAACAATGCTTTCCTTAGGTGTGAAATCAATGCTTCCAGACCCCCTTCCTATCCTCAAAGGTAAGGAAGCAGAGGCTTTTCTGAAGGATGCGGCAGAGCCTCCGACCAAGAAGCAGATAGAGATTCTGAAGGAAGCTGTCCGAGCGTTTAGCAAGTAGCCAAGGCCTCTTGACGCTTGTCATTCGCAAGCTCACACTTGAAGATGACGTCGGCTGTTTTGATTGCGGTCATCAAGAACTGAACGAATATCTCTGGTTGCAAGCGATACCTCAACAGTTAGATGGTTCTGGCACGGTGCACCTTGCGTTGAGAGGTGCGACTCTGGTCGGTTTCATCACTCTATCGATGGCCCATCTCTCGGTTGAGCGAGTAGCAGAGGGAGACCTTCCCGAAACAGAGTATCGGAACTTTCCATCCTTGCTGATAGGACGCTTGGCAGTTGATAGGAGACATCACCTTCAAGATGTGGGGACTTTTCTATGCCAGTTTGCTTTGAAGAAAGCGATAGATGCAAGAGAAACATTCGGATGCCAGTATGTGATAGTGAACGCCAAGAGAGAAGCCATAGGATTCTACGAAAAGAACGGTTTTCGACTAGGAGAAAGTCAACCGAGCCGACGCGAGCCGTTGATGTATTTCAAACTACCCCGTGACCCCTCGCTAAGTTAACAGAGCACCCCTAGAGGGTCCCCTCCGGAACTACATACTACAGCTTCGTCGTATGCTGGACACAGTCTGGGTTGCAGCTGATGTGCCGAAGATCCGGGACGACATGATTGATACGCTCATCAAAGCAGCCTATGTACACACGCGCTGCAGGTGAACCCGCGCTCATGGATCTGTTCGCCTTTGAGACGGGCTGACGCGAGGATCGCATATAGACTCCCGAGGTCCTACCGGGCTGCCTTGCTGGCGCTTGCGCGAAGCCGCGGCATGAAATTCTCGCGGTACGTGCGCATGATCGACGAGGAGCATCTCAGGGAAATGTCAAACAACCTAAATCAGTTATCAAACAATCACGAGCGCTTAGACGGGCTGGTTCGACGCTTCATCCGCCTCTGCCGCCAAGAGGTCGCTATCGCGGCAGGCGCCCCCCGCCACACAAGAGAGATGCAACGAACTCCAAGAGATCGCCTGGAAAGTAATTGCGCAAGCGGAGGAATAGTCGGAGAGTGAGGAGGCCGCCCAGAACACGGTCGCCAGACTGCTCGCTCAACGGGTCTTAGGCCATCTGATTCGAACTGGCCTGGCGATTCAGGATTCGAAGGACAAGAACTTCATCGACGACCTCGGTTTCATTCAATGAGATCTTTTGATGAAAAGCCATAACAATGCGAAGATACCCTTCGCTTACGCGCTCGATATTGAAGGGAACTCATATGCCAGTTGTAATCAGCAGAGATGGTGAGAAACAGGGTCTTCTGCGCGCGGCAGAACTGATGATGCTTTCGTGTCGCACTGCTCCAAAGTCAGGGGGAGTTGACGATGTCGATACCGTCCTCGTCACGGGGAGCGAGAAGGACAAGATTGCGACCGAGATGGAGAAGATGGCGGACGAGCGAAAGATCGACGGCTTCAGACGCGACGCCGACAACCTGAAGCGCTCGGAGGCTCTCCTCCTCGTGGGCGCGAATGGCAAGAAGAGTTTCGGCTTGTCCTGCGGAGCATGTGGGCACTCGACCTGTCAGGAGTTTGACGCTACCGCCAGAACCATGGGCCTTGACTTTGAGGGACCGACCTGTGTCTTCAAGGCGATTGACTTGGGGATAGCTCTCGGTTCTGCGGTGAAGATGGCGGGCGACCTCAACGTCGACAATAGGATCATGTATCGTGCGGGAACAGCTGCAAAGCGACTAGGCTATCTCACCGGATCGACTGTCGTGATGGGGATCCCAATCTCCGTTTCTGGGAAGAGCATCTACTTCGACAGGAAATGGCCCAAGTAGACACGCGCGTCCCCGAAGTCCACATTGTATCTCAATATGTGGCTAGGTTGTTGCGCTAGCTATTGTGAGGAGGCCATTAGATGGCCGCCGAAAGCTACCTCCCACAGCAGTACTGGGTACGCGATCATTCTCTCCATGCCGCCTGGACCTAGACCCAAGAAGTATTGTTCCCCAAGGCCGAAGGAGTACTGGGCTGATAAGAGCACCATCGCCGACAATGAGAACAGACCCATCACGACGGAAAGGTAGCTGAAGGGTTTTCTCACCAATCTGTACGCAGCGATAGGAAGTAATCCTCCGAAGATGAAGGCGATGTCTGAGACGATCTCATGCATGGCGGGGCTATTCTCTGGGAATACCCCGACTCCCATCGCTCCAACACCAGCTAGCACAAGCAAAATCGTGGCCAAGTGGTTTCTGAAGGAGCTGTGGACAAAGTATGCGCTAGCAACAACCAGAAGGCCAAGCAGGAAGACTGATGAGTTGAATATAATCGCCGAAGGTCCAACTCCCAGATCACTGATGTAGTTCTGCGAAATACTGTACCCCGGGTACAAGGCCTCCGCCACCAGCATTCCCACCACGAACTGCGATCCACCAACGAACACCAGTGCCCCAGCCACTTTCCGGTAATCGTAGCGCATGCAGATCACCACAAATTCTAACTGGCCATGGAGTTGCTGAGGATTTAGCGCTTTTCCAAAAATGCAGACCGTGTTCGATCAGTAGTGTCTCATGTCCTTGTGGTCCAATTCACGGATGGCGGGTTGTGAGATGTAGTTGTTGAGGGCCGCCGGCGAGATTTGAACTCGCCCCGTAGGGTCCACAGCCGTGTACCCATTCTTGTGGTCTATACGCTACCAAGTTTCGTGGAGTTGTTTGGACTCCTCTACGCTACGGCGGCCATCAAGCCTAAGGGCGGTTCTACCCTGCTAATTGGCTTTTCGCAAATGCTCAATCACCAGTTACACTTGGGTTGCGCTCGGCAAACGTCGAGCAAGTCTCAATGCGCGAACACTGATCAGTTGTGTGGGAACGTTAGTTCGAGAGTTGACGTAACTCTTTTAAGGAATCAAGCGGCCCTCTCGGGCTTGCGTTCAGCAATCCAAGTGCTCGGGAGGTGAACAGTGCTTGACAGAAAAACCAACCAGTGCCGGTCCTTCTCCGGGTCGTCCTAGCGGCGTACCTCCGAATACTGTCCTGATCGGCAAGAAGGAACTCATGGCCTATTGTACCGCGATTGTGATGCAGGCGAACACGGGCGGCGGCGATATTTCAGTGAAAGCTCGAGGAAGAGCCATCTCTAAGGCAGTCGATGTTGTTGAGGTCTGCAGGAGACGCTTCTTCGATGGTAAGCTGGAGATCACCGATGTCCTGATCGGCACAGAGGTAATCGCTAGTGAGGGAGAACAATCCAGAAATGTTTCGACAATCGAGATTAAGCTGAAGAAGCGTGCCTAGAACAGCTGAGAGATCGATCGTTGAAGAAAGACACAACACCCTTTTTTTTATCCATCTTTTCTCTCATTCTGAACCCACCTAGTGCATCTCGAAATCAGTGGTGCTGCTGAAATGCCTTCAAGTGGTCAGATCAAGTGTGGAGTGCACGTATCAATAGCGGGATCGATCGATCAAGCTGTTGATCGCGCGAGGGAGAGGAACTGTGACACTTTCCAGATCTTCACGCGAAACCCCCGCGGCTGGAAACTCAAGAAACTCATTCCCGAGGAAGCAACTCAGTTTCGAGATAAGCTGAAGGCATCCGCCATAGCGCCTGCGGTCGCGCATATGCCCTATCTCCCGAATCTCTCATGTCCAAAGAAAGGGCTCTACAAGAAGTCCCTCAGATCATTGATCATTGAGCTTGAACGGTGTAGTGTGCTCGGGATACCCTACCTTGTGACGCACCTTGGAAGCCATCTTGGCAAAGGCAGAGCAATCGGGCTTGAACGACTCGTTGAGGCAATTGACACGGCCTTCAACGCCTCCAAGGGGGAGACAATGCTGCTGCTTGAGAACACGGCGGGGACGAAGAACAGCATGGGATCCACGTTTGAGGACATTCAGGAAATCATAGACCGCGTCAAAGAGAAATCGCGCGTAGCCGTTTGCTTCGACACGTGTCACGCGTTCAATGCAGGATACGATTTGAGAGACGCGGCATCAGTTGAGAGCACCGTGGCTGAGCTCAAGCGGACGGTCGGCCTTGAGTCGCCAAAAGTCGTTCATGCAAATGACTCGAAAGGAGAGCTGGGCTCTGGCCTCGATCGGCATGAACACATTGGCATGGGTCATATTGGCGAACAGGGATTCAGAGCCATACTACACAATGACGTGTTTCGCAGGCTGCCGCTGATACTGGAGACGCCTATTGACGAGCGTGCAACAGATGTCACCAACCTGAGGAAACTCCGCGAACTCGCCGCCTGACAGCCTTGGCGGCAGAACTCAGGCGGAACTTGCGGGAATCAAGGTTAAGGGAGAAAGCAAGTGGCTGACGATAATCCAAAATGCACGGTTACAGAGAGTCGTTACCGATAAGAAATGATTGATGGACGTAGAACAACCAAGCGGTCTTTAGTTAAGGCGATCACGTACAGAGCCGTAATTGTCGTTCTAGACCTCTCTGTAATCTACCTCCTTACAAGAAGAGTCGATGTCGCACTCGGCTTCATGGTAATCAGCAACATCTACACGACCGTTGCCTACTTCGTACATGAACGAATTTGGAATAAGATACGCTGGGGTATTGAACAAACTAAGCAGGGCGAACAAACGCTAACAGATAATGCGCACCCACCAAACGACCGGCAACAGCCTAACCCGCCAAACAAGGACGTAACAGAGATCCAAGACGAAACCCATTTCTGAGAGGCAGAGTGTCCTGTGGCCTCCGTCTGAAGGTGAAGCGTACTGATATTCGAGCAGATTCCTGTGGGACCGATGCAGAACTTCGCATACCTGATTGGAGACGAAAAGGCGGGGCTTGCGGCTGTGGTGGATCCCGCTTGGGACGTGGAAAGGATTCTAGATGTTGCGAAAAGCAACAAACTGCGGATCATCTACGCAATCAACACCCACCAACACCCTGACCACGTGTCTGGAAACGATGAACTTGCCAGGGCAACAGGCGCGAAGATAGTCGCACATGAAGCTTCAAGGAGCCGCAAGGATATCAGCATCAAAGACGGCGAGACACTGCACGTAGGTTCACTAGAGCTGAAGCTCATCCACACACCAGGTCACTCTCCAGATCATGTGTGCGTTTTGGTGAATGGCAAACTCATGACAGGGGACGCACTATTCGTAGGTGAGTGCGGAAGAACTGACTTGCCCGGAGGAAGTTCCGAGCAGATGTATGATAGCCTGTTCAACAAGTTGATGAAACTGCCTGACGATGTGGAAGTATACCCAGGACACGATTATGGAGCGAAACCGCACTCGACAATCGCGTACGAAAAGTCGCACAACTACGTCCTCAAACCCCGTACTGTCAAGGAATTTGTGCAGTTCATGAAGGAACCATGACCGCAAGTGACCCGAGCTTAGGAGATCTTCGGATCGAGGATTTCGTCGCAGAGTTCCTAGCAACTAGGAACGGAGGCGCGACCACGTACGAGCCTAGAGAAGACTCATTCCTTATGCTGGAAGCACTCGCAGAGTCGAGTCTCCACGGACTGCGCGTTCTCGATATGGGGACAGGTTCCGGGATCCTAGCAGCGTACTGTGCCAGAAGAGGCGCGGATGTAACCGCATCAGACATAGACATCGAAGCGATCAGGGCTCTGCAACTCACGAGCGATAGAATGGGAATATCGATCAAGCTCGTCACTTGCGACCTATTCTCAGAGATTCCAGAACGGTTTGACATTGTCGTTTTCAACCCGCCTTACCTGCCTTCATCCACGATACGTGATCGAACCACAGATGGAGGAAAGCATGGAACAGAAGTGATCAGCAGATTCCTCGACGAGCTCACTCAACACTTGGTCGGGAATGGGCGGGGGATGCTGGTAGTTAGTTCGCTAAATGATCCCGAGCGTCTGATGATGCGTCACCCTGGCCTGAGTTTCAGGACAGTGCGTGAGAGGTCCTTGTTCTTTGAGAGGCTGTTTGTCTTGGAAGCTAAGGCGAGGCAAGCGTCTTCTCTTCGCTGAAAGTCGAGGTCCCAGCTTCGGGCGTGAGTAGCGTCATCAGGCTAGACGTAGTGCTATGCCTGGGAAGACGGCGTGGCTGTGTGCTTGTAGCGTGTTGATCAGAAACTCGCCGTCCTTCAAGTTCGCCAGCTTGTCTTCGTAGCAGCAGATCATGGTCAACGGCAGTTCCAAGTGTCTCCCGAGGGCTCGCTCCCTTTGCACCAACTTCTCAACGATTCCACGTTTGGCAAGGGAGGTGGCATCCGCCACGATCCTGACAGGTACGCCCCGTCTTACGAGTAGGTCTAGTAGATCACTCAGCAATCGGTTGGTCTTGAGATCGCTCAGTCGGTCCTCTGCCTCCGTGAACGTTTCATGGTCAGTTATTGTCAGCGAACGGTCCTTCTCGTATTTGTCGACATAGATACCCCAGTGTCTCATCGCTTCTCTCAACTCGTCAAACGGCTCGTCCTCGGTCACATAGAGCGCAAGTCCATGTTTGTCGAGCGCTTCTTGAATGAAGGGAAAAACCAGTTCGCGTTTCATATCGATATCCGAATAGAATAGGACGGCATGATCACTTGGAGCCAGCCCTAGCAACGCGCTGACAATGCTGGATCTCTCCAAGTTAGCTCAGAGAAATGTCTACGCCACGGGTATTTTGTGGTTGTGGGCGACGTTTCAGAAAACACGAGAACGGTTGAGCGAGGAGAAGGGTTGAGGGAGACGCTTCTGATTGGATTCTGACATGCAGCGGTATAGAAGAAATCGGATTCTATTCTATGACAACAACCCTAACAGAAGAGTCTGGTGCCTCGTTGTGCATTTGGCGGTTTGTGTGAACTTCATCGTTTCGATCTAGATTCACTTATCTATCGAATTCTCTCTATCTTCAGGTAGATCTGTTACACCAAATTGGGGTCGTGGGTATGCCGAGACGGAGTCTCCCTGTTGCAACATCTGAGTTAGACAGGTTACTTGTTGAATCGCTGGACGAGAGTTTCGCTACAATTCTGGGGGAGATTCCCAAGAAGACGCTCTTCGATCTGCTTGAGAAGAATCATGTCATCATAAAGAGTCGCATACCTGAGAAATTGAATGAGTTCACAACGGCCATGGACACAGTCTTTGGGACAACGACCAGCAAGGTACTAGAAAGCATAGTCGTCAAGGGACTCTACTCAAAGTTGGCACTCACCTACATAGAAAGACCTGACTGGCGACTCCTTGATTACATGACCGAAGCAAGATCGAGAACGACTTTGTTCAACCACGCGGTACCAGCTATCTGATGGAATGCTTCTGCAAGATGTAGATGCAGACCAGACTGACTGTAACTGAATCATCCTTGAAAGGAATCTTGGATCAACTCAAGCGTCAACTGTGCGAGGTCACGCATCCCGGTTGAGCCAAGGTCGCGGTGTGACTTGGAACACTAAGTGGATTCTAGGACAGTGGATGCAGGAATCCAGATTCATTCGAGCCGAAATTTCTTCAGGCGATCTCATGGACTATTCTCTGAAATCCTATCAGAAACTACTGCGTGGTGAGAAGACAGAAATCAGGGTAGCCCACCACGCAACGTACAAGGGTACCTGCTACGCTCCCAAATGGGGGAATGCATAATCTCACCGTTACGAGGGAATTCATTCCAGGTTCTCTCGGCTTGGCGTAATACGAAGGACGGGTTGTGCTCACGAGAGCTCGAAATTCGGTGAATACTGCTACAGCTGGAGAGACGGTTCGCCTGGCATAAGGGTCGTAAGGTATTCGCTTCAATAGGCATGAAGCAGCACTGCGGAGATAGCCAGCAAGGGACGCGCTGAGTGGTTCAGCGATCCGGTTAGACTATCTTTGGTGTTCGAAGGACTTGTGGCTGGCCTTCGCAATAGACTGTCCTTGATAGTGTAGGATACGAGCGAGTCAGTTCTCTGAGGGAGTCCCGGGCCTCATGGGTCTTGTAACAATGAGCGAACATTGCTATCAGGGAAAGCGGTGCAGAATTCACCCGCAAGTCTGGTGAAAGATTCCACTAGCTTATTATCTCTACCACATCCGCCCATTGGTCATCAGAGAGGCTCAGAATGGAATGCCCCAACTGTGGCGAACCCCTGAGTGAAGGAGTTCGCTACTGTTCGAAATGCGGGACGCGAGTCCGGGAGAGACCGGTGTCTCCGCCTGCTGAGACACAAGCGCCGTCTCGCTTGGTGCGGGACATGGACCCCTCCGTGGACCGATTAGAGAATGCTAGGGTTGGCTATCAAGCGGCCCTTACCATTTGGATTGCAAAAACCCGAATGATCTGGTCTAGGTTCAACATGATGGTCGTTGCCAACAGCCTCCTTCTAGGCGCAATCATATTGACAATCGGCAACAATCATCCCCTGCCTGCTGGTTTCACACGCGCTCTATGTCTCGTAGGACTTGCTATCTCATTTGCGTGGTTAGCCGCCCACCGGCGCGCCTCCCAACACAGTGGCTACCTTCTATCTTCCGCTCGAGAACTGGAGAACCTCCTGGCTGACCCGGTCGTCACTATTTCACGTGCAGCGATGTTTTCCCAGGGAAGCGAAGTCACCCTTACGATCGACGGTGAGAAGAGGAGACTTCGGCTGAGTTGGTTGGCCAGAACTGGGCTGGCCGAAACTGACTCGTTCTCCTACTTCGTAATCGCAATGTTGATGATGCTCTACGTTGCCTTCTTATTCCTATTATGACGCGTGTGGAGGGTTCGACGCGAACGTACAAGAGTTCAGTCTGTCATGCTAGGAGTCATCGCAGTCGCTGTTGTGATTGTAAAACCGTGGAAGAAACCCGAGAACTGAGCACCCCCCTATCCTCATTCTTTCGCTACATCAACACAGCGCTTACGCTGAAGTTGGTCACGGGATTCTCCCCCTAACTCGTTCTTCATCTTTCTTGGAGTGGATCTGTGTGTGAGGACTACACGCGACCGTTTTGTCACGTTTCACTTTTGTAGAGTTTCTTGAAGCATAATAATCTGGGATTCTCTTTTCGCGTTTTCTATGGCATCGCTTATTATCGGGCACGCTCTTGAGAGTGCCGAAACAACAGGATGCATGTTTCTCATGATCGTTGATAGTGTTCTGCAGTTGATTGGAAACACTCCGATGCTTAGGCTTAACCGCGTCAATTCGAATCCGAATGTCGAGATCTGCCTGAAATTGGAGAAATTCAACCCCGGGGGTTCGGTGAAGGATCGTATTGGGAAGTACATGATCGAGCATGCTGAGGCGGACGGGGTTCTCACAAAGGACAAGATTGTGATCGAACCGACGAGCGGAAACACAGGCATAGGGTTGGCAATTGCATGTGCAGTGAAAGGCTACAAGCTCGTGCTCGTGATGCCCGAGACAATGACTATGGAACGAAGAAAGATGCTAATGATATACGGAGCTCGCATCGTCCTGTCTCCCGGCGCCAAAGGAATGAATGGCGCCGAGGATTTGGCTAGGAAGATTGTTGAAGAGAATCCTGACAAATACTTCATGCCGAATCAATTCGAAAACAAGTACAATGTTCTCGCACACTACGAGACGACCGCTGAAGAGATCTGGAAAGACACGCAAGGACGAGTCACACATTTCGTCGGGGGGATCGGCACTTCAGGAACACTCATGGGGGTCGCTAGGAAACTCCGCCAATACAATTCCGAGGTCAAAGTGATCGCCGTTGAGCCTGAGAGCAAGACTCCGATCCAGGGGCTCAAGAACCTCGAAGTTCAGTATGTCCCGACTATATTCGAAAGCAAGGCAGTTGATGAGAGGCACTACGTGAACCTTCAGACAGCCGAGGACATGGCGCGCCTTCTCGCACTCGAAGAGGCCGTCCTCTGCGGGCCGAGCACGGGAGCCATACTGCATGTGGCTCTGGAGAAGGCAAAGACTCTCGCTCGAGGAGTGGTCGTTGCTATGGCGCCAGATGGCGGAGAGAAGTATCTCAGCACGCAACTCTGCGATGAGGAGAAGTGCAGAGATTGCGTCGCGAAGTACAAGGTCAAATGCGCTTATTCACCTGATGTGGTGCTCCCAGGAATCGACCACTAGCTCCCGCGAAGAGCCGTTGCAGCATGGCTGACTGCTCTGTGACACTGGTACGCCCAAGTTTGGACGACTCAGCATGGGCGCGCTCCTGCGCCATTCAAACCATCAGATTCATTGACCCGGCCTGCCATCTGTAGATGTGTGAGCTAGTTGTCTTCCGAGCAGAAAGTATTCGTCACGAAGTTGAGCAGAGTCAAAGACTATCAGTTCAAAGTGGAATTCGACTTGCCCGGCATGCCGGAACTCGTTACCGATGAGGCTGAGCCACTAGGCAAGAATGCCGGTCCGAACCCCTCACGCTTGCTTTCTGCGGCCGTTGGCAATTGCCTGAGTTCGAGCCTGCTCTTCTGCCTCAGCAAGGCGAGAGTAGAAGTTGACGATCTGAAAGCGTCGGTGGAGACGGTGATGCGAAGAAATGAGAAAGGACGATGGAGGATCGCAGGGTTGAAAGTGAAACTCCACCCAATCATCAGGGCAGAGGACGTGTCAAGATCGAAGAGATGCCTGGAAGTCTATGAGGATTTCTGCATCGTCACGGAGAGCGTGCGCAAGGGAATCGAAGTGAAGGTTGATGTTGAGACAGACTGATTCGGTAGCACGCACATGTGGAATTCCGAGTCTGAACGACTAGTCTGAACTTCTTCGAAGGAAACTCAAGGTTTCTCGATTGAAGTCTTCGGGTTTTTCTTCATTTGGCAGGTGGCCACAGTTGGGAATGATGCGCAAGCGTGCTTTCCGCAGATGTTTGTGCATCGTGAAGGCTTGTTCGAGGTTGAAGAGGTTGTCTTTGTCGCCATGGATGACAAGGACTGGGCTCTTCACTTGGGGAAGTTTTGGTCTTAGGTCGTATTCCTTGAACGGGTAACCGTTCTCTTCCCTTATCGCTTGATAGAAGACCCGGTACAGATCCTTCCCGCCCGTTTCTCCATGATGTTCCGTAAGTTCACGCAACCAGTCAGGTGGTAGCTGATCTGGGTCTGGATAGAGTTTCAATGCTTTTGGGGAGTTCTCTGCTTCGCCGAAACAGCATGTTCCCGCTACCGTAATGCGGTCCACTCTTGAGGGATTCTTGACCGCAAGAAGAAGCGCAATAGCGCCTCCGACGCATACGCCGCAGAGATGTGCCCGGTCAACTTTGATCTCATCAAGGAAACGAGACAGTTCATTGACGCTTTCTTCGAGCCAGCCCTTTTTGAGGGAGGTCGCATGGGCTGAGCGTCCATATCCGCGCCGATCGTAGGTAACGACTCTAAAACTCTTAGAGAATTCTGGCATCTGCTTTGTGAAGCTCTTCGTGGATCCCAAACCGTTGTGTAGAAGTACTAGTGGTTCGCCACGCCCGTGGGCTTCGTAGTACAGATCAGTTCCGTGCACGTTCACGTAAGGCATGGTGCTTCTGCCATCTCGTTCTCGAAGCTGGGTAAATATCAGTCTTGTCGGCGGAATTGATGTTTAGAGAGGGTTTGGGTGGTGCTCTGGACGTGTCTGTATCACTCTATGACCGAGTGGGGTATGATTGGTGCTTTTGGTTGGACGGCGTAACGTTGGGCCATTTCACGCACAACCCTAACGGTTCGGTGCCCGAACGCTCTTTCAGAGTTAAACGATAGCGGATTCATGATTCTGCAAACCAGGATAGAACCACCCGCCCATGTTATATTACTAGGTCGCCTTCAAATTTGTGTTCGAGGGTCGTGACTGATTGTCGCCACCAGCCGCGGCGTCTCATAATGCTTCGAGCGTGAAGGATACAGGTGACTTTCGCCGATGTGTAAAGAAACACACAAGAAAGAATAGCGTCCTTTTCGGCGAGATTTGCCAACTCATGCAAGAGCTGTTCCAAGATTTCGCCAAGGGGGATAAAGTGCAGAAGGACAGGTGGCCCCAATACTATGTCAAGAAATGGAGTCTAACCAACCTTTTCAAATGCGATTTGCGGCAAGGGTATCGTCTCACGTACACGCTTCAGTTCGAAGGTGGGGGCACAGCAGTCGTCCTACTGGAACTTCTATCTCACGACGAGTACGACGAACGTTTCGGGTACCAAGACTAGCTAGAGAACCCTACGGCTCGTCCGAAGCAGTCTCCTGAGTTTTGGATTGTCGGGAAACACCCAAACAATCTCATGGCCGTTCAGAATTATCTTGTTGCTACTAAGGAGGTAATCAATGATCCGGTTGAACGTCTGGTACTGGACACGCTTAGGCAAGCTATTCCAGAGTTGCCTTTTCGTCGGGTAGCCCTTGGCTTTGTGAATCGCCCTCTCCACCATGAGGATCGTTGTCAAGTTCGGTTCATGCGCTACGGTGGACCCTTTCCCCCTTCTGACAGACCTGCCCATACTACTCTACTCTTCTGTTCTCCAGCATTGGTGTCACAGGAGGCACCCATGCTGCATCTATGCTACATGTATGTGCAATATATAAAATTGTGTAATATCAGACTAGAAGTCACGACACGCTCTACTTGGTCTTGTTCTGCTCGTAGGCTGCCAAGAGCTTCTCTAAGAGTTAAACGATGGCGGCCGGTGAATCAAGACGCGTTTGGTATCCAGTCGTGGAAGACGTCATTGATGCAAACATCATTGTCCTAGATGTCGGGGGCGAAGAACACCCCCACAGACCCCTGCTCAGGCCTGAAGCCATTCAGACTGTCATCGATCGAATGATCAAAGTCGAGACTAAGGGACTGGCATACCAAGCTGCATGGTTGATGAAGGAACTCGTGAAACTACACGCCTTTGACGGGGCGAGCCATCGAACAGCACACCTAGTGGCCAAGACTTTTTATCAGTCGCCTCGCGACCAAGACTGTTGAGCAAGTTCAGGACTGGATTGAATATGGAGAAAGCGAAAGGTCCCAACGCCGAGTTGCTTAGAGAGCTCGCGCTTGAGGATCAAAAGCTCATGGCCATGCTTGCCACGAACGGCAAATCTAAACCTGACAAGTCGCAGTAGCCGAAACCTTTCACAATTCGATTCTCGCCTGTCTTGTGGTCCCCTCTCCACGCGGTTGTGGAGGTTGCTCCGCACTTTCTGAGCGCTCGGACATGGCCTCGCTGAGGTCTTGCCCCCCAGGTTGAGATTACGCAGCGAGCGGACGGCCTGAGATGCGAAAGGGGCTCAGAGTTGAACCGTGACGGTTTCGGGGTCTTTTAGGGGTTAGTTTCGTTTGGGTCTCCTTGCACGTTCGCGTGAGGCTTGGCTCTTCGAATATCTCGCTCTCGAACCGGGTAAATATCAGTCTATCCTGTATGCACGACCTGCTAGGCATGTTACAGTGAGCCCGCAAGATAGATTAGTGTCATCGGTGGTCAGCGGTGAACACGAGATAAACGGTGGGACCGGCCTTGCACATCGGGGATAAAGTGGTTCTAGAGCGTCAACATCTTCAGCAGCTTCTCGATGCTCTGGGCAAGAAAGGATATCGCGTTATCGGACCAACTATCCGTGACCAGGCCATAGTGTACGATGAGGTGAGTTCACTCAAGGATCTGCCGGCGGGGTGGACCGACGAACAGAATGCCGGTACATATCACCTCAAGAAGCGTGCCGACAGTGCGCTCTTCGGCTACGTTGTAGGCCCTCACTCATGGAAGCGGTTCCTTCTCGAGCCAGAAGCTCGCTTGTGGCAGGCAAAGAGTGCTGAGATAGGTCTCAAGACCGTCGGAAACAAGGAGGAGATGCCGAGGTTCGCGTTCGTTGGCGTCAGATCCTGTGAACTGCATGCCATAGCAGTTCAGGACAAGATCTTCACAGCCGGAGAATATGTTGACGAGCCTTACAAGTCACGGCGGGAGAACCTTTTCGTAGTTGCTGTCAACTGTGTACAAGCCGGTGGAACATGTTTCTGCACTTCGATGAAGACCGGGCCTAAAGCGACTTTTGGATTTGATCTGGCCGTAACAGAGCTCGTGAACACCGAGCGCCACTACTTCCTAGCGGAGGCCGGCACAGAACTCGGCGCGTCGGTCCTTGGCGAAGTTACACACAGAGAAGCAAGCGAAGAGGAGAAAGCTGCGGCTGAAGGTGCTGTGGAGAAGTGCTCCAAGCAGATGGGCAGAACTTTGAACACGGCTGAGATCAAGGAGCTACTTTATCGCAATTATGAGAATCCACGATGGGAAGATGCGGCTTCCCGGTGTCTCACTTGCGGGAACTGTACCATGGTATGTCCGACCTGTTTCTGCACGACCGTGGAAGACTACACTGATCTTTCTGGGCAAGTGGCAGAGCGTCGGCGAAGGATGGATGTCTGTTTCACGATGGATTTCTCTTACATTCACGGTGGAAGTATCCGCTACTCGCCGAGGGCCCGCTATCGTCAGTGGATGACCCACAAATTGGCCACATGGATCGACCAGTTCGGCGTCTCGGGGTGTGTGGGATGCGGACGTTGCATCACATGGTGCCCGGTGGCGATTGACATCACCGAGGAAGCGCGTGCAATTCGGGAAAGTGAATTAAGTCACAAATCGGTCACATGAGCGAGGGAAAAAGAATGGAAACACTCGAACCCATCTTGGCGAAACACCCATTCCTGAAAGGGCTTAAGCCCGAGCATCTGAAAATCCTCGTGGGATGCGCATCGAACGTGCGATTCAACGCGGGTCAATTTCTTTCCCACGAAGGTGAAGAAGCCAACGAGTTCTACATGATCCGCGAAGGCAAGGTGGCGGTGCAGATACAAGGTGCTGAGCGTGGTCCAATCATAGTTCAGACCATCGGAGAAGGTGAAGTGCTCGGTTGGTCTTGGCTTATTCCGCCATACCACTGGCGCTTCGATGTCAAGGCGCTAGAGCTTACGCGCGCAATTGCCCTCGACGGGAAGTGTCTTCGTACGAAATCCGAAGAAGACCATGACCTTGGCTACGAGCTGCTGAGACGTTTCGCCGGCATCATAGTGGAGCGCCTTGAGGCCGCGAGGCTGCAACTCCTAGATGTCTACAAAGCGCGTTCATGAGATGCAGGATGGAAAAGACATGACTGCAAATCCAATGCTCACGCATCCCTACCTCGTCAGGGGCCTACAACAAGAGACGTACGATACATTCACGATTGAATTGGAACCCAAGAACGAAGCACGTCCACCATCGTTCCTCCCGGGACAATTCAACATGCTCTATGTCTTCGGTGTGGGCGAGGTCCCAATTTCGATCTGCGGCGATCCCGCCAAACCAGAGACGCTCGTGCACACCACGCGCGCAGTTGGGACGGTAACGAAGGCGATGTGGAAACTGCGTCGTGGTGACTTGATTGGTGTTCGTGGACCATTTGGAACAAGTTGGCCGGTTGAACAAGCCAAAGGGCATGACGTTGTGATCGTGACGGGAGGAATCGGTCTTCCCCCGCTCCGTCCGTCATTGTATCATTTGCTTTCTAAGAAAGAAGACTACGGCAAACTCTTCCTTCTCTACGGTGCTCGAACCCCGGAGGATATCGTATACGGACGGGAGATCGAGCAATGGCGGAAGCGCCCTGAGCTTTCGGTCGATGTCACCGTGGATCGAGCCACTGGCCAATGGCGAGGCAACGTAGGAGTAGTAACAACGCTCATACCGAAAGCGGATTTTGACCCAGCCAATACGATAGCAATGATCGTCGGACCAGAGATAATGATGAGATTCACGATCGCGGACCTGCAGAAACGTGGCGTGCGGGATGAAAACATCTACATCTCGATGGAACGGAATATGAAATGTGGCTTTGGTTTCTGCGGACATTGCCAACTAGGCCCATTCTTCGTGTGCAAGGACGGTCCAGTGTTTCGATTTGATCGCATCAAACCGTTCTTCGGCAAAGGAGAGGTCTGAGAATGGCTCAGAAACGTAAACCGAAACTTGCTGTCTGGAAATTCGCATCATGCGACGGTTGTCAGCTAAGCATTCTCGACTGTGAGGACGAGCTTCTCAGCATCGCGAACGCGGTAGATATCGCGTACTTCCCGGAAGCCTCAAGAGTCATGGCGAAAGGTCCGTACGATATTTCGCTCGTCGAAGGTTCAGTAACCACACCACACGACGACGCACGAATCCAACAGATACGTAATGCGTCCAAGCTGCTTGTCACGATCGGTGCTTGCGCGACAGCTGGAGGAATCCAGGCATTACGCAACTTCAAGGATGTCAAGGAGTACGCCTCCATCGTATACGCTTCTCCACAATACATCGATTCTCTGGGCAAATCGACGCCGATCTCCGATCACGTGCAAGTCGATTACCAACTTTGGGGCTGTCCAATCAACAAGCGTCAGCTCGTTGAAGTTCTCAGTGCAACCCTGAATGGACGCAAGCCCAACATCCCCGCGCACAGCGTGTGCATGACGTGCAAGATGCATGGGACCGTCTGCGTCATGGTCGCCCACGGGACGCCTTGCCTTGGCCCGGTGACCCATGATGGGTGCGGTGCACTTTGCCCATCATACAACCGAGGATGCTACGGCTGCTTCGGCCCTAAGGAGACGCCAAACACTCATTCATTGAGCGAATGGTGGACCCGTCTCGGCGTCAAGGATCGCGACATCATGCGCGCGTTCCGCACATTCAACGCAAACACGGAAGCATTCCGCAGGGAGAGCGAGATCCATGAAAAGTAGAACAATAGATGTAGACTACCTTGCTCGCGTCGAAGGAGAAGGCGCCATCCATGTGAAGGTGAAAGGCAACAAAGTGACAGATGTCCAAATGAAGATCTTCGAGCCTCCGCGTTTCTTCGAGGCTTTCCTGCGCGGACGCAACTTCACCGAGGCTCCGGATATCACTGCACGTATCTGTGGCATCTGCCCAATCGCCTATCAGATGAGCGCTGTCCACGCAATGGAAGACGCTCTAGGTGTGAAGGTTGAGGGCCAACTACGTGCACTTCGTCGACTGATATACTGCGGCGAATGGATCGAGAGCCACGCACTGCACGTCTACATGCTCCATGCCCCTGACTTCCTTGGATACCAAGATGCAATCCAGATGGCGAAGGACTATCCAAAGGAAGTGCAACGTGCACTTGAACTGAAGAAGATAGGCAACGAACTCGTCACGCTGCTTGGAGGCAGGGAAATCCATCCAATCAACGTCAGAGTCGGCGGATTCTACAAGGTACCCACGAAGCGTCAACTTGCTCCACTTGTCGAGCGTCTCAAATGGGCACGGGACGCCGCAGTTGAGACCACACGACTGGTCGGGACGTTTCGCTTTCCGAAGTTTGAACAGGACTACGAGTTTGTCGCTCTCCGCCACCCGAATGAGTACCCATTCAGCGAGGGGCGGCTCGTCTCCAACAAGGGCTTGGACATTCCAATACGTGACTATGAGAATCACTTCTTCGAGGAACACATGCCATACTCAAGCACACTCCATTCCGTTTACAAAGATCACGGCCCGTACTTCGTCGGCCCACTCGCGCGATACAATCTGAACTTTGACCGTCTCACTCCACTAGCCCAAAAGGCAGCCCGTTCCGCTGGGCTCGCACCAGAATGCCGCAACCCATTCAAGAGCATCATTGTGCGTAGCGTTGAGACCGTGTACGCCTGCGAAGAAGCCCTACGCATCATCGAGCAGTACGAGATGCCGGAGAAACCGGCGGTAGAAGTGAAACCGCGCGCTTCGAGGGGTTGTGGCTGTACTGAGGCACCGCGTGGCATTCTCTACCATCGCTACCGGATTGACGACAGTGGCGCGATTCTTGATGCCAAGATTGTTCCGCCGACAGCACAGAACCAGAGAATCATCGAGAGCGACCTCCGTGAGTTCGTCTCGAAGAACCTCAGACTGACGCAGGAGAAGCTTACGTGGCAATGCGAGCAAGCTGTGCGCAATTACGATCCATGCATTTCGTGCTCTACACACTCGTTGAAACTGACTATTGAACGCGAGTGAAGGCTTGGCAAGAATCTTGCCAGCAGACGCTCGCATTCTTGTCATCGGGGTTGGCAACGAGTATCGTAGCGACGATGCTGTGGGGCTTGTTGTTGCGCGGCGTTTGAGGCAGCTTTCACTCGGAAACGTCACGGTCATTGAAGAGAGTGGAGAGGGCACGGATTTGATGGAGTCATGGAAGGGGGCTGACACAGTCATCATAGTCGACGCGGCCTCTTCAGGCGCAAAGCCAGGCACGATTCACCGTATCGACGCTCGAGCACAGCGGATCCCAACGGGATTGTTACGCTACTCAACGCACGCATTCAGCGTCGGAGAGGCGGTGGAGCTTGCGCGAGCGATGAACCGACTTCCGCCCCGCATTGTTGTCTATGGTATTGAGGGCGAGCGATTCGACGAAGGCACGGCGCTATCGCGAGCAGTCCAGGGGTCGGTGGACGCTATGGTTGACCTTGTGCTCAGGCAGCTCCGAAGCGCAGCCCCATGCTGAGACATGCGGGGGACAAGAAACATCCGTGTACCGCCATCGGAACGCTCATATACCTCCTGTGCGGTATCGGGGATGGACGGTGGCATGGGCTCCCTCGCATCAGCCCTACGGGCTGGGGGGCAGACCATGTCGCCGACATAAAGCCTGGTGAAAAAAAGTGACCAAATGTGCAAGATGCGGAATCGACATCGAAAGGCCAATGAAAGAATGGAACATGCAACCCAGGGACGGCAGAGGACCAGCTCTTCACGTAAAACACTACGCTTGCCCACAATGTGGCAAGACTTTCAGGATCGCAGACAAGCTCGTCGCAGAGAAGCTCATCGGAGCCTAACTTGGCTCCGAAATCCTTCCCTTTTTTCTTCTCGTTTTTTCGAGCGGCGGTTTGACCAGACGCTGCTTCTCCTTGTTCAACTTCGTCCATTTGATGAATTGCCGAGACGGCGGATTCTCCTCGTAGAGCTTCCGACGGTTTGCCTCAAGCAACCTAGGCTGTTCGCCGATGTACTCAGCAGCAGTCATGATTGAGCCACCAAGAGGCTTGACTTCTGCAGAAATCACGGATAGCTGCTGGAGAGACTCTTGGGCTCTCAGCAGATGATGGTCGACCACTACGAGTGGAACTTTCTTAGCGATCATGGCAAGGTTGCTCATGCCTCTCTTTATGGAATCCTCTGAGGCCTTATACCCGGCGAGGTAGGTCGGTGGACCGCCAACAATGACTGCTGATGGTCGCTCGCTGAGAATGAACTGAAGCGCCGTCTCCGATATTGGCCCCTGAATATCCGATGCATGAATGAATTTCTCCGAGCCAGACTCGATGACCGTAGCCAGTACCGAGCCCAGCTCTGTGGAGTCTTCACCGTGCGGGAGCGCGGGTGAGAACCTGACTTTCGTGTCGCCGTAATCAAAGCTCTTACCATCAGCAACAATTATCTCGGTTTGGATCTTCCGGCAGAAACTTTGGAAGATCCATCCTCGTCTTCTCTGGCTGACGTTGGTCGAAGATCTCGCATCCTTCACGAGCATGGTCTTCCCGTGATAGATGTCTCGGGCTTCACGTGCACTGCTGGCCAGCCACGTAGTGTCAGTGAAGTTCGGAGTGAAGTGGTCATGATGATAATGAGAAAGGGTCAGGACATCTGCTATGCGTGCGTATTCGCGGATTCTCTGTCGTGAATCTTTCAGGGCATCGTACTCTTCGGGATGCGGGAACAGGCGAAAACGAGGTCCTAGTGCCACTCCAGGGTCAATGAGAATCTTCACATCCCGTGTCTCGACATAAGTGCACATTGACCTTACTCCAAGACTCTCGAACGCCAAGGGAGTGAAGTGAATATGGTTCACATTCTCTCAGTCCATGGCTAACATGTTGGGCATTGGCATGATCTCGCGTGCGCGTTGATGGATCTTATCTTAGGATGAGACGTTCCCGGCGAATGCCTCGCCTCAGGTAGTAAGCGTTGTTCTGCAGCTTCTTCTTCGCGGCCACCTTGATCAATGGTCCCAGGCTTGGCCCACTCGCGTCCGCTGGAGTTGCATCGATCACATTTGCCTTTCTTGCGCTTTCGAGGAGACGCTCGCCGACTTCGGTTCGGATGATCACGGTGTTCCATCCATCTGGCGAGCCGATCGCTCCCACAGAGATGTCAGCAAGTTCTGCGGTGTAATCAATGCAGTATCTGCATGGGCCGCTCATGTACTCATCAAGATGCTTCAGTGAAGTATCGACGACAGCCTCAGCGCCGACATAGACCTTGAACTTCCCGTGCTTTATCACGGTCCTCGTAACCTTGGAGGGATCGATGCCGTTTTTCTCCTGGATGAACTCGTTCACCAGTTTCTGATGATAATAGACCTTCGAGCAGAACAGTCCGATAGTGAGAGTTGGTCTGCCGCCAGCCACGCCAGAACCCCCATACTTGTAGGTTGCCTGAAGTGACGTGTGCATACGCCAGAGGCCTTGCAGTTCACAAGGCAGAGCGACCAAGCCGATTCTCCCGTCCGTAAACGACGCAGCGGCGTCCGATAGTCCCCCCAAGGCACCGCCATGAGTATATTTCGAACCTGCCGTGTCAATCACGTCTTTGACCGTAGAGCCGATCCTGGGCACAGTCTTCATCGGCATTCCGCTCCCAAGCGCAAAGGCGGAATTCGATTTCGCGAAGTCCATCGTGACGAAAGCATTGATGAGTCCGATGTTCAGCGCGTGCGCGAGAAGTGCGATCGCTGTGCCCCCATCTTGGCCTGACCGACGGAGCTCGTCGTCATTTGCATGGGCCGAATAGATCGCTTTGTAGATTCCAAGCGTCTCCTCTTCGATCGATCTACTCCGGCCGAAGATTAGATGCTCGATCTCGTCTATCGGGAGTTCAAGCCGTGGGCAGCTATAGTAGCAGACCTGACATGCGGCACACGGCCCCACGATCACTGGCTCCTCGTCCTTGCCGACATACAGTACATTCACGGGGCATGCGGCCACACAGGCGCCGCACATCATACAGTGGCCAGCGCGCACAACTTCCTGAGAAAGGTGGCCCCAGATCTTGCCGCCCTTGATCGGTGACCAGCCCGTCCCTTCCTCACCCGACCGAAAGTCAGTTCAAAATCGGCATATCAAGTTGACCCTACCTAGCGCTCACTCATGGCCGCCATCAGCATTGGTGCAACACAAGACGGAAATCTTGCTTCTTCAATCCACATGCTTGCGGGCGATGACGAGTCTGGCCCATTTGAATGAATGAAATCGATCTTGAGTGCGCGAGCCCGCGTTCCAGTCTCCTTTGAGAAGGACCTTGCCGGTGATAGGAACCGTGATATTGGTTGATGCATTCACCTCAAGCAGGTTGGAAGGAGAGCGGCGGAGAGAAGGGTAGTGGTCAACGAGACCTTCTTGACTGGGAAAGTCCCTCCAGATTCACTCTCTCGGATAGTGTTTCGGCACACCGGCGCGCCTAATCGTAGACTCTTGCTCGGTCCAGCATTGGGAGAGGATGCGGCAATAGTTCGCACCCATGGGAAGCTCCTGATCCTGACTACTGACCCCATAACGGGCGCACAGGAAAACGCTGGCTGGCTGTCGGTTCACGTGAATGCTAATGATGTCGCGACACGCGGAGCAAAGCCGATCTGGTTTCTATGTTGTCTGCTGCTTCCTGAACATTCAGGCACAGGCGTTCTTGAGCAGATCATGAGTCAAGTGGACGAGGCCGCACGGGAAATATCGGTCACCGTCGCAGGTGGGCACTCGGAGATCACGCCTGGCCTCCACAGGCCTATCATAGTAGGATCGATGATCGGAGAAATCCCATCTGGCAAGTACATCTCGACCGCAGGTGCCAAGCCCGGCGACAAAATCATACTCACGAAGACGATAGGCCTTGAAGGCACGGCAATTCTCGCATACGACCTCCGCGAGAAGCTAACCCACTCGTTGGGGGATGATGTCATTCAACGTGCGAAGGCGTTCTCGAGGCAAATCAGCGTGGTGAGAGACGCGATGATTGCAGTGAAGATGGGCGGTGTTCATGCCATGCATGACCCGACAGAGGGGGGCGTCGTCTGTGGCCTGTGGGAAATTGGTGAAGCCTCAAGGACTGGCATGGTGGTGGAAGAGTCAAGGATCGCTGTGGCTCCCGAAACAGAATCCGTGTGCGATGCCCTGGGTCTCGATCCGCTGCGAGTGTTAAGCTCGGGCTCGCTGCTGATTGCAGCAAGACCGGGGAACGCGAATCGGATCACGAAGTCGCTTCAGCGAAACGGGATCTCTGCGTCCATAATCGGGGAAATTGGGAAGCCCGAGAAAGGTAGGATCTTCGTCAGACGCGATGGAACGCGAGTGAAGCTTGAGCCGCCGGCTCGTGATGAGCTTTACAAGGTTCTTGATGAATCGAAGGCGCCGTTCAGGTAGTCTCCATCGATTCATAGTTTCACTTGTCTCTCACGTTTTTATCGAATCCGCGTGCACAACAGATAAGATCGAGCAGGTCACGTTAAGTCATGAAGAGTGTAGGGGTCCTTGAACAGTTGCCTTCAGATATTGTGAAGGAGGTCCTATCGAGACCAACGGTCTTCCGCGACGAAGGTCCCCTCTCACTTGAGTATGTGCCCGCTCGTCTCCCTCATCGAGAAGACAAACTGAGTTTCCTCGTACAACTCTTCAGGTTTGCCCTCGAAAGACCCGCCTCAATGAGTCAACGCGTGCTGATAACAGGCGACGTGGGAACCGGCAAGACCGTCCTATGCCAGCGTTTCGGCCTCGACATCACAAAGGCCGCAAAGAATCGCAAGATCAACCTACACTACGTTCATGTGAACTGCAGAGAGAACAAAGGCAGTCTCTTCCTGATAATGAAACGCACCATCGAGAAACTGTCACCTGACTTTCCGAAACGTGGGTTCGCACCAGAGGAACTCCTTCAAGTTCTAATGGATATGCTAGATGATCAGAACGCTCACCTGATCTTAGCCCTTGACGAGCTTGAAAGCCTGATTCAAACGGAAGGATCCACACCGATCTACACTCTGACGAGAATACAGGAAGAACGTCCAGGCGCACCCATGCGACTCTCCCTTGTTTGCATCCTCAGAGAACCCGAATACCTCAACAAACTAGACCCGAGCACCATGGGAACACTACAACGCAACTTCGTGAGACTCGAAAAATACTCCGCAGATCAACTCCAAGGCATAATTTCCGACCGTGTCAGCCTGGCTTTCAAAGAAAACGCCGTGCCCGAAGCAACTGTTTCTTTCTTGGCGGATGTGGCCGGGTCAGCAGGCGATGCCCGCTATGTCATCGAATTGCTCTGGAGAGCCGGTAAGTACGCGGATTCCGAAAGTTCCCGCATAGTCTCAGCCGAGTATGTCAGAAAGGCTATTGCGAGCGTCTATCCAGCCATGCGAACCGATTACATAGCCGCTCTCTCAATCCATGAGAAGCTCTTGCTGCTCGCCCTCTCTCGACTACTCATTGAAAGAGACACACCCTACGTCAGCATGGGAGACGTTGAACGCCAATACCAAGCCTCCTGCGATGAGTTCAACGAGGAACCCCGCCAGCACACACAATTATGGAAGTATGTCCGCGCGCTCAGCTCCATCGGAGTCCTCTCTGCCCAAAAGTCCGGTGAAGGCATGCGTGGTAGGACAACCCTCCTCGGATTCGCCCAAGTTCCAGCATCTGCCATGCAGCAAAGTCTAGAAGCAGCACTCGAAGCCGCCCGCAAAGCACCGCGAAGATACCCCTGACCAGCGTCCTGCTTACCGAGTATGCCTGCGAACCTAAAATTCCGATTTCTCCCTCTCTTCCTTTTCCTATTGGATAGTTGCCTTCACACTGATGTGGTAGTCCTCCTCGACAACGTGACAGACAATCTTGGCGCTTGTAGTGTACGTACCTATGAGGCCATTCCCCTTTTCGGCGAGTATGCTTAGACACCATTCTTGTGGACGTTTAATCCGCAGACGAGCTCAAAGCATCGTATGAAACAGGTTGGGGCAAAGCACTAGGGACTAGTCTTCTTCGATAGGTTGCTTGGCTAACCATCTAATGGCTTGCCGCCAGAACTTCGTATAGCCCTGCCACTCCACGAAGCTACCTCCCCAATGAAGGTTGCAGTCAGAGGCAAACGCCATACTCCTTCCCTTTCCATAATCCCAAACAGTAATCATCGGATCCCCCGAAAATGTAGCAAGTACATTCGCAGCGGGCTTGGCTCTGACTCTGTTGTAACCCAACATGTAGAAGTCCCCGTCATTCCAATCTATTCCGAAAAAGATCGGGTGCTTTTCATTTGCCAAGCTAAATCTGAAACCATCGGGGACATCGACTCTGTCATCTCCATCTTTAACCATTACGGGTAGAGCCTCCTCAATTGGCGTGTCATGATAGCGGGCTACGTTATGAAAGCCCCCGAAAGAGAAGTATCCGCCACACATTAGGAGCCCGCCTCCGCTCTTCACAAATTCATGTATTAGCCTCAGTCGGTCTACTCCTTTTCGACCTTGCATTACCTCCGGGTAGAGTCGCAGACTATCGCTGCCGACGTTGCTCAAAATGATGACATGATATTTCGCTAGCTCCTCCGGTGAATTCGGAAAGTCATCGGCAACAGCAGTTCCCCAGATCCTCTTAAGGGAAATGACAGGATCTCCCTTCAGGGAATCTTCTAGGCAGGTTTCTTTGATTGAGCGATTGTTGAAGAAGAAATCATAACCAGCGTGTGTCAAGGTAATTGAATCGATGTTGTCACCAAGGTACAGGACTTCTATATTCCCTGCTGTTCTTGGCATACGCATTCTCCATAGAGTTCCCTATCACAACCATGGTGGTCTGTGATCCGTTTCGGCTTATTCGGGTGGTATCTCACCGAAGACGCTCTTCGGGTCTATCCCGAGTCTCGTCATCCTATATCTGTCCAACAGGTAGATGACCACGGCTATTACGAGCAGAGCCAGGAGAACCTCGTAGGCGAGGTACAAGTTTGCACCAAGATAGGTTCCACTGATGAGTGGCGATGTCTCCGCGAATCCATAGAAACCAAAAGCAAGGGCACCGATTAGAGAAGTTACCATCAAGGTAGTCGAGCCTTTCATAGAGCCGAAGAGGCGCTGGTAGAGGTCCCGTCTCACAAGCGGAAACAGAAACGTTGCCACTAGTGGAAGAGCAAAACCAACAGGAATTACTA
Organism: Candidatus Bathyarchaeota archaeon; assembly: GCA_963753065.1. Lineage (GTDB taxonomy): Archaea > Thermoproteota > Bathyarchaeia > 40CM-2-53-6 > 40CM-2-53-6 > CAVPLU01. Next base: position 42,316 of record CAVWAQ010000008.1, on the reverse strand, counting down.
GCGATGTATTAAGCACTGCCGCCACGTAGCCATAGTTCCAATACAGAGTCGAGTAGACGGCAGTAATCGCGCCTATAAGGAGAATAGCCCAGTGCGGCGAACGGAACCTGTCATTAATATCTGCAAATCGGACCGGAATGAGACGGTCGAACGATGTTGCAAAAACGATACGGGACGCGAACAATATCATTCCGGTTGTATTTATGAACCAACCAAGATACAGCCCGATACCTATCAGTAACCCGAGACTTGGATTCGTTAGCGCCAGGAAGAAGTTTACCAAGGGAAGAACGGGGAAAATGGATGAGTTCGTTGCATCGGCATAGGTAACAGAGTTAATGAAAGCAATTCCGAATTTCTGGTACGTGATAAGTGTCATTGCCACTAGAACAATCACTGTGATCAATATGGAGAGGATGTAAGCTCGGTATATGCTCGTCTTAACGTTCTTCGTCTCGCCAGCGAAATAAGAGCTCCAATTGAATCCTACGTAAGTGAGGAATCCCCACGGTATGGCAGCTAATAGTGTATTCGTGAGGCTGAACTGCTCCGCGTTGAAGCCCTGCGCCGCGACTCCTTGCAAGACGCTAGTGTAGGTCGCGTTATAGCCTGCGAATCTCATCGCACCGTTAAACGATGCTGGGAAGGCTGAGGAATCTAGGGCAATCAGACCGAAGATGAAGACAACAGCAATGAGCAAGTAGAGTGGAACACTTATTCGCACAAACCACGCATAGATTTTCAGCCCCAGCAAAGCGATGACCAAAAGCGCAAGCAAAGTGAGCATTGAAAGAGGATATCCCAAGGCCGGCTGAGCTAGAGATGTTGCGAGTTGCGTAAGACCGGTGTTCTTCGCGGCGACGCCCACTCCGAATATTGCCGGGGAGAGGCCTATTGCGAACATCTGCCACAGATTGAATGCGTTCCAGAAAATGAACATTGCAAACATGAATACAAATTGAATGGTTCCATAGAGTGGTCCTAAAATGCGAGTGGACCAGACATAGTCACCTCCACTCCTAGGCATTGCCGCGCTCATCTTCCCGTAGACATATACCATGACGGATGCCGGAACGGCACCTAGGGCAAAGACAATAGCTAGGTTAGCTCCAGGAAAATAGAAGGTTGCGAACAACACTGTTGCCACGAAACCATTCGTTAACAGGATGATTCCTTGAGAAATCAGGAAGTGATCAAGGAAGCCTAGCTCCCTAACCAGACCCGTAGCCTCTCTGACAAAAACCTGCTTAGGATTCAAGGTACGAAAACCTGACATGAGGAATTCGGCAGAGTTGCGAATATAAGACTTTGCACCGATGATCTTAAAGAACCGCTGCATTGTCCAAGTCTTGGCGGCAGGAGAGGAAACCATTGACTCGACTGCATTCAGGATACGTGTTTCTAGTCAACTGAATGGGATAGTTCTTGAGAGAGATTGTTCTGGACAGCATTGTGGTTCCCGACTTCGGCACGCCAAGTATCGAGCCTAAAATTCCACGGAAAGAGTATGAGAGACGAATCTCACTCGCAAGAGAAGCGATGAACAAGAAGCGTCTTGACGCCCTGGTTGTTTATGGTGATAGAGAACACAGCGCGAATATGGCATTTCTGTGCGGATATGATCCGAGATTCGAAGAATCCCTGCTCGTGCTCCGCAGAGACGGTCTTTCCACACTTATGGTAGGCAATGAAGGTTGGGGGTACGCGGATGCGGCCCTGCAAATCGAAGCTGAAAAGGTGCTTGTACAATGCTTCTCACTCATTGGCCAGCCGCGGGACGGGATGAAAGAGCTCACACTGTTCATGAGGGAAGCGGGCATCCGACAAAGTATGAAGGTCGGCGTTGTCGGTTGGAAATACTTCACTGAAGCGGACTTCGCAAATCCAAGAAATGCGCTTGAGATACCGTCCTACCTAGCAGATTCACTACGAGAAATCGTCAGGCCAAGCGGCGTAGTCGTGAACTCTAACGACATACTCATGGATCCTGATTATGGGCTCCGAGTGTCAAACAGTGCCGAGCAAATCGCCACATTTGAATTTGCTGCTACAGTGGCTTCCGAAGGAGTGCGTGAAATGATAGAGAATGTCGAACCTGGAATGACAGAATACGAAGCGGTGCAGCTGATGAAACTCAACGGAATGCCTCTTTCATGTCACGTGATGCTGTCGACAGGACGGAGAGCGTCTTACGGTCTTCCGAGTCCATCGATGAAAACCATCGAACGAGGAGATCCGTTGACAACCGCTCTGGGGTTGTGTGGCACTTTGATTTGTAGGCAAGGCTATGTGGTTGAGGGTCCAAGTGAGTTGGCGGGTATTCATCCAACATACTTGAAGGAAGTTTGCGCCCCATACTTCTCGCTGGTGGTTGACTGGTATGAGTCGACGGGTATAGGGGTAACCTGTGGAGAAATCCAGGACAAGGTGGATGCGACGGGATTTCCGCTAGCTCTCAATCCGGGTCATCTTATTCATATCGATGAGTGGATGAGTACTCCATTCTACAAGGGCTCGAAATGCGTCCTCAAGTCGGGCATGGCTATCCAAGTGGATATGATACCTAAGATGGCTCCTGGTATGTTCGGAACGAACCTCGAAGACACGATAGTCATGGCGGACGAGGAACTGCGACAAGACTTGGAGACAAAGTATCCCGAGACCTTCAAGAGGATAGAACGGCGGCGGAATTTCATTACCGAAGTCCTGAACGTCAAGATCAGACCCGAATTGATCCCCTTATCAAACTATCCAGCCGTACTGCGGCCTTTCCTCTTGGATAGGACCAGAATTCTGAGAGTAGTCAGGTAGACCGCTCACCTCCGCAAGAAAAACAGTTGCATGATCATCCACCCGCGCTATTTGTGTGTGCGCACCAAAAGAGCCACGCACCAAGAACGAAACGACGAACGACGGTTTTCACCGCTCGCAGTTTACACACGGATGTCTCTGTGCCAAGCTTATTTGTGAAAGGGAGTTGTTCACCCACCGGACAGGTTGGCATGCATGGAAAAGGCGAATATCACGATACGATCTACATACTACCAAGATATCCATGCAAAAGTGCATGGACACCTAAAATACGCCCTCTGCGAAGGTAGGAGGAGTCTTCTGAGTGACTCAAGTTGGTTCGTCGCAATCGCAAGTTCTCAATGGCGGACATAACCTCCAAACCGGAAGTTCTTAGGCAGGCCGTTGCTTCAGGAAAGATCCAACTAAAGCGATCCACAATAACCAAGATTAGAAACGGCCGCATAGCAAAAGGCGACCCAATAGCCGCGGCCGAGGTTGCAGCCGTCTTGGCTGCAAAGAACACGCCTCAAGTGTTGCCGTTCTGCCACCCGATCCCCATCACGAACGTCCTAACAGAAGCTGAGATCGGCCGATCATCGATTACGGTTCATTCAACCGTCAGAACCACTGCAAGGACTGGCGTAGAGATGGAGGCGCTGAACGCCGCATCAACATATCTCCTCACAGTCTGGGATATGGTGAAGCCGTACGAGAAGGACGCACGCGGCCAATACCCTGATACCCGAATAGTGGATGTCAGAGTCGTGACCAAGTCCAAGGGATGATGACCGCGATGGACGTTCCCTCAATGCACAAAGAACATGCACGAAAATCCGCAGCCGTCTTCATCCTGACCTGCAGCACATCGAAAGCAGAACAGAAGAGGAAAGGTCTGCCGATGGAGGACCCTTCGGGTGACATCATCGAAAAACTCATGCACGAAGCAGGTCACCGCATCACAGGCCGGACGCTTATACCTGACAAACTTGGGCTTCTGCGCAGCACGGTTAGGCAGGCACTGAAATCCGACGCTGAAGCTATTCTCATCACTGGCGGCACAGGTATTTCTCCCACAGACATAACGATCGAAGGCATCACTCCAATGCTCGAAAAGGAGCTGCCCGGATTTGGCGAGCTCTTTCGAAAGATCAGTTACGACACAATTGGATCAGCCGCGATGATGACGCGGGCGACTGCAGGCGTCGTCAGGGGGAAGGCGATATTCTGTGTGCCAGGATCTCCTGACGCAGTCACAACTGCTGTCAGCAAACTCATAATCCCTGAGTTAGGACATGTGCTTTCCATCGCAAGACAGGGCAAGGCCTAGGCAGTCTTCTTCTTTCGTCTAGGTTTTGCTGTCGTGGGAGTTTTCGCTCTCTTCTTCTCAACCTTTTCGACGACTGTCGATTCCTCAGCCGGGGTCGGCGTGACGCCGAGATACTCCGCGGCGTCTTCGCTGAGACCAAGCCATTTGACAAGTTTGTCTCCTTCGGTCGTGTTCTTCTCTAGGATATACTTGATGTAGGGAAGGTAGTGAGGAATTGCTCGTCTCGATGAGATGTGGCAACGTGCGCCTATGCTCCTGCCTAGCTCGGCTTCAATGGCCCTCTTCTTTCTCGTTCTGGAAAGGAGCTGAATTCGCTCTGGGAACTTCATAGGAATCCAAGCTGGCTTCGTGAACTCCTTCGACATGGCAACTCCCGCAGTCTCCATCTCAAGCGCGTAGGGTAGCAGCTCCCAAGCGCGAGTCCGGTCGATCCTCGCTTGATAGAGATCAGCCTGCGCAAGCGCGCTCATAGCGTGAGATAGATCGCGTGGGTCATTGAGTTGTCTGGGCGCGTTCTCGTAGACCCATTCAAAGAACATATCCAGATCCACATTCGCCATGTCGGTAGCCCTTCGCGCTTGCAGACAAGTGGGCGATGTGAAGACGATCTTGAGGGCATCGAAGATTGAGGCTCTACGATCCCGGAAGCCTAGCCAGGTTGTCTCCTCATAAGTGAGTTTCTTCCGTCCCGAGGTGAGGACTTGGAGGTCGTTCATGATCGAGCGCATGTCTCCTTGGTTCCTGTCAACGATCAATCTGAGCGCCTGTTCGTCCACTTCGACGCCTTCTTTCTGACAGATCTTCTTCAGATAGGGCACGGCATCTCTGAGGCCGAGTCTCCTATATTCGATCATGGTGGTTGCGTTTCTGATCGGGCCGATCTTTGGATCCCAAGGATCGTTTGCAGTGAGTATCACAGGTACCTGAGTGTCCTCCACGAGTCTGACGATGGTGTCGACGGCACCTCGATCTTCGCTCAGGTTTATCCCATCTACCTCATCGATGAGTACCAGGCGAGATTTTCCGAAAAGATCTGACTGCCTAGTGGCGAGTCCAACCGTTTTCTCAAGAGCATCACGGTTTCTCTTGTCGCTAGCATTGATCTCCACGAGGTCCAGACCGCGTTCGTTGGCTGCGGCTTCAACTGACACAGTCTTTCCCGTTCCGGGCGGGCCATGCAGCAACAAGGCTCTCTTCTTTGGGGGGCCCTTCTTCCACAATTCCAGCCAGTCCAGAATCTGCTGGATGGTCGGTTTGTTCCCTGCTATGTCGGCGAGCATCTTGGGCCGGTGCTTGACGGTCCAGGGAGCGTTCATTCGAACAGCTCAGCTCGAGCGCTTCTGCGAACTTGCCAAAGCCAAATGAGCGAGCAGAGAGGAAAGCTGGACTTCCTCGTCTGCGCCCTGTATCAGTCGAAAATCTATCTCCCCGGCTGCGTCGATTAGTTCGATCTTACTCTTCTCCGGGATCGGCATCCGTAGGATCTCCGAATGGATCTGCTTCAAGATGTCCTTACCTGACAATCCTTGTTGAACCAGCATCGATCTGAGCTTCTCTCGTGCCTTGAGGAAATCCCCTTTCGCTGCAACATCAAGGAGTTCCTGAACGTCGCCCGGTTTGGCTTTGCCGACGACCTCGTAGACCACCTTCTCGTCGATGGGCTTTCCAAGTGAGGAAGCGCCCTGAAGCGTGTTGATGGCTTTTCTCAGGTCGCCCTCGGAGGATTCTGTCAGTGCCCGCAGTCCCGGTTCCGTTAGGTGAACGTGCTCCTTCTCAGCAATTATCTTCACGTATGCGGAAACGTCCTCCGCCTCAAGCGGAACGAACCTGAAGATGGCGCATCTCGACTGAATGGGCTCAATTATCCGTCCAGAGTAGTTGCAGCTCAAGACGAAGCGACACGTGTCCGTATACCGCTCCATCGTGCGTCTGAGGGCATGCTGAGCGTCTGCGGTCATGTTGTCTGCCTCGTCAAGAACGAGGATCTTGAAGGGGACCTCGCTGATAGTGGCGATTCTGGCGAACTCTTTGACGGTGGTTCTGATTACGTCTATGCCTCGTGCGTCGCTTGCGTTCAGCTCCAAGAACGCGTCCATGAACCTCTCTCCGAACAGATCGTGGGCGAGGCATAGAGCGGCGGTCGTCTTTCCGGTCCCAGGAGGACCGGCAAAGAGGCAATGGGGCATAGTCTTCGTCTCAGCGAACCGTTTCAGGCGGTTGACCACGTCAACCTGATTCCGCATCTCCGCAAGTATTACCGGCCTATACTTCTCTGACCACATCGCGCTTTCCATGCGAAACACCAGCACCTCAATATGAAACGCAACAACGGCAGGTGCTTATGCACGCTTCGACGCCTAAAAAAGAATGGGATGCCTCCCATCCCCTGAAGCATGAACCATTTTCACTTGCCTCTCATGAGGAAGAACTTATGTGCCAAATCCTCTTCTCCGGAGTGACGGAGAGAAATTCTTGAGCGTAGCGTCCTCAGTGGCGGATGTCGACTTCGACTTCCAAAACTCACCCGTGAGAATAGTCCTAACGCGTGAGATCCCATTCGCTCATCCCGCGACTGAGAGACTCCAGTCAGTGAAGATTGGTCAAGAAGCTGAGGTTCCATACTGGGCAGCTGACGAACTGGTGAACGCGGGTTTTGCCAAGTACCGCGACGATGACGTAATGGATCTTCCTAAGCTTTCCAAGACGCACTGGAAAGAAACGATACCGTCTTCGAACCAGCTGCCGGCGCTGCAAGCTGAGTTCTATTGCATGCTCAGACGCTTCCTCGCGAGACTGAAGGCCGAAGGAAAACAGGATACGTCGAAGCTGAGAGAGTACGAGAAGGCCGACAACCTCTCCCGTGACGTAATCAATTGTCGACTTCGCAAGATAGCATCATTTGCTGCTGCACCTGGGCCATCCAGTGATCTTCTGAAGAACATGACCTCTGAGGAACAGGCTCTGTACAAGGAGCTGAGGTCTGCGATAGGTGAATGGAAATCCTCCATATTAGAAAGTGAACCATCGTGACTGTCCTAACAGGGCCCGAAGAGAGATTCCAGGAATTTCTCCGCACATTTCAGCCTGAAAAAGGCGAATACAAGTACAGGAAGAGGCTCGGCCAGCTTCGCAGTCTCGGTCAGAACTACGTTGTGGTGGACTTCGAAGATCTCGTGGCATATGACTCGGAACTCGCGAGACTGATAGTCGACAAGCCTGACGAGTATCTTCCATACATCGAGCGCTCGGGCTGGGCCCAACTCAAGATCGAAGATCCACAATACGCCGAGGAGATCAAGAAGATCAGAGTCCGTTTTAGAAAGCTCCCCGACCGCTTCTCGCTTCGAAAGGTAGGGCAAGCGCAGCTGAGTAAGCTTCTCCTGGTTGACGGGATCATAGTCCGTTCAACTCCAGTTAGGCCGCTTGTGACACGGGCTGCGTTTCAGTGTAGGAAATGCAATTCGCTCACGTTCGTGGAACAATCCGGCCTCGTGATGCGTGAGCCCGAGCTGTGCGGGCGTTGTCGTTCTAAGCTTCTCGACTTCTCGGAGAAGCAGTCCACTTTCATCAACTCGCAGGAGCTTCGAATGCAGGAGCGTCCAGAAGACCTGCCGCCAGGTCAATTGCCTAGAGCATTTGAGGTGAAACTCTTCGAGGACCTGGTGGATGTTGCGAGGCCAGGGGACAGGATCTCACTTACAGGAATTGTCAGGGCGGAACAGGAGGTGCTCAGTCGCGGGACACGACTTCGCACGTTCGACCTTTTCCTCGACGCGAACTTTCTTGACATTTCGGGAAAGGAGTCGGAAATTGTCGAGATCACTGCCGAGGAGGAGGCTCAGATACTTGAGATGGCGAAGGATCCTTGGATCCATAGGAAGCTCCTCTCCTCGCTCGCGCCATCAATATACGGTTACGACGCCATCAAGGAAGCCATCCTGTACCTTCTATTCGGTGCTGTGCATAAGGTCCTTCCAGACGGAGTCACGATAAGAGGAGATGTTAACGTGCTCCTCATCGGAGATCCTGGAACCGCGAAAAGCCAGCTTCTTCAATACGTGGCACGCGTCGCGCCGAGAGGCCTCTACACGAGCGGAAGGGGATCTACTGCGGCAGGTTTGACTGCTGCGGTTGTGCGTGAGAAATCTGGAGGGTTGGTGCTTGAAGCAGGTGCCCTCGTCCTCGCCGACAAGGGTGTCTGTTCGATAGACGAGATCGACAAGATGAGGCCCGATGATCGAGTCGCGATCCACGAAGCGATGGAGCAGCAGACCGTCAGCATAGCAAAGGGAGGCATCGTGGCAACATTGAATGCTCGAGCATCAGTGCTCGCAGCCGCGAACCCGGCGCTTGGAAGATATGAACCCTACAAGAACATCACCGAGAATATCAACCTCCCCGTCACGATCCTTTCCAGATTTGATCTGATCTTCATCATGCGAGACGCTCCCGATGTTGAGGTGGACACTAAGATGTCAGAGCACATCCTCACCCTGCACAGGGTCGGAGCGCCACCTCAGGAGGTACCACTGACTCCGCAGATGTTCAGAAAGTACGTCAGCTACGCTCGCGGAATATCCCCGGTCCTCACCGAAGAGGCTTCAAACGCGCTGAGAGACTTCTACCTCAGAATGCGGTCGACATCGACCACCGCCGACTCACCGATCGCAATTACCCCACGACAGCTCGAAGCGCTTGTCAGGTTGTCAGAGTGTCGAGCCCGATTATTCCTGAGAGACAAGGTCACTGTGGAGGACACCGACGCGATCATCAGGCTGATGACGATATCGCTACAACACGTCGGAATCGACACGAGCACGGGCAAAGTGGACATTGACACAATAATGACTGGGAAACCCAAGAGCCTACGCGACCGAATGCAGACGATTCTCAGCACAGTAGCCACCATGGAACGTGAAACCGGAGTCGTTCAAGAGTCGAAGCTCTACGAGGAACTCTCGAAGACAGCAGGACTATCCGAAGGAGAGGTGCAGACTCTAGTCAACCAACTCATCAGAGACGGAATCCTGTACTCGCCAAAGCCTGGTCATTTGAAGCGAACTGCCGCCTGAAGCAAGGAAGCCCCTGTCCATTGAGGGTCGAAGAACTACCAATCGCGGATCAGATCAAACACATCCTCACCGAGAAGGGATACGATGAGCTCTATCCGCCGCAAGCGGACGCCATAGCCGCAGGCGCATTGCTTGGCAAGAACATCGTGCTCGCAAGTCCAACAGCTTCAGGGAAGACCCTCGTAGCCGAGCTCGCTATTCTGAAGAAGGTCACAGAAGGACAAGGCAAAGCGCTGTACTTGACTCCTCTTAGAGCTCTTGCAAGCGAGAAATATGACGACTTCCAGAGGTACTCCGATGTCAAGAAGCCGGACGGTCACAAGGTCAGGATAGCGATAACAAGTGGCGACTATGATCGCTCCGACGAGCGTCTTGGCAACTTTGATGTTGTAATCGCAACTAATGAGAAAGCAGATTCCCTGCTGCGTCATAAGGCGAAGTGGATCTCAGACGTTGCACTAGTCGTTGCCGACGAAGTACATCTCCTCAACGAGGCTGCGAGGGGACCCACTCTTGAGGTTGTCATAACGCGACTGAGGAAGCTGAACCCGAACATACAACTGCTAGCGCTGAGCGCCACGGTCAGAAACGCAGCGGAAGTAGCAGACTGGATCGGAGCATCAGCCATCACGACAGAGTGGAGACCTGTCCCACTGAAGGAGGGCGTTTACTGTCAAAACGAGATTCATTTCAAGGACGGGTCTTCCAAGACAATCCATCCATTCACAGGCAACCCAATCATGGACATTGCATTGCATACGCTCCATGAAGGCGGCCAGGCGCTATTGTTCACTGAGACGCGCAGATCAGCCGTGCAGACCGGGAAAAGAGCTGCCGCTGTCCTCAGCAAAGTAATCTCGCCACGAGAGAAACGCGCTTCCGAGTTAGTAGCCCACAAGATTAGGACAAGCGGCGAGAAAACGCAGCTCGGCGAGATGCTCGCGGATCAGGTCACTCAGGGGGCGGGCTTCCACCATGCTGGACTTCACTCGACACATAGGAGAATTATCGAGGATGCGTTCAGGGAAGGCAGGATCAAGATCCTCGCTGCAACGCCAACGTTGGCTGCTGGCGTCAACCTTCCCGCACGTCTCGTCGTGATCACAAGTCATGAGCGATACGAGGCGGGATACGGAAGGTACCCGATCTCGGTACTGGAGTACAAGCAATTCTGCGGCCGGGCGGGACGGCCTAAGTACGATGAATATGGGGAAGCGGTCCTCATCGCGCAGACCGATGAGGAGCGAGATGCTCTCCTTGAGAATTATGTGCTTGCGGAGCCGGAACGCCTTTGGTCGAAGCTCGGTGTCGAGAAGGTTCTGCGCCCGCATGTTCTGTCAACGATCGCGACAGGCTTCGCGCGCTCAGACGAGGGACTCCGCGACTTCTTCTCAAGCACGTTCTACGCTTACCAATATGGGCCGCGAGCCATCGGGTCACGTTTGGCGGACATACTGAAGTACCTCGCCAAAGAGGAAATGATCGCATATGACGGGCGAGAGCTCGTCGCAACAAGGTTTGGACGAAGGGTTTCTGAGCTCTACATAGACCCCGTCTCCGCTGTGATAATCAGAGACGGCCTCTACCGGAGGGCTACGAATCCCACGGACTTCAGCTATCTGCACTTGATTGCTCGCACCCCAGACATCGCGCCTCGGGTCTACCCCAGGCGTGGTGATGATGAGAAGCTGGCTGCAATGGCAGCTGAGAGAGCTGAGCAGTTCATGTGTGAGATCCCTGACGAGCTTCTAGGATCGTTTGATCCTGGCTACGAAGATTTCTTGTCGGAGGTCAAGACAGCTGCGGTTCTTCTGGATTGGATCGAGGAAACCTCCGAGGATACGATACTGAATACGCATAGAGTGGAGCCAGGAGACCTCATGAGGTTGGTGCAGATTTCCGACTGGCTGCTCTACTCTGCGTACGAGCTTGCGGAACTCTTCGGACACAAGGACCTCCGTAAACCGCTCGGACAGCTGAGACTCAGAGTGGAGAAGGGTACCAAGGCCGACGTGATACCTCTGCTGAGCCTACAAGGAGTGGGCCGAGTCAGAGCCCGAGCGCTGCACAATGCAGGATTCAAGGCCATTGAAGACATACGTAAGGCCTCGCCGTCAGAGCTAGCCACTGTTCCGCTCATTGGAACCAAATTGGCGAAGAAGATCAAAGAGCAGGCAGGTGGGCTCATCAAGTCCGAAGAATGGGAGGGACTCAGATCAATTCGCGACGAAACGGAACAAAGTCTCCTGACAGAATACTCGAACAGTGATGAGGCGACGGGTTAGGCTGTTAACCCTCGCGAGCGACGCTCCTGTCTGGTCTTCTCAGTAGCCAATCGGATCAGTTCTTTCGTCTTTCCTAGGTAGTTTCGGGGATCGAATACGGACTCCAGCTCGCTTCTGGACAGCAACTTGGTAACCTCAGTGTTCTCCTGAACAAGGTCTTGGAACGATCTATGGCGAGTGGTGCTTTCAATCGAAATTGCTCTCACCAGCTTGAAGGCTCTGGGCTTCTGCATACCCTTCCTCACGAGCGCGCTCACCAGCGCCTCAGACAATTCCATGCCTCCAGTGAGGTTGAGGTTTCTGGCCATTCGATCGGGTGAAACCCAAAGGCCCAAGAGGACCTTGTTGATGCTGGCGAGCATGTGCTCCGTGAGTATGAACGCCTCAGGAATAGTGAAACGCTCGGCCGCGGACTGTGTCAGGTCTCTCTCATGCCATGTGACCACTGACTCGAGAGATGGTTGAACAAGGCTTCGAACAATCTTCGCAAGGCTTGATATGTTCTCAGAGATCTTGGGATTCATCTTGTGGGGCATCGCAGAGCTACCTACCTGAGACTTGACATCGAACGGTTCTCGTGCCTCGTCGATCTCTGTGCGTTGCAGGTTCCGGATCTCAGTGGAGAACTTGTCGATCGAACTGGCAAGGTTCGCAAGCGTACAAACGAGTTCAGCGTACCTGTCCCTCTGGACTATCTGTGTCGTAACTTCAGGTGTTCCGAGTCTCAAGTTCTCCATCACTAAATGCTGAATCTCGATGGCATGGTCGCCCAGACCAGCCATTGTGCCGACCGCCCCGGTCAACTTGCCAACGACAACGCGCGGCGCACACTCGCGGAGTCGAGAGATGTGTCTTGAGATCTCCCGCATCCAGACTGCGAACTTGAGCCCGAGAGTCATCGGCAACGCGTGCTGGCCATGTGTTCTGCCCACGCAGACAATGTCCGAGTATTTCTCCACCAGTGTGAGAAGCGTGTGTTCAAGCTGGTCAACCCGCTTCAAAGTCAGCTCTAGAGCGTCCCTGACTTGCAGTGCCGTAGCGGTGTCCAGTATGTCACTTGAGGTTGCCCCCATGTGGACATACTGACCGCTCTTACCACAGGCTTCGGATAGAGCTTCAACAATCGAGGCGGTCTCGTGCTTCGTTCTTGCCTCGATCTGTTTCACGCGTTCAAGTCTGACATTTCGGATCGACGCTTTCTTCGTGATCGTTGCAGCGTCCTTCTGAGGAATATCTCCAACTCGTGCTTGCGCGCGCGCTAGGGCTGCCTCTACGTTGAGCATGCACTGTAGTCTGTTCTCCTCGTCGAAGATCTGTCTCATTTCCGGTGAACCGTATCGGCCGGAATCGATGGGTAGAATCGTCACCGAACACCGCCTTGGGGACAGACATATCAAAACCGTGATAGTATAAAGCCGCTGCCAACGCGAGGTAGTCGATTGGGTGCAATTGCGGCGGTCTTCTCGAAGTCCCCGATCGACGCGCCCCGTCTTGTCGCAAAGATGCTCTGCGCGATGCAGCATCGTGCCCAAGATGTAGCAGCCGTTGCGTGGGGCAATACTCTGGAATCAGCGGAATCACCGGACCTCCTCACCGCATCGTCGCCCGCACGACATACGGCGGTCGGATATGGTTTCACCAAAACCCTGCCCGACGACAAGCTGCAGCCTCTTCGAGCAGAGGAGGGATGGCTCTGCTTGGATGGGAGAGTTGTCGCGGATGGAATGCTCGCCGGAGCAGAAAAGGGAGCTCGTCTCTTAGGCCCCAACCTCACGCCGGCTGGGTTTCCTTCCATTCACCGCGACGTTGATGGAGCATACGCGCTCTGCTGGTGTGCTGATGATTGCCTGTTCGTCACACGGGACCAGCTCGGTCTCAAGCCCATGTTCATGGGTGGCCGCGGTGACTTGGTCGGCGTTGCCTCGGACCGGAAAGCCCTGTGGGCTATTGGAATAGACGAGGCTACGCCTTTCCCGCCAGGAGGTTGTCTGAAGGCAAGCGAGGGTGCACTAGCCCTCGAATCTTCGAGACATGAGTCGGAGACCTCCGGAACGCCGCGGCATGAGAAGGTTGACGTCGAGGAATTGTCGCGATTGCTAGTTGAATCAGTTTCAATTCAGACGGCAGGAGTCGGTACAGTTGCGGCAGGGTTCTCGGGGGGACTTGATAGTACTGTCATCGCCAAGATCGCGAAAGACGCGGGAATAGACTTGCTCCTTGCGACGGTGGGAGTGGGGCGGACACCCGAGATGAGTCAAGCAGAGTTTGCTGCAAGGACCATGGGACTGCCGATCGTCACAAGAGAGTTTTCGATCAATGATGTGGCGGAGTGCCTTGATCGCATGCTCTGGCTGATTGAGGAACCGAATCTGATGAAGGTAAGTGTCGCGATGGCGATATGTTGGACCACACAGATTGCCGTGGAGAATGGAAGATCTGTGATAATGCTTGGGCAGGGTAGCGACGAACTCTTTGGCGGATACAAGAGATTCGCCACTATCCTGGGCGAGAGTGGAGCGGAGGCGGCGTCTGAGGCGATTTCCGAAAGCGTTCGGAGAGCATATGAAGTCAACTATCAGCGAGACGAGCAAGCCGTCTCCGCGCTTCGCGCTGAGCTGAGGCTCCCTTTTGCTACAAGAAAGATCACAGAGTTTGCTTCCAGAGTCCCGCTAGTGATGAAAGTCAAGTCTCCTTCAGACGATTTCAGGAAATGGATTCTCCGAGATGTCGCGATCAAGCTTGGCATTCCATCGACGAGTGCAATGAGACCCAAGAAGGCAATTCAACACGCATCAGGTGTGGAGAAGGCAATTCGAGAGATCGCCAAGAGACACGGGCTTTCGGCTTCGGACTATCTGGAACAGAGATTCGAGGCGATCAAGAACGAGTCTGGAATAGCTAAGGATCGTTCCAATGTGGCAAGCTATTAAACAGATGACATAGCCTTCAGGTGTATGAGCGGAGGGTGGGAACCTTGTCAGATGCAGCACGTCTTCTGCCTAGGTGTCCCAGATGCGGCTATGGTCTTCGCATGGTTCGGGGATACTGGTGGTGCGATGTCTGCAGGGCCCCTCTCGTGCCTCAACGCGGGGCGTCGCTTAGCGAAACGATTCGGCATGCGGGCGAAAGCCTTCGACGACTCTTCTCCCCACCGCGACGCAGGCCCTCTGTTTTGATCTACCCAGCAAGCGTCTCTTCCACACCAGAACAAGGTGTGTCGCTTGCAAGATGCCCCAAATGTGGAGCCCTTACGCCGAGGAACGCGTCCTTGTGCGTTCACTGCGGAACTGCGTTCGGTCAACGCGCGGAGATGCCTGTGTCACGAGTCACACGCGTTCCGAGTGTCTCAGAACATGATGAAATCGTATACCGATACGTTGTTGAGAGAAAGGGAGAGATATCGCTCTCAAGGGCGTCCACGGATCTCCACATGACAATCTCAGACCTCCGAGCGTCCATACGTAGACTCGAGGATTCCGGGAAGATTTCCCGAGAAGGCTTAGGCGGAAGCTAGAGCAGATCAGAATGCCAGCGGGTACCACCCCAGGGCGGGGTGGGATCCGCTTCAGGTCTTTTCAGTAGATGAAGGCTGGGGGAGGATCACTCGTCTTTCCTTCGTTTGGAGTGGTGTCTCTCTTTTGCAGGCGGCTCGGCAAATCGCGTCAGGGTCTCCGCCATCTCCTTCAGGCGGCGGTCAACTTTGTCGTTCAGTGTGTTGGGTTCGAAGGTGCCGTCCTTTCTTCTCTCTCCCGCCTTGACTCCTGTTAGGATCTCTATGCCTTCGTCGATGGTGCTGACTGGGTAGATGTGGAATCGGCCGTCCTTCACAGCCTTCACGACCTCCTCCTTAAGCATCAGATCTTGGACGTTGCTCTTCGGCATCATCACGGACTCGTCGCCTTTGAGGCCCTTGAGTTTGCACACTTCATAGAACCCTTCAATCTTCTCATTCACTCCGCCGATGGCTTGGACTTCCCCTCTCTGGTTGACCGAACCCGTAACTGCGATGTTCTGCTTGATCGGGGCATCCGCCAAAGCCGACAGTATGGCGTAGAGCTCGGTGCTGGAGGCGCTGTCGCCCTCCACTCCCTCGTAGCTCTGCTCGAAAACGAGTCTGGCCGAGAGGCTTAGCGGCTTATCTTGAGCGTACTTGTTTGCAAGGTATCCGCCAAGTATCAGGACGCCTTTCGTGTGGATGGGCCCACCCATTTTCGCTTCGCGTTCTATGTCGAGTAAGCCTTCTCTTCCGAGGCCTATGCTCGCGGTTACTCTTGATGGTCTGCCGAATTCAAAGTCCCCCAAGCCTATTACGGATAGGCCGTTTACTTGGCCGGTCCTTGCTCCTGAGGTGTCTATGAGGTATAGCCCCCGTTGGATCATCTCAAGGATTTTCTGCTGGATGAGATTCGATCGATAGATCTTCTCTTCGAGAGCTTTGGTGACGTGGCTCGCATTGATGTATTCGGACTTGTCTTGGGTCGCGTAGTAATTTGCTTCCCGTATCAAGTCGGCAACTTCTGCAAAGCGCGTTGACAGTTTCCTTTGATCTTCCGCTAGCCTTGAGCCATGTTCCACAACCTTAGCTATCGCTGAGGCCTCGAGGTGTTTCAGCTTCTCCTTCTCGCAAAGGGTGCAGACAAACGAGGCATACCTTTCCAGGTTCTCTTTGTTTCGGTCAATCGTTGTGTCAAAGTCAGCCTTCACTTTGAAGAATTCGTGGAATTCGGTATCATAGGCAAGCAGAAGTTGGTAGAAATGTGGTTGTCCAACCAAGATGACTTTCACGTTCAGAGGTATTGGCTGAGGTGTCAGAGTCTTTGTAGTCATGAAACTTAGGCGTTCCATGGCCTCTTCGATACTTATCCTACTGCTTCTCAGCGCCCTTTTCAGACCGTCGTACGACAACTGGTTTGTCAGTAAGCTCTCTACTGGAAGGACTAGATATCCGCCGTTCGCCTTGTGAATCGAGCCGCCCTTCACTAGCGTGAAATCGGTAGTGAAGCTTCCAAACTGGGCTTCCTTCTCAATTCTCCCAAACAGGTTCAGGTAGGTAGGGTTTTCCTCGAAGATGACCGGGGCACCCTTCAGCTGGGAATTGTCCACAATCACATTCACCTTGTACCTACGGAAGGGTAGCTCTTTCATCCAAGGGGGTGCTGGCTGCCCTTCGGCAGTGGTGGCTTCCTGTGGCCCCGCAAAGAGTTCATAGTTCTCAAGGATGTCCGCTCTGACATCTTTCAGATAGTTGACCACATCAGGGATATCCTCGTAGGATTTCTGAAGAGCATCCATCAGGAAGCCTATTGCGTATTGGATTGCGTCATTGCTGACCTTCCTGAGTGAAGATCTGGTCTCCTTCTCTAGGGCTGCTATTCGTTTCATAGCTTCCTCGAACTTGCTCTCAAGACCCGTTCTCTTCTGATCCATCTCTTTCCTTACGTGGTCAGGCAACGAGGCGAGTTCTTCTTCACCGATCAACTTTCCATTTAGAACCGGTACCAAAGTCACGCCGAGAGGTGTTGCTTGTATCGAGAAACCCGATCGTTCCGCTTCGTCTCCAAGATCGGACAGTATCTTGTGTCTTCGCTCTTCCGCAGCCTTGATCATTCCTTCTCTCTTGGATTGAAACTCCTCGCTCTGAAGAGCTCTCGGAACGCTCCGCTTCACCTCGTCTATGAAATTATCAAGGTCCTTCCGGAAAGTCTTCGCTCTGCCCGTAGGCAGTTGTATGTACAAAGGCTCGTACGAATTGTGAAAGTTGTTCACGTAGCACCAGTCTGGAGAAGTGGGGCGGTCCTTTGCTATTGCTTCCAGGAAATTCCTCACAGCCGTCGTTTTCCCCGTGCCCGGCGGGCCTGCAACATAGACATTGAATCCCTTCTCTCCTATTCCCAGCCCGAGATTTAGAGCCCGAAGAGCGCGGTCCTGCCCGATGACGCCCTCCAATGGCGCGAGCTCGCCGCTCGTGCGACATTCCAGAGGCTCACATTCGACCCTGATTTCCTTCGGTGATAGTTCGGTAACCGGCATGACACATCAGAACGAAGTGTCCGCATTCTGACCTATATAATCAGCGGGATCTGGCTCGGGAGTGAATATGCGTGACCTTGTTTCTGTTCTGGACGAGAATTCGAGCAAATTCAGCGGCTCTAATTGTCTAATTGTTGCTTGCCGGCAAAACCAGCGTATTTCTGGCGAATGCTTGGAGAACCCTGGGCGAACAATGTTGACTGGTCTGCAGGTCGCATTTTCAAGGTGTTGCCTCCTCAACATCGTGAAGACTGCCATGAAAGTGCAAGTCGCCGGGGAGGATCGGTAGGCATAACCCAATTATCCCACATCCTTTATTCGGCCCTCGGAAGCGCAAAGTGTCGTGGGTAACAATAGAGCACTGCCAAGCTCGAGCCTTGCTTCGAGGTTTGCGTTCGGCCACTGGAAGCCCCAATGAGGCGATCGATTGTCAACGAGTAGACCCGCGCTTGATTCTCGCGAATTCAGCAGGTTGGTGCTTGAAGCCGTTGACCACGGTTTGCTAATGCTGGGCGAGGACGCTAGACAGGCAATCTACGGCTGTATCGAGAGCAGCTATCAGATATCGCGCGACGAGATTCCTGAGAAGCTTGAGGATCTTCATGGAGCTCTGGTGGATCTGCTCGGCAAAGGGGGCAATATGGTTGAGATGATCGCCGCCGAGAGGCTCTACAAGACTCTGCATTTGGCCTTCGAGCCAAAGGACGACTGGGCGCTCTTGGACTATGTGAATCATGTAAAGAGTATCATGCCGGCTCACTAGATTCATCGGCTCTGTCTTAGGATTGTGACGATCTGATGGGGAAGAAGATTCGGGATCTCAAGTCGAGCAGGGCACACAGGGTCTTAGACGCTGCGAAACGCAAGCGGGCAAAGAGAGCCTCGAAGAGACATGACGGGAGATCCCAAGAGGTCACAACAGCGCTGGGCATGCGCGGAGAGGACAGTGACGTTCTTTTTCGGACGTTCATTGAGCAGCCCAACGAACTGATTCTTGCCACTGACGCTTCAGGAAAGATGACGTTCGTGAACCCAGAGGTTAGCCCTGTCACCGGGTACACGAGGCGCACAAGGGATATATCTCATTTGAAACTGAGGTTGAAAAGGGACAACTTTCTTTCTGAGTATCCCCATCCAGGCGAGGAAGCATGACTGATCCTACCAGGATTCTTGTTATAGATGATGACGCCAGCGTGAGGAAGGTCGTCACCATGGCGTTGGAGGACGAAGGGTATGTTGTCGACACGGCCGAGAACGGAAGCGAGGCGATCCGGAAATCTAACACCGGCTTCTACAATATGGCTCTGATCGACATACGCCTGCCTGACATGGAGGGGACAGGTCTGTTGACGGCGATGAAGGACACTACACCGAAGATGGTCAAGATAATCGTCACGGGTTATCCTGGACTGCAGAGTGCTGTTGATGCGGTGAACAGGGGCGCCGATGGCTACATAGTGAAGCCCTTCAAGATGGATGATCTCCTCAACACCGTGAAGGAACACTTGAGGAAACAACAAGATGCTAGGAAACACGGCGAGGAGAAAGTCAGAGAATTCATCGAAACGCGTGCCGCCGAGATCGAGAGGCACAGATAGTCGATTCTTCGCTCATCACTGCTAGCTGTTGTCATTCAACAATTCCGAAGTATTCTCTGACGTTCGGGCGGCCCAGATATCTGAATATGATCAGAGGTAGGACGACACCAAGCAGCGCGGCCGCCGCCAAGGCTCCATACAGTATGGCTACACTACTAGCCGGGAGCGGGGTTCCTGTCTGCACTCCCAGCAGGTTAGGAGATACGAGGAGTACAGCGATTAGACATATCACTATCAAAGCACAGGCAACTGCCGCGACTGAGAGAACACGCGTTATCGTACGCACTAGCTTCAGTCGCTTCAGTAGGCCAAATGCAATGACAAAATCCATGACAGCCGAAAACAGTAGCAGACCCCACAAATACGTCGGATCTGAAAGCCCGATCCCCCAGGCCGACAGGAACAATTGTGGAACACCATCTACAAGCGAAGATACGAAAGGAATGCTGGCAACCGCGCAAATGCCTAAGACGATGCAGTAAGCAATTAGTAACTTGACACCCCGTGGTCTACCCGTACGGACTGCAGGTGACGCTTGGACAGCAGGGCCGAATTCCTGCGTGGCCTCAGCGACGCGTGGTCCAGTCGGGGCTACTTCTGGGGCATGGGGTTGAACTGTCCATGGAGGTGCGGTTGCCATGGCGCCGCCTCTCATTGCAGCAACGAGCATTGTGACTGCTGCTACCAAAGCTCCCCAGAAGCCAAAGGATAGGTATGTTGCCAGCGTCCCCCACGTGCCCGAAGCCGTTTTGAACAGATCAAGTCCCGAACTCGCGGTGGAAAGCTCGATGTACAGACCTATTGCGAATACTACTATCGAGAGGAGGCCAATGACTCCGCCGATCAGGAGAATCCGGTTTCCCTTGCCGATTATCATGCTGCCTACTATTGCCAAGATGCCAGCCAATGCGACAAGAGCTAGAGTGACCCAACAGAACCAAAGGTTCAAAGAAATAACCTGCGATGGCGGGTTGGTGAACAATCTGGTCGAGGTCGAATAGAGATACAACGGAAAGTCGATTGCAGTTGAGTTTCCCAGGCCCACAATGGGAACACTAGCCGTCATGTTCCACCATGGCATGGCCAGACTCGCAAATGCTACGATTGCTCCGAGAATTCCGAGGTAGTTGGGCTTCCTTCCAAGAGGCCTCATGGCCCATCTTCCGACCTTCACTGTGGGACGCGAAGGCGCTGCAGCCCCCCCGGTTTCAGGCCTTGGCGGCTCCTGCAAAACAATCCTTGGGGCATGCTTAGCAGGCGCGGCAGATGGTGGCTGCTGTTGAACGAGGCCCGGGGGTGCTAGACTCGGCGGGGGAGGTTGCAGATACTGATACTGGGACTGAGGGGCTGGTTGGGAAGGCTGCGGGTACTGATATTGGACCTGAGGGGCTGATTCGAGAGGTTGGACTGATCCACACTTGTCACAGAACCGGGTGTAGTCATCAAGTAGCCGACCACAAGATCTGCACAGCTTCGCCAAGTATGCTCTCCGAGATTCGTCAGCATACTAAGCCTATTATGCCTTTGTTCTTCTCAAGCCTCCTTGCCATGGATACACGAATGGTGAGGCAGATGTGGAGATCGTCATTATTGCGGCCTGAGAACGTCGGGGCTGTTCTGGGGAGAGGATACGCATGGGCCGGGCGCATACTTTTCGGGATCCTTGATCCAAGTAGCAAGGGTTCGTGCTCTGCTGAAACCAACTGGCGAAATGACTGATTACTGGCCAAAGAAAGCCCAAGAAGTCATGTAGGCCTCAATTTGGGACATTTCACGTTTGAACCAACGAAATCCGGGCGGACAAAAGCGACGCTAGAAATCCACGAAACATCCGCGGAAAGCCGAGGAGATGCCTAGAGAAGGGGTGTCAGCCATCCAGAAAAGGGTGTATGACACCCAGAAATCCTCAAGGATGATATGTCGGGGACACATTGCCACTCGCGTTGATGGTCGCAGACAGACTATGAGGGTCTCGTGGTGCACACAAAGAAAGGAGAGTCAGAAGAGAGCGGAGCCACAAGTTCGAGGCTGCGGCCTGCTTACTTGAGCCCCATCTTCTCCGCGTGCTTGGCGATGACGAAGATTACTGCTGCCACGATGAGGAAGTCAATTATCACGCCGACAAAGTCGCCGACTGCGAAGTTCATTCCAGTCCCTACCGGTATGCTAACGACGGCTTTCCTCCAGTCACCTCCGGGTATGAGCGCCCCGGGAATTGGCATGATGATATCCTGAACGAGCGCTGAAACGACCTTGCCAATGTAGGTGCCCATAATGAAGCCAATCGCCAGGCCAAGCACTCCTGCCTTGCCGAGGAAATCCTTGAACTCAGCCCAACTTCCCTTCGGCGGCGGTGGCGCAGGCTTCGGCGTCACAGCTTCCCTGATCTTCCTTAGCTCTTCCAACATCTGACTCTCTGTGGCCATTGAAATCAGCTCTAACTCTGGGATGTGTATTCCGCCACTAATAACACAACGGTGATTTCGCGGAGACGCCAATAATCTAGGCATCTACAAACCAGACTACATAGCATCAGGCACACGAGGCGGCGGTTGATTGCGTGTGACTTTATGAAAGATGTTCTTAGTGTGTCTTGGCTGGTTTGTCCATTACCCACGCGGGTCTTCGCGACCTGGATGAACTCCACGAGCTGCCGGACGACTTGGTCAGGCTGACTGGGCTGGCCGCCATGATCAATATCGTGCAACAAGGTGATGCAAAGACTCAAAGACATGCCTTCAAACCAGACTTCAATGAAGCCACATCAAAAGTCTAGCGGGTCAATTGCCGGCATATCCAACTTGAACGGGAACCTCTACGTGTTGATGCACACACAAATAACGTCCTACACTAGTTCAGATTATGACGCGCGCATCAATCAGGCTACTATGAGCGGTATTTTTGCCCTGTCGGAAACTCTGCAAGCTATGGCAACGGTTAATATTGGCTAACGACGATTAGGTGCTGTGGTCTATTTGGTATCAGAGAAGGTTATGCGGTTTCAAGGGAAGAATAGGGACCTGACTCCATTATCACAACAGATTGTCCAGTACATGCAGAGCGAAGGATACAAAGTGCAATCAACCACGGCTCCTCTGGGGTTTGTAATTCAAGCCCAGAAAGCTGGGATACTACGCGACATCATAACGGCTGACAGATGCTTCACCATCACTATCTCAGGGCAGCCGAATGACTTCGCTGTGCACATTGGGATCGGTAAATGGATACAGAACCTTGCAGTGGCAGCAGCCGAAACCATCCTGTTAACGTGGTTATTCCTCGCTGTTGATGTTCCCGAAATGCTCTGGACACGTCACGTCGAGGGCGACATAGCGAAGAAGATTACCGAAATCGTGGGCTAGATGTCTCAATCAACCTTAGACCTAGCTAAGCTGTTCGGCGTGGCTCTCAACACGGTGAACAGCAATCGGGAAGACCTCAACAGCATGGATGAGATCAATCATCCCAACCACGGAGACAACGTGACTCATAATCTAGGCATCATCAAGGACGCGTTTGAATCCCAGCAAGGTCAATCTCCCTCCGACGCAATGCGCTACGCTGCTCAAAGATTAACGGAGCAAGGACTTGGCAGTACAGCCCCGCAGTATTCACAGGGGTTTCAGCAGGCTGCGGCTCACTTTGAGGGCCAAACAAAGCCTGAGCAACAATGACATGGGACTGCTGTTACACACCCTGCTCGGATCAGCTCCACCAAGCCAAGCTGCATCACAGTCAAACGCAACGCAAGGTATGCCGAACATGATATCTGGGCAGCCTCAACAGGCAACAGCAGGCGGAAATGATCTTCTGAGCAAACTGGCACGTGCAGCCATGGAATTCATGCGAGCCAAACAATCAGGCGCGAGTACCCAGTCAGCAGCAATGCAAGCCGCCATGCGAGCCATGATGGGTGGCAATCCACTCCAAGCTTCTTCGCCTGGGGGGGCTTCAGGAGGCCTAATCGCACAAAGCATCATGAAATCCCTAATGGGACAATAAGGCCACACGAAACTGCGACCATCATATCACAAACGAAAGATAGCTATGGAGGTGAGTTGCCAATGCCTGGAAAGTTCGAGATCAAGAAGGATAAGGCCGGAAAGTTCAGGTTCAATTTGATAGCAGCAAACGGAGAAATAATCGCATCAAGCGAGGCCTACGAATCAAAGGAAGCTTGCAAGAACGGAATTCAATCAGTTAAGACGAACGCCCCCTCCGCAGAGATAGTGGACAAAACGATGTAGAATGGCGGTCTCTCTCTGTGAGTTGGTTCCCCATGCTTTCCCTCTTTCTTCTATGTGCGCTCCCATTCGTGGAGCTATCGGATTTTTTGCGTGTCCGCGCCAAGAGACACCAAGAAAGAATGACGAAGCGTTTTTGTGTGTGCACGGGACCGACGCATGGAACGAGATTCTCATACCTTTCTGTCAATCGTTAGGTGCTGGAATCGAATATGCACCTCAGTAGCCAACTAGAACGAATCTCGGGTCCAAGACTAGAGTTCTACCCATTGGCCTAACCACTGTCCATATTCGATAATTGGTGGATCAACATTCATCTGCCAGAGCATGCAGTTGATCTCTCCCCTATGTTGCAGCTCCTCCTCAATCATGTGCATGAGAATCGCCTCCATGGTCACGTGATAAGTCACGTCTCCAGCCTGAATCGCATGGACCTTCGACAGATCCTCCTCATGCAACGTGCCAAGCAGCGACGTAACCATTGAATCCACATCCCTCTCGTGTCTTCTCATGTCATCAACGGATTTGACAGCTTCAAAGTCGATCCCAGCGTATTCTTTGAGATCGTCATTCATGGCGTACTTGAACCAGTAGCTGTAAGCGTTCAGCACATGTAAGAATACATTCCGGATTGATTGTAAGGAAGCGCCGCGGTCCTTAACAACTGCTTCCCAAGGCAGTTTCTCGATCGCCTCAAGATACTTCTTCCGTACGTAGCTATTGTACCTGTAGAAATCTACGATGTGATGCAAGTAGGATCAGACCTTCGACTTTGGAATAGCACTAGGAAGGATTAGAATGCTGTCGAATCTGTTCCCGTTCACACCATTCCGAGAACCACAATCCCACTATGCGACAAGATCTAGAGAGAATTGGTCGTTCTTCTCGCAGAGAGGGTCAAGACGAAAAGGAGCTCCTCGGTCAGCTGGTTGAGCGTTTGTGATCAAGATTATCTCCGACTGGATTTCTTGCCCCATGCTTCACACTTCTCTCCATCTCGCCTTGCTTCTCGCCACAATGAGCAACGACGCTGTCACTGCAAGTAGAATGGTCCAGTCAAGGGCCTGTGAGGTAGATGAGAGGTGCAGGTACCCGGCGGCATTCTGAGCTAGCTCAGCTGCGTACGTGGTCGGGGACAGGTAGGCTAGGTATCTGTACGGAAGCGGGATGTAAGTGATCGGATAGTAGACAGGCGGTATCGTCGAGAAGAGCGTCGAAATCAGCCTTGAAAACGCGAAGCTCTGGACTATGTCGGACGAGAATGTTGAAAGCGTGAAACCGATCGCGACTGATGTGACAAACATCAAGAGAAGGATCATGATAAACGAGAAGATGCCAGTGGCGCTGAGCTCCATGAAGTAATACGCAAGTACGCCGAGCACAACAAGCGCTGGAAAAGAATACACAATCTCGGAAAGGGCCATTCCAAACATATACGTCATCCAATTCGTGGGGGAACTGACCACCATATCTTGGAGCTTGAAATCATTCTTCAAGTGTGAAAGATCTGCCTGCAGCGCCACACCGGCCGAGAACATGCTCATGATGAATCCGCCCTCCACGGCCTCGCCTATGAGGCTCCCGTGGCTCACGAAGACGATCACAAGCAGGAACGATAGTGGAGAAAGAACGGTGTTGAGTAGGACTATCGGATAGTTCCTCATCTCGTACACAGAATTGACTAGTATAGCAGCGAGAATCTGGCTGGACCAGCTCCTCTTATGCACTAGACTCTGTGGGTTCAACAATTCATTTCTCGCCTTTTCGGCTTGCAAGGTAGAAGAATATGTCATCGAGCGAAAGCGGATTGATCGTGAACTTGAAACCGCCTTTCGAGAGCTCTCTTGAGAGCCTGAACGCCTCTTCCTCGACCGTGAGAACTCTGATGTTGCCTTCCACTCCAGTTATCACCTCGCCCTTTTCCAATGGTGGAAGAGAAGTCGGGGAGCCTTTCAGGAGTCTTATACTATAGTTGTAATTCACGCTCTTTCGCAGTTCTTCGAGTGTTCCTATGCGGATGAGGCTCCCCTGATCCAGTATGCCGATATTGTCGGCGAGTTCTTCTGCCTCTTCAAGGTAGTGGGTCGTGAGAAATGTGAAGCGCTCTTTTCCGATCTCCTTGAGCGTCTGCCAAAACTCTCTTCTCGAAATCGGGTCAAGCCCAGTGGTCGGCTCGTCCAGGAAAACCACTTCCGCTTCCGAAGAGAGAGCCGTGGCGACCAGGACTTTCCTTCTCATTCCGCCGGAGAGCGAACGATTCATCGC
This sequence comes from Candidatus Bathyarchaeota archaeon, assembly GCA_963753065.1. GTDB lineage: Archaea > Thermoproteota > Bathyarchaeia > 40CM-2-53-6 > 40CM-2-53-6 > CAVPLU01. The sequence continues at coordinate 16,702 of CAVWAQ010000008.1, read as the reverse complement.
GTTGACTGAGCTGCCCAGGCCGAGCGCCTCAAGAGCCCGCAACGCTCTCCGCTTTGCCTCACTGTAACCGAGCCCTCTCCAGAGAAGATATGCCGACACAGTTTGCATGGGCGTCATCCATGGTATCGGTCTGGCTTCTTGCGGCACGATGGCGATCCTCTCTCTCAGTCTGCTTGCTTCCTTCACCACATCTATGCCGTTCACCGTAGCCGTTCCAGACGTAGGCTCGAGCTCCGTCGCTAAGATTCGCACGAGCGTAGTCTTTCCGGAGCCGTTCCTCCCTATCAGCACGAATATGCCTCGTGAAGGCAAAGAGAAACTTACTGAGTCGAGCGCCTTGCTTCTACTATTGCCGTAGATTTTGGTCAGGTGATTACAGATGACCTGCCGAGCGCTCTCCTCCACTCTCTCACCCAATCCAACCATGAAATCCCTGGATGATATAATACGCTGACTTCTTTCGTTGAATTCCAGCACTTCTGTCGATCTGAGAGGAGGGCCATGAATGGAAGCATACGAAAGATTGTGATCCCTCATTCCCTACCCTTTTCCGAGGACGACCTGCATCTTATTCCCTCAATCTTCAAACAAGTGCACTCGCTCTTGAGTTGATCTGCTTGTGCCGCGTATGCGAATACGATTACTTGCGTTGGTAATGTTGTACTTTGAACAAGTCCGATAATGCAAGCACCCGACCTCAGTCTAAGGTTTTCCAACATCCAGTTCACCGCCTTGGTCATAGCTCCCAGGAATTCTCTGCTTCTCTACTACAACTTGGAGAAACCTAAGGTCCCTCTTCCTGACGAAATACATTTGGATATTTCTGCATCCCTCTGAGGAACGATGCTCTATCTAAGCGAATTGAAGTCCTCACGATCAATCACGTCATCATGATGCCACACAAGCATGAGTAGCTGATCGGTGTTCACTAGAGCGTCGAAGGGATTGGACTATCTGCTCTTGGGCAGTCGAACCTTAGCGGGCCCGGTTAGGTGACATTTCACGTTTTGAACCAACGAAATCTGGGGCGGCCAATGACTACGCCAAAGGTCCGCAAGACGTCCGCAGATAGGCCCTCAAGTGCATCTGGAGGAGTCGTGATCTCACGGAAGAAGAACTGGTTGCCAAGCGATCGGTGCTCTCCTTGATCCCGCATAAAAGAGGCGTGGTAAGCACTGGTGGTTACTTTTGACCCGCAGGTAATGTTCTTAAATACAACCTGCGAAAAGGCGGCTTCAACAGGTGAAATCGTTGAAACGCAGATTAGCACTAGTCTTGCTTGTGCTCGTGTTAGTCCTTTGTGCGAGCGGTTACGCGGGTTACACCTACTTTGTTGGGCTAGAGTCCCAGACCATATCGCAAGGTCCCGTTGAACTGCGCGTCTTCGTTGCATCCAGCCTAACCACCGTCGTAAAGGAGAATCAACAGACGTTCGAGAAAGAAGACAATGCCAAAATCATATTCAACGCAGCAGGCTCAGATACTCTCTACCAACAGATAATCTCAGGATCGCCCGCTGATGTGTTCATGGCAGCCGACTTCAAGTGGCTCACGCAAGCGAAGTCGCAGGGTTTACTCTACGATGACAAGTACTGGAACTTCACAACCAACTTTCTTGTTATCATGCTACCTGCGGACAACCCAAAGAACATTACCTCCCTACTGGACCTCGTCAAACCAGGTGTCAGGATCGTTATCTCAGGTTGGACTGTTCCCGCAGGAAAGTACACCAACTCCACATTGAACAAGATAGACAATACCTGGGGAAATCCGGCCAGCCCGAAGTACAAGGGACCAGAATGGGAGAACTACAAGGCCCGATTCATTCAGAACATAATCTCCTACGAGACCTCAGTTGAGCAAGTTGTTGGAAAAGTCGCCATAGGCAATTGTGACGCCGGGATTGCTTACGCCTCCGATGCAAAAACCACAGGCGGATCCAAACTGCAACTCCTCCAGATACCTGCTGAAGTGAACACACTAGGTGTCTACGCGATAGGCGTAATCAAATCCTCAAACCAACACGATCTTGCCACGAAATACGTGAACTTCTGGCTTTCCAGCGAAGGACAAGACTTGCTGCACAAGTTCGGCTTCGGGGAGACCCTGTCCACAGCGTCTTCGTCAATCTGGACGTTCTGGGCCGTCGAGGACTTTCTTCCCTCCCGCGACGCAGGGGAATTGATATGCCCCTAGGAGAATGACTCAGACTCTGATATAGTTCAAATGCAATTTCGTATCCGCTGTTGAGACATGAATCATATCGGGAGGGAACGGATGATCAGTTTGCATCTATCAAGATCGTTCAACCAAAGACGTCTCTCCGACGAAACACTGGGAGACCTTCTCTTGGGATCGATTGCCCTTGTCTTCGTCCTGTTCATCTTACTTCCCCTAGCAGCAATATTCCTGAAGCTTGACCTCAGTACCGTGGTCATGGAACTGCAGAATCCGAGCGTGCTTGATGCCATCAGAGTTGGCTTGGCAACGTCCCTGCTAGCTACCCTCCTGTGTTTCGCGTTCGGTGTCCCAACGGCTTACCTCCTAGCAACGAAGAGCTTCCGCGGGAAGTCGTTCGTGGATGCTTTGCTGGATCTGCCAATGGTGCTTCCACCAGCCGTAGCCGGCTTGGCCTTGCTTTTGGCTTTTGCACCAAGAGGCCTTCTTGGACCGACACTGCAGCGGCTCGGCATCATTCTGCCCGGAAACACATTCGCTGTTGTCTTGGCTCAACTCTTCGTGGCATCGCCCTTCATACTGAGATCAGCAAAGACAGCATTCGAGAATGTTCCAAAGAGATTGATTGACAACGCGAGAATGCTCTCTCACTCCAGAGTCAGAGTGTTTCTCACGGTCACGTTCCCTCTCTCCACGTACGGAGTCATGACTGGCCTCATAATGACTTGGGCAAGATCAATGGGTGAGTTTGGAGCAACCATAATGTTCGCAGGAAACCTGCCCGGCGTAACGCAGACCATGCCGCTAGCGATATACATGCTAATGGTCGAGGATCCATTGGCATCTAACGTACTGTCAGCCATTCTGGTAATCATCTCATTCTTTGTCCTCGTGCTGTTCAGGCTGCTCGATCGGAAGAGGTACAGTGCAAGATTATGATTGAACTCGACATGATAAGGAAACGTTTCGGAGAAACAGAAGTGCTGAAAGGAGTCACATTGCATGTCAGAAAAGGAGAGCTTCTCTCACTGGTAGGTCCAAGTGGCTGCGGAAAGACTACAACACTCAACGTAATAGCAGGCTTGTGCCAACCGGACGGGGGGACAGTGTGGATTGACGGAGTTCTCGTCGAGGGAGAATCCAGTGGGCGCAAAGTCCACGTCAAACCGGCAGATCGCGGGATAGGCTATGTCTTTCAGGACTACGCCCTCTTTCCGCACATGAAAGTGCGCGACAACGTATCATACGCGCTCAAATCTAGACATCTGCCGGAGGAAGAAATCAGGAAGCGAACCTACTCACTGCTCGAGTTCGTCGGGCTTCTCGACCATTCCAAGCACTACCCTCACCAGCTTAGCGGGGGACAGAAACAACGAATAGCACTCGCCCGGGCTTTAGCCACAGACCCGAAAGCTCTCCTTCTTGACGAACCTTTGACTGCGCTCGACAACATAACGGGGGCACGTCTGAGAACCGATATCAAGAACGCATTACGGGCTCTCAACATGACCTCAATCTATGTCACTCACGATCTAGCTGAAGCATACACAGTCTCCGATAGGATAGCAGTCATGGGATCCGGTAGAATCGAACAGGTAGACCACCGTGATCACATTCTTCAGAAACCAAACTCAAGCTACGTAGCCAAGTTTCTTGGTTTGAACGTGTACAGCGGGAGAGTTGTCGACCATTCAGCAGGCCTTGCTAGGGTCGCAATCAACGGGATCGAAATCTCGGCTGCCTCAGCGGTGAACCTGAACAAAGGAACTGTCTTAGTCACGCTCAAGCCGGAGGATGTCGTCTTGTCGTCTGAACCGACCCTCAATAATCCGAAGTGGCGCAAGTGTACATGCAATAATCTTGAGGGAACGATCACTCAGGTCGTTCGAATGAAGTCCAACGCAAAAGTGACCGTTGACGTGGGCTTTCCTGTAGACTCCGAGTTGACCTTGAGTTCCCTTGAGGAGTTGGGCGTGGAGGAGGGCAGCAAAGTCCACGCGCATTTCAAAGCAGATTCATTGAGCGTTTCTCAAGCTTGAGCCACGACGCATCAACCCAAGAAGATAGAGAGCGGACAAGCCTGAAGTCATCAGTTGGCAAACACGCACGGATACGCGAAAAGGGATGGCGGGCCCGGTGGGATTCGAACCCACGACCTCTGGCTTTCCGCCTAGTCGTCCGCAGGCTTCCGCGAGGAGCTTAGGTCTCCCCTCAACGTCATAATCCTGGCTAGACTACGGGCCCGAGCAACCCTGGATGCGTAACTGCTCGCATTTCAGGTGCTGAGGTCTGCTAAGTGATCGTGTTGAGGCTATGTGGTTTTCGGAATCTCATTCGCTTGGGTCGTGCTCGCAGAGGTCAGTGCCCTTTCGAGGGCGTCGGCAACATTCTCCCGTCCCATCGCTTCTATGTAGGGGCCAAGTCTGGGTCCCTTTGGCGATCCAAGAAGAATCTCGTAGAGGATCTTGAAGAACTCCGGCGGGTCAATTCCGTGTTTCTTCGCGACTTCAAATATCGAGTTTTGGAGTATGTCGGTTGATGCCTGTCCCCTTATGATCGTCGTCAATTCGCGGACGGCATCTACTTCCGTGCCAGAAAGCGTCGGGATATGCTCTGAAATCTCGGCGAAGTCTTCCGCCCAGTTTCGAGCGTATCCTAGGCGCGCATCAATGCTCGGCGGCTCCTGCTCGTGTAGATAGCCATACTCCTCGAGCTTCGTAAGGACGTATTCCTTCTCCTTCCCCTTGGGTGCCACCTTTGCAAGATAGACGAGCAGGTTGTACGGGATGTGCGTTTCCGGCTGTTGGGGCGGCTTCAGGCGCCAGACATACTCGTAGAGGCCTCTCAGTTCCGCGCGCTCGAATTCGTCTTGGATCACTTTCTTTCCGAAGTAGATGTCCTCGAGATTGTCCAGTTCCATCATGTAAGTCGGAACGTCATCCACAGAGAGCGTTCTGGCGCCCACAATTCGCTTCAGCATTAGCAGGATCAGAGACTCCGGTGAGGCGTAGCGCAGCCAAATCTGGGGCGTGAAGACATTGCCGACTGATTTCGAGATCTTCTTCCCTGACTTGTCAAGGAACATCTCATACCTAACGTGATAGGGTGGAGCATAGCCGAGTATGTCTTGGCAGATGCGATCGTTGACTCGGACTGAGTCAAGTATGTCTTTGCCATATGCCTCGAAGGTAATGCCTAGTGCCTGCCACCTTGCTGCAAACTCACTTTTCCAACTCAGTTTGCCGTGGCCTTCGAGTACGTTCGCCTCGCCTCTGAACCCACATCCTTCAAGCTCCTGCCCGTGTATGTCGATCTGTCCTTCACACGAATAGAGGACTTTGTGTTCATCTGGTAGGTACTTGTAGGCTCGAGTCGTGTAGATTCTTCCGCATCCGCCGCATATTGGGAAGTACGGTAGAACCTCGGTGTATTTCTCTTGGCCAAGTTCTTCCTTTATGATCTTTGCAACTTTGTCGGCGTTCTCAAGGATCTTCACAATCTGTTGGTTGAAGAGGCCCTCGTGATAGGCCTTCTTGGCAGAGTAGAATGTGTATTCGACCCTGCATTTATCCAAGGCTTCGCGGAGAAGTGAACTCATGTGGTCTCCGTAGCTTTCGTGGCAGTTGAACGGGTCTGGTATGGACGTGACCGGATATCCCAGATATGTCGCGAGCGACGCTGGCATGCCGGTTGGAACTTTTCTAAGTCCATCAAGGTCATCCGAGAAGGCTATGTACTCAGCTTTTCCGCCGAGCGTTTCGATCGCGAGTTTGATGGCGTATGATCTGACGCCGTCACTCAGGCTGCCGACGTGCGGGATCCCGGAAGCGCCTAATCCGCTCTCGGTCCTGACAACGGCCGGTTTTCTTCCTAGCTGGTCCTCTCTCTCGAGGACTCTATGTGCAACAAGGTCGAGCCAGGTTCCCCGTCCAATGATCTGTCTCGACATGTCATGCGCTTCCGAATTGGAGTCTGCTATGCTCCTTGCAGATCATAAAGGTTTGATGTGACCGTGGATCAGACATGGGCATCACGGATGGCCTGACCAAATCGAGAAACGCTTTTAGCGTGGCCAAGTTGCTACCTGCGGACATCTCACGGCTAGAGGAGTGAGACGAGGATCAATCGCTAGAATCCAACATTGGAAGGTCGATGAATTGTCCGCCGAAAGAAATACTCGGAACTGGCTTGTCCTGCTCGTTTTCGTGGGGATTGTAGCTGTGATGGACTACGTTCTTCTGAACTATCTCATGTCCCACGGCCTTGAGGCGAAGTCGTATCCGATCCAGGTTGGGAACTACCAGTTCTCCATCCCGCTCCTGAGCCTGACTTTCGTAGGCGTGATAATTGTGGCGATCGCGGCTTGGCGCTACATGTCAAGCACGATGTCCATCTCAGCCCTCAAGGAAATGTCGCAACTGGAAACCATCCGCATGCTGAGAGCTGCAGGAGTCGCGCTGTTCTTCTTCAGCGCCGTGCTCTTTGGGCCGTATGTTGTCGGGGCGAGTGCCTTCTGGACACAATTGTCCTCTCTAGGCCGAGCTGTTCCATCACTTGCAGGTCCCCTTCAAGGCCTATTGTCATCGATCCGGCCTGCCATGAACTTGGATGCCCTCACGAAGCTAGCTATATCCCAGAATATCGCTGCTGCGGCACTAGTTGTAGTCTCAGGACTGGTAGGCTCCCTTCAGCGCCGGATGAGACGTGCGCGATAGACCCCTTGGACAAGAACAAGCTCTGCAAGGCTCGAGCGGAGTGAAAGTATTTTAGACTTCGAACGTTCACTCGTTACACATCGCACCTTAAGCCCGTTGAAAGGATCAGTCGTGAGGCCATAAATGACTCAGTTCACATGCAAGACAATTGACATTTTGACCGGTCGGCGCGCGGTCTTGTTGAACCGCAACGACTGCGAAAGGGTGGACATTCGAGCACACGACCGCGTTAACTTGAGACGAGGCGACAAGAATGTGACAGCAACGGTCGACACGACCTCAACAATCGTGAACACAGGCGAGATCGGAATCACTAGCGACTTGATCCCAGAGCTCAGCGTGAAGGGAGGCGAGATCCTCGAAGTAACTCTACTGCCTGCACCCAACTCGGCGCTCTTCATTCGAAAGAAGATAATGGGGCAGACACTCACGCGGGATGAGATCTACTCAATTGTTGCGGATTCAGTCAAAGGTATGCTGAGCGATGTGGAAATGGCCGGGTTCCTAGTGGCCCAACAATTCCACGGCCTTACAGATGAGGAACAGGTCTGGCTGACAAAAGCCATGGCTGAAACCGGGGAAACGATCGATTTCCAGAGACCCGTCTACGACAAGCACTCGGTCGGAGGAGTCCCCGGAAACAAGGTGAGCCTCCTCATAGTTCCAATAGTCGCCTCCGCCGGACTGTTGATCCCAAAAACAGCCAGCCGCGCGATCACCAGCCCATCGGGAACCGCCGACACAATGAGCGTCCTCGCTCCTGTGGAGTTCTCCACTGTTGAGCTGAAGAAGCTGGCCCTGAAGACAGGTGGAGCAATCGTTTGGGGTGGAAGTCTCGGGCTTGCGCCGGCAGATGATGTCTTCATCGGTGTCGAGCATCCGCTACGAATCGATCCTGAGCCGCAGATGATCGCAAGTATAATGGCTAAGAAGCTCGCGGTGGGAGCGGACTTCATGGTGCTTGATCTGCCGGTCGGGCACGAGGCTAAGGTTCCGTCTTCAGACGAAGGAAGGAGGCTTTCGTTCAAGTTCATCGGCATCGGAGACAAGCTCGGCATCAAGGTGCGATGCGGAATCACATACGGTGGTCAGCCAGTTGGGTACACGATAGGTCCAGCATTGGAGGCTCGCGAGGCACTTGAAGCGCTAGAGGGGAAAGGCCCGACCAGTCTAATCGAGAAGTCCACTGCGCTTGCGGGCATGCTGCTTGAGTTTGGCGGGAAAGCCGTTCGCGGGGAGGGTCAAGCGCTCGCGAGACAGATCCTCGCATCAGGCAAAGCCCTAGAAAAGATGTGTGAGATAATTGACGCTCAGGGCGGAGACAGCAAGGTTCGATCCACCCAAATCCAGGTAGGCAAATGCCGGGCTGAAATCATCGCCCCATGCGATGGGTACGTAACACGTGTCTCAAATGCTGCGATGAACCAAATCGCACGAGCCGCGGGTGCACCGGTAGAGAAGGGAGCAGGCATATTGCTCTACGGAAAGGAAGGCCACAAGGTCTCAAAGGGAGAGAAGGTTATGGAGATCTTTGGGGAGAGAGACTCCCGCGTCGACGAAGCATACAATCTGGCCATAAAGCTGGCCCCGATCAGCATCGAGGGTATGCTTCTGCAAGAAGTCTCAGGTGACTAGTCCGCTGGATGAGTGGTTCGACTGAGTTTCTGGTAGTCAGATCGGCGAGACTACGCTGGTCCTGTTCTTACGTTCGAGTTTGTCTCCAAAAAGGAGAAAGCAATGTCACATGCCTAGAAGAACGCGTGTTCGGAATGCTTGTCGTCCACGTGCACGTTAAAGCCGAGTGTGTGGAGGCTTTTCAAGAAGCGTCGGTTGAAAACGCTTCAAGGAGCGTCAAAGAGCCCGGCATTGCTCGCTCTGATGTGAATGATCAGATGCTGCAAATACTATCGTGAGCTTTGTAAGGAGAACTCGCAGTGATGATCGTGAGGTCCGATACCTCAAGCGGCAACTCGATTTAACGATTCGACAGGATTCGGTGATGATTACCCACGCAAGTCGTCTGTCCGATCTGCAATGGCCCGGTGCTCGAAGGATCACGATTCTGCAAGTGCCACGATCGAGCCCACGAGCAGCTGGAATCGGGCTTTGGGAAATGGAAGTCAGCGTACGGAGGCCAACTAGACAAGAAGGTCTTCCTTGAACGGGTCCTGCAACTTCCTGACACGGGGCAGAAGGTGAAAGAAGTCATCCAATTTCTTCTGGAGAAGGAATCATCCTGAGTACCACACTTATCGTAACGGAGAAACCGGATGCCGCGCTCCATGTTGCTGAAGCGCTTCACACGAAAGGAGAGCCGAAGAAGTTCCTTCTCAACGGGGTTCCAATGTACGAGGCCGAGCGTGCCTCTGAAAGGTTGTTAGTATGCTCAGCGCTCGGCCACTCTGTACAAAGTTGACCAGGCTAGCAGCTCTCGGCGCAGAGAGTATCCTGTCTGGGAATACGAGTGGAAGCCAATCCATGCGGCTGAACGGGGGCGTGAAAGGCAGGAGAGATGGCTGAATGCCATTACTGAGATCGCCAAAAAAGCCAGGGCGTTCGTGAATGCTTGCGATTTTGATGTGGAAGGCTCGCTGATCGGGTATATGATCCTGAAATACGCGGGCGCAGGAGCGGACGCCAAAGCGAGGCGAATGAAGTTCAGCACCCTTACGCGGGAAGAGCTGCAGTACGCCTACGAGCACATGCTTCCGCAGCTTGATTTCCCGCTCATTAACGCTGGTCTCTGTCGACACGAAGTTGACTGGCTCTACGGGATCAACCTCTCTCGTGCCCTAACGGAATCGGCGAGGAAATCAAGTGGAAGATACGCGACTCTGAGTACGGGGCGCGTCCAAGGACCTACGCTCAGATTTGCTGTAGACCGAGAACAGGAAATCGAGACATTCCTCCCTCTCCCATATTGGGATATTCAGGCGATTGTGGAAATCAATGGGGAGAAGCTGCGAGCAGAATTCGAGGTCGGAAGGTTCAGCGTCAAGACGGAGGCCGAAAACGTTGCATCGCTATCCGACGGCAAGGAGGGATTGGTAGAGGAAATCGAATCCAAGTCCGTTTCGCTCGCTCCTCCGTTTCCGTTTGATCTGCCTTCGCTCCAAGCAGAAGCGTACAGGCAATTTGGATTGACACCACGCCACAGCCTCGGAATTGCCGAGCGTCTCTATCTTGATGCCCTAATCTCCTATCCCAGAACCTCGAGCCAGAAGCTACCTGTCTCGATCGGTTACCAGCGAGTTCTTCAAGGTCTAAGTAAGGACTCGAACTACTCGCAGTCTGCAAAGAAGCTATTGAGTCAACAAAGTCTTCACCCAAACGAAGGAAAGAAGACTGACCCGGCCCATCCGGCGGTGTACCCAACCGGGACGCTGCCGAAACGCTCTCTTGACTCCAAAGAATCGAAGCTGTACGACTTGATCGTCAAGCGCTTCATGGCGACTTTCGCGCCCCCAGCAACTCGAGAGACAGTGAAGGTCACAGTCAAGGTGAACAATCTCAGATTCTACCTAAGAGGCTCTCACATCTTGGTCGTAGGCTGGATTGACTTCTACAAACCGTACGCAAAATTCGAGGACGTGAACCTCCCTCAGCTCAGCAAGGGGACTCCCGTGAAGTTTCTCTCCGTGAAGGCAGTTGAGAAGTTCTCGCAGCCTCCACCAAGATACAACCCAAACAGTCTGCTACGGGAAATGGAAACCAACGAGATAGGAACAAAAGCCACGCGAGCTGAGATAATCGAGACTCTGATCCGGAGGGCATACATCCGTGGGGACCAGATCGAGGTCACCCCCCTCGGGGTTCACATAGTTGACGTTCTTGAGAAGTTCTGTCCAAAGGTCCTCGACGTGGCGCTCACTCGAGAGCTCGAAGAGATGATGGAGAACATCGGACTCGGAAAGGAAGAAAAGCAGCGTGTGGTCGACGAAGCAGTCAATCACCTGAAACCGATCATGGAGGAATTGAAGGCTCACGAGCAGGAGGTAGGTGACCAGCTAAGCCACATGATCCAGCAAGCACGCACCGCAGAACTAACTCTATCCGTCCCATGTCCAAGATGTGGTCGCAAGTTGCATGTCGTCAAGAGTCGGAAGAGTGGAAAGAGGTTCATTGGATGCCTTGGAAAGTGGGAAGGAGGATGCAGCTTCACGCTCCCGCTTCCGCAGCTCGGGACCTTGACTCTGCTCGACAACAAATGCAGCAAATGTGGATTCCAGCTTGTCAAAGTCGTGTCGAAAGGAAGGCGCCCTCTCGTCACGTGCCCGATGTGCTACGTAAAGAAGTAGCACGCTCATTTAGTGGTAGCAACCCTGATCCACGTTGCGTACTGCCTGCCCACTCGTAGATCCAGCCAAGCAAGCAATCTGACCACGGCCTCAAGTTCCAGTAGAAACAGAGTTCGGATTACGCTCATCGGATGCGAGGCGGCTTCACGGATCATGGCTCGCGCGAGGATCCGAGTGTGGTCAAGGGCCATTCCTTCGACATTTGCGAATCTTCCCATCTGTGCTTTGATCAACAGGTGCCCGTAGGTCACTCGTCGCCGCTGGGCAATGTAGTCTAGGATCGATGAAGGGACCTTGAGAACGAAGTTGGCTTCGGGAGCGTGGACAACCTTGAAGCCTTTGTTTCGAGCGAGTGTGGCTATATAGGCATCGTCATTCACGACCTCAGGAGGGATTCGTTCAACAAGACTGGTTCTGAAGCAGTACAACTCCCCCATGACGAAAGATAGTTCACCTGTCGAGCCAAGTTCCGTCATCGTTTGTCGCATGACTCGCCATATGATCGCTGCCGACTTGGCAACTGCCCCGTTCCGAGCGTTCTCAACAACCGGTAGTCCTCCCGCCACAGCAACTCCTTCATCCGAGATTGCTCGCAGGATTGCAGCAACGGAATCATTAGGGAGTCTTATGTCGGCGCTCACAAGCGCGAGGAGCTCGGTGGAACAACTTGCCAAGAGAAGGTTGATTGCGCTTGTTTTGCCGGTTCGACTCTTCTCCTCAATGAGCTCGACCTTGGGATTCGCGTTAGCGATGTCGCGAACAATGCTGGCCGTGTTGTCAGTGCACCCAGATGCGACTACGACCACTCTGGCAGGTTGAGGCAGGTTCCTCTGGTCCAGAATATCCCCGAGTAACAACTTGATGTTCTTCTCTTCATTGTATGCGCAGACGCCGATAGTCAAGTTCATGCGCTTGCCTCGACGAGCCATCGCCTCTCGTGCGGACCCAATGGAGAAAGAGAGGTCAGCACATTTATCAAGGGAGCTCAGGCGCGGGAAATTGCCCACGGTCAGGACCGATTACGTGCGCGCTCTGAGGTGCAGCAGCGGTCATCTCCTTGAACAAGGGTAGGTCAGTCGAGTCATCGAGGCTGCACCTCGGAACTCTTATCTAGAGTCCGACGTGCTGACATGTGTCCGTCGTAAATTTGGTGGAGTCTCCTGTCGGCCTTCGCGTTTTCATCGCTCAGTCTGTCGCAACAGATTATTCTGACACTTTCTGTGATGGCCTCGGGACTGCTCGGAATCTACGCCATCCATGTTTGGATGCTTACGTTGTTGGCATTTCGGAGGAGAACGCCTCCGGTAGCTGCGCCTCCGGCTGTTTGGCCGTCTGTGTCGGTTCATCTGCCGGTCTACAACGAGAAGCGGGTCATACCGCGGTTGCTTGATTCGGTCCTTGCGTTCGACTATCCTCGCGACAAGCTTGAGGTCATAGTGGTTGACGATTCAACTGATGACACAACGCAGCTTCTTCAATCCTACCAAGAAAAGCATCCGGAACTCGTTACCATAATACATCGGGAGAAACGCGATGGGTTCAAGGCAGGCGCGTTGCAAGCAGCTCTGGATAGGAGTGGAGGCGAGTTCTTCGTTCTCTTCGACGCTGATCATGTGCCTGCCTCTGATTTTCTTAAAAGGATGGTTCCATACTTGTGTTCCGATAACGTGGTGGCGTTCGCGCAGCCGCGTCAGAGCTACCTGCATGATGTGAATTCATGGGTGGCGCGTGCTCTCGGTCTGGGGACCGATGCATATGCTTTCGTTGATCAGGAGGCTCGATTTTCGGCTGAGCTTCTTACGCACTTTAGCGGTAGCGGTGGCGTCTTTAGGAAGACAGCGGTGGTCGATGTGGGGGGGTGGAGTTCAGACACGCTTGCTGAAGATCTTGATTTGTCAATACGCCTGCGTTTGCGTGGTTGGCGTTGGGTGTATGACAGGTCGATTGAGTGTCCGGGCGAGCTTCCCGCCTCATTCACGGTTCTTCGTCGACAGCAGTTTAGGTGGGCCAGCGGCTTCGCAGGTTGCTTGAGCAAACACCTACGGAATCTAGTCACGACGAATCGGATGTCCCTGATGCAGAAGGCAGAGGCCATGATCTACCTATCAGGATATGTTGCTTCTCCGCTTATCGCCATTGGTGTCGTTGTAGCAATTCTGTATTGTCTTGTGTTCCCGCTGGATTTCGTGTTGAATGGGTTCTGGCATAATGTCTTGTCTGCTTTCACTGTCGTGATGTCCGCGCTCATCTACACGGCACCATTAGCAATGTTCACAGTTGCCGTGTATAGGTCCACAAATGGCTGGTCGCATAGGATACGGCGTGTATCAGACTTGTTCTACCTTGGGATCCTTTCCGTCGGGATCTTCCTAACAAGCGCCAGAGCTGTAGTCAGTGGCTTTCTTAACAGAGCTACATACTTCTACAGGACACCAAAACGAGGCTACGTGATAGCGTCGAAATCAAGCGCGTGAGGATGGGTTGGATGTCTAGGGTCTGTGTCACGATTCCCACATATAATGAGCATGAGAGCATTTCAAAGCTGATTCCCACACTCCTCCGTGTCTTTCAGGACAACGGAATAGATGGGTGGGTGCTTGTGGTTGACGACTCGAGCCCGGACGGAACTGGTGATGTTGTGGAAGCGCTGTCCCGCGAGCATCCGAACATTCGGGTGATTCACAGAAAGGGAAAGCTGGGACTTGGAAGCGCCTACAAGGACGCATTCCGTGAAGCGCTAATAGATCGTAACACGGATCTCGTTGTCGAGATGGATGCTGACCTATCACATGACCCAGTTTATCTCCCTGCTATCCTGCAAGGCGCTCAGCGCTCCGGCGGAGTTGGACTTGGGTCACGCTATGTCAAGGGGGGACGTATTGTTGGCTGGCCCTGGAGGAGAAAGGTCGTAAGCTGGGGCGCGAACTTCCTCACTCGGGTGATTCTCGGCTTACCTGTAAAGGACGCAACAAGTGGGTATAGGGCGTTTACGAGGGATGCTCTCACCAAGATCGGGTATGCGGAGGCCGGCACGAAGGCTTACGCGTTCCAGGTCGAGATTCTCTACAGGTGTCGACGGCAGAGCTTGTCGATCGAAGAAGTACCGATCACGTTCTATGAGCGTCAACTGGGTGAGTCGAAGCTATCCGGAGGAGATATGTTCGATTTCTTGAAGACACTTCTGCGGCTTCGCTTCAGTTTCTGAGACTGTGCTACTTGAGCTGGCTTCGCTTATCTATTACCAAGAGGAGCGAGACGATCAGCCCAACTGCGTACAGTACGAGTGAGGCGTTGAACGCCGCGACCACATTGTTCGAGTACCAGCCGGACAGTGTCACCGAGTAGAACAGTGTCGCAATTGCCTCAACGATTCCGAGCGGAAACAACAGTAGCATCAACCAAAATGCAAAGCGTCGTCCAAGAAGGACTCCCACCCCAGTGGCAAGTGAGACCACGCTGAGCGCGATGAGAGGAATCAGCCCCACGTCGTAAAGGGCAGAGAAGGCAAGTCCGTACAAGCCCAACACGAGAAATATCGCACTGGCGACGAGCAGTCCTGTCGCATGAGTACGTTCTAGACCCGCTTTTCCAGCCAACGCTTCCAACTCACGGTCGGACGCATAACGCGGGGTCACGTATATCATTTTCACTCCCAGGTGCGGCCGGCTGCAGGCGAGCTAACCTCTCTATTCAGTTCGGAGCTCCCTTCAAGGATAAACAAATAGCACAATGATACGCAGAGTCCTGCAGCGTTACACGATGCGAGCTGGTACCGTTGGTCTTGGACCAAATTGAGTTACACGTTTCCCAATCTCAGATCTTCTCGGGATTCGGGAAACCGTTTGACGAGGCGGAATTCGTTGTCCTCGGCGTGCCCTACGACAAGACGAGCACCTACCGTGCTGGCTCCAAGTTTGCCCCGGCAGCCATTCGAGAGGCTTCATTGAACATAGAGACGTACAGTTTCCGTTCCAGATTCGATCTTGAGGATGCTCAAATCTGTGACATAGGTGATCTGCACGTTGTGGATTCCGTCGATGAAACGATGCGTCGTTTATCGGCGGTAGAAGGCGAGATCCTCAAGGCGTCAAAGATTCCTATCGCCCTTGGTGGCGAGCATACAATCTCGTTCGGTACAATTCGCTCCTTCCCTAGAGATGTCGGCATCGTATGCTTCGATGCTCACGCAGACATGCGGGACGAATACTTGGGTGAGAAGTTGATGCATGCGACATTCCTTAGGAGAATAATCGAGAAAGTCGGCGCGGATAAGGTTGTACACGTCGGGTTGAGGGCGCTCTGCAGGGAAGAGCTGGCTTTCATAGAGAAGAGCCATGTGAGGCACTTCTCGATGCGTGATCTTAGGCGCCACGATGTGGAGGAAGACGCCCGTCTTATTCGGCAAGCGGTCTCTAATTTCGGGAAGCTGTATGTGACCGTCGACATGGACGTTTTCGACCCGGGGTTCGCTCCCGGAGTTGGGAATCCAGAGCCGGACGGCTTGTGGCCTGATCTCTTCTTCACGATTCTGACGGCACTGTGTGATGAAAGGCTCGCTGGACTAGACCTCGTCGAGCTGTCCCCGAACCACGACACTGGAGTGACTGCGGTGCTCGCAGCAAAGGCACTCTTCGAAGCGATCTGTGCTGCAGAGTCGGCGAGAAGGAAGAGCTCGGGAAAGTAGGATCAATCAGTCCTTTTCATCTTTGAAATGAAATGGCCGTTGCAGTCGTGTGTGTGAGGGTATAGACGCTGGCTTGTTTCTGAGCCATAGAGGCCTGGCAGACCAATCCTTGGGCTTGAGTCGACAGCTCTGAAGTCAGGATTCGCCGCCAGGAAGCTATTGACGACATGTTCATTTTCCTCAGCGAGAATGCTACATGTGCTGTAGACGAGTGTGCCTTCCTTCCGTACAAGAGGTGACACGTTCTCCAGCATTGTCCGCTGGGCGCGTGCGAGCACGTGCACGCGTTCCGGCGTAGTCGTCCACTTCTCGGCAGGCGACTTCCAAAAGGTTCCCGTGTTGCTACACGGAGGATCAAGGAGAACGACATTGACTTGCATGTTTGTCGGGAGTGGTTTGCTGGCATCCGCGATCAGAGGATGTGCAATCTTGACTCCAAGCCGAGAGACTTCTCGCCTCCAGAAACTCATTCGTGCAGAGGACTTGTCGATTGAATAGATCGTGCCCTTGTTCTCCATCAGTTGGGCTAGGTGCGTAGTCTTCGCCCCGGGTGCTGCACATACGTCGAGAACCGAATCTCCCGGCCTTGGGGCTGCGACTGCTCCCGCAAGTATGCTGGCCTTGTCCTGAATCACTATCCTTCCCTCCCTGTAGGGTTTCGTTTGCACGATAGGCCGCTTGAAAGACAGAACCTTGAAAGCCAGTGGGAGGCTCTGTACTGATTCCAGCTCGATTCCTATCTCCTCAATCTCACGGAGACATGCCTTCTCGTTCACCGAGAGCGTGTTAATTCGAATGTAGGACGAGGCTCTGTGCGCGTTTCGCTG
>CAVWAQ010000007.1:0-43811 GCA_963753065.1 Candidatus Bathyarchaeota archaeon | reverse complement strand
AACGCTCGTCCCATGCCGGTCACGAAACCGGTCGAGTTGTTCGCCGTGAGCGTAGTATATCCGCCGCTGATTATTCCGGAGACAACTTGGTACGGGATGGCTGTGGTAATGATGTATGCTACGAGACCGATGCTTACCAAATTGCCAGTATTGAAGAGAGTTGCCCTAATCGCTGACGCGACACCGCGCCGTTTAGCGGGAACGGATCCCATGATGGAGCTGATGTTTGGCGACGCAAAGAGCCCCAGTCCCAGCCCGACTATTACGAGGATGATCTCAATCTGAATTAACGGAGTGGTAGCGGTTACGAGAAATGCGAGAGCAAAGTAGCCAATGGTGCCCACCCCCATTCCCAAAGTGGCAAATCCGCGTGTGCCGTATCGGTCAGAGAGTCTCCCGCTTATGGGGCCTATGCTCACGAAGGCCAGATTTAACGGGAGGAACAGAAGCCCGGCCGTGAGTGTGTTATATCCCCGGATGAGTTCGAAGTAGAGAATCACTATGAGGCTGAGAGCTCCAAAACCAAGCGAATACAAGAGTTGACTAAGGTTTCCAGCTGAGAAAAGGCGGATCTTGAAAAGCCGCATATCAAGAAGCGGCTCAGATTTTCGCGACTCGAAATAAACGAACAATGCGAAAGTCACCAAACTAATCAAGTACAGTATCGCGGCTTCGGTGTTGCCGATCGCGGCCATCGTGGCGAGGCTGATTACCAGTAGAAGCGACATCAAAGAGGTCGTGAACAGGCATAGGCCGAGGTAATCGAAACTCGCTTGCCTTTCCGTCTGGGCGGTTTCTCGAAGACGAAGGTGAGCCCAGAGAGTACCAAAGATGCCGATCGGGAGATTCATTGCAAATATGTATCTCCATCCGGTGGTTTCGATCAGTACTCCGCCCACTGTCAGTCCAAGAACCGCGCCCAGTATGAACGCGATTTGATTGACTCCAAGTGCGAAGCCAAGCTCCGCGGGCGGCGTGGCGTCGGTGATTAGCGCGAAACTGTTAGCGATCAGCATTGCGCCCCCGATTCCTTGGATCACTCGGAAGATTACGAGCTGCTCTCCTGTCTGGGAAAATAGACATAACCCCGAGCCCACGGTGAAGAATGCAAAGCCGAGATTGTAGATCTTCACTCGGCCAAAGATATCGCTAAATCGCCCCAAGAATAGCAGGCCGATAGTTATCGCAATCTGGTACCCTTGAGTCACCCATAGCAGCGTCTCGAGGTCCGCGCCGAGTGATTCTGCGATCGTGGGAAGCCCGATCAGAACTATACGTGTGTCAAGGCCGGCCATGAAAACGCCGACCGTCGTTACTGAAAGGACAACCCAGCGATACTTCACTGCGACGACACGAAGCGGGGCAAACCTGTGAACTATAACAAATAGTTATCGAAGTTTACATTGTCCTTCCGAAACGGACCGAAGGGGGCATGTGCTTCGTGGTGGGCACATTGGAAATGCGTGATGGCTTCAGTAGTAGATCCTAGTAGTAAGGACCTTTCCTTCATCTGAAATGTTCACGCCTTCATATTCAAGCAGAGCTTTCTTCATCCTCAGTCCGCCTTGAAATCCCCCAAGTTCACTATTGGATCTAATCGCTCGATGGCAGGGAATGATTATGGGAAATGGGTTCCGGGAAAGTGCTCTGCCAACTGCACGTGCTCCGTTTGGAATTCCCAGGTTCTCTGATATTCTTCCATAAGTGCTGATCCATCCTCTCGGAATTTCGTATTCCGCTAGGAGGACTCTCCTCTGGAATGCAGAGCAGATTTCAAGGCTCACGATGTCCAGTTCGAATTTGGCAGGTTCGCCTTTGAGAAGCCTCTGGATTCGTTCGCCGAGCTCCGAAATGTCATGGCATGACATGGGGTGGGAGTCGACGAACTCTGCGTGAATGAGTTTTTCCACCGGAGTCTCTTCCTTCGGGAGGAATACTCTTTGAACTTTCGGCCCATTTTCTGTCTTCTGCCATACAATTCCGAACGAACCGAAGACAGACGGCAGTAGTGTGTGGTAGAAGGATTCCAGTGACCCAACACCATTCTTCTTAGTGGAGACTAAACGCATTTCAGCAATATGTGTGTGCCTTTTCTTGGCGCGCACACACAACACGAATCAACGGTTCAATTTACGATGTCCGCACAAACCGTATCACAACCACACAAGAAAAACATCAAATTGGAGTATCGCTGAGTATCTGGGCGATGTCTGGGTTGTTGAGTTACGAGGAGTTATTCAACTACTTCAAAAGGGCACGTGGGAAACTGATCGAGGCGCTTGAACGCCTACCCGAGGAAGAGTTCACTAAAGCGCGTGGACTTAGCTTTGAGAGCATAAAGGATGTTCTCGTTCACGCCGTGATGAACGAGGACACTTGGCTGCATTACAGACTGCCCGGGTTAGGTAACAGTACTACACGCAGGTTCGAGGAGTTCAGGAACTTGGAGGACATCAAGAAGTATGTCACAGAAGTGGATGACAAGACAGACAAATTGTTTGCGCGAATCACTGAAGATGATCTACGAAGACCCATAAAGAGGATCACTCGTGACGGAAGCGAAGAAAGCTTTGAACTTGAGCAGGTGCTCTACCAACTACCAATAGAAGCCATCTACCACTTCGGCGAAATCTTTGCAGAATTCTGGAAGATGAACCTCAAGGCTCCATACTACCCTTACCTAGCCTACTCAAAAGAGAACAGAAAGCAGTAGCGAGATGAACAATCGCATATTAGTCTCATCGCTAATCGCAGGATGTGCTGTGGTGAAGGATAGTTGGGATTAAATGAGGACAGAATCAGGATAGCTAAGCCCTACCATGATGAGGAGATCGAGAGATCAGTGATCTCGGTACTCCGTTCTGGTAGACTCGTGCAGGGTGCTCAAGTCAAGAAGTTTGAGGATGAGATTGCGAAGTATGTTGGGTCGAAGCACGCTATTGCCCTCAACTCAGGCACCGCTGCTATTCATACTGCACTCGAAGCAATCAAGAACGGAAAAAAGTCGACGTGTGAAGTCATAACAACTCCTCTCAGCTTCTCCGCCACCGCCAACGCGATACTTCACGCAGGCTGCAAGCCCATATTCGTCGACGTGAACGAAGAGACGTTCAACATCGACCCATCTCTAATTGAAGAGCGTGTGAGCGAGGACACGATTGCGATTGAACCTGTAGATGTCTACGGCTTACCGGCGGAACTTGATCCGATTCTCAAAATTGCTAATTCACGCGGAATAGCGGTAGTGGAGGACGCCGCAGAAGCGATCGGAGCATCATACCTTGGTAGAAAAGTTGGTTCCATCTCAACGATCACTTGTTTCAGCACCTACGCCACCAAGAATATGCATACTGGCGAAGGGGGTTTCGTGACAACAAACGAAGACAACCTCGCGGAACATATGCGCATCTTTCGCAATCAGGGCCAAGTATCGAAATACAATCAAACGATTCTAGGCTACAACTACAGAATGCCTGAGGTCTCCGCTGCCATAGGTTTGAGACAAATACCGCTAGTGAACGAATTGAACTCAAAGAGAAGAGAACACGCCAAGATACTGAGAGCTGGGTTACATGGAATAGATGGCTTAGGATTCCAGCGCGTGGACAACGTTGCGGAACATGCATGGTACATGTTTGCACTGAAGTTGGACGAGAGCAAAACGAAGATCAGCAGAGACAAGCTCATAATGAAACTCAACGAGCGAGGCATAGACGCAGATATTGCATGGCCGACGCCGATTCATCTGCAACCATACTATCGCGCGAAGTTTCGATTCAAGCTTGGCGATTATCCTAGAGCGGAGAAGATCTGTAAGTCAGTTTTTCAGATCCCGATCCAACCATTCCTGTCAACTCAAGATCTAGATCGAATAGTATCAACCGTAAAGGAACTGCTAGCCTAGTAGATCGAATGCACAAGGTGCGCATAAGAAGACTATTCCAAATAGGCGGGATTGCCTCTCAAGTACGTATGAATTATGAACAGGAATCGGCTTCATCGCCAGATGCCTTGGTTCGGACACAAATCACCACCCGACGAGGGTTCAAATTACGATGCTCGCGCCAGCCTACCCACACACACCACTAGTGCCACACACGAAACGAAATCTCAGGCTTGAGAGAAGTATGCAAGACGGATCATGCCACCTTTTAGAGGCTGTTGAGGGATGATGAGATGGAGGCTGGAAGTGTGAGCGATTGGAGATCCATCTTGAATGCGGACCCGACAGAATGGCTCTTGGAAAGAGAAAATCCCTCTGTGAGATACTTCACACTCACTGAGATCTTGGGCAAGCCGGAAAATGACATTCTAGTCAAAGAAACGAAAGAGGACATCATGAAAACTGGAATAGTGCCAGCCATTCTGGCTAAGCAACACAAGGAAGGTAATTGGGAGAAGCCCGAGCGCCTCTACACAGCGAAGTACAAGGGGACAGTGTGGCAGCTTCTAGTTTTGGCTGAACTCAAAGCTGATGGAAGCGACGGACGAATCAAGAAGGCGTGTGAGTTCATTATAGAGAATTCCCAAGACTATGAGAGTGGCGGTTTTTCTTACACCAGCGCCAGCACTGGTGGAGGTCGGCATAGTGGAGTGATACCCTGTTTGACTGGCAACATGATCTGGGCTTTGATTAGACTCGGCTTTCTGGAAGATCCTCGAATCAGGCGTGGGATAGATTGGATCGCGACCTACCAGAGGTTCGACGATCGAGTAAGAGCAGCGCCGAAAGGTTGGCCTTACGATAGATTTGAAATGTGCTTTGGGCGGCACACCTGCCACATGGGTGCGGTGAAGGCCTTGAAAGCACTGGCCGAAATTCCTGCCAGCAAGAGGTCAAAGGAAGTGAGCGAGACGATCAAGAACGGAGTTGAGTACATGCTCATTCATCACATTCACAAGAGAAGTCACGATCTAACTCGTGTATCCAAACCCGGGTGGTTGAAATTTGGGTTTCCATTGATGTATCAGGCAGATGCTTTGGAAATCTTGGGAATACTCACCAGAGCTTGGTTTCAATGACAAACGAATGCAGGAGGCCATAGACCTCGTGGTCTCAAAACAAGACCGTCAAGGCAGATGGAAACTAGAGAATACCTACAATGATCGCTTCCAGGTGAACATAGAACGAAAAGGTAAACAAAGCAAATGGATCACCTTCAAGGCTCTTGAGGCGCTGAAGAGATTCTACGGCTAGAACAATATCGTTCTAAACAGAGAACGCTTCTTTCGCCCGTTTGCTGGGCTAGTGTCGTAGTTTGAATTTGTGTGTGTGCGCACGAGCCTACCCACACATCACAGCTTGTGCGACATTTCCATAGCTCGCTGTCCGTAGAAGCTTTCACATTGTCTATGGTGGCTTCAATCACCGATGACAAAAACGTGATCAGAATTAGTGAGGTGAGGCGACCGCATGACTTTCGCGTTCTTGACGTCAATGAGGCGTCTTGAATTTGTTTCGCTACTTTTGTCGAAGTCGTGCTACGGCTCTGACCAGCTCTTTCACACGAGCCTCATCGACCGGTTTTTCGATCACACCGTTCTCTTTGAGGTAGGTTCCCACGATTGCACCGTCAGCCTCTCTGAGCAGTTTCGCTACGTTTCGGCCCGTTAGTCCACTGCCGACAAGTATGGGCCGATCGGGTACGCTGACCCTAATTCGGTGCAATTGGTCCTTGTCAGGCTCAGCGCCGGTGTGTAGCCCGGTTACGATGAGTGCGTCAGCCAGTCCTCGATATGCCGCATCGCGAGCTGACTCCTCGACTGGTCTAGATGCAAGCGGGACCGCATGCTTGGAGCGCACGTCAGCGAAGATAGCGATGTCTGATGCGCCGAGTTGTTTCCTGAACCGCATCAGGTCATGTGCACACGTGTCTATGATGCCTTGATCTGTAATGAGAGGTTCAGTAAACACGTTTACTCGAATGAAACGTGCACGAATCACATGGGCAATCGCGAGCGCGGAGATGGCTCCATTCCTAAGAACGTTCACCCCTACTGGAAGGTCAACTTGCTTCGACACTTCTTGCCCGATGGCTGCCATCGAGGCCACAGTTTCAGGATCGGTCGGTCTCGGCTTGAAGGGCAAGTCCCCGTAGTTCTCTATTAGCAGTCCATCGATGCCTCCTTTTTGCAGAGCCTTCGCGTCACGTAATGCGGCATTCACTGCTCCGGAGATGCCATCGCCTTTGTACCGTGGAGACCCGGGGAGAGGTGGAAGATGGATCATTCCAATCAGAGGTTTGGGAGTGTGGAAGATCTTGTCGAATGAGACTGGTCCTTCAGTTGTGTGCATGTTGCATGAAAGCCTCCAATTCGCCTATTCGAGGAAGACCGTTTCTGGCACCGCCCTTCATTGTCTTGAGCGCGGCTGCTGCGTTCGCGAAGTCGGCCGATCTCTTGAGGGTCCATCCTTTCAGATATCCTGCTGAGAAACCCGCGTTGAATGCATCTCCAGCGCCCGTTGTGTCAATCGTCTCCACATTGAACGGCGGTACTCGGAACTCCTCATGCTCGTTCATGACGAGACAGCCCTTTGCTCCGAGCTTCATGGCCACAATTGATGCTCCTTTCTTCAAAAGAGTTCTTCCCGCGTCTCTGATGTTCTTCTTGCGAGATAGGTATTTGGCCTCCGTCTCGTTCGGAAGTAGCACATCGACGAACTCCAGAGTCTCAGCGAGTACTTTGCGCTCGGCAAGGTGAACTAGGGGCGACGGGTCTAGGCTGATTCGCACATTTGCATCTTTTGCGTACCTCATGGCAGTGAGGGCTGCATCGCATTGTGGTGCGCGAACAAGCGAATATCCCGAAACATGCAGCAATCTAGAGCCTGCAATGTATTCTCGCGGTATCTCTTCCGGCAACAGCCTCACGTTGACTCCTCTGAAGGACAACATCGTTCGCTGACCGCCCTTGTCCACGATAACCAGGATTGTTCCCGTTGCTCCATCTTCCTGCTTCAGGTGTGAGACATCCACATCTTCTCGCCTAAGACCGTCACGCAGAAACTCTCCCGTTTCGTCGGAGCCCACTTTGCTAATGAGGCCTGCACTGATACCGAGTCGGGCCATTGCAACTGCGAAGTTGGCTGCGGAGCCGCCTGGGTGTCTCTGAAGAACGGAGATTTCAGAGTCGCCACCACATCGAGGATATTGTGAAACAGATGCGATTAGGTCGACTGACGTGTCTCCGAGTGAAATCGTTTCTGGAGATCCCTTGCGAAATATCAAGACTCCTCACTTCAAATTGACTCAGAACAGTTCAGACCTTGGCTTCTCTATTTATGATTCTTGAAGGATCCGGTGCTTGTTGCCAAAACGGTTATGGTGCGTGAGGTCCTTCATGTGGCGGCGCACTCGCAGATAGTTAGTTAGCGCAGAGTGGGGGCAGTGGATCTTACGTTGCGAGCAACGTAATTTGAACCATCGAGGGTCTTCCCGTCTAGTCTGCTTATCTTAAATGTCGTCATGCACCACCTGCGATTGGGGCGGACATCTTGGCTGCCTTTGTGATTGGTTCGCCGACTTGGTTTCCATCTCTTGGATTCGCTCAAGCATTCGCGTTCCTATACCTGGCTTGGCCTATTCTCGAAGTGTTGAACTCAATCAGGGGCCGCAGTAAGATGGGACACAGTCAGGATAGAGGATCATACGGCGTGATCTTCCTCGGCATCTTTCTTTCATTGACTCTCGCCTTTGCCATGCGCGGGCTAAACCTTGGAGTTGTAACTGGGTCGGCGCAGCTTCTTGGACTCGCAATAATGCTTGTGGGCATCGCCTTTCGGGAATGGTCTATCGCTGTTCTGGGAAGAAGTTTCTCGATGCGAGTTGTAATCAAGGACGGACAGCGATTGACCACCAAGGGACCGTATCGCTGGATTCGTCACCCAGCCTATGGAGGGGCGCTGTTGACAATTGTCGGTGTACCGCTGGCTCTTGGAACTTGGGCTGGGGCGCTTGTCACAGCCGCAATTGGATTAGCTGCCTACTCGTACCGTGTACGCGTGGAGGAGCAAGCGTTGCTTATCGCATTTGGAGACGAGTACCGTGAATATCGTCGTCGCACATGGAAATTCCTTCCGGGTTTGTAGCCCGGCGACATCAGGACCTAATCCGGCGCATGACTCGTTTGGAGTGGGCATCGTAGTTGAACCGTCGTATGTTCCATCCTTGCGTCTGCACAAGAAGGGTGTCACACGTATTTCTCCGAAGAAACTGAGGGCAGTTAGGAATCCCCTGACGCAGCGAGTACGATGTCGCTTGACATCTCGAAGAAGACTACCGAAAACGGTACATGCAGAGAACGCAGTACTACAGAACCACGCGGGTTTTTGCACACGATAGGATGTGCGCTAGATGTTGGAAACCATATCCGGATTGCTTGGCTTAGCTTACTACTGGCTGCGAAAACCTCTAGCCCAGACGCAGGGTACGCTGCAATTACCAGGTATTGAAGCTCCGGTGGAGATCGTTCGCGATCGGCGGGGTGTCCCACATATCTATGCAACGAATTCCCATGATCTAATGTTTGCTCAGGGATTTGTCCACGCGCAAGATCGCCTCTGGCAGATGGATTTTCAGCGACGGCTCGTCGCAGGCCGGTTATCCGAAGTGATGGGTGCCGTGACGGTGCCTGTTGACCGCTGGATGCGCATCCTAGGCATGAGAAGAGTTGCGGAGAAAGAGGTCAGCCTGATAGGCTCTGTTCCTCGTGCCGACATGGAAGCCTACGCCGCCGGCATCAACTCATGCATTGCTGAAGGCCGGTTGCCGATTGAGTTCACTCTTCTGCACTACAAACCAGAACCCTGGACTGTGGCCGACTCCCTTTCCTGGGTCAAGATGATGTCGTGGAGCCTGTCGGTCAACTGGGAGACCGAGATTCTCCGCGCGCAACTGATTGCCCGCCTGGGACCGGAAAAAGCTGCCGAATTGGAGCCCGATTACTTTGATCATTGGCCAACAATTGTACCCTCAGGTGCGGACTATTCTAAGGTCGGGAGGACAGCGTTGGAGCGGGCTGAGGCAGCTCGACCGTTCACTGGACCTTCGGCTAGGGATGGTGTTGGTAGCAACAATTGGGTGCTCTCCGGCTCGCACACGACGACCGGCGCTCCGTTGCTTGCAAACGACATGCATCTCCTCATCAGCATGCCTGCCATTTGGTACGAGAATCATCTGGTCGGAGACGACTTGAATGTCACTGGCGTCACCTTTCCTGGCATCTCTGGTGTAGTTGCCGGCCACAACGAGAACGTTGCCTGGGGCTTCACGAATGGTTTCCCGGACGTGCAGGACCTATACATGGAGCATCTGCGCCGGACCGGTGATGATCGTGTGCAGTGCGAATACAATGGTGAATGGTTAGACGCGGAAGTCATTCGTGAGGAAATCCGGGTCAAGGGCAACGAAACTGTTGTCGAGGAAGTTGTCATTACACGTCACGGTCCGGTGATTAACGCGCTGGCTCCGGATTTTGCGGGCGAGCAGCCTTTGGCCTTGCGCTGGACATCCCTTGAGCCAGACAGGATGATACTTGCGTTGAATGGAATGAACCGTGCACGCAGTTGTTTGGAGTTCAGAGAGGCTCTACGTTACTGGGCGGCTCCGGTCCAGAACGTTGTCTATGCGGACACGGCTGGCAACATTGGCTACAGTTTTCCGGGCAAAGTACCAATCCGCGCTAAGGGAGAGGGCCGAGTGCCTGTGCCCGGCTGGACAGGGGAATACGAGTGGACTGGATACATTCCATTTGAGGAACTACCGCACCTGTACAACCCACCGCAAGGTTACGTGGCTACCGCGAACAATCGCGTCACCGACGACAAGTATCCCTACTTCATCAGTCGCGACCATGCCATAGGCGACCGAGCACAACGTATCGTCGAATTGATCAAATCCCGCGAAAAGATCGATGTCGCATACATCAAACGCATGCAGTTTGATCAAGTCTCGCCCACAGCACGAATAGTCGCCAGATATCTTGGGCAGCTGGAAGTGGACGATCCCAAATTGAAAGCCATCGTTGAGATCATGAGAAATTGGGATGGCGAGCTGACACCCGAAAGTTCAGCTGCCGCCATCTATGAGGTGTTTGTGCGAAGAATGATCCACCTCATGCTTTCAGGGAAGCTCGGTGATCTCGCTGTTCGATACGCTGGCAAGGGGCCGACGCCAGTTCTAGCGGAGATCAGCCTATTCGGTCATCGGGCCCTAGAATGGTTACAGAAGACACTCGCCGAACCAACCTCGCATTGGTTTGATCTCGGCCACGGTGAAACCCGGGACGACGTTTTGCGTTTGGCCCTGAGTGAGACCGCGGACTTTCTGAGAGCCAGATTCGGGGCTGAGGTCAATGACTGGTCATGGGGGAAGCTGCACAAGCTAACCTATGCTCATACCCTGGGTCGTGTCAAGCCGCTTGACAGGTTCTTCAATCGCGGACCCTATCCCATGGGAGGCGACCAGACCACCATATGGGCTACTGGCTCCAGCTATCATGACTTGAGCAGTGAGAACGTTATCGGCCCGCCATTCCGCATGATAGCTGACCTGAGCAACCTACAGAATTCGTTGAGCCTACTGGCTCCTGGGCAGTCAGGACAACCGGGCAGCAAGCACTACGACGACCATGCAAGAGCCTGGTTCACCGGCGAATACCACACTATGCTCTACTCACGCGAGGACATCAATCGAGAAACAGAGGCAATACTACACCTGACGCCCGCCACCTAGATCGCTCACGAGCCAGCTTGGACAACTTGAGTTCGTCGGTTGCCATGGGATTCCTCCAAGCACGTTGCGTGTCGCTCAGGTCGCGATTTGTGCGTGGGTCTTTTGGTGCGCACACACATGGCTTGCCTAGCTTCTCGATCTATGCATTCTTGACGCGGTTCATCTGGATGGTACGTCAGGAATGGTCCTTGCACAGTCCACCGGATGCCCGGACCGAGCTTGCTGGCTCGGTCAATGTCCTCGGCTGAGTCAATGTCCTGTCCATCGTTGAGCTTGAATAGAGTCGGCAGAGTTACTCTCTCGTACTCTTCGAGGGCCAAGCGCCTCGTTCATCATGCAAGGGCTAGATTGCTTCGACTATCGCGGCAGACTTGTCGTATTTCTTGACGTACTTGGCAACAGCCTTGAATGTCTCGATATGCGCATCTATTTCTTCAGGTGTATGTGCGACTGAGACTGTCCACTGTTCGTCAGGTGCTGGTCCCGCCGGTATGATTCCGCGATTCATCATGGCAAAGCAGTACGCGAACCATTTTCCCGTGTCAGACTCTTGGAAGCTTCTCCAATCCGTAACAGGTTTGGTGCCGAATGAAACAGCTCCGCTCGACCCGGCCTGCGACATGAACGCGCTGAGGCCTTCGTCTAGGATAATGTCTTGATAGCCCTTCGCTAGAGTCTCGCTTAGCCTTGTTGCTTTAGTCATCGAATCTCTGGTGAGCACCTTCGATAGCACGGCTATTCCTGCTGCCACACTTAGGGGGTTGGAGTTGAAGGTTCCAGCGTGACTTACGGCACCTGGCACGATGGTTTCCATTATTTCGCGTTTGCCAGCTATTGCCGAAATCGGGACGCCCCCTCCTATCGCTTTGCCCAGAGTAATCAGGTCGCCCTTCACGTGCGCGTATTCCGCGATTCCACCGTAGAACTTGCCACAGGTTTTGATTTCGTCGAAGATTAGCACGAAACCATACTCGTCAGCCAGCTTGCGCAACCCTTGAAGGAAACCGGCCCTCGGTATCACGAAGCCCATGTTCATCGGTATTGGTTCAACGATCATTCCGGCAATATCCGACGCGTTCTTTCGCACTATTTCCTCGACGGCTTCAAGGTCGTTGAATGGTGCAACCAAGGTATTCCTCCAAAACCCTTCAGGGATTCCCAGCGATGATGGGACTTGGTTGGGCGTGCGTGCGTCCCCCTGTCTCTGGCGGGCTGGTTTAACGCTAACCAGAAGCGTTTCGTTTCCGCCGTGGTAGCACCCTTCGAATTTGACTATCTTGTTTCTGCCAGTGAAGCTTCTTGCGAAACGGGTAGCATACATCGTTGCTTCGGCGCCCGTGTTAGAGAGTTTGACCTGATCGACTCCAAATCGCTCGCAGAGCATTCTCGCGAACTTCGGCGTGTTCTCCCACTCGAAGCCGAATTCCGTCCCTTTCTGGATCTGGTCGATCAGGGCTTCAGCGACAATCGGGTGGCTATGACCAGCTGCAAGCACTCCGAAACCCATGTTGTAATCCGTATACTCGTTTCCGTCCACATCCCACATTCGTGTTCCTTTTGCGCGTGAGAAATAGATTGGGTACGGGTCCGCGTATCTGTATGTGCTGTGAACACCGAACGGTACGTCGATTCTAGCCCGTTCAAAAATCTCCTTGGACTTGGGAGTCTTATCTTCAAACCTCTTCATTTCGTCGTCGCGAAAGCCGCTCAAGAGTAACACATGTCAGGAATAATGCGTCAACGTATAAGCGCTACGAAACGGGTTCAGAATCGTGAACGCAAGGAACAATCGTGTTTGGCGAGTTGCCGCTCGTCGGTGGGACGAAGTCATACACACGCAAAAAAACGTCGAATGCTTTCCCGTCGAGAACAGTAATGGTTCTTAGAAAAGCTCGATCCATATTCCGTTCGGGTCCTCTACGTAAGCCCAGCGACTGTCATTGGCTTTCATTTCCGATATGATTCGATAGCCAGCTGCCCGAGCCTCTTCCAACGCCTTGGCTAGGTCATCCACGCTGAAAGCCAGATGATCCAACCCCTCTCCGACGGCGTACTCCGTGTAGTATGGGCTTTCCTTTCCGTAGTAGTTGAGTTCAAGAGTGAATCCGCCGCTCTCCAACCCAACAGTCTCGCCCTTAGTCTGGTCGATTTTGCTCCTCCCTTTGACTTCCATCCCAAGTATTCTTGTGTAGAAATCAACGGATTTCTCCAGATCCTTGACTCTAATTCCAACGTAAGTGAATTTTGCCTTCACCGTAATCAGCTAAACCTCTTTTTCACTCACGCCCGCATATGAGCGTTAGTGTGACGAGTGCATGGGACCAAGTCTGCAAAGCTCAGTTTTCGTTTGTGCGCACCTCAGGACTACACACGCGTTTGCTTGTGCTTGCTGAGGCTCGGAGGTTGCGTGTTTCTTTACGAATTCTTTTTGTATCTTCTTGGTTTGCTGTTTTTCTGTGTGTGAGCTATTGCCACGGGCGTTGGAACTTGATCTCTCAAGAAAAGGGCGGCAGCAATTCTATGTGTTCAATGGTTGAGTGGTAGACAACCACTCGTGAGTCAAAACAATCTCGTATATAGTTGGTTCACACTTTAGGGGGAAACAATCCCGGGCAGGTCAGCACATCATAAACGAGTCCTCGAGTGATATCGCATGCTACTTGGAACCTTAGCTAATGTTGTCGCCATCATTATTGGGACACTGGTCGGCTTTGCGCTGAAGCAGAGGCTACCGGAGCGAATCAAATCAATCGCGATGCAAGCGCTCGCCCTCGTGACAGCGCTGATCGGTCTCAAGATGATGATAACTACCGAGAACGTGCTGGTCGTTCTCGTGAGCATGGTGATTGGAGGAGTACTTGGCGAGCTCCTGCGAATTGAGGAGAGACTCGACAGACTCGGAGCAAGAGTCGAAGCTAGGTTCAGCAAAGAGCGTGGGACATTCGCGAAAGCCTTCGTAACCTCCACTCTCCTGTACTGCGTCGGTCCCATGGCGATTGTGGGGGCACTTCAAGACGGCTTGCGCGGCGACTACTCTGTCCTACTGACAAAATCCATAATGGACGGAATAGCATCCGTCGCATTCGCTTCAACACTTGGGATCGGGGTCCTATTCTCTTCGCTGCCAGTTGGAGCTTACCAAGGCGGCATTACGATAGGCGCCTCACTGCTCGAACCCTATCTGACCTCAGCGATGATCACTGAGATGACGGCAACTGGTGGATTGCTGATTCTGGGTATCGCGATGAATCTACTTCAGATCACAAAGATCAGAGTTGGGAATCTGCTACCCGCAATCCTCGTCGCAGCCATTCTATCAGCTATCATATTGTGAGGTTATCCCAAAGTCGGAAGCGTCAATGGTCCCTGCGGCAGAACCAAGACCCTCTCGCCCCCACGTAGATTGACAGAATCCAACGCCTGCTCTATCGTCTGCGCGTAGTCCATGTGCATTGATCTGATCTCGGAAGCAAGTTCGGGTCTCGTGATGAAACAGACCGGGGTCTTGCGTAGTATGCGACAGAGAACCTGAACCTCCCACTGATCACGGATCAGGGCTTCGCCTTCCCTGAGTTTGTCATAGACCGCTTCTGGCGTGTTGCTCGCTAGCAATCTTAGGAAATCCGGGTGGCCAACTCCGTCCATACACTCGCCAGCCATAATGATCCTTGAATTCCCGTGTAGGATTCGCTCTGGAACGGTGATACCCTTTACGCATTGGTACACATTCCTATCCAATGGATATCCGCTGTTCGTGGTGATTACCACATCAGGAGAATCTTTGACTTGGGCACTCGAATGCTGTCTTACTGACTCAGCCACAGATTGAATGATGATATCGGATCTCCTGCCGTCGCATGCACGATGCGCTTCTGGCTGTCAAGGACGATGTTGAGCGCAAATGCCCTACCTAGATGTCGCAACGCCTCGTTAGCGTCAGCCCTGATAGGATTCTCAGTCACCCCATACCGAGAAGCTGAATTGTCGATGTTCTTCCAGGAATGATTTCGAAGAATCGTCTCAGTCCCCGCTATCCCAGGCAGGATCACTTTGCTGCCACCAGTGAAACCAGCGAAGAAATGAGGCTCGACGTTGCTTTCAATTATCACAAGATCGCTCTCGGTGACAGATCTGTTCAGCCAGAGCGGTGCGCCCGTAGAGAGTTTTCCCAGCTCGACTAGCCGGGTGCGATCGTCGCTATCATGAATCTCCACTTCCACTCTGCCAACCAGTTCTGTGCCCAGTCGTTCTTTTACGTCTGTGATCGTCTCGCCTTTGTGGAGACCAGTCGCAACCAGCACTCTAATGCGGTCCGAGTCCATGCCGCCGCTCCGGAGTTCTTTCAGAATCAATGGAATCGTAACGCGACTAGGGACTCCTCTCGTTCTGTCACAGGTCACTATGACAGCACTGCGACTTTCGCGAGCCAGTTCCCTTAGTCTCGGAGCTCCAATGGGTTGTCTGAGTGCGGCTTCTACCGATTTCTCCTGAGAAGCTGTCTGCCACAGTTTAGGGATCACAATGCTAGTTGTAGCGCATTCCGGTACGTGTCCAGTGAGTTGTGTGCGCCCGTAAGGTAGCGAGACTAGCAACTACGCGACCGCCCCGGATAAGGAGAGATGCTAGTTAGTCTTTTCGCGTGACAGGCTAGGACGCACTTCCTAGCCTCCCAGCCAGACGCTTCCAAATCGTTGTAGAGGAAGATAGGCTGTGATTCTCGTTTCCTTCTCTGGGCAGACCTCTCGTTAATCGGATCGTGCAATCCTCAGCCTTCTGTGAAGACGTAGTTGTCAAGCTTCTTGTCTGACAGGTTCAATACCAGTCCTCGAAGAACGCCCGTAACGTATTCGCTTCCAGGGTTGAAACATGGCGTTCTCCCGATCTTGGAGAGGCCTCTAGACTCGTGGATGTGCCCGTGAAGGCCTGCTAGTGGCTGGAGTTTTTCGATCATTTGTCTCACGGAGGTGGAACCAGCGTGGCCCATGTCGGGTTCGCCGCCTGGGGTGAGTATTGGCCTCAAATTTTCGTCAAGTCTTGGTGCCAAGTCGATTTGAGTATCGTGTGGCGGACAATGGAAGTTGAAGAGGCTATTCTTGGGATCTGTTAGGCCTGACGTTGTTTTCTCAAGCTTTGAGAGTAGTTCCTCCTCTGAAAGATCTCCAGGGCACCTCCACGGAGTCATGTTTGAGAAACTGGCGCTCGGCATCTCGTGCTTGTCGTCAATCAAGATAATTTCTCATTTGGATAGACCACGTACTCTGATTGCGCAAGTATGTCCCCCACCACGGGCAGGTCGTCGTTTCCAGTGTTGATGATAATCTTGGCCCCGATAGGCTTCAGTCGTTCCTCTGCGATCTGCACCCAGCGTCTGATACTCGCTGTCATGACTTGAACGAAGACGTTCTCCATGCTTGCCTCGTCCTGGCGAAGTTTCTCCCACTCGCTCTGTGTCGTTCGATATGGGTAGCTGCCCAGATCCCTGATGTTCCGCTCGAGATCATTCAGCTCACTTTCTGAATGCGCTTCCCTCCAAGTCCCGACGTACTGGGCTTTCCAGGAACCTCCTTGATCGAAGATGGGCGTGACGGTCTTCCCGGTTATGTCGCCGCCGAGAACGAGCACATTCGCCTTGTAGACCTTCCCCGCATTCACAAACTTCAAGAAGAGCCTGTCAGATCCGTGAATATCTGTGACGAAGAAAAGACGTGTCTTGGTCAACGTAAATCCCACTCCGAGATCGTAATTAGTCTTATATGTGCTACTACCGGCAGACTTGTCCTTAAGGTAAGAGACTTGGCAAAAGAATCAGGCCTCTATGTAAGAAAATCCTCAGGACTAATCAGAAACGTCAGCGCCAACGATGCCTTGATCGCAAACCTACTCGGAATGGGCATTCTCGTCAACATCTTCTGGGTCGTCTACGCTTCCGCATCATATCCCGGTGCAGATCTCACGGCGACAGTTTTCACAGCGCTCGCAGTCAACCTGTTGGTAGCATACGTGTACTGGATGCTTTCGTCCGCGATGCCGAGAACTGGCGGCGACTACGTCTGGGTTGGAAGAATCATTCATCCCTCTTTGGCGTTCATGGTCAATGCTGTCTTCGTTGTCATCATGATAACTTGGGCGGGTCTGTTCCCATACTTGGCCGTGGCTTTCAAGCTACAAATGCTATTCACGAATCTCGCGATCACAACAGGGGACCAGTCGTATGCTGGCATCGCCACAGCGCTTGGTGATCCGAACACCATCTTCATCGTCGGAGCCGTGATCGTGACGTTTGTGATTTTGACGATGTTCCTCTCCGTCAAGAACCTCTTTCGTGTCCTCATAACGCTATTCGCCGCACAAGCAGTGATCTTTGTGATCTTCATCGGAATGATGCTAACCACCAACCACGCGGCTTTCGTAGCAGGCTTCAATGCCAAATCAGGAACAACGGTCGACTCAATCGTGACTCAAGGAACGAACCTTCTCGGTTCTCCTATTACTTTCACGGCCGAGGCGACAGCGGTGGGGCTTGTGTATACGATGCTGAGCTTCATCGGATACGCGAATAGCGCCTACTTTGCAAGTGAGGTGAAAGGTGATCCGAGAAGATCGCAGGGACTCGCCATATTCG
This sequence comes from Candidatus Bathyarchaeota archaeon, assembly GCA_963753065.1. Lineage (GTDB taxonomy): Archaea > Thermoproteota > Bathyarchaeia > 40CM-2-53-6 > 40CM-2-53-6 > CAVPLU01. The sequence goes on along the minus strand of CAVWAQ010000007.1, from coordinate 26,456 downwards.
TATCCCCAATCATCTTTGCCGTCTCTAATCTACATCCTCTATGCTTCAATCTACAACGTCTTCGGGCATGACTTCCTCGTTTCCTCCGCGCTTCTTTTCGTGAACGGGAAATCACCTTTGCCCTCGATGCCCTCTCCAGCGTACCTGATCAGCTTCATAACCGACAATCCAATTCTTGCTTTCCTAATTCCGTTCGGATTGTTTCTAAACGACATCGGCTTCGCGATCGTGTACTTCTTCGTTCCAACGAGAAACATCTTCGCATGGGCATTCGATCGAGTCATCCCAGTTAAATTCGCAAGCGTGGACAAGCGAGGTGTTCCATACTACGCGGTCATACTCTACGCGGTCATTGCCTATTTCTCGCTCTGGGTGACAGTCTACACGACATGGTTCAGCTACATGTACTACGCGAACTTTGGCTGGTGGATTGCGGCTGCCATAGTGATGTTCGCGGCGGCGATCTTCCCCTATAGACGAAAGGACATATTCACGAGTTCGCCAAAGATCGTCACGTACAAGATCGGGCCAGTACCGCTGATCACCATAGTCGGCGTGGTCGGCATCTTCCTGTCACTGTTCATATCCTACTCAACGCTCCTGCCTTCCTACAACGGCTTCCCGATCAATCCAATCTACGTCGTGAGCATGCTCTTCGTCATGGTGGCAGCGCTGATAATCTACGCTATCTCGTACTTCTACCAGAAATCTCGTGGCGTGCCGGTAGAACTAGCTAGCATGGAACTCCCGCCAATCTAGAACCCCAGCGAGCCTCCATCTTCTCTACTTTTTTTCTTTAAACGAGAGTCCCTACGTGAAGTGCGCTTGGAAGCCAGTCCTCTCAGATCTTTAGGGGGGTGACAGGCGCCGGTCGCTTTCCTAGAGCGATTTGTTCAGCACTTTCTCCATTCGTTCCAAAGCACGTTTGATGTTCTCGACCGAATTGGCGAACACCACACGCAGGTAGCCTTCCCCATAGCTGCCGAAAGCGGAACCGGGTAGGACAGCCACTCCGCCATCTAGCATTAGGTTCGCCACCTCTTGGGAGGATTTGTTGGTCTTCTGGATATTCGGGAACGCGTAGAAGGCTCCCTGAGGCTTGAGGCAGTGAACCTTCGGGAGCCTGTTCAGCCCATCTACAATTAGGTCGCGGCGGCGCTGGTACTCTGCGACCATCAGGGCGGCTTGGTCCTGAGGGCCAGTTAATGCCTCGACACCTGCAATTTGCGTGAAGTGAGCTGTACAACCGACAGAATGGGTAAGCAGCAGGCCCATCCGCTCCGCCAATGATTCGGGCATGATGCCGAAACCCAGACGCCAACCCGTCATCGCGTAGGTCTTAGAGAATCCGTCAACTATGATTGTTCGCTCTGCCATACCCGGCAACGAGGCGATACTTGGCACCGTAAGGCCGTCGAACGCCATTTGACTGTAGATTTCATCCGACAGAACCCAACAATCATAACGCTGTGCAGTCTTTGCAATATGTTCCAAGTCTGCGAAGGGTATCACGCCGCCCGTCGGATTGCTGGGTGAATTCAGAACAATCAGTCGAGTTCGCTCGTTCACGAGCCGGTCAAAGGTCTTCAGATCAAACGAGAAGGAATTGGATTCGACCAACGGCACAGGCACGGGGATACCGCCAGCGATCCCGATCATGGCCTCATAGGTCGGAAAACCCGGGTTCGGATAGACGACTTCGTCGCCAGGATTCACCAACGCCAGTGTGGGAAAGAAAAGGTTGGGTTTCGCACCGGGGCTGACGACAACCTGCTTCGGAGTAATACGGATACCTCGCTTCTTGCCAGCTTGATCTGCGATGATTTCGCGGAGCAAGGACAAGCCTGCAGGCGGGTTGTAGCGTGTCTGCCCCCCAGCAATGGCACGGATGCCTGCTAGGCGTACGTTGGCAGGCGTGTCAAAATCGGGTTCACCGATCTCCAAATGAATGATATCGTGTCCTTTAGCCTCTAGTTCTTGCGCCCGCGCAAGAACTTGGTAAGCGCCTTCCGATCGCAGATGGTCGGTCCGTTTGGCAAAAGGCAACACGGGTAACCTTCACTACGGAAGGATCGCAAAGACCCGCGCTGGGAAGCCAGTACCATTCTTTGGTTTGGGAAAAGTCGCGACAACGAGCGCACCGAGCTCGGGCACTTGATCCAGGTTGGTCAACAATTCAATCTGATAGTGATTCGTGCTGAGGACGTAGAACTCCATGGAATAATCGCCTCGGCTGCAATCCACGCCAGGATTGTTGTCCGTAGTCTCATGACCGGAAGCTGTGATCTTTCGCTCTTCGTATAGATACTTCAGCACTGCCATGCTCCAGCCAGGAAAGTGCTTGACGCCGGCTGAGTCTTCGTTATCCACGGCCTTGGCATCCGGCCATCGCTTGGACCAGTCTGTACGAAGCGCCACGAAGCAGCCTTCAGGGATCGGGCCATGCTTTGCCTCCCAAGCTTTGACATCTTCCATCGTGACGCAGTAGTCTGGGTTCTTGGTCACCTTCTCATGAACATCGATGACGGCCAATGGCAGGATCATCTCTTTCACTTCGATCTGATCCAGCATCCTCATGCCCCTGACGAAGTGGGCTGGCGGGTCAACGTGGGTGCCCCACTGCCCTACGTGGGAATATCGATGGATGTAGATGCCGGAACCGATCTTGCCAACACCTTCATCGTAGTAGTAGAGGGTTTCACGTTCCTCATTCGGAAAACCGGGCCAATGAGGAATCCCGGGAGCAAATGCATGGGTCAAGTCAACCCAACGCTTTGTCTTTAGGAGTTCATAGACTTCGAGAAGAGTCAAAGTCGATTTCTTGCTCATGAAGCATTCTGCAGGTCCGCACCATTGATAAATAGCTTACTGGGTTTGACGCAAGAGATCTGCGGCTTGTCAAGCAAGACCGGCAAGTGGAATCGTGCATATGCTGATCGGCGAGAGGATTTGGGCGGATGCGGGCAGCCGTTTGTCGAACTGGGGTCAGGTTGGCAGTCGCCGTAACAGTTCTCTTACGTGCTCCTGAATGGTATCACGTATTGATCGCATTTCGTCGAGTGTCTTTCCTTTCGGGTCTTCGATATGCCAATCCTCGATTCTTGACAGGAACCTTGCTGGGCAGAAGTCCGATGCTTCGCATCCCATCGTTATGACCTTCTCGGCTTCCGCGATCATTTCAGGCGAGACCGGTTTCGGTCTCGCGCTACTTGCATCGATCCCGATCTCTCCGAGAACTTGTACTACGAGCGGGTTGATCCCCTTGGCTGGTCTTGTTCCAGCACTGATTGCTCGGAAGCCATCAGGCTTCAGCTTGTTGAAGATGGCTTCAGCCATTTGGCTTCTGCCCGAATTCCCGACGCAGACGAAGAGAATGGTTCGAGCCAAGAATATTGACAGCCTATGGCGTGTACTTGAATGGGTGCTTGGCTCTCTCTTTGTTCTCTGTCAGTTCCTGCGAGGAAGGCCAGCCCTCGACGGCTCGCCTGACCGCGTGTCTCATCGCCTTGTAGTTGTTGATGTAGACTCGCTTTCTATCCACAGCCGCCGGGTGAACGAATATGTTCGCGATGATCACGATATCATCCACCGTTGATTCTGGAATTGTCCCATCAGCGACGCTGTCAACGACCGCTTTGGCGGCGCCGGCTTGAGCCGGCCCATAGACGAGACTTGCGTCCCGCATCCCCTTAATCGAAACCGTGGGAACGAGGAGTGTCGGAGGCTTCACTGCAAGGTTCGGTTCAATGATTGCAAGCAACGGTTCATGCCCGAGCGCTGGCGAGGCCTTCGCCCGTGCGAACGCGGTTCCAACCGGCCCGTCCTTCTTGCCAATCATTAGGTCGATGTGTGCGACCTCTGGCTCTTCTCCTGCGAGCGCTTCGCCGATCCTCAGCGTGAACTGTCGAATCTCTTCAGGGCTGATTCCGATTCCTGAGAAGCGTTCCGCCAACGGTTTAGCTGTGGGAGCTTCGACCTCTACCACTCTCCGCTTCATCTTGCCTATCTTCTCAAGATCAAGCCTCAGTTCATCCTTCTCCTCATATGACAGCTCGCCGCCGACACTCAATGGTAGGCGAACTGGACCCACAGGGATGCCCATCATGTTGAGCGCGGCCTTCGTTGCAACTGGGCCGCTCTTCGCCATGAACCGTGACATCTTCTGAATCGCTAGCTGAATTCGTCTTGCCTCGTCAAGCTTGCCCTCTTGAACCGCCTTCACAATCTTCAGATGATGATCCGGGAACACGTTGGAGCTGGCCGAGATTACGCCTGCGCAGCCTGCGGCGAGCGCGGGTAGAACAACTTCGTCATGCCCACACATCACAGGGAGCCTATCGCCGACTTTCTCAAGGACCGTGAGGATGTACCGGAGTTCTCCGCTGCTGTCTTTCAGTCCGGCGATGTTTGGAATATCGACAAGATCTTCCACGATCTGCCAGGGCAAGGTGACCCCGGTCGCTTGGGGGATATTGTAGAGCACGATCGGAATATCAACGGCTTCTGCGATCTTTCTATAGTGCTCGTATAGGCCGCGGTTTGCGGGCTTGTGATAGTACGGCGTAACGATTATGGCGGCATCTGCGCCAGCATCTTTTGCGTGTTTGGTTTTCTCGATCGCAAGATCAGTGCCACTCGCACCAGTTCCCGCGATTACCGGGATCCGCCCGTTCGCCTCATCGATCGTGATCTCCACGACGCGTCTTCTTTCCGGTTCTGAGAGGTTTTGGAATTCTCCGGTGGTTCCGCAAGGGACTAGCCCAGTCACGCCTAGGCTCATGAGGTGACTGATCAAGTGTCTAAAGCGTTCCTCATCAACATTCTTCCCGTCATCCGTAAACGGGGTGACGAGAGCAGGAATCACACCGCCGAGCTTAAACAAGGTCTGAAACCTGAATCCGCTACTATTGAACGGGAACGTTTTAAGTGCATACCCTTACGCTCATGCCGCACGCCGGCAACGAAGTATTATATGACAACGTACGGGAGATTCTTCGGAGTTCTTCAGATGAAAGAGATCGAGAAAGCGCTTGAGAAGATCGGCTTGCCGGGAAGAGACCTCTATTCTCTCCCCACATCAGCTAAACGGTTCCCGGATGGCTGTCACTGGCGTGTCGAGATCTCCGGCGTCGAGAGACCCGACACACTTGAAGCCCTGATTGATGAGTCAAAGAAACGGGACGTGCCGGTTCATAGACTCATAAGCGTCGTCATGGGGTCCACGCTCCTGACGCGAGCGGAACTGAAGAGGTTCGCTGAGCTCGCAGCGGACGCCGAAATGGAAGTCATACTCACACCTGGACCGAGAGCAGGCTGGGATGTCGGAAGACAGATCGCCACTCCTGAAGGCGCGTTGTCTGGGATGCGTTTCAGAGGAGCAGACCAGCTGGGCTATGTGATCGCAGACATCAAACGTTCAATCGAGATTGGTTTCAGAGGATTCCTAGTCATCGACGAAGGTTTGCTTTGGGCGCTCAACGAGCTGCGCAAAGCTGGCGAAATCCCGAAGGATGTCAAGTTCAAAATCTCCATCTTCGCAGGCCACGCGAATCCGGCCGGAGCGAAAGTACTCGAAAGCCTCGGAGCAGACACGTTCAACCCTGTTGCGGACCTCAGTCTCCCACAACTTGCAGCCATTCGAGCCGCCGTCAATATACCGGTCGACATTCATGTGTACCTTTTCGACTCGTTTGGCGGGTTCAACCGATTCTACGAATGCCCCGAACTTACCCGGATAACGGCGCCATGTTACTTCAAGATCGAACCGGGAGCAGGCGTCGGAGCGATGTACAAACCTTGGGTCTCACCCGAAAGCCTCGCATTCGCTGCCAGAGAGAAAGTCAAGTACGCAGAAATAATCAGAGAACTGGTCCAGAGACACTACCCTGAAGCCAAACTGTCAGAGAAAGGAACGAAAGACCTCGCAATTCCGCAGCCGTAGGGCTTCATGTTCGGACCCTGTGGCCTGTGCCTCTCGCGGTCCCTAGGTCCATGAAGGCTCTAGGGACCAGTCTCCCCATTCTCAGCACAACTCGCGGGAAGACACACGGGTTTTCTGATGTCCCAGCGCAAAGAGACGGGTCGAGGAGGTTCAGTCTGCCCAAACCAAACCATGATTAGCCACATCTTACGTGTCCTTCACTGAACACGGAAGATGACAAATGCATTGAAGACCGCTGAACAGTATCTCGAAAGTCTCAGACAGCTGAAACTTCGAGTGTACTTTCTTGGTAAGCGGATTGAGAACCCCGCTGACTTTCAACTTACGAAACCGTCGCAGAATGCCGTGGCGATGACATACACGCTTGCTCAGGATCCAGAGTATTCGGATTTGATGACTGCAACATCTCACCTCACAAGTGAGAAGATCAATAGGTTCACGCATATCCCCCAGAATAGTGACGACCTTGTCAAGAAGGTGAAGATGCTCAGACTACTCGGCCAGAAGACAGGGGTATGCTTCCAAAGATGCGTCGGAATGGATGCTCTAATCGCGTTATCGAGCGTTACCTACGAGTTGGATCAGAAACTCGGTACGCAATACTATGCAAGATTCAACGAGTTTCTGAAGTATGTTCAACGTGACGACTTGGTATGTAACGGAGCCATGACTGACGTCAAGGGAGACAGAAGTCTGAGGCCTAGCCAGCAAAAGGACCCAGATCTATACGTGAGGGTCGTGGAGAAAAGGAAAGATGGAATCATCGTCAGGGGCGCAAAGGCCCACCAGACAGGAGCAGTCAATTCGCATGAGATAATCGTGATGCCCACACTCGCGATGGGTGAGGAGGACAGAGATTATGCCGTCTCTTTCTCGACACCTAGCGATGCCAAAGGAGTTTCCCACATAATCGGAAGACAGCCGAGCGACACAAGAAGACTAGAAGGCAATGAGATAGATCTTGGAAATGTAAGATACGCTGGGCATGAAGCGTTAGTGGTCTTCGACGACGTGTTCGTTCCTTGGGACCGAGTCTTCATGTGTGGAGAGCATGAGTTCTCGGGCGCCCTCGTCGAGCGGTTCGCATCATACCACAGGCAGAACTATGGAGGCTGCAAGACCGGCCTAGGCGATGTCTTGATTGGTGCCGCCGCAACGATGGCCGAATACAACGGAGTACAAGGAGCTTCTCACGTGAGAGAAAAAATCACTGAAATGATCCACCTTAACGAGACAATGTATGCTTGCGGCTTAGCTTGCTCCTATGAAGGCTACAAATTGCCGTCGGGAACATACGTCGTCAATCCTCTACTCGCAAACGCCACTAAACAGAACGTCACAAGGTTCCCGTTTGAGATGGCAAGGTTGGCAACGGATATTGCGGGAGGACTGGTGGGTACTCTGCCATCAGGAAAAGATCTCAAGCAACCCGAAGTTGGAAAGTACGTCGAAAAGTACCTAAGAGGAGTCGCAGACGTCCCAACAGAGAATAGAATGCGCATGACGAGACTAATCGAGAACATGGTGCTGGGCGTAAGCTACCTGGTAGAGTCAATGCATGGCGCAGGATCTCCTCAAGCACAGAGAATTGTGATTTTCAGACAAGCTGATTTGGAAGCGAAGAAGGAGCTTTCCAAGGTCTTAGCAGGAATTCGCAAACAGCCCTGATGTCGGAGAGACAGTACTGCGATAGCATCATCCACGATCGATAGGCCTTGGAGTAGACGAACATGGGAGTACCAGAGAAGATTCAAGCAATAGAGGAGGAGATGAAACGAACTCAGATCAACAAGCACACTGAACACCATGTGGGTCTGCTGAAAGCAAAGCTCGCTAAGCTAAGGGCCGAACAAGAACGCTCACAAGGATCCAGGCAAGGCGGAACGGGCTTCGAGCTAAAGAAAGGCGGCGACTGCACCGCGGTACTGATCGGTCTGCCAAGTGTGGGAAAATCAACCATACTGAATAGACTTACGAACGCCAAATCGAAAGTGGCCCCGTACGCCTTCACGACTCTGACGGTTGTTCCCGGCCTACTTGAGTATCAAGGAGCGAGGATACAGATTCTCGACCTACCCGGCATCATTTCGGGCGCCGCAACCGGCTGCGGGAGGGGCAAGAGAGTGCTATCCGTTGCAAAGAACGCTGACCTAATACTTCTGATATTGGATGTGTTCCAGCCCGATCAGATCAGCATTCTAAGGAAGGAACTGTATGAAATCGGCGTCCGACTCGACACTCAGCCTCCAAATGTGACCATCAACCAATCCTCCCGCGGCGGACTCGGCATAACGACGACGTGTACTCTGACTCATTTAGCCGAATCAACTGTTCGAGCAATACTGAATACGTACAAGATCAATCACGGCAATGTCATCATCAGAGAGGACATCACCGACGACCAACTCATCGACGTAGTGGTCGGAAATCGCCGATATATTCCATCAATAACTATTTTGAACAAGATCGATCTGGTCAGCTCCAAGTATGTGACCGAGGCAAGAAAGCGAATAGGAGAAGACTCTGGTCCCAATCTCCGCAGAAATAAACCTCAATTTCGACAAACTGAGGGAGGTCATTTATGATCGACTGAGGGTAATCAAGGTCTATCTTAAGCCGCGGAACGGTTCGCCCGATTTCAAAGAACCCCTGATAGTGACAGCTGGCTCGACAATCTCCGACGTATGCAAGAAGATCCACAGGAAGTTCGCGGGCGAAGCGAAGTATGCGCTGGTTTCAGGAACAAGTGTAAGGTTCAGCCCCCAACGTGTCGGAATGGATCACGTCGTTCAAGATCGTGATATCGTTACGATAGTGAAGTAACACGATGAGGTCATTCTGGTCAGCCAGACATTGTGATGTCCAATAATCTGATGCAGATACACTCCACCTTCCTAAAGCTGGTTGATCATTAATAGTCAGATCTCCTTCTACTATCCTGTAATGGTTCTTGACGACGCTGCGGAAACTTGACGGGATAACCTATTGGGTCATCGAGGATCCCAACGAGATCCACGAATTCATGAACACACAGATTCGTCAAGAGTGGATTCAAGATGCGAAGGACGAAGGTAGAGACCCACAAGACGACACTTGGCTGCACGCATTACCGCAACTCAAATGGCGGCTAGAAATCCTTGAACTAGACAACATCAAACCGAACCCCTGCGAATTCATCCCTAGAACTGGCTACAACTTCGAGGAGAGACTAGCGAAACGCGGTCAGCAGCTTCGTGAGGCCGTGGAGACGTACGGCTCAGTGATTTGGCCTGTCGTGATAAGAGGGGAAGACATGCAGCTCGTCGACGGGTACTGTCGATTCGCAACGTTGAAGGCAATGAACGTCCCAAGGATCTATGCATATGTGGGAAGTCTCTAACAGAAGATCTGCGCCAACAGTCTTCAGATGACGAGCGCGCATGCTTATGTTCGTCCTTTTGCTCATTCTTTGCCGTTATCGATAGCGTTCGGTGAGGGATTTGATTGAGTTACGGAACGTTAGGAAGATTGCGATTCTCGTCTTCGGAGATGTTGAGGAACTGGATTTCGTGGGAGTTTACGAGGTGCTCTGCAAGAGTATAGGAATGAAAGAGGAAGGCATCCTAGAGCTCGATAACCCCTTGCATGTTGACATCATTGCTCGGGAATCACCGGTTCTCTGCAGAAATGGAATGAAAGTTGTGCCCCACAAGGTCACATCGGATTTCAATTCATATGATCTCCTCATAATTCCCGGCGGCAATGGTATATCGCGTCTCACAGAGGACTTGAGCTTACTGAAGAAGGTGCGTCAATTTGCGCAAGATCATGTAGTCTGCTCGGTATGTACTGGGTCTCTGCTCCTTGGAGCAGCGGGCGTGCTCGGGAAAAGAGCACTGACTCACCACGAACACGTGGCGGACCTCAAGGCGTACGCCGAAATTGCCACAGGAAGAGTACATGTGGACAGGAATGTGATTACAAGCGCTGGCATATCTTCCTCGATCGACCTCGGCATGAAGCTACTAAAAATGATCTACGGCGAGAAGACGGCCCGAAGGGTCGCTGACAGACTGGAGCTTCCGGTTTGCTACAACCCCTAGGCACACCGGATTTGAACTGCCAGCGAATGGCACATTCTTGTGCGTAGGTCAGTCGGTGCACGCCAGCCTACCGGAACGAACGACTATGGCTCCGGGAAACGGTAAGACAAGAAGCAGCGGCAAGAGAACCGAATTCTAGTTTCAACCGAGAGAGAAGAAATGCAATATAGGTTCACATGAAACAATGGCAGGAGGGAGACATCATGCTCTTCATGGTGATTGAGAAGTTCAAGAACAAGGATGCTCTCGCTGTGTATCGCCGGTTCCGAGAGCATGGGCGGATGATGCCGGATGGTTTAGAATACGTCGGGAGCTGGATCGAAGCGAACTTCGATCGTTGCTTCCAGCTCATGGAATGTGATGACCCACGAAAGTTTCAGCAATGGGTGATCCAGTGGCATGACCTCATGGATTTCGAGATCGTGCCTGTAGTCTCATCTAAGGATACGATGGAAACAATTAGCCCCGCGCTCTGAATCATGAGCTTCGAGGACGATTCCAAGCTTTTTCTTGTATTGGTCACTTGGCGCGCACAAAGACACAAGATGTTGCGGAAACATCGTGTTGTCGTTGGCAGGCGACTCTGGGACCTCTTGTAGGACATCCCAGTGCTCGACTATCTTGCCGTTTTCCAGCCTGAAAATGTCCATGATCGCTATGCCGCGGTCGCCCGGTTTCCGAACAAGATGACTGTGCACGACCATCAAGTAACCTTCTGCGACCAATCTCTTGAAATCAAACCGCAAAGATGCCACACACAGATTCAGACATCAGTCGTATTCTTTCTCGTTGATGTCATTGGCTTGCTCCCTTTTCCAGTCCGCATAAGGCCTCAACCGCTCAGTGTTATTGCGCTTGCCTCTCGACCACCTAACAATGACTACAAAGAAAGCGATCAAGAAGATGAGGAAGAATCCGAATCCCAACCATAGCCCCAGTTGAGCTGAATACGAAAGGACTGTCTGGAATAGGATCATGACAACGATGGAAATCAGTAATCCACTCAGCCAGCCCTTTCTCATAAGAGATCACGAATCGACGATTCTATGTAACTAGCGACCTCTTAAGAGGATGAAGACGTAACAGAGGAGCAATCATAATGGTTTCAATCGATTGAGCAAACCTGTCAATTCACAGGTTATGCAAGGTTGCTCTACTAGCCTCTCGCTTTGAATCTGGAATTTGTCTTCTTGTGTGTGGGCATGCTGCTGTGGGTGTCGCAATTTGAACTATCGTGGGGGGGTATTCTTGTGTGTCGTCTCGCGGTGCCCCCGACTAAGTTCGCACGCGGGAAGTTCGTTTGGCTTGAGCCTTCTTTACGGCAGGTCTTCTATGCGATTCGGTTGGGGGGCGATTCGGAGGCCAAGCTCCGCTAACTGAGTGAGTCACTCAACCTCTAGATAAATCGGACTTTCCAGTGTGGAATTATCTGGGAGATAAACTCTAGTACTCTTTCACCTATTACGGGATTGTCGAAGATGCATAGAAATGCCAGATAAGAAGTTCACGAAGATCTTCTTTGCAACCGATTTACACGGTTCGACCCGTTGTTATGAGAAGCTGTTGAGCGCCGCCAAGTTCTACAAAGTAGATGCCTTGGTTCTAGGAGGCGACCTCACCGGCAAGATGCTTGTTCCAATCGTGGACCTCGGCGACGGGACGTTCAGAGCGGATTATCTTGGTGGAAAAACCGTGCGTGGAACTGAAGAGGTCAAGTCTCTGGAGCAGGAGATATCTGACAGCGGTTATTACTACTACCATTGTAGCAAGACAGAGATGGACGACCTCAAGGCATCCAACGAAAAAGTAGACAAGCTCTTCATGACCACCATGAAGGAGACATTGGTAAAATGGGTCGAGCGTGCTGAACCTTTCCTTTCTGATCTGGGCGTGACTTGTTATTTGACGGGCGGAAATGACGATCATCAAGAAATTGTTGATGCCATCCGAGACACTCCGCATGTGAAGAATTCCGATAACAAAGTGGTCAAAATAGACGAGCTTCACGAAATGGTGAATTTGGGATGGAGCAATATGACTCCCTGGAAATGTCCGCGAGATCATAGCGAAGAAGATCTTGAAGCGGTAACAGAGAAGCTGGTGTCCTCTGTGACTGATATGGAGAACTGTGTGTTCAATGTTCATGTGCCTCCCATAAATTGCGGGCTAGATACTTGCCCGAAACTGGACGATTCCGTGTTTCCTCCAAGGCCTGTTTTTGATAAGGGACAGGCCGTCATGATTGGAGGTGGGAGTACTTCGATTCGTCGCGAAGTCGAAAAGTATCAGCCGCTTCTTCACTTGTGCGGCCACATCCATGAATCCAGAGGAATAGCTAGAATTGGGAGAACACTCGTGGTCAATCCGGGCAGTGAGTATCCGGAGGGGATACTCAGAGGAGCGATTGTCAATATTGGAGACAAGAAAGTGGTTAGCTGGCAGCTCACGTCCGGATAATGCGGAGTAGGCTAGTGTAATGCTGCAAGCGGCAATTCAGGCATCAGCCTAGCTAGGTCTGTTGTAGGCGGCCTCAGTATCTCCACTTTCGTCTCGGGCGTATTGTACGTGAGCTTTGCTTGGTTCGCTGGTTCTCCAGGCCTGGAATCAGGCTTCAAGTTTCGCCTATGGACAGTCTATAGTGGAGGCAGTTCCTTGTATGCTAGCGATATGTCAATTCCACGCTTGGAATGGTACGATTTCGAAATTGCATAGATTGCGATTCCGCCGACGAAGCTGAGCACGACCCAAGTATACGCAAGTGTGTTTCCTCCCCAGATTGCTGGAGAGGCGAGGAACTGGTAGACGATGTATGCAAATACGATTGCCATCAAGGTTCCAGCGGTTCCTAGGATCGCTTTGGCTCTGCCTTTCTCATTCTTGAGAGCATAACGCACCGCGGCTACTCCTATGAAGAAGAAGTAGATCATTGACGCAATCACAGCTCCGTAGAGTGCAACCAAAGTGCCGTAATAGAACGAAGCCAATCCAATCAAGAATATAGTGCCTACGAGTTCAATTAGCAATGCGACAACCGGTGAATTGTACTTCGGGCTAACGTGCGCTACCTTCTCGGGTAGAAACCGGTCGAAGGACTGGGCGAAAAGATATCGTGATAGGACGATGATTCCATAAGCTAGGATAGCCACATTCCAAAGGATCCATCCTAAACCGATGAACCATGTGAGGGCCGTGTTGCTTGAGACACCCATTGCGAGAGTCCAGAAGTTGAAGGAGTAATCGTATACTAACTCCGAATTGGCTAACGCACCGTTAATGAAGCTGAATCCTCCAGCGTAGTACATGCTTGCGAAAGCTACCGTGACAACGATCAGGGTCACTACTGAAGAGATGACTACGTTGTATCTGAGTGCACCCTTGCCTTTAATCTCAGAAGCAACGGCAGGTCCAGCGTTCAACCACGGGTAGACGAAGATCGCGAAGAATGGCAGCATAAATATGGTTGCTGCAAAATCGAAGGTTGGAGCGGTGGAAGGCAGGCTAACTGAAGCATACGTTGATTTGGCGCCGATTGTGTTCAGGAAACCCATATAATTCTGCACACCAGTCGTCCCAGCAGCTAAGAGCGTGAAAATGCCCACAAATGTTGCTGCTATCGCGATTATTACCGCAACGGCAACGATCTTGAAACCTGCCTTTGGCTTCAGGATGTTGACCGCTATGAGGACGGCAAAGATTATCGCAGCGATAATGAATTGTGCGAGGAGATTTGCCCCTTGGATATTACCTGGTAGGGCCAAGCCTAACATGTTCTCGTATCCGAGTGAAAGTCCAACTGACCCTATCGCGACAACCGCTGCCAAGGCAATGAGAGCCAGATAGGCCATCGTCTCAAGCGTGTAGCCCATGAATGAGAGAGGTCCACCAAAGAATCCGCCATACGATCGTGAGACCCATACGTAGTCTCCACCGGTTCGGCTGACGCGTGTTGTCATCATCGTGTAGACAATGATCTCCGGGATTGATAGTATCCACGCCAGTATGGAGCCGTATACTAAGTTCACGCCCGATGTCGATGCAAGCAGCACGGTTGTGAATCCGATGGTCCCGAGAGCGGCTCCTCCAGACATGTTGCTCAAATTCAGACCAACTACGTCCAAGAATGAGACGTCTCTGCGCAGCCCTGAAGCCTTTCTTACAAACGCTACCGGTTGGCTTGTCATATCCCAAAGTGTGCGCCACTGTGAATTTAAGCCCTTCCTTCGGAGGCTCTGTTCGCTAGTCGGCGGGCTTAGGTTTCTGTTCGGTTTCGGCGGCTTTGGAGGAGTGGAAAGAAAGAAAAGAAAGAAAAGCCGAAATGAGAGGTGAGTTGAATGGGAAACACCAAGGGGCATATGATAAGTCTCGTTACTAGATTGCTTATCCTGACAACACAGAAAGCCCGCTTCGTTGTTGGTCTAAGTACACTGGGGTTCGCTCGTTGAGAGGCTGCTCGGGATGCACTCGTGACGGGAATTGCCCTCTTCAAGAAATGGGAACGAAAACAAACAGAATCTGTAGATGGCGTGTCGAAAAGCTAGAGGCACAATGCTAACCCAAGGGTATCGTGGCCGCCGTTACCGTATCTATTTCAGTGGTGACGGCGATTCTGCTGATACGTAAGTTCGGAGCGACGTGGAGTGTTGTTCCCGTAGTGGTTTTTGCGATCATTGTTCCCGCAACGCTCGCAATAGCAATCAACTATCTGTATTGGCGTCCACGATACAGGGTGGTCTGAATAGGCATACGCCGATGCCGAACAGCCGCAAAGATCAGCCATAAACCGAACAGAGCCCCTTTGGATGTTCAGCACCGGTTGCTATGGGCTTCTTGAGCTAGCACTTGTCAACTTTCCCCATCGTTTCCTCACCTTGTAGGTCGATGGGAATGAACACAAAGTTTCATTTAGGCGTCGAGTGCAGCCTTGTTGATTCTTTGTGGGATGGTCTTGGCAAAGTATGGCGGTGCACGCTCTGACTTTCTTGAAGAGGCACACAGAATCATGGATGCGGCCAAGACCGAAGGCGTATTATTGAGGTTGCTCGGGGCAGTAGCGTTTCACATACATTGCCCCAAATTCTCCTATATGCAGGGAATGCTCGGACGCACGTTTACTGATATAGACTTCGCTTCCTACAGAAAGGAAAGCTCCCGAATAAGTGACCTTTTCGCCGAGCTAGGGTATCAGTATGACGTGCGAGTAAGAGCTCTTTTCGGCTCTAGGCTAATATTCTATGATGCCAGCGACAGTAGTAGGCATTGCGACGTGTTTTTGGACAAGCTTGAGTTCTGTCATGATGTGGTTTTCCAGGGTAGGCTCGAAGTGGATGATCCGACTGTGCCGCTCGTGGAGCTTCTTTTGGAGAAGATGCAAATAGTCAAGCTGAATGAGAAGGACGTTGTTGACACTATAATGCTTCTAAGGGAACATCAGATTGGCGGATCGGACGACGACACAATTAATGCAGATTATCTATCGCGCCTTACGGCTCGCGATTGGGGGCTTTGGAAAACGTTCACAATCAACTTGGAAAACGTGAGGAAAGCAGTTCAAACTCTTGAGAAGCTTTCCGAAGAGGATAAGAAGGATGTGAATTCGAAGATCACCGTTCTACGGGCTCGTATAGATAACGAGTCCAAGACAAGGGGCTGGAAGATTAGATCGCAAATCGGGGAGAAAAGGAAGTGGTACCGAGATGTTGACGAGCTCCTACGTGAATAGCATTAGTTCCCCTAGGCTATCAGGTCAGCAATGGAACCATATTCTTGGAAAGAAGATTCATGCTTAGACGAACTTGCTAAGACCTTCTCGGAAGGCATCCGCAACAAGTATGCCTAGACTGGCTGATCATGTCCACACTTGTTTCGCTGTGTGTGTGCACGTCAGCTTGGCGCGGGCATCGTAATTTGAACCCTTAATTGTGTGTGCTTTCTTCAGGCAACTGTATGTGCATTTGCGTATGTGTCGCAATGTATTTCAAGTTTCTTTTCTAGATCAGCTACTCTAGCTTCCAACGCTTTTACTTTATCCACCAACGGACTATGCATACCCTCATAGTGTTGCATCATCTTCAAGTCCAATGCTTCTCGGACCATCTCTTTCAACGGGGTCGCGTCGCTGGCCCTCACTCCACCCACTAGTACCACCTCAAGCAAAGACAAGACTGCTGTAACGCACAAGTCGTCATTGGCTAGAGGCGAGTGAAGTTCTCACTTTTGTTGAAACCCTTGTACACGGCTCACCATCTACGTCTCTACTACTGGTCTTTCCTCGGTCTTGCGTGAATTGTTCGAGGTCTCAGGTGGTGTGAGTGCGCAGCAAGAGGCCCGACGACGGAAAACAGAGATGGCAATAAATTGCGAGCTACATGACTTCGCAAAGCACTCGAGCTCAACCACAGTACTGATTAGCTACCCTGCAGCCTTTCCCGACCTCTCACACTTGTCCCAGCACGTTTGGAATTTCCTGGAACATCCTCGTCAGGGTTTTGAGGACTAGGCCGATTCGAATTTCTCAAAGGCTCCGGTTTCTTTGAGCTCTCCTTCCAGAACTTCAACATCACGCTTTGCCCTGCAGAACCCTTGGTGAGCTTCGCCGACGGCTGTGTTAAGCTCCTTTAATGCATGATCTTCGAAGAAGCGATAAGGTAGCTTCAACGGGGAATCAGTAATGGCTGCGCCGGGGCCCACAGGTACTCCACCTAGGCCATATCTGGCAAAGGTCTCTTCCAAAGGTTTACTGTATCCCTGAAGCAGCTTCCAGATAGCTCCCTCTTCGCTAACCCCGGAGTCGTCGATCGGATCCTCCCTATACCCTGTGGCTGATGACGGGCACCACAGCCAATCTGGGCTTGAATCGAATGCTTTCAAAGCATTCTCAATCGCTTTGGGCTTCTCCTTCTCAATCTCTATCTTCATCTTCTTAAGCTCTTCAGGAGGCATTTGATCGATGCGTGAAGCGTTGTTCTCCACAAGTCTTCTTATTGCCCGATCAACAAAACCGGGAAAGGCCTCTCGAAGTTTTTGTAGTAGGATCGTCTTACTTTCGAGCAGTAGCTGTTGGCTATTCTCTAGTTCCGTACGCGCCAGATCCAGTCGTTGTTGGATCTCCTTTGAAGTTGGCAAGGTGCATTCGCCTCCTAGTGGCACTCCGCCCCCTCCTTGTAACCTCTTCCATCTAGGCGGTGTTGATTCGCCTGACCGGGCTTGGGATTACTGGTAGGTTATGAGTCCCTTCTCTTCGAGCGTTTGCTGCAATTTTGCGGTGGCCCTAGGTACTTCCGCTTCTTTCTTGGCGCCTGTAATCACTAGCTTTCCGGTTGCAAAGATCAGTATGACTACTTTGGGGTCGTCCATTCTGTAGATGAGGCCGGGGAATTGTTCGGGTTCGTACATCGTCTTCTTCAGTGAGTATGTTACCTTTTCTAGGTCGATTCTGCCTCCCAGCCCAGCTGAGGATACTATGTTCTGGATTTGAATTTCCGGTTTTGCAAGGATGACTATGCCGCCCCTCTTGAGTTCGTCGACAACTTTCATGATTGCTTTCCTTGCTAGCCTCTCGGACTTCGCTCCGGTACACACCATCTTCCCGGAGCTGAAGATGAGTGTCGCGGTCTTCGGCTTCTTCAGCCGGTATACGAGTCCGGGGAACTGCTCAGGCCTATATTCGACGCCAGGAAAGATCCGGACAATCGCGTTGAGGTCTATCCTCTGGTTCAGCGTGGCCGACGCGACAACGTTCACTATGTTAACGTACGCTTCGCGTTTGGCCAGAGGGTGCACCTGAGTGATACTTGAGGTGCGCCTTATGAAGGAAGCCTATGTGAATACGATTTGCGGAGCACACAAGAAGTTCCTGAACCCTTGATTGAGCGCGATTGGCCGCACCATGAATGGTGTCGTCGTTGAGGTCTCTTGGTGCGGGCGCATGAATTTGAGCCCTCATTGGAGGAGGGGCGTGTTTTGGTCGTCGTCGGGTACCTTGGTGCGAGCGTCCAGATTTGAACCGTCGTTCGTCGTCGTTCTTGGTTTTGTGTGTGTATCCATAACTTCGATCTTCGAGCCGACCTTGAACGGCGACGTTCTCTTGTCAACCAAGAACGCTGTAGTCCCTTCACAGTCTTTTGTCGGTCCCTTTGCGAAGACGAGAGCAAGATCCGCAACCTCTTCTTGCGAGATGAAAGTCTTCGTCCCGTTCAGGACATATTGGTCGCCTACCCTGACTGCTTTTGTCTCTATCGACGCCGCGTCAGAACCTGCTAGAGGCTCGGTAAGACAGAACGCCCCAATTCGTCTGCCGCTCGCCAAGTGGCTTAGGTACGCCTCCTACCCACCGACCAAGTCTGGCATAGGAAAATGTTGTCTTAGGCGTTATTCCTCTGTGGATAGAATGTTCGTCAATGTAATCTCGCTTCATCTTTGGGACGCGCCACAACGATCGCAGATGTCTGCACCTTTTGGAGTCGGACGTCCACAATTGACGCAATACGAGGGCTGTTGCTCGGACGAGTCGAGGGTCAGGGAGACTATCCTTGGCGGAGGCATATCGACCCGTTTCTGCGGCGGAAATCGCATCGTTGAACTTAAGAGCCCTACGGGACCGGGGACGGTAAAGAAGAGAAGGTTCTCGGGCAAAGTCTTGGCAAGCCGGTAATAGACGAAACCAGCGATGACAAGGCCGAACAGCGAACCCACATATCCGAAGTACGACAGGAAATTGTATTGTACATGCATCACCATCGCTACTGCCAGCAGGGAGCCCATGTCCTTCGACTTGAAAGTTGAGACGCCTATTTTGGGCGAGGCGTCGCGAGTTTCTATCCGGTCTTGGGCCAGATATACAAACCCCAAGCCGACTATTCCAGAGGCCATTACATGCATGGGCACTGGAAGCAATGCCCTAGCAACCACGTCGGTCCCTGGCACGGTTGCGTAAAAGAGATTCTCCGTGAACGCAAAGCCAAGGCCAGCTAGACCCCCCAAGATTAGACCACGAACCTTGGAAGCTATGACGTAAGGATAGCTGAGCGCGAGAAATATCACTCCGGCCGCCTTCGCTGGTTCCTCGATGAGAGGAGCTATGAAAACGGCCTCTCTACTCAAGAAGCCGAAGAAAGTGTTCAAGGGCAACGCTATGATGACCGCGGAAACGATCCCACCAAGAAGTGCCACGATCTCGGGGACGAGAGGAGACAGCGTTGGAGAAACCCGCAAGCCACTAATCACACTCCCATCGTATCCGTAGAGTCATACCAGCGACTATGCCTATTCCGCGACTAGTGACTCAAGTCCTGTTGTTCGCAACGGTGGTACACGCATCAAACTGAAGGTTAAGCAAGTCGACTAAAGGAGTATACTGGCCACAACTACTCGTGGTTCCAAAGCCGCGCTGTTCAATCTCTTGCATTAGTGATTTTCTGTGCGTCGGACTTTTAGTGCGAGCGTCGTAATTTGAACTCTCGTTTTGTGTGTGTGCGCACCAACGGCTCGCCTTCTGACAATCATCCAGTGTTCGCGCAGTCAAGCACGGGAAGTGCGGGGGTTCAAATCTAGCCCTCAAAACTCTTTGATCAACCCAGTATCCTCGTTTCCACTGGAAAAACCAATTGACGACCCCAGTACACTCTCAAGCCATGGTCCTGTTAAGTCCGTGAGGGTTCCTTTCGCTGTGTCGGGTGTTCATGCCTGGACTTTGGGATGAATCGTGGGGTTCGTTTCATGTATTCACGATACTCGTCGCCGAACCTATCAATCAGCATAAGCTCCTCCTTACCTATCTGCGCGTAGATTATCGTGATTAGGACAAGTGCAGGCAAAAGGAGAAGCCAATTAGCGGCCACAAGTGCCAAGGCTATTATGAAGACGAAGGCCCCCAGATAAATCGGATTCCTAGCATAGCGGTATGGCCCGCTCGTCACCAATGTCTCCCCCTTTCTCTGCAGGAACTTTGACGGGTCTAGGGCGTGAACCCAATTCTTACCAAGCGTCCGATAACCCCAAAGTGTGAATGGAATGCTCAGAGCGGCTACGCCAACCATAATTAACCGGAACCAATCAGGCAACGGAATCGAGAGAAACATTATCCAACTGGGAAGTATGGCGTAGAGTATTATTCCTCCAAACCAGAAAGGAGCAAACAAGGCAAGGGCTACGATATGCAACTGCCTTTCATGTCTAGCCGTCTGGCCAATCGATGTTTTACTCTTCGGCTCCCTCAATGAGTACCTTACCCGTGTTAGATTAGCAATGAAGATAACCCACAGAATAGAGAAGAAAACTCTGAAAAGCAGCTCGTTCGTCACGTTCATGACTCCCCCCGTTATCTCAACCGCCATCCTTGTTCAACCTATCTCAATCTGCGCATCTTCTTGAACCATCCAGCGTGCTGATCGCGGCCGGCGTTTGAAGCCGTGATCACATAGTTTCCGTCATCTTGAAGGTACATTACAGGAATAGTTCGTTTCTTGCCAGACCTGCTTCCAATCGTGGCAATCAGGAGAAAATTCGACCCCATAACCTTGCCACCCAATCGCCCGTCAGTGAGCCGATAGATCCAAACATGAAACGCAAAGAACAGGTTGGCCACATTAGGCGTGGGGTAGAGCTCAGCTCTAGGTTGCCCATGGGAAGGTTCGGCCAACCGGATGAAGTGGCGCGCATGGCCTTGGTTCTAGCAAGCGACATGTCCAGCTACGTACATGGCGCATTGATACCAATCGACGGAGGATTCCTTTCAGCCTAGACGATTAGGCCAATTTAGTGCGAGCCCGTCTCCCCACCAGCTTGTCGATCTGCGGCATGCTCCTCCTGTATGTGCTTCACAAATGAATCAACAGACGTGGAATATGTCTCTCTTTGGATCTGCTTTCGTTCGATCGTCACCGACCCAGTAATATTGCAGCCCATCCGAGCGAGCTTGCGTGTGAAGCTGTCTAGAAATCTTTGCTCGTCGAATCCTCGGCAAGTCATAAACAGGTAGAATCTGGGCTTGTTGAGGCTCCTGAGTTTCCGAATGAATCTATTAAGTGGAGGACAACTGAAAGTCCACTTTGGAAATCCCAAGATAACCACATCATACTGGGATAGTTCCACTTCAGAGTTTTCTATCTCGACTTCGGAATCCGGCACGAACGAGTATGCAAGCCAATGAAGATAACATCTCCTCCGTGTCGGGACAATCTCCACGATTTCGACATCACAGAAGTTCCGTAACCTCTGTGCTAAAGCTTGAGCAACACGCTTCGTGTTTCCGGCGTACGAGTAATAGGCGACGAGAAGCCTTGCCTTCTGTCTGGTGTTTGACACCATGTGCAAGTAGCCTTACGAGTTTCTCAAGCTAGGAGTGATGCGAGGATCCCCTTTGCGCCGTGGAACTTGTACTCAGCTTCCTTCCACGCTATGCTCTTCGGGCCATCAAGGACTTCTGCCGTGATCTCTTGACCTCTGTGCGCTGGCAGGCAATGCATGACAACGGCGTCAGGTTTCGCCTTTGATAAGAGTTCCTCGTTGACTTGGAATCCTTCGAAATCCATCAGTCGTTGCGTCTGCTCCTTGTCTTGTCCCATGCTCACCCAGACATCAGTGTAGAGAACGTCAGCGCCCTCCACAGCCTCCGTGGGATCATCAGTGAACCAGATCTTCGAGCCGCTTTTCTGTGCCAGCTCGTTTGTTTTCTGAGCGATCTCTGCGCTCGGCTGGTAGTTCGGGGGTGTCGCTATTGACATGTTCACTCCGATTGTGGCACACGCGAGCATTAGGGAGTGACATACGTTATTTCCGTCGCCGACCCAGGCTAGCTTGAGACCTTCAAGCGAGCCTTTGGCATCCTCGATTGCTGCGAGATCCGACAGCGCTTGAGTTGGATGTTCAATGTTACTCAATGCGTTGATGATCGGCATGCTCGCGTGCTTAGCGAGTTCGACGAGAGTCTCATGGTCCGATGTTCTGTAGACAAGTGCATCCAAGTATCCTGACAACACGCGTGCCATGTCCTTGATCGGTTCCCCTCGTCTCAACTGCAACTCGTCCGGCCTCATGTAGAGTACGTCCGCGCCAAGTCTCATTGCAGCTGACTCGAAGCTCACTCTCGTACGCGTGGAAGGGTGCTCGAATAGCAATCCCACGACCTTTCCAGCCAGAATGCGGGCTGGCGTCCCTCCTGGGGCTACGGGTTTCAGCTTCTTTATCGATTTCAGGATCGTGTGGATCTCAGACTTGTCGAGATCAGAAACGGAGAGAAAGTCTCTTCCTTTCAAAGCTGGCATAGCACGATCACTCTAACTCAAGCACTTTCATTCAATGAGCATGGGGGACGCTCTTTAAATTAGCACATATGGTGGAACCACGCCGCCTACTTCTTGACTTTCAGTTCCACGCCTACGGTTCTCTTCACAAGTTGGGCCAAAGTGTCGATGCTGCTGGTTGGACCCTTCTTTGTGGGTATCGATACGACAAGTGGGTACTCCTTGCGATGCTTCGCCAATAGTGGTTGAACCCATTCCATGACGGGTTCGGTCACGAGCACAAGAGAGATCGAGTTGTCCGAAAGGAATTGTGTCAGAGCTTTCTCAGCTTCCGCCCGGTCCTTCACGTACCTGCTTCTCTTCAGGCCTGAGACTCTGAAGTACGCAGCGGTCTCTCGGTCTCCGAGCAAGGCGATCTTTGTCATAGATGACCTGACCCTGTCTGTTCTGTTCTCAGGAACCAAATCCCTGCCGTCAGAACTGTTTCAGAGCATCGTCCTTTCCCATTATTCGTCCACAATAGTGGCAGCGTATCCTTAGAGGCTCGGCGACCTCGACTTTGAATTCGGAAGTCACCGGCTCGCGCGCATTAACCACGCATGAAGGATTGTTGCACTTTATGATTCCCCTGATAGTTCGGGGCAGTTCCACGCGTTTCTTCGATATGACCTCATACTCTCTTACGATATTGATGGTTGCCTTTGGAGCGATAAGCGCGATCTTATCGACCTCTTCAGGCTTCAATTCTCGATCTTCTATCTTGACGATGTCCTTGCGCCCGAGCTCCTTGCTTTCAACATTCAGCACCGCACTCACGACTTCGCCCCGCTTTCCATTGATGTTGAGAATGTGAAGCACATCAAGTGCATGACCTGGATCGATATGGTCGATTACCGTCCCATTCCGAATCTTCTTCACGTACAGCTGGTCTTTCGAGGACAACCGTCGCTCAGACTCGCATGTGCGAAGCGCCTCTATATATGAGTTGGAACGCGAGGCCCTTGTGTTGAGGCTAGGTTATTTACGAAACCTCTGGCTTAGTTGCATGGGTGGCTCCAGTGGAGTTCCTTGGAAAAGACATCGTGTCGATCAGAGACTTCACACGCGAAGAGATCGACCACATCCTCAAGACAACCGACCAACTTGAGCCTCTCGCGAGAAAAGGTTCCGACATGCTCCACGGTAAGATCTTGGCCACGGCCTTCTTCGAACCGAGCACTCGTACGAGGCTTAGTTTCGAGTCAGCCATGTATCGGCTCGGTGGAGCATGCATCGGTTTCGCGGACCCGAGAGCCGCCTCGGTCGAGAAAGGAGAGAACCTTGCAGACACCGTGAGGGTTATCGAGAACTACGCTGACGCGCTAGTGATACGTCACCCGCTTGAAGGCGCCGCCCGGCTTGCGGCTGAGTTTGCTTCTGTGCCTGTGATCAACGCTGGCAGCGGAGCGGAGGAGCATCCGACCCAGGCCCTGCTGGATCTCTACACGGTGAAGCGAGAAAAGGGCACAATCGATGGATTGACCGTCGGACTTGTGGGAGACCTGCGATACGGCAGAACGGTCCACTCGCTGGCCTACGCACTCGCGCAGTACGACGTGAAGCTGCATCTGATCTCTCCCGATCAGCTGCGCATGCGAAGGGACGTCCTTGTCGAAGTTGAGAAGAAAATAGACGTCGAAGAGAGCACGGACCTCACGAAGCTTCTGCCGGATCTCGATGTGATCTACATGACCCGGATCCAGAAGGAGCGGTTTCCGGACCTTGCGGAGTACGAGAAGGTGAAAGGGTCGTACAGGCTTAGTGTGGCAGAGCTGGCTTCAGCTAAGGCAGATGCGATCGTTATGCATCCTCTCCCTAGGGTTGACGAGATCAGCCCAGGTGTGGACGGGACTGCTCATGCGAAGTACTTCAAGCAGGTATGGTACGGTCTTCTTACGCGTATGACTCTGATATCGCTCGTCCTTGGAGGTTTAAAGTAAAGCCGCCAGCCAGTTCTCTGTTACTTCACGTAACAACTTATATTCCGGAGACGTTACCCAAGGTAAACGATGGGCGTTGCGACTCGCTATACTCGACTCCACAAAGATCGCCAGAGTACTGCCAGTCCACATGCTAGACTACATGGCCTTCAGGGAAACCTTCGGCCCCGAAACGAACGAGACTGAGCTCCACATGCTGGAGAAGTTTCACGCAGCAAGGTCGATGGTCCAGCGAGGCTTTGAGGACACATTCGTCTCAGCCACCCTGAGGACGATCCCAGAAACCGAGCGAGTGCTCGATGTTGATGTCTGCGGAATAGACCACGGCAACCTGAATCTGGTCTTCTGCGAAACAGGCCCAGTCAGCGAGACTCTCTTTCAGGGCTTGGAGCTCGTGGAAGATGCGGAGAATGCAAACGCAACTCTGCTGTTTCCTTCGAGAATTGACACAAGCGAGATCTCTGAGCGCTTTCCAGAAGCGGTACAGTCTGGCAAATTCAAGGTCCAGCAACTTCCCTGGCGTGAGCGAGCTATTGACAAGACGTTCCGCGAAGCTCTGGAGATAATGGGTCTACTAGGAAATGAGACCAGGGTTCGCATGCTTGTGCCTCTGCTTGAGAGGCCACATGGTAAAAGACACTACCGCGCGGAGATTAACCCGAAACTCGTCTACGAGAACGTCACGTCTCTGCTGACTCATCGGCTCATCGATGAGCTAGACGACGACACGTACGGACTGACACGTGCTGGCAAACAGATCTTCTGTGAATACATCGCGTTCGTGGAGAGAGTTCGGCGAGTATTGGAGGAGAACAGAGAATGATAGATGAAGAGCACATGAATATTGCAGCTGAATTTCCGGAACGACTTTGGAAACGGCCAATCGAATTCCACGAGGGCAAGCCCCGTGTCCGCATCGCAGCTTCGAGTTACAACCAAGGAATACCCGATCGAACGTTTGGCGATGACACCAATCATATGGATTTGGGGGATCGTGATGGAGTGGACCAGGCTGGGAAGGGCGTCGTAGACCCTCGAGTGAAGGTCTCCACTGAGGAAGGAAATGCGAGAATAACGGTCGAACTAGCCTCGGTGGATAAGAAAGATCTGAACCTCCGTTGCGCTGAGGACTCGCTCACTCTTTCTGTCAGAACTTCGGCGGGATCATGGACCAAGGAGATTCCCCTGCCTTTCCGGGTTGATCCTGACACGGCCAAGGCTGCTTTCAGGGACGGAAAGCTTGAGTTGGTTGTGAGGAGGCATGGCAAGTTCAATCCTCCTCGACCGAGAATAGATTGGGTGTGAGATAAACGACAGATGTTGTCAAGCAACTCGATCTCTGCAAGAATTTCGGCGATGTCTTCGAGATAGTGAAGAAGACGGTAGAACATTCATTGGGGCAAAGGCGATCGGGTTTGATGCTCTACCTGGCTGAGCTCCCGGAGCAAATAGGGGCATTCCATGGAGTCGGCACAAACGGGATTGTCATGAACAAGAAAGCGCTTGACGCAGTCACGCGCTCAGCTCGAACAATTCGCCACATCAACTCGTACGTGTACTCGATCCTCCTTCACGAGTATCTCCACTCACTGGGCTACATCGATGAAGCACAGGTAAGGAGACTAGTCTTCGAGATCTCCAAAGACAATCTAGGCGCAGATCATCCCGCCACCGAGATCGCGCACAAGGGCCCTGCGATCATGTTCCCAGGCGTGGGCGAACCGACTTTCAGGGAACATTCAGAGAACGTGGAAATCATCACAGACTTCGACAGATCCACCAACAGCTACATCAAATAGACCTCCCAGTAGATAGCTGATGTTTGTTCAAGGAACTCGTTTGAATTGCCAAGGTTCGTCGTGCACAAGCACGCAGCTCGAAGACTCCACTATGATCTCCGTCTGGAGCTTGACGGCGTCCTCAAGAGTTGGGCAGTCCCCAAGGGTCCGCCTGAAAAGCCTAGTGTGAAGCGCCTCGCGGTTGCGGTGGACGACCACGCGCTCGATTACATCGATTTCGAAGGAACCATACCCGAAGGACAATACGGGGCGGGCAAAGTCGAGATCTGGGACAAGGGAACATTCGACCTCACGAACAGGACAGAGGCAACAATCTCCTTAGTCTTCCATGGCAAAAGGCTCGAAGGAGATTACCATCTCATAAGAATCAAGGACAAGAACTGGCTAGTCTTCAAGTCACAGAAATGATCCGCTCG
>CAVWAQ010000006.1:0-122998 GCA_963753065.1 Candidatus Bathyarchaeota archaeon | reverse complement strand
TCGGACGCCCTCACTAAGAGAGCCGCATACTCCAAGATCAATCAAGCGGCCACGGACGACGGTTCGAATTGCGACGCCCAAAGAGTAACCCGTGTGATACTGTACTGCAAAATAGGGTATCGTTAGGGGATTTCTCCCCTAACGAACTGGTGTCGAGTTGTCCGAGCGCGGTTATTCGGGAGGTATCTGTTTGAAGACGAGATCGAGGTCTATTCCTTGGCTTTTTCTATAGGCTCTTACTGCGTAGTAAAGCACGAACCCAATAACGTAGGTCGCTATGACTATGGCCAAGCCCTGTATGGAGGCTCCGCTTACCGCCGGCTGGATTATCAGCGTGTAGAGGACTACACAAAGCGCTACTGCTCCGACGAGGCCCAAGATGCTCATGATTGGTATTCGGCCAACTCTCTTCTTCACAAATGACGGAGATTGTTCGAACAGGCTTTTGCTGGTATATGGATAGACGATCGCTCCGATCATGACCACTAGGTACGCGGATGTCCAAGCCACGATTGAGTTGACGTATGTTCCCAAGAAATTGTATGCAGTAAACACTAGGAAGACGAAGGCTCCTAAGATTGCAAGTAGGTTTGCCTTGACTGGCGTGTGGAACCTTTCGCTGACGTCAGCCAGCGCAGACGGAGCAACTCGGTCAAAAGAAACGGCGAATATGAATCTGGTTGCCATGACCGCGAACGCTATCATCAGGATCATTTCCCACGCTACTCCAGTTATGAGCATGAACCAGTTGAATGCCATGTTCGGTAAGAGTATCGCTAGGAAGTAGTCCACAAACGGTGCAGCAGGGAGTGGATACCCGCTTGCTCCCGAAAAACCGTAGAACCCTGTGGCGGAGATGAAATCATAGCCGAACACATTGTATGTGAAGTATCCCATTATCGTGTACGACGCTACAATCACCAGCAGCCCAATTATCAATGCCATTGGCAACTGTCTCTGCGCGTGCTTTGTCTCGCCGCCAATGTAGGTGGCCGATTGTGGAAAAGCAATGGTTGCGTAGATGATTGGCAGGGCCATCAGCGAGGCCGTGAACGAGGGAGGAACTATCGATGCTCCTGCGGCTCTTGCGCTGCTTATGATGCCTGCATATGACGTATTCAGGCCGGCCTGCCTCGTATAAGTGTCGAAGGCTGCAACGAAGCTCGCATTGGTATTGAATGCGAGAACACCACAGTAGAGTATGGGATAGCCGAGGAATGCAATTACGAACAACCCCAGCAGGACTCTGTGAAGGGTAGACGTGGGAGCAAGCAGGAGTAGGAAAGTGACTATCAGCACAACTACACCGATCGCAATGCTAGGTCCTGGTTGAACGATTGTCTGCGACAACGCTAGGAGCCCCGCATCATTGGAAATCGATCCAATTGCAGCAAACGTCGGAGCAAATATAGTAGAGGTTATGAACCATGCATTCTGTCCAACACTGAATATTGAAAGGTAGATGAAGAAGACCAGACCTGTCGCAAATCCCATGCCTGCCTTCAGCGATCTGCTCACGTACACGTAGTCCCCGCCAGATCTGGGCATCGAGGCTCCGAACATACTGTAGGCCAGAACTATGGGAACGTCGATCAGGAAGCCGACTAGGCCGATCGAGATCATCATGTTGGATCCGGGGAACAGCCAGCTGCCCCAGCCGAAGATTATGAACGCTCCGACTGCTAGGTTCGCGTACCCGAGACCCATGACCATGCCGTCGAACCAATTGAACTCTCTGACTAGTCCAGTTGCATCTCTAACGAAAACTTGTTTGGGACTCATTGCACAATACTCCGACACGTAGAGCCAGCCCGCATTCATCACCTTCGGGAAGGCCTAACCCTAATAGCCTTTCCATAGACACCAATCCGTGTCAAGCGAGTGGCTTTACGCGTCAAGATTGACACTTGACACTTGGAATATAACACTTGCCATAGCTCACGGCCCTACATCTCCGAGGAGGCACTTACAAGTGGACCAGCAAGAAAGCGACTAATGAAATGGGTTGCAGGGGCAAGACACCGATTTGGCAAGACTAGCGGGAGTCGCTTGAACATTTATAGGAAGTCAGCGAATATTTGGGACGATTAATGATCGCAGATTGGCGAGCTCATTGACTAGGCTACACAGTGCCTACCTAACCTCCCGTCAGTTGTATGTGTGGGACTTGACGCGAAACGGCTTTTCGCAAAGCGAGATAGCTAGGAAACTGAACATTACACGCCAAGCCGTAAACCAGTTGAGTCAGACCATTCCCGAGAGGATTGCAGCAGCTCTGAACGATGCCTCGAAGCTCAACGAGGTAGAACCAAGGCATGTAGACATTACTAAGGGCATACTGCTGGGCTGGAGCAGGGATTTTGAGACCGAAGTCGTTATCACGCTTAACTCGGAGGCAGGGTTGCGTGTATGGTACAAGCACAACTTGGGACGATGCAAGATCTGCCCAGACAGACGAAAATGCAAGTCGGTACTAATTAGGAGTGCAGATGATCTGGGGGTCTCTCTCACAAGGCAAGAAAGAGAGCTTGACCCATCCAAGCTTTCAAACTTGGTTTTCTCAAGGCTCTTAGGATCCTCTCCACAGGAGCGCCAGCGGAACGTAATGTAGGAGAGCCGTGGGCGAGCACTGGCGGCAGATGCAGGAGCCTCGACAACATGGCCTATGAAACGAATTGGCAACATCGAGGATGGAGTGGCGAACTATTTCGAAATATATGGCGAGAACCTAGCCGAGCATGACAGGTAATTGAATGCTGTTGATCAAAGATCCGACCAATGAAGTGCCGGCGAAAGAGTCATTAGAGAACCGATTTCATTAGCGCATGAACTAGATCTCTGGCGATTGTATTGAGTCGAGTCATGAGCCTCGACCGAGTGGAGACGGCTCTCCGACATGAGGAGCCCGACAGAGTTCCGTGCGTGCCTGAACTTTGCTTGCCATCGATCAGGATCACAAGAATACCGTACAGCGAGTACTGCACGAATGGCAAGAAGTTGGCAAGGTCCCTCATAGCTTCATGGAAGAGGTTCAAATATGATGGCATAACGGTGGATTCGGATACTTTTGTTACAGCGAGCGGTTTCGGTCTTAAGATCAGGATGAAGGGGAACGAGGTCCCTCGTGGAATCGGTTCAATCGTCAAAACTGAGGAAGACGTTGACAATTTACAGATCCCCGATCCACACAGAGACGGAAGGATGCCAGTCTGGATAGAAGCTGCGAAGATTATTGTCAAAGAGGTGGGCAGGAAAATCTGGATAATGGGACGGGCCGATCAGGGACCCTTTGACCTGGCAGCAGAATTGCGAGGAATAGAAGCATTCGTTATCGACTTGTACAAGAATCCTGGTCTTGCGCACAAGCTTCTCAGGAAGACGACTGAGGCGAGCGTGGAGTTTGCCAAGGCCATGTACGACACCGGCGTACATATGACTGCTTTCGGTGAATCCATAGGTGGTCCGGATTTTGTTTCGCCCAAACTGTACGAGGAATTCGCTTATCCCTATGAGAAACAGGCCGTTCAGGAGCTGCAAAAAGCTGGAGTCCGTGTGTCAATTCACATATGTGGTGCAGCCACCCCAATTTTGCCGCTTATGGTTGAGACTGGAGCAGACATCCTCGAGATTGATCAGAAGGTCGACATCGGAAAGGCAAAGGAACTTGTTGGAGACAGAACCACCTTGATGGGAAACTTGGACCCGACTGCTGTGCTCTTCCTTGGAACGCCTGAGACAGTCAAGAAGGTATCCAAGGAATGCATAATGAAAGCCGGCAAAGGTGGAGGTCTCATTTTGAGTTCGGGATGCGATGTCCCAATGCGGACACCATTTAGGAACATAGAGGCGATGGTGCGTGCCGCGGAGAAATTCGGGAAATATCCTCTTCCTAGGACTTAGCCATCCAGGCCTTCATGGTTTCGACTCCTTGAACAGCATCGCTGGTACCTGCGTCTGCACCGATCCGTTGGGCGTAGTCTGAGGTGATAGGCGCACCGCCGATTATGACCTTGACTCTCCCCTTGAGTCGGCCCTTCCTCAGTTGATTCATGATCGTCTTCATTTTATCCATGCTTATCGTCATCAGAGCAGACATTCCAAGAATGTCCGGGCTGTTCTTACGGACTCCTTCAATGAATTTCCTCGCTGGCACATCTACCCCTAAATCGATCACGTCAAAGCTGGACGCTTGAAGAAACATCCTGACTATGCTCTTTCCGATATCGTGCATATCGCCTTCCACTGTTCCTATGACCACTTTCCCGGTGCTCTGTGGTTTTTCCTTGGCGACAATGTGCGGCTCCAGAATCTTCATGCCCTCTTTCACGGTCTCGCCTGCCATGATTAACTCGGAAAGATAGAACTCCCCGGCTTGGAACTTTGCACCAATGACTTCAGTGCCTTTTCCTATTCCCTTGTTGATGATCTCATAGGGCGGGATTCCGATCTCCAGCGCATCTCTACAGGCCTGCTGGAGCCCTTCCGAATCAAAGTTCACAATACAGTCTCGCAAGCGCTCAATTATTGCCCGCTGTTCATTGCTCAATATTTCAACTCGCCAGATGGACGTGCTGCATCGATAAGAAGGATCTTGGTATTGAAATAAATGACTTCGGGAAATACGTCTAGGCCTCTTTGGGGATTCCTCCCGCTAACCTTTTGGAGAAGGGGTAGCCACGATCGGCGTTCCATCGACCTGTGGTGAAATCGAGGGATTGTCGGACAGTTGATTTCGGCCGTCAGACAATTCATTTCGAGTCCCGAATAGGTTTCGCGCTCAAAGGAGAGCCTGTAACCTCTTGATGGCCTTGGTCTTTTCGTTCTCTCCGACGTTCGCTTTCTGGGTAGCGTTTTCGATGATCTCGATCGTCTTGTGATATGTTCTCCTGTCAACTGGGTATGGGATGCCGTCTTTGCCTCCGTGTGCAAAGCTGTACTTGGCGGGGTCTTTCCATGAGGGTGCCTTTCCGTAGATGAGTTCTGAGACAAGCGCTAGTGCTCGAATGGCTTTGGGGCCGATGCCTCGGAGGGCCACAAGCTCTTCGTAGCTGTCAGGTTGGAACTCGTACGCTCTGCGAAGCGCCTCCACAGTTGTTTCGGATAGTCGCGTTATCGAGTGCTGAGTAGGCATGACGAGCATTAGCGCTCCCTGATGACCGGGCAAGTATTGGTCGATCGATGCCTGCTCTGCACCACGAATGAGACTCGATAGGCTGTTAGGGCTGTCACGGACAAGGCCTAGGCTGGTCTTTCTTGATTCCTCGCTCTCGTGAGCCGTCATGTCAAGCACAGATTGCCCTAGGCAGTCACTCGCGATGCCTGAATGGGGTTCCTCAACGAAGCTGGCAACGTTGTCGGAGAGCCAGTGGTAGCGACGAGCGAGCCGTCCCTGCATCCCCTGCTGAACAACCGCCCATTCTCCGTCTTCGCTCACTATGAAGGTGTGGTGGTAGAGCTGGTATCCGTCCTGCACGCAGCTGCTGTCCACCTTGGCGGCCATTTTGCTTGCGTACTTGAGTGACTCGACCCGTTGAGACGACAATGAGAAGACGTCGGCGACATCTTCGAGCTCGTCCTGGGTTCGTCTTGACGCTCGGCCTTTCCCCCCGTAGAATGCAATGCCGAATTCGTGTGGCACTATCGCCTCTTTCAGCGCACCACAGACGGTTGTGGTCAGCCCGGATGAGTGCCAGTCAAAGCCCAGCGTACACCCGAGTGCCTGAAAGAAGAACGGATCGCTGATCCTTCTGAGAAACTCGCGTTTGCCATGTTCCTGCACGATTAGCTTGACGATGGCTCCGCCTAGGCGTTTCATCTCGGCGAAGAGCCAAGGTGGACACCTGCCAGGATGGAGGGGAAGCTCAGCTAGGCCTGCCCTTTTCATGACACCCGGAAAGCCCGCATTCGGGTAGATTAATCGTGAGAGGCCAGACTGGACACTCGCTCAGGCACGTCTAGGCATGAGTTGTTGAACTGGCTCTGGTTTGGATGGATGACGACTCTTATTGGATCACAGCGTTCGAGTCCGATCGTGTGATTCTTTCCTCGATCACAAGGCTTCGCATGTGCTGCTTCCTCTTTGTCAAGCACCACACTCTCAAACCTGCGCCTCCGTGGCTCTGAACATCTTCGATCAAAGGCGGTTCGCCGCCAGAACTGAAGCATTACGGAGGTGATTGTCAAATTGCAGAATGCACCGACGAAGAAGAAATCCAACAGGGGAACACTGATCGGACTGATCGTGCTCGCGGTGATCGTCGTGGGAGTATACGCCTATTACCAATCCGCTCCGCAGCCCCAAGCTCAGACTGAGACGTTAACCATTGACATCAAGACGGCCACTCAGAACGGAGCCGAGCACCACATTTTCGACCCGGGGACAATAACTGTCCACAGAGGCGACCACATAGTCTTGACCGTGGCCAACACGGACCCGCAAGATACGCATGGCATCACGATTCCGGACCTAGCTTTGAATACAGGCGCATTGGCGCCCGGGCAGAGCGCGAAACTTGAATTCAACGCGGACACCGCGGGAACCTTCACAATGCGTTGTGCAGTCCCAGGCTGCGCCGACGACCACGCGCAGATGATAGGTCAGCTAATCGTGACACAGTAGCGCATAACGAATCTCCCCTTTCTCTGATTCATTTTTCCTTGCTCTATCTTCGAGATGATCCTTGGATACGGTAGATTGAGTTGTTTGACACCCTGTGCCACAGTGTTTGACATCCTCTGCTAGGTGTTTGACACGCTCCACACAAAACCCAACATACAAGTAAGCGCAATGCCACCATGCCCGAGCGCCTGTGCAAGGTTGGAATCCTGTGCGTATCACCTCAAGCATCGTACTGCTGGTCGGCATCATCGCAGTCTCCGCTCGTCGATTCTCATACGTAACGCCCAAACGACAACGCCTTCACTTGTCATTGCCTCTTACCGCATGACGATCGCGTCGCTCGTGGTCGCCCCTGTGGCTTTGTGGCGCCACCAGAACGAACTCCGCAGACTTCGGGCAACGGAGTGGCTGTTAGCCGCGGCCTCGGGGGTGTTCTTGGCGCTCCACTTTGCGGCGTGGGTCACTTCCCTTGAGTACACATCGGTGACCAGTTCAGTTGTTCTGGACGCGACTTCGCCGATGTGGGTTGCGATCGGGTCGTGGCTTCTCCTCCGCGAGCGCTTGACGCGTCCTGTGATCTTTGGCTTGATCGTCGCGGTAGCGGGTAGCCTCGTGATAGGTTTAGGCGATATGACGCAGGGAACCAGCAGCGCATCTCTGCTGGGGAATTCCTTGGCGCTTCTCGGCGCTCTGATGGTGACTGGCTACTGGCTGATTGGCCGGCGTGTGCGCGGGTCACTATCGCTTGTGCCGTACGTTGCGATCGTCTACAGCATGGCGGCGGTTGTCCTGCTGATAATGGTCGCGGGTGCGCGTCAACCTATGACAGGGTACGACACGACAACCTACATTTGGTTGGTATTGTTGGCGCTCGTGCCTCAGCTGGTTGGCCATTCATCCTTCAACTGGGCACTCGCACGCCTACCTGCAGTGTTCGTGGCCATTGCAACCCTTGGCGAACCAATTGGAGCTACGGTGCTCGCGTATTTTCTCCTCAGCGAGACACCCACGACAATCAGAATGTTCGGTGCTGCGCTAGTACTTGCAGGTGTTGCAGTAACTATGAGTCGCCAGCCAAGTGCTGCGTCAGTCGAACCTCAATAGGCATCTGCGAGAATCAGTTCGCGGGCGGTTGAGATCTTCTAGTCGTGAAGACGTTTAGATGGCGCCGCCGGAAGGGTTCGAACCTTCGACCAACGGGTCGCTGCCATGTGGCTAACAGCTTCAGCCTCAATCTTGCCGATCGAGTCCGCTGCTCTGCCACTGAGCTATCGTCTATGATCAAGTGCTTGATCGTAAACGGCGGCTCGTTTAGGCGGCACCAGTTTGACCGAGCCTCAAGCCGCTTATTTAAGAGTTCATCATCAGCCGAACGCATCCCAAAACTGTCAAAGATCACGCGACGCGATTGACCAGATGAAGCTCATCCGTCTATCCTTTAATATCCCGCAGAGACCGATCACAACTCGGTTCAAGGAAGATCAGTTTTGAAGGCGCGAGACCGAGGCTTCAAGGAAGCAACGAGGATCGAGGAAGCACGCCGCATCTTCTACGAGGCCCTCCAAACCGTCTCATTGCCATCAGAGACGATCTCGCTTCAAGGTTCGCTCAACCGGATACTCGCCGAGGACGTAGGCGCGGATGCGAGCGTTCCCGCCTTTGAGAAATCAGCGATGGATGGATATGCCGTTGTTGCGGAGGACACGTTTGGTTCCTCGCAGACGAACCCGAGCCTGCTGAAGTTGGTCGGGGAGAGCAAGATCGGGGAACTGCCCATGAAGACTCTTCGAAAAGGAGAGGCTATTGCGATCGCCACCGGGGCGCCTGTGCCGCAAGGCGCTGATGCCGTTGTGATGGTTGAGAACACGAAACGACTGGATACAGGAGACGTGGAGATGTACGCAGCTGTCACGCCTGGTGAGAACATTTCCCATATCGGCGAAGATGTGAAGCAAGGCACAGTAGTGCTGGAGAGAGGCAGAAAGTTGAAGCCCCCTGACCTGGGGCTCCTTGTTGCTCTCGGTCGAGAGACCGTGAGTGTGGTGCGAAGACCTAAGGTCGCCATCCTATCCACCGGTAATGAGGTATCAGAGAGCGGTCCTGTCGCATCGGGCAGGATAGTTGATGTCAACCGTCCTGTGCTCATGGCGATGGTGGAGGAATGCGGAGGCGTGCCGCTGGATCTTGGCATTGCGAAAGACGATGCCGAGGAGATCTCTAAGAAGCTGAAGCGGGGACTCGCCTCTGCAGATCTTGTCTTGGTGACTGCTGGAACGTCTGTTGGCAAAGGCGACCTCGTGCCTGATGTCATCAATGCGCTTGGGAAGCCTGGGATGTTGGTGCATGGAATAGCGATGCGTCCATCTCTGCCCACTGGACTCGCAGTGGTGAACGGCAAACCTATCGTGTCGTTGCCCGGACTGCCGGTCTCCGCGATGATTGCCTTCTCAACTTTCGTCCAGCCACTCATCTTGATGATGCTGGGGACGGAGCAGGATCCGCAACCTAAGATTCGGGCGAGAGCAACCAAGAGGATAGTTGGAGTGCCTGGCTTCCGCACATTCATACGTGTCCTCGTCAGAGAGAAAGAGGGAAAGCTCTTCGTGGACCCCCTTCGTGCTCCCGGGGCGGGAATCCTGACGACACTCACCCGAGCGAACGGAATGGTCGTGGTTCCAGAGAACGTTGAAGGGTATGATGAGGGAGCGGAGGTCGAGGTCCAGCTCTTCAGACCTGTTGAGCGAGGTGAAGGCGCTGGAAGGCCGTAAAGTCTTCAGAACCCTGGTTACGATCGAGGATGCCCTTTCCGAACTTCACAGATATTTCAAGCCCGAACTGACGGCAACTGATGAAGTTCCAGTCTCCGACTCGATGGGGCGAACGCTCGGACAGGATGTGGTTGCTCAGATCGACGTGCCGGGGTTCGATCGAGCCGCCATGGACGGCTATGCCGTGATCGCTGACGACACTTTCGGCGCTGACGACGATAATCCGAAAGGACTCAAGATTGTTGGCCGATGCGAAGCAGGTCAGCAGAGCTCGATCCCCGTGAAAGGCGGGGAGGCCATAGAGATCTCGACTGGTGCGCCGGTTCCGCGTGGATCTAATGCAGTCGTGATGGTCGAGTATACTCGCCGAATCGACTCAGCGCTCGAACTCTTCCGACCGGTCGTGCCCGGCGAAAACATAGCGGCCGCCGGATCCGACATCATGGCCGGCGAATTGGTTCTTCGTAATGGTGAGACGATAACGCCGCGCGAAATCGGGGTCCTAGCCGCGCTTGGAACAGAGCGAATCAGAGTCTTCAGGAAACCGCGTGTTGCGATTCTCTCGACGGGCAATGAGCTTCTTCCTCCGGGAGCTTCTCTCACGTACGGAAAGCTCTACGACATCAATGCGAGCGCTATCGCGGCGAGCGTGGTCGAGTGTGGAGGAGAACCAGTCCATCTCGGCATTGTGCCCGATAATGCGCAGGTCATGCAGAACACGCTCAGGCAGGGACTTGAGCAAGCTGACATGGTTCTGACTTCTGGAAGCACGTCGGCAGGGGCTGGAGACCTCATCTACCGGATCATCGATAATCTGGGCAGGCCAGGAGTTCTCGTTCATGGGATATCAGTCAAGCCCGGAAAACCGGCAGTCATCGCGGTTGTGGATGGCAAACCCCTGATCGGCCTGCCTGGGTACCCAACATCCGCGCTCATGATATTCCACGCACTCGTCGCGCCTGTCCTCAGAGAAATGTCAGGCCTGACACCGAGGGCCGTGGTCGTTCACAGTGCGAGGCTTGCATTGAGAGTAACGTCAAAAGGCAGACGTGAACTCTTGCCAGTCCACCTGACAAGGACAGTGACGGGGGAGTATCTCGCCTACCCGACAATGGGCGGGTCAGGCGCAATATCCTCATTCTCTCTTTCTGACGGATACATCGACATACCTGACACAGTCAACTACGTCGAAGAAGGAGACGAGGTCAAGGTCTACCTTTTCGGCACAGGCCTAAGCCCTGCTGATCTTGTTGTCATAGGTAGCCATTGCGTCGGGATCGATGTCCTGATCGGAGTCATTCGCGAGCACAGACCAGGGTTTGTCTCGAAGGTCATTAACACCGGATCGCTCGGAGGACTTCACGCCATAAAGCGCGGTGAGGCCGACGTTGCAGGCGTGCATCTGCTCGACGAGACGACAGGGGAATACAACGTTCCATTCTATCACCTCTTCGGACTGAAGGACAGAGCGGTTTTGGTGAGAGGTTATGCACGCGAGCAGGGCTTCCTGCTTCCGAAGGGCAACCCGAAGGGAATACGCGGCTTCGATGATCTCCTAACTGGAGAGATCTCGTTCATGAACAGGAACCGAGGTTCTGGTACACGGATGTTGGTGGATCACCACCTCTCGAAGATCGCTGCTTCAAGAGACATTACTCTCGAGAAGTTGACGAAGGGGATACTCGGTTACACGTCTGAGACGAAGTCGCATTCTGCTGTCGCAGCTGCGGTGGCGCACGGGCGGGCTGATGTGGGCGTAGGCATCAGGACTGTTGCAGAGACGTATGGTCTTGATTTCATCAAGATAGGCGACGAATCCTATGATTTCCTATTGGCGAAGGATCGTCTGGAAAAATCCGCTGTGCAATCGTTCTTGGATGCGCTGAGATCGGAAGAGTTCGCTTCTTTGCTGACCGTCAAGACTCCGGGGCTGAAACCGAGCCCCAGCACCGGGTCCATCATAATAGGCTAGTCGGACGGCTACTGCTTCGAGCCTCGTACCTTCCGTATCTCCGCTGCCAGATCCTTCAGCACTTTCGACCTAGCCTTGTCCCCGCGCGTGACAAGAATATGGCCGGTCTTCTCCCACCAGTGTGAAGGGAGAGCCGAATGTGGAGACGGCTGCGGATCGTATGAAAGCTTCTTTGCCGCGTTCTCAAGCTCATCGACTCGTGGCGCTTGAATTGCCTGCGATTTCGCAAGGCGCCTTCCTTGTGATCTGGACTTGGTTGAGTCGAGCGCCGCGGGCCAGACCACCATCTTTCCATTTTGCTTCAACACGTGGACGCCTCGTTATCGTGGGATAACTCGCGAGCTCAGTTGAGAAGCGACTTCAGCTCAGGTCTTCTGGACTAGGATCGCATTCACGACGCCGTGCTGTCCTGGTCGTGAGGTGACTCGAGCTTGCCCTAGCGGAGTCTCGAGTATTGCTCCCTTTCGTTATTACGCCTCGGCGTTGGTAGTCAACGTTGGCTGGGTTCTTGACAACGCTTCTAATCTCAGTCTTCTCTGTCTTCCCGGTTGCTGGGTCCGTCACATTGGCGAAGTTGGTTGCAAGCACGCTTAGCTTGATATTCCCGCCACGTCCTCGTTTCGATACTATTCGAGGTTCGCCTACTACAGTCGCTGCTGGGTCACTGCCCATCTCGTATGCGCGCTTACCTCGGAAGGCCTTCCTTCGTCCTCCCGAAGGCTTACGCTTGCGTAGGTCACCATGCCATTGAGGCAAATCAGCGTCGCTCCAAACTCACGCGTGCACACCATTCAGCACGACATATAAGAATTGCTTGATCCGCTACGGTTTCCACAACTTGAGCAAAGCAAAGATGACTATCAGATACGCGATCGTTCGGATGATCACTAGGGCAGTAGTGGTTGCTTCTCCACCAAATCCTACGAGGGTTATGAAATGAGAAAGGCCGAAGAGACCAAAGGCGGCGCCTATGTATAAGGCCGCTTCATTCTTCTTCTTGTTGTAGGCTGCGACAGCAAGGGCAACTATCACGACGCATAGAGCGAAGTTCATTGTTGTTATTGGATCCACGCCAGGTGCCACCCGTTACTTTGTAACAGCCCCTGAGATGTTGCTATAAGACGTTCGGCAGGGACGGTACGGTCGTTCTGCTGTCCATTCGCGTCCGGGCGGAGGACCGAGGGAATCCCTATCCTCTGTTCACGTAGCATTCTTCACATGTTCGAATTGCTTCAACGTAGTCCATGTAGGGACCTCTGACGGTAGTGCCGATGTATCGAATGCAATTGAAGCAGACTGGTTTGCCGCAAAATCTGCACTTGGCCCATGTGCGCTCCTCGTTGTCACGCATGAGTGCGCGCCCGCATTCGGCACATCTTAGATCGGAAGTCTCATCTTCGTGCGTCAAGACCGCGCTTCCTCCTCTCATGGGCTCAGATCTCAAGAGGCGACTTGCCCGTAGCTTTTGCGAGATCGGCCGCGGTGAAAATGCCGGTTGGCTGGCCGTCTTGAACCACCACCAGCCGCCTTACCTTCATCTCGGTCATGATTCGTGCTGCCTCCTTGACATCCGCGCGTCCGGCCACTGTAATGAGCGGCGACGATGCATAGGCGCCTACTGTGACCTTAGCCAGGTCTTTCTTCTCTGGAAGAACCTTTGACAAGAGGTCACGTTCAGTGAAGATCGCATTGGCGACTCCTTTGCGTGACACCAGAATGCTCCCGACATGCTTCTCTCCCATTAGCCTGCATGCTTCTGCCACAGATGTTTCCGAGTCCACGGAAAGAACAGGTTGGCTCATGAAGTCCCTGACGACAACCAATTACTTCACGCTCAGTAAGTTCTGCTTGCTTTCGGATAAGTCCGTATGTTCTGGCTAGGACCGAGCCTACTGGCTGCTGGCTTTCTCAGGTTCTGAAGACTCGGTAGGATTCGTCTCTTCCTGCGGGGGGTTCGTCTGCGGTTCCTGTGGGAGGTTCGCCTTCGCTTCTTGAGGTTGAGCGGGCCGTGCTGCTCCGGATTGGGCTGATTTCATTTCTTCGATTATTTGTTGGATCTGTTTCTTCATCTGTCGTGAATCTTGGCTGAGGTTGAAGTAGTCGCAGAAACTTGCGGTTGTCCTAAGGACTTTCGATCTTCCCAGCTTCTCTTCTGAGATCAGTCCCATGTCTCGCAGTTGCTTCACGTGTCCGTAGGCCAAGTTACCTCTCACCTTCACAACGTGCGACTGCACGACCGGCTGACGGAGAGCGATGTAGGACAGTGTCTTCAGCGGGCCCGGTGTGAGCAGTTGTCGCGTCGCCAGACGCTTCACGTTCTTGGAGTATCCGGGTTTCAGCTGCATGACGTATCGCCCGTCCGAGAGCTCGAGGACTTCCAACGCCCCTGAATGTTGTGCGTATTTCTCCTTCAACGCTGTGGCGAGTTTGCGTATCTTTTCCTCTGAGCGCAGGTTGAGGATCGATCCTAGGACGCCCACGTCGAGCGGCTTTCCGGTTACATATAGGGCGGCCTCGATCAGCGAGACTTGATTCTTTGTACGCTCGTCGGCGCTCGGCTCGATCTGTTGGGTCTCAGACAACTGTAGCTGCTACCTCTGGTAAGCTGATCGTTATGTCGCCTCGGTCCTCCGTCTGATTCAAGCTCACCCTGTTCTGCATGACCAGGAACAATAGCATGATGAACACTCTAACAGCTTCCAGCAATGTTGAGCCCTTGGTCAGTTGTATGAACGATAGCGTCGGGGTTGCTGTGGCCTTCCGTAGGAGGCTAGCGTAGAATACCTCGATGTTCTTCTCTATGTTGGCGAGGAATTCATCCATCTGTTCAAGGATCTCTGGAGGACTGAGGAGACTCTTCCTGTCCGCGAGAGCGACACTCTCGCGTTTCAGAACTTCCTCAAGTACTGAGAGAACTTGCTCGATAGAAGTTGACGTGTACTCAAACCGAATGGGGAACGGGAGTGGAGGCGGGACTTCCTCGTTCGGCCTAGCGATCGGGGGCTTGGGGGGCTCTTCCATCTTCAGTACGAGTTCAGACTTCATCCTGTGAATCATTGAAGATGACAAAAGAGCGGTTCCTGAGGCGGAGAAGTCGATGAACCCTTGCTTCTTCATCTCTGCCAGAAACGCGTTCAATATGTATGCGATGTTCACGTCCCATGGTTTGATGCGGTGCAGTTTAAGCAGATCGAACAGAATCATGTACGGAGGCCGCAGCCAGAATGGCTTCTCGGTTATGTCCACTAGGCCGCCACCTGCGCCATCGGCATCTCCACAACTTGCGAGACGCCGTCTTGTATGAAGACGCCGTAGACTCTGTTTGCTCTGGATATTGCGGTGTCTTTCAGTGATACGACAAGGAACTGTGACCCTTTGGAGCGATCGCGAAGTAGTTCGGCCAGTCTCTGGGAGTTCACCACGTCCAAGTGAGCGTCGATCTCGTCGAACATGTAGAAGGGCATCGGATGTATCGCCTGGAGTGCCAGCAGGAAGCAGACGGTGCTGACTGATTTCTCGCCTCCGCTTGCACTGCTGATCGTCATCTCCGACTTGCCTGGGAATGCAAGCAGGACATCAACTCCACCTTTGAATGGGTCCTCGGGGTACTCAAGCACCATTCTTCCTGTTCCTGTGCCGGTGATCTTGGCGAAGATTTCTTGGAAGGTCGTGTCGACTTGGCTGTACGCTCGCATGAACATGTCGAACTTTTTCTTGTCGAGTTCGTTCATGAATTCGATGATCGCGTGGCGTTCTTTCTCGATCTCGTAGATCCTTGTTGCAAGCTGCTTGTAGTTGGTCTTCTGGTCTTCGTATTGGCTGACCGCTAATTCGTTGACTGCTCCGATTCGCTCAAGTTCACGCTTGAGGGCGCTTAGCGATTCCTCTATCGATGGAAGCTCCTTGGGGGCCACTTCAATGAGTTCGTTGTATCCTAACGATTTGATCTCGGTCCACAAGAGCGAAGCGCGCATCTCCTTCTCTTTGACTGTCGAGTTGAGATTCGCGACTTCGCGGTTCAGTGGCTCAAGTTGATTAATAGCTTTCATCAGCTGGGTTTCAAGGCTCTTGAGAGCTTGCTCGAACTCGTTCCTCTTCGCTTTCGCGGAGGTCACGTTCTTCAGTATGGCTTCTCTTTGGTCCTGGAGTTGCTTGATCGTTTCTTCGTGACCGGCCAGTTCTTGATTCGAGGCTTCGATTCTTGACTGTGTGTCTGTGATCTGTTTCTCGATCGACGCGATCTGAGCCTTCATCTGATCTTGATTCTGCGTAGAGGTTGTGATGGAAGCTTCGAGTGTGGAGAGCTTGCCCTCAAGCTCGAGTTTGTCTTGGATGAGCTTGTTCAACTCGTCGTAGAGGGTCGCGTGCTTATTCTCCAATTGGGTTAGCTCGTCGGATCGTGCTTTGAGTCCAAATGATGCTTTCTCTTTCGTTAGTAGGTCGAGCTTGTTTTGGAAATCTTGTCTTCTCTCCTGGGAAGACTTGAGATTGAGATTCTCTTGCTCGATCTCTTCGCCGAGTGATGCGACACGCTTGTCAGAATTCTCAATCGCCTTTGAGGTTCGTTCAAGATCCTGCTTTATCGTGTCGGCCTCTCTTTCCATCGCTTCAATCAGGTTCTTGCTCGCTGCCTTGCTCTCGGTCTGGCTAAGGATTTCTTCTCTCAATCTCTCGAGGTCTTTCTTGCTGCGCTCTAGTAGGCCTTCTAGTGATGTTACCGCGGATGCGACATCGACAAGGGTTGATTCCTTGGGCACAAGCTTTCTGGCATCAAGCGGTTCGCGGTAGTATCCAATCTCCATGCCTCCTCCCGGCTCGTAGAGATCCCCGGCAATCGATACGGCCCGGAATCCTTCGAGGGAAACCAAGAAGGCGGACCTTTGTGTTGCGGTAAGTATGGTGTCTCCGAACACGAAATTGACTGCACGATCGAACGGCCTAAGTGCCTCCACGAAGCTCTCGATCGTGCCGAGGACTCCCTCGATGTGTGTGGGAGGCTCCACTTTGTTCGCTGGATGCAGGCTCTCGGTCGGAATCAGCTTGACTCGCCCGAGTTTTGTTCTCTTTAGGCTCTCTATGCATCCGATCGCGCTGTCGATGTTCCTGACGACTATCGACTTCATCCATCCTGCCGAAGCGGCCTCGATGGCTTTGTGATGCTCTTCCTTGTAGCGCATCAGATCACATAAGCGCCCATGGATGCCTGCAATTGCGCCTGACTTGCCCATCTCCTCGATCAGCTCAAG
Source organism: Candidatus Bathyarchaeota archaeon (assembly GCA_963753065.1). Classification (GTDB taxonomy): domain Archaea; phylum Thermoproteota; class Bathyarchaeia; order 40CM-2-53-6; family 40CM-2-53-6; genus CAVPLU01. The sequence continues at coordinate 106,393 of CAVWAQ010000006.1, read as the reverse complement.
GGCGGAATCGTCGGATCCGATGACTTCTGCCACGTTCTTCTGAGTCTCGACTTCCGCAAGAGTCAAGCGAGCCTTCTTTGAGACCTCAGCGGCGTGCGCCACCTCCGCCCGTTTCTCAACCTCGACTTTTGTATATTCGGCAAGATTGGCTTCGATCGTGTTCAGCCTTGACTTCTCTTGCGTGATAAGCTTCGCAAGTTCCTCTGTTCTGCCCGAAATGCTCTTAGATAGTTCTTCGAGTTCTCCTCGACGCGACCTGAGCGTCTGAATGTGCTCCTCAAGAAGCGCGACCTTCGAACTGCTTGCCCTTCCTTGCGCGTCGATCTCTATCTTTTGATTCGTGAGCTCGGCAATTTGTTCGTCTAATGCGTTCGCTTCGCTCGACTGCTCGCCGATCTTCATCCTCGAATTCGCGAGTGTTGCCGAGAAGGCTTCCCGTTCCTTCCGCTTGGCCTCAAGGAGACCAGCAACCTCGGAGAGTCGGTTTCTGCTGTTTGCCAGATCCAACTTGGACTTCGCGATTGCTTGATCCGTCTGCTCTATGCGTTTCTCAAGATCTGCTTTCTGAAGTTCGAGAGACCTTGTCGTCCTCTTGGATGATTCAATCTCAGCCCTGAGACCTGCAATGTTCGCGTTCACATCTCCGAGGCTGCGTTCGGTCTTGAACAGGTCAGCGCTACCCTTTTCGACAACATTTTCCTCGTAGCTCTGACGCTCCGACTCGACCTTTTCCCTTTCTTTGGAGATCTCATCCTTCTTTGTCTTGATCTGTTCGATGGTTTGCTCTTTCTCGGCGGCCTCTTTCCGGAGATCAGCTATCTCCGTTTGGATTTCAGCTATCTTGTGTGAGGTCAGCTGTGCTTGGAGTTTGCTGGTCTCCTTCTTCAGCTGTTGAGACCTAAGGTAGTCGTTTCTTTCTTTCTCCAAGGCTTCGACTCTGAGGCGAACCTCGTCGGTTCTGGCGGATGCCACCTTTATGTTTAGGTCCGCTTGCTGGAGTTGGATCTCTGATTCGGCCTTCTTGGAGTCGTAGACTGCGATGCCTATCATGTCCTCGATGATTTTGCGTCGTTCTTCATGTGTCACTTCGGCGAGTCTCGTGATCGCGTGCTGCTGGACGATGTTGTGGCCTGAAACTTGGATGTCTGCAGATGAGAGGATGTCGGTGAGTTGCTTTCTTGAGACGCGCCGTCCGTTTAGTCGGTAGATGCCTTCGCCGCCTCTTCTGAATTCCCTTGAGATCGTTACAAGGTCCGCGTCCACCGGGATACGACGATCCGCGTTATCGAATTGGACTGCAACATAGGCGGATTTCATTGTAGCATGAGGGGATCCTCTGTGAATGAGGTCGGTGATCGTTCCGCCTCTGAGTTCTTTGGCACTCAGTTCTCCCAGCGCGAACTTCACCGAATCGATTACGTTGCTCTTCCCGGAACCATTGGGGCCCGTGACCACAGTTAGGCCGCGATCTAGGGTTAGGGACACTTTCTTCCCGAAGGTCTTGAAACCTCTAAGATCAATTCTGCGAATGTAGACCAAGAGCTAACCGATCCCGCCGTGCTACGCTGGGCCTTCGAGACTAGACGCTCATGTCGTTGTGTCAGTTGGCTTTGAATCCGTATCATATGTGAGATAAAGGTTGACGCGAGCTCTGAATGCTCGCAACCCCATATATTCACGCCAGAGTGACTTGCAGAAAGCCTACGCGGTTAATGTCCAAACCTTCTCTGGCGCATCTGGTAAGTTCGGACAGCCCTGAGTAAATCTATTCGCCTAAACTCCGGCCAATATACATCTAGAAAGCAAAATTCACTGTAGGCCGACTGCCACAGAAGGAAGCCGCTCAGCCGCTCTTCTCCGGATGTACGTATGATGAGATCGGGATATGGGTTTGGAAGATGAGCTGTGTAGAGGTATTTCATGAAGAACTGTTCGTCTATCTCTTCCGGCTTGGCTGAGCCAGCTTGAATATCGCCCGCAATCTTGCGCGCGGCATCAATGATCTCAGTTCTCCCACCATATGCAAGAGCAATGTTGACGTAGTGTTTCTGGTATGATGCCGTTGCTTCTTCGATCTCCAAGAGGGCTTCCTGCAGGCGTTCTGGCAGCAGATCTAATCGCCCAAGAGCTTTGACCCTTACCTGGTTCTGATGCAGCCTCTTATCCTTCAGCAGCCTCCTTGCCTCTTCTTCGATAATGTTGAATATGGTGTCGATCTCATCTCTTGGCCGGCTGAAGTTCTCCATTGAGAAGACGTACAGGGTGATCGTCTTGATATCAAGGTCAAGGCACCATTCGAGGAAATGTTCGCTGGTTTTTGCCCCGAATCGATGACCATCGTAGAGTATGCCTGAACGTGCGATCGCCCAGCGCCTATTCCCATCGAGTATGATACCGACGTGCTCAGGGATCGGTTGTTTCCTCACCTGTTCGCTAAGCCACGTCTCATAGAAAGTGTAGGCCCCGATCGCTCGAAGTAAGCCTTCCAGCATGACTCCTCACGTCGCACTTGCCTGCGAGAGAGCCCTTCCACACTTGCAACTGCGCACAGTCGGGATCTCTGGAATTGCGTCTCTAAGCAGCGATTCGATCTCCGGCATGACCTTTCTGGCCAATTCGACAACCTCTGAGGCGGTTAGCGCTTTCTGGAGTCCTGCCGCCATATTCGTCACGAAGCACACTGCCCCATAACACATCTCAAGTTCGCGTGCGAGAAACGCTTCCGGCGCAGATGTCATTCCCACAATATCGCACCCTGCATTTCTCATCATCCTAATTTCAGCAGGCGTCTCGTAGCGTGGCCCATCTGTGCATGCCAGCACACTCTCATTCCAAACTTTCCGAGACGAACGCTTAGAGGTGTCAGTCAGTGTCTTGCGGATCTCCGGACAATAGACATCAGTTACGTCAACATGCACCACGGGTTCCGAATCGTAGAAGGTCTGTGCCCTTAGCCTCGTGAAATCCACAATGTCTACTGGAATAGCAAGGTCACCAGGTCGATAGTTTTCTCTCATTGCGCCAACAGCATTCGTCGCAATTATCCTTTCGACACCAAGTTGCTTCAGGCCCCACAAGTTGGCTCGGTAGTTCACCCTATGCGGCGGCGATTCGTGACGAGTTCCATGCCTAGGAAGGAAAGCGACAGGAACCCCATCAACTTGGCCTATCGTAATATCTAGAGATGCCCCGTACGGCGTCTCTATTCGTTTTGTCTCTCCTTGTCCAATCAGCTTCTCGAATCCCGAGCCGCCGATCAGTCCTATCCTTACGCCAGACAAGAGACATCCGCCGAAGCGATTCCGTAACCTACGGGCAGGACACAGAACGCGAGAATATAAGGAGTGCCAGCGTGGACGGTTAGATGGCGCCTTTCTCCATTAGCGCCTTGAACTCCTCAAGAGATAGCCTCTTCCTCTGCTCCAGCTTCTCGGCGCCAGATTTCTCGAGTTTCTCACGGACTTCTTGCGCTTTCCGAAACTTGGCCATCGGTCCCGACTGAGAGATCTGTTGGCGCAGCTCCCGAATCTTGACGAGGCTCATAACATAGTCCTTGTGAGCGTTGTCCGCACCCTTCAACGCCTCTACAAAGCCGGCATGTGCTTGGTCTGCCTGAGCTTTAGCCGCGGACGCGGAGGCAGCCACCTCAACCAGCTTCTTGTGGATGACCTCGCTCTCTTCTACAACCTTAGTCATTTGTTCGTGGTACGATTGGGCCTGAAGCCTCTTGCCACCAATGGTCGCCTTCGTTCCCAGTATCTTGTCCCTGATGGCCTCTGCCCTCTTTGCGATAAGCACCTGAGCCTCAAGTTCCTTCAGGCGTTTGATAATCTCCTTCTCACCCTTGGGAGTCTGAGTGGTGGTCTGCATCTTCCATTCTAGGCGATTGAACTCTTCGACCGCCCTTCGCGGGTTCCCGTCGATGCGCTCCGAGAGCTCATCTGACTTGTTCCTGAGCTTCTCAAGCCTCTCCCTTTCAGCGACCGCAGCATCACGTGCCACGTTCCGAGAACCCTTGAGCTCCTTGACCTTCCGGTTAAGCTCGTCTCTCCTAGCCTTGAGAGACTTGACTTCGTTAATTAGCCGCTTGAATTCCTCATTCAGCTTGTTGCGTTGTTCAATCAGTTCCCTGGCCTTCTGGTTCAGAGACTCACGTTGCTCAACAAAACGGATATTCGAGTCCCTGAGGGCACTGATTTCCCGGAACAATGCATCAGTGTTAGCTGACAAGCCGCTCTGTACCTTTTTGCCGCCTGTCGGAAGATGCACGATTGCTCATAAAACTTTCTCGAAACCCAGTTCACAGGCCCCCACGCAAGTCTGACGGACCCGTGCTTACCCTAGCCTGCAGGCACGGAGAGTCGATGATTCAGCCGGCCGCTAGTCCGAAAGTAGCATACGCGCGTCTGCGACCAAGGCCCCCCGTTCATACACCATCGTCGGGTTCAGGTCCATTTGGCCAATCTGAGGATTCTCCATCACCAGACGCGATGCGGACAAGAGTATGTTGACTATTGCGTCTTGATCGGCAGGCGGGAGCCCGCGATATCCGCCAAGAACGGAGTACCCCTTGATCTCGCGGATCATCTCACGTGCATCACGCTCCTCGAGGGGGGCTATGCGAAATGACACGTCTTTGAGTATCTCGACGAAGACTCCTCCTAAGCCGAAAAGAATCGTGTGCCCAAACTGAGGATCGTTCACCGAACCCACAATGACTTCCGTCGATGCGGGAGCCATCTTCTGTACAAGAATTCCCAGGATTCGTGCATCTGGTCTATGGGATCGCACTCCCTCCAGGATTCGTAGATAGGCAGACTCTACCTCACCACTTGAGGATAGCCCAATTACGACCCCGCCTACCTCGGTCTTGTGGATTATGTCGGGAGAGACGATCTTCAAGACAACCGGATAACCGAACTCACCTGCGAACGCAGCAGCGCTCGTTGCACTCGTTGCGACCTTGAAGCTGGGCGTGGGAATACCATACTCGAGGCACACTGCCTTGGCCTCAGGTTCCAGAAGGCTGTGACGCCCTTCTGCCAGTGCCTTCTTGATTGTCGCCTGCACTTCCTTGGCGCCCAACGCAAACCTACCGTACTCTCCGGTGCTGTCCAACCGCTTTAATACGGTTGCTCGGACTCTCTCCAGCAGGTCGCAATAGTCGCTTCACGTCAGAACCTGGGTGGGATCTTGGAACAAGACCAAAATCTGCAGAGAATCACAATCCTTGGGACCACCCACGTAGACAAATTCAGTGTCGAACGTGTCCGGGTAACCATTTCAGAGGTACGTCCGTCTGTGGTCGCAGTGGAACTTGACGAGGAGAGACTCTTCGCTCTCAGAGATCCTGACCGAGGCAAACTGGACTCTCCAATCCGTTCGGGCTTGCTGCCATGGCTCTTGGCTTTGCTTGAAAGATCAGTAGGATCGTTGACAGACGTCTTCCCGGGAAGTGAGATGCTCGAAGCAGTTGATGAGGCTGAGAGAGTTGGGGCGAAAACGATCATGATTGACAGACCGATCCAGTCAATTCTGAAGGAGATCGGAGAGGTTCCTCTGCTGGAGAAACTGCGGATAGGCTTTGACGTAGTGGCAGCTCTCTTCGCGATATCCACTAGACGAACGACCACTCACGTGACGAAGTCAGACTTGGATGAGCTGATTGCGGATTTCGAAGCAAAGTATCCAACCCTCTTTCGAATCCTCGTCAAAGAGCGGGATCAATACATGGCCGATAGGCTTCAAGAGATCATTGAAGTCAACGACTGGTCCGGTCATTGCGGTCGTTGGCTTGGGTCACGTGAAGGGGATCAAGCAACACCTCGCCATTGGTCGCCAAGCTCCCAGCAGAGCCGATTTTGGTCTGAAATACGAGTGGACCCTGAGATCGTTCCGTTGAAAGAATCCGATCATGCCAATGTTCTGACCGCAGCAAATCCGCCTCTCGCTGCATCCCACCATGTGCCAGCGAAGGCAATCAGGACGACATCTCCTTTCTTCATTTTGAGTTGATTCTTGAGCTGTTCGAATGCTGCGGGATTGCGTTTAGAGAGCGATTCTGCCACCCCTGGAAACCTTAGCGTCTTCCCGTCAAAAAGGAATGTCACCGCGCCAGTCGCGCCTGCCTTGACAGCAGCGTCGCGTTGTTCGATTCCTTGACCCAACTGGCGTGAGCGTTCTGCAACATGGAATAGGACACTTCTCGAGCCTAGACCCAGAAGCTCCTGGTCGGATCTCCTGACCAGTTTCAGGTGCTCCCGCTTCATCTGAGCGGCCAGTTCGCGAAGCCCCTTGGAGCTGGCTCTGGTCCCCGCACGGTGTCGTACTGTGATCAGCCGGTCCCTCTTCATACGAGCGAGCACACCGCGTGCAATACCTTGGGGCACACCGAGCATCTTTGCCAAGCGATATCTTCCGATTTCCCCCTCCGTTCTCAGGAGCCAGAGAATGAGCAATTCCTGCTCAGGAAACACGCGCTTCAGTCGTGATCGCCGCCCGCATCGATTCGACACCGATTACTTGTCATCATGTCGGATAATCCTTCTCTTCGAGGAGAGGATTAGTACCGATTCGCAGGCCAGCTCCGTCTGGCTGCCTATGGTCGGAGTTCTTCTCCGCCTGTGAGTGCTCGGGTTACTGACGCGGTCAGCTCGAGTAAACCTGCATTCGACTTCGCTGAGACTGGTATGGTCTCGAAGACTAGGCCTGTGGAGTGTACTGCGACAGCCAAATCACGGGCGATGAGCGAGCCTGTATCGCCTGGTGTTGCTTCGAGCGCGTTTTCGAGTTGCTCTATTTCGCCAGCCCATTCGACTACTCTGTCCAGTTCCTCATCAGAAACCAAGTCGGTCTTCGTAAGTGCATAGATCTGTGGTTGGCGGAGTCGTGCATACACTGCTGCTGCAAGGAAGAGGTTCGCTACAAAGTTCATGGGGTTCCTGCAAAACGGCGCGTCCAGTGTGTACAGAACTGCCTTCGATTCCTCACTGATAGCGTTGGAGAAGTACGGGCCACTTTCTCTGAATGCAAACAGCTCAATCTGCCCTGGAGTATCAGCTAGCACGAAGTCAGGGCCCTCTGCCTCGAGTTCGCCACGCATCTCCTCGATGTGATCCGCTGCAATATCAGACGCCATTATGAGAGCGCCGTTTGGCCCGAGCTTGTACTTCTCCATCAGCTCATCAATGTCTACGTATGTTCTAACATCAACGTCTGGGTTGTACGGCAATGCGGTTGCTCCTGGATCGAGATTGAGAATCATGACGTTCTGTTGTGTGGAACGTAGGAATTCGGAAAATGATGCGACGAGGAGGGATTTCCCGGATCCGGCCATGCCGACTACGAATATGACGAATATCTTGGTTCGCCTTCCCTGAGGCCTGGAATTCGTACTGCTTCGAGATATGTCTTGACTGACATGCGCAATGTGAAGACTGTCCGATGCGGAGAACGTGGAAGAGGGCTATGAATCTCGTCATACTCCACGTCTGGACGTGGAGGAGGCCGCTCGCGACCCGGATTCTACAGTCATGAAGGTCCTGTATCTAGCCTGCCAGTCATTGCGGCCAATAGTGACTGTTCAGGATGGTGGCTCTTCTGCCTTTTCATTGGCGTGCGATTGGAGAAGGCCCAATAGGGCGTAACACAGATCGTTGTCGGTACCGCGAGCACGGACCCAATGACCCTCCAGATCGACGATGCGGGAGTAGGCGACCTACTTCACGGTGTCGTGATAGGCGCATATCGCCCAACAACCGGCGAATTCACCTACGAGATAGTAGATGTTGAATTCTTCCAGCAACCGAAGTTCGGTAGGAAGGCCTATCTTGAAGAGACTTCGAGAATCGTGATGAAGATTGTCGATAGGGTGAAATTGGCTGAGAATGAGCCGGTACTGATCTGCAGCAGTTACATCTTCGAGAAAGCGGTGCGCGAGCTCGAAGAGAAATATGGGAAGGAAAGAGTGACAGTCACCAAGATCACGGGAGAAGCACAACGTTTCGTGGAGACTGCTTACCTCGACGAAGTCCGAAACCTAGGATACGAACCCCTCCCGGAACGGGAAGAGAAGAGAGCCCGAAACTTCTTTGACATGCTGCGCTGGCTCAAGAAAGACCCGCGCCGATTCAAACACGCCAAGACAGGATGGCCACGCCTCAAGAGATACATGAAACCGCGTGATGCTCAAAGAGCGCCCTTAGGGCAGCCTTACAGACAGACTGTGTCGCGCCGGCGACACTGACCATCTCATTCTCTGACCAAGGAAGCACGAGCTCGCCAGTGATCATGCTTATCACTGAGCGAAAGAAACGAATGAGCCCTCTGGGGCTTGCGCGTGAAGCAACCGATATTTGAGATAGTTGCGATCGGAAACGAGCTACTGATAGGAAAGACCCTGGACACGAACTCGCATTGGTTGGCGATACAGATCAGCAGACTCGGCGGAGTGCTTCGACGAGTCACAACGGTGCGTGACCGGCACGAAGAGATTGGAAGCGCAATAGGGAACGCCCTGTCGAGACACCCTGACTTCCTGCTCACACTTGGAGGCTTAGGGCCCACACATGACGACATCACACTATCTAGCATGAGCAGACTCTTCAAACGACGCTTGGTCTTGAATCACGAGGCATTTGAGTTTCTGAGGAGAAGATACCTGGAGACATTCGGACCCAGTGTCAAGCTTACCCCGCCACGCCTGAAGATGGCTAGGTTTCCAGAGGGGGCTACGCCTTTGCCTAATCCCGTGGGCACGGCACCCGCTCCTTGTCTCGTTGTTCGTGGGACCACTGTGATTGCTCTTCCCGGGGTTCCGAAGGAAATGCGTGCTATCTTCAAGGGCTCGGTCCTCTCAATGATTGAGAGCCTCGGAGGGCAGCATCACTTCTACGAGCATTCTCTGCTGCTCCGAGGAATCCCTGAATCATCGTTGTCACCGAAGATTGATGAAGTGATGAGAAGACACCGGCAGGTCTTCATCAAATCGCACCCAAGAGGCATTGAGAAAGACGGATCGGCTAGAATTGAGTTGCACTTCAGAATCGGCGGCACGTCTCCTGAGAAATCCAAAGCAGAGCTAAGACGCTCTGTCGCAATGATGAAATCGAAGCTTCGAGGAAGGGCCACGGTCAGGGACGCCCGAGATTCTGGGCAGCGAAGGATATAGCGGATGCTAGCTTGACGTGTTGAAGACACTTAGACTACTTCTTTGAGAGCCACCAGTTCAGGTACTCATTCTGCCTGCGCCTCTTCTGTTCGTCGCTCGACTCTCTATCGTTCAGCTGCACTCTGCCCTCAAGCAGCTGCTGAGACGTGAACGTAAGGCCGCAGCTCTTGCAAGAGTACTGTTTCAGAACTGGATCGTAGCTAAGCGTGCCACCGCACTCCAGACAGTACTGAGCCAAACCCTGCACTTTCCAAGAGTTCTGTAACTGCAGAAAGCTAGTTAAACATCACGCACGATCGAACGATACTGGTTTCTTGACCGATTGTCAGTCGCTTGCGAGAGTGTAGTAGTATTCGCCGATTCCTTTCTGCTCTCTGTCGAGTTTGCTTCCTAGCTTGTTGACGCGGGGTCTTCCGCTGGTGGGGTCGCGTCTGAAGGTCATGTCCATTTGGCTGAGAAAGTCGTTCATTCCTTCTCTAAGCGGTATCGGCTTGCCTGCGTGGCCTTCTAGGCCCGGTTTTCCATCAAAGATCATCAACCTATCAGCAATGAAGTCCTGCGAAACAATGTCGTGCTCGACGACGAAGGCGAAGGCGTGCTTTTCCTCCACTGTACGTCGGATAGACTTCGCCACTGCGAGCCGTTCCTCCACATCCAAGTAGGCGCTCGGCTCATCAAGGAGGTACACTTGAGAATCCTTTGCCAAACAAGTGACGATCGCGACTCTCTGTAGTTCTCCGCCGCTTAGCTCTTGGATGTTTCTGTCAACCAATTTCGTTAGTCCCAACGGCTTGAGATATTGGTTTGCAAATGCTTCCGTTTCGTATGTCGGGCCTGCTACCGATCGGAAGAGAGCCTCGACAGTTCCCTCGTATTTCGCTGAGATGTATTGTGGCTTGTAGCTAATGGTAAGGCCCTTCCAAGCTAGTTCAGTTCCGTCGTCTGACTCTTCGATCCCCGCAAGGAGCTTGATGAAAGTGGTTTTCCCTATGCCATTTGGACCGAGGATGCCTACGACCTCGCCTATTCCCGCCGCCCCAGGGCTCACGGTCAGGCCAAATTGCCTGAATTTCCTGCCCATTTTGGGCCACTCAAGCTGCCAGCTGTTGGCCGGAGCGAAATCGCGTGGCGGCTTCACATGGAACCTGATCGGGTCATCACGGAACCTCATGTTCTCGTCTGGAACGAAACCATCAAGGTAGATGTTGATACCTACCCTCACACCATGTACATGAGAGACGATGCCATACACGCCCGGCTCTCCATACAGCACGCACACTTGGTCTGATAGATAGTCGAGCATTGCTAGGTCATGTTCAGCGAGGAGTACGGTCTTGCCTTCCTCGACAAGCCCTCGTATTGCACGGGCCGCCCGAAGCCTCTGACTGACATCAAGGTGGCTCGAAGGCTCATCGAAAATGTATACGTCCACATCACGCGCTGCGGCGGCCGCGATTGCGAGCCTTTGGAGTTCTCCCCCGCTGAGGACGCTCATCTGTCTGGCTTTGATCTTGTCCAGCTGCAATAGATCGACGAGTGCACGGATTCTTCCTTTGTCCTCGATCCTATCGAGGACTTCTGAGACTTTGCCTTTCATGTATCCAGGGATCCTGTCGACATATTGTGGCTTGCTAACGATCCTGAGCCGTTTCTCGCTGAGTTTGCCGAGATAGTCTTGAAGTATCGAACCTCGGTAATTTCGAATTATGTTATGCCAGTCAGGCGGTCCTTCGAGGTCACCTAGATTCGGTATGATCTCGCCGGACAAGATCTTGAGAGCTGTGGTCTTTCCGGTCCCGTTCCTGCCGACAAGTCCAGTCACGGTGCCCTCTTGTGGGACCGGAAGCCTGTACAGTTTGAACGCGTTCACGCCGTAGCGGTGGCTGCAATCTCGGTCAAGCTCTGCAGGAAGGTTAACGATGCTAATTGCGTTGAATGGACATTTCTTTATGCATATGCCGCAGCCAGTGCACACGTCCTCAACTATGATCGGCTTCTTCTCCCCCTCTACGAATTTGATCGCATACCTACGGTTCAGAACTTCGGGGCAGAACCTGTAGCATGGGATACCGCAATCATCAGGCTTGCACCGTTCCTTCTCAAGCACAGCAACTCTTGTCATTGGCAATCACCTTCGGCGGAGAAACGCGGGATTGAAGTAAGTCTCAAAAAAACGTGTGGCGAATTAAAAGGAAGAAAGCTAGAAAGATTCTTGTCCGGAGCCTTCCGCCCCGCTCCACTCGTCCTCTTCCCAGTCCTCGTCCTCTTCTTCGTCCCAGTCTTCTTCTTCCTCACCCAAACTGTTGAGCCTCCAGAACAGCCGCCTATCTTGCGAAATACGAGTTTCTTTTAAGCCTTTTCCAAGACAGCGCTGTCAAGTCCTCGGTAATGGGGATGACTGGTTTGGGGCTGTCAAACCTCGGTTGATGAACGAAAAATGACTTGTGAGGTAAAGGAGATGCTGTATGGGAACCATCCGAGGAAGAACTTAAGCGGCCACAATGGGAACTCAAACGAAGATTCCAATGGACTCCGGGTTCACTCTGGCCTTAATCGGGTTAATCTTATCTACTGTCGCCCTTGCGCTTGCATATCGTGCCAACAGACAGAGGCAAGAGCTAGTGACGAGTGAAACATTGGTTTCCACCCGCAAAGGATCTGAACCGACGGAACCCAATGGAGCAATTCTGCAAGAAATCAAGGCACTACGCAGTGAATGGGATAGACTCAGTGTAAGATTCTCAGGTCAAGGCTTCAATGAAGATGATGTTCCTGCGTTCCTGTTGGCCGTAGCCAATGCGCTCCACAGATTCGACAGGGAAACGACTCTCAATGAAGAAGGAGCAGATGAAGGAGACCTGCTTACTGAGGCGCAAGGATATGTCGCAATTTTGGGTCTCGCTCTTTCGTGGGCTGAAGCGAACAGGAAAGAAGGTATGAGAATGAAGGCAAATGAACTTCTTGAGCATGCTGATTCTATTCTCGAAAGACTGAAACAACTCTAGCTACATGACATTGACAAGTCTCTTTGCCATTTCCTCGTGAAGACCTGCCTCTATTGGCCTCCCAGCCTTTGTGATTCTACAGGTAGGACGTGCGTCAAAGAAAACGAACGCTCGGTGTTTCTTATCTCCTCTGATGAGTGTGAACGCGAAACCTCTTATCTCGGCCCCCAGCCGATCGCTGACCTTCCTCGCCTCATCTGAATTAGCAATGTTGAAGTGGATTTTTGTTCGGTATTTCTTAATGGGGCCGCGTGTTGTTTCTCTTGTCGCCATATCTCCGTAGAAAACGGTTAGTTTTCCCTGTTCGGTCATACCGTCGCTTTCGAAAGAACGCAGAAACTCTAGGGCTTTCGATCTGCTTATGGTGATTCGCCCCAAGTTTTTGCCCTTCGCTCTAGAAGAAATTTGAAGTGCTCGCACAAGCGATTTCCGAATGTGTCTATCATCTGTTTCAACGATGACCATGTCCTTTCCTGACAAGGGACGAACCAAGCATTTCGTGCCCTTGCCTCCAAATTGAATGATGAATCCATCACCAGATTTGGACGCTTTTGAAAACCCAGCGAGATCGGACGGTTCGAAACTTTTCGTTTTCATAAACAGGGCAGAACGGTACACGGGCGTTAGAATGGGCATAAGTAGCCCTTCCACGTTCGAATGGGTTACACACCAAGTCCCATTTAGCACTTTGCGTTCGGTTTCACGTATCGGTCTAACCAAATCAAGTCAAACCCGTGATTTGTGCCTAGGATTTCCGTTCTCGGCTCGCATTTTGAATGAGCGTAATCCACTTGTTCTCACCTTCAACCTCGATACCCGCAAGTTCCGAGGGTGTGTGACCGCCTATTCCTTGGTTTGGTCTGAGATAGTTGTGGAAGATTTGCATACCCGTTAGGATTGGGGTGTCCTCCCGCTTCAACGAACGCATAACCTTCTCCCTCGACCTTACGGTGTTTCCGTTGAATGACTCCATCTTCTCGTTTCCCCTCTCGCCTCGCCATGTCACATGCTCGACATGTTTTGTGACAGGTTTCTCGTGTGCGTAGAACTCGCGCTTGTACGCCACATGGTAAGCGTGTAAACCATCTGTGATGAGGGTGAGTGGTTTCTTGCCCGCAACATCTTTGCCTTGTCGGAATAGACGGCTTGCGTATTCAGGTGCTTCACGGCTGAACTTGTCACCCGCTACTTCTTTCGCTATCCAATATCGAGTCTCATCATCCAAGAGCGCGTACAGATACTTCGGGTTGCCCTTGATCTTGAGCCACATCTCGTCTGCTCGCCATGTGTCGGAAACTTGGGGCTTGATCTGATTGAGGTATCTTCCCATCAAGGCGACATACTTCTCAATCCAGTTGAAGACCGTTTGGTGAGTCACTTGGACTCCTAGAAGTTTGAGCGATCTCGCGCTGTTCCTGAGTGATTCTCCGCTGAAATATAGTTGCATGGCAGTCGTTATCGCGTGTGGGGTATGCTTCATGCGTTCGAAACCAATGTTCACACTGAATGTTCTGCCGCAATCAGCGCATAGAAACCGCTGAATATCTCCTGTCTTATTGTGCCGGATACCAAATTTCTTGAATCTGCTAGACTGACAGAAGATGCAGGAATTGACCTCGACAGGTTGGATGATTAGTTTCTCTCGAACTTTCTCCCTGAGTTGCCGCGAATACTCGGTTGCCCACTGGTGCTTGCATTTCACGGCTCGATAGAAGTGGTCTGGGCATGAGCATGTCCAACCTGACTCCGTCAGGCGCACGTCGTATCTTCGGTTGCCGGATTGAGATGTGACTTGATACCAATCGGAATCGATTCGCTTGACTCCGCCAACTTCTGCTATCGCCTTGCCCCGTTCTTCTCTTGTGAGTACCGCCATGACGCTATACCACCCGTGGTATAGCACTATGCAAGTGAGGCTAATAAGCCTATAGTTATGACTGTTCAGTGTTATGTACCACTAGATTTATTGCTGACATCAACTAGGGTAGGATTGGTCAAAGATGGCAGACGAGAAGAAGCAGAAGAAAGAAGCAACTTCAATCAAGGTCGATCCGCAATTGTGGAAAGAAGCCAAGATAGAAGCAATAAGACGTGATATTGACCTGTCTGAGCTTGTTGAGACCTCTTTGAAGAAGGAACTGAAATCAGGTCGAAAAGCGGAAGCAGAGTAGGCGGATAATAATGAACAATCAATCCGATCAGGTAGAATTCAAATGGTTAGACGCGAGGCTACAGGGCAATGACACGGTTGTCTTTAGACTCGAAGACGGGGCCTTGGTGAAGATCAGGGTTAACGTTGATCGCGCAGGAGTCGCCCTTAACTATCGCAACCCAGACGGAACTTTGCATTACAATGTGAGCACCAACTTGAACCTTACAGTGATTCCTTCTGACAAGAAATTCACCGTCCCAAAGGCAAGCCTACAAGCTCCAACCCCACCCAAACCGACACCTCCCGGCCAAGTCACGTAACCGCAAGATGCGACACTCGGTCACAGGCTTCTTACATAGAACGAGTAACTTTATTCTACTACGACAACACGACTATTGAGACAGCCAACAACGAGAGGGCATCAATGAGCATCGAATATACTGTGTACGACAAGGATAGAACGGGAACAGCCCAGACTTTGTATGTGTACAATGCTACGGCTGGGCACCTCAGAACGCTCAATCAAGACAGTATTCACGGTTCAAAACCAGCAGGTCACCTAGTGTGGACACCATCTACCCAAGTCAATTTCGCAGAAACTATGACAGTTTGGTCTTCGAGTTCTGAATCATTTGCCTTGTGTAGCACAATCAGCTTGAGCGGAGTAGGTTATGGCACAGTTACATTTACCGATCAGGGGCCTGAGTATTCCGCTAGATATGGCTTGTCGGCTTGGATTCACACTAGTGGACACTCATTGACAAGCAAGGATTCTGGCACAGACCTTGATCGATTCCAAAGAGATGAACAGTTCTTCCTATCCATAAGGGATGAACTTGTCAGGAACGAGACGTATCACGACAAGTTTGTTGCAGTTCTGGACGGGAGAGTAATCGATCTTGACTCTGATGAAGCGGCGTTAGCAGAGAGATGCTACAGAGAACACGGCTACACGCCAATATACATCGACAAGGTGGAAAGAATTAAGCGCATCATCAACCTACCTTCTCCCCAGAGAGTGCAATGAAACAATACGAGTGCGAAGAAGAACACCCACCTGCACCATGCATGAGTGCAACAATACGCAACCCAATCCTAGACCTCCAAGAGAGTGTTCGGGTCAAGCTAGATACCGGTGCTGACGTAACGGTAATCACAGAAGACCTAGCCAAAAGGCTAAAACTTGTTCCAGCACGATCCGAACAATTTCGAGGGTTTGACGGACAGGTCACAGTTAGGCCAACACACTATGTTAACATAGAATTCGACGGATACCAGTTCAAAATGGTGAGAGTGACCTATGGAAGCCAAGTTCTAATAGGGAGAGACATCTTGAACAACCTTGAAATCCACCTATATGGTAAGAATCTAACATTCGAAGTCACTGACCCGTAGTGATTAGAACTGATAGGGAATTAGATTGACGACGCCAAGTTATCCCCAAGACATCGAGTTCGACATCGTCCGGGAGGACTGGACTAGGGTTCAACTCAAGACCGACAAGGCTTTGTTGCGTGTCCGTATTGCGATTGCAAAGATTATCGAAGTAGGAGCGGGAGAGGTGGGCATCCCAGATTTCGGACTCGCGTCACAGAATGTTTTGTCAGCCGTTGTTCCAAAGGAACTCTGGAAACCAGTTGGACAAGCACCTGAATCGACTCGCCCCATCAGTCCAAGTGATGTCAATGAAGGAACAGAGATAGATTACGACTTTATTGGTGAACCCAGATGGCAGGAATACAAGACACGAGACGGGTGGCTGATTATGGTTAGACCCGAGGTCGGGAGAGTTGTTCGTCTGAAATATTACTCGCGAATAGGACAATCAAGCTTCATGGAACCGATGTACTGGGCTAATATTCAGAGTGTTTTCCGGGTCAAAAAAGCATAACGCGCCGATAAGTACATCAACCGAGGTTTGACAGCCCCAAACCAGTCATCCCCATTACCGAGGACTTGACAGCGCTTCCAAGACAGCGGTGGTACCTTCTCGTCAGATCAGGTTTGCTGTTACTTTTCGTCTGATGTCCTTGGCGGTGCTGTTGCCATCATCTTGCCTCTCTCTTTCGCTCTCTCGATGTGTTTCAGTTGATGCTTGTTTCGGTCGTGGAAGTGTACTGACCTGTGGCATATTGGGCAAACTATTTGGGGCATTCTTTCTCAGCCACCTACCAGTGTATTGACCCGTATTTACGAACTTGCATTCTTCTGTCGAGCGGCTTGCCGGATTAGGTCGAGCCATCGGTTCGTACCTAGTTTTTCTGTCGTCGGCTCGCGTTTTGGATGAGGGTGAGCCATTTATTTTCGCCTTTGACTTGGATTCCTGCTAGTTCGGCTGGGGTTTTGCCGCCTAGTGCCATGTGTGGTCGGACATGGTTATGGAAGATTCGGTAGCCCTCAAGGATCGGTGAGTCCTCGCGTTTGAGGGAGCGCATGACCTTCTCTCTTGATCTGACGGTCCCGTTGAAGGCTTCCATCTTCTGATTACCCTTGTCCTTCTGCCATGTGACATGTTCGACATGCTTGGTGACTGGTTTCTGGTGAGCATAGAACTCGCGCTTGTACGCCAAATGATATGCGTGTAAGCCATCTGTGATGAGGGTGAGTGGTTTCTTGCCAGCAACCTCTTTGCCTTGCCGGAACAGGCCACTTGCGTACTCTGGTGCTCCAAGACGGCCCCGCTAACTCATCGCGGCACGCGGGCATCGCATACCCGACATCGCGAACGCCCAACACAGGTCTGGAGTGCTGTGAGCCGAACCTATTCGGCCACGAGCATCGATGGTTACCATACCGATCTGCATTCCCAGCCGCCTCTGTAGACGCTGCACTGACTGCTCTGCAGCCTTCTGTGGGCTCGACCCTCGCTGGATTAGATCACAGGCAGTTTTTGCCAGAGCAAGGCGAATCGCGCCTTCACCAATCCCGGTCACAGAGCATCCCCCTGACTCGTCCGCATACGTGCCGCTCCCTATGAGCGGGGTGTCACCGATCCTTCCAGGCAGTCTCAACGCTAAGCCCCCAGTGGAGGTCGCAGCTGCGATGTTACCTGTCTTGTCTCGAGCTACGGCACCAACTGTACCGGTTGACATGACTTCCGGAAACTCTTGAACCAGTTTGGATATCTTTGATAGGTAACCGACTTCTCCTCGTGCCAGCTGTGCTCTGAGAAGGCGCCATGAACTCTTTGCCCTGTGGGTGACTGGATTCCTGTTCTCAAGACGAAACAGTCTAGCTAGCTGTTCTGCTCCACTGGCAGCGATGAGAACATGATCGGTCTTCTCCATGACGAGCCTTGCTAAGCGGATCGGATTCTTCACCCGTGTGACCAGGGCAACTGCTCCTGCTTGAAGCGTCTGGCCGTCCATGATGGAGGCGTCCATCTCGACTTGGCCCAGCAGATTGAGAGCAGATCCATATCCGGCGTTGAAAGTCGAGTCGTCCTCCATGATGACCACTGAGGATTCAACTGCGTCGAGAGCCGTCCCTCCATTTCGCAGAATGTCCACACCATTCGACGCGGCTCTTCGAACTCCGTGGAGGCCTTTCCTTCGTCTGGCGCCTTTCCAGATCACCAGCTCCGCCATGAACCACGAGACTGTAGTTCAAGTGCCCAAGCCTCAGAGATCAAAGTGCCGTGTTTCGTTCGCGCTTCCTATTAAGCCGAGTCACACAGTCTAGACTGAAAAGGAAGACGTGCACTGCCCTGCAAATCCTCTCCACAGGCCCTAGGGGTATCGAAAAGGCGGCCAGCATAGTGATGAAAGGCGGGATCGTCGCCTATCCCACAGACACCGTCTACGGTTTGGGATGTGATCCCAGCAACTCACGAGCCGTCAAACGGGTCATGGCCGTCAAAGGAAAGCGGAGGAAGCCTTTCCCGATCCTAGTGGCCTCACAGGCAGTTGCAGATCGGATCGCCGTAATGGACCCGCGAGCGAAGATTACTGGCCTCGAAGTTTTGGCCTGGGGCGCTTACGCTGGTGCTCAAACCGAGAGTTCGGTTCCCCAACTCACTCACTCTTGGTCGGAAGACGATAGCCGTGAGATGCCCCGATGACCAAGTGGCGTTGAGACTGATTGAGAAATGCGGAGGCTTGCTCACTGGAACAAGTGCAAACCTGACAGGGCGCCCTCCTTGTACAAGTGCGAGAATGGTTTTGCGCTGTTTTGGCGACAGAATTGATGCCAGCCGTGGATGGCGGACGATCGCCGAGGCGGGTAGGGTCGACGATTGTCCGCATCGACCGTCAGCGGGTCATGATAGTGAGGCAGGGACCAATACGGAACGGACAGGTGAAACGAGCGCTTTCAGGCACAATCGAAGCTCGCGAGAGAAGGTAGCTGAGAGCCGTTCTCCAAGCCAAACTCTTTTTCAAGCATTGATGGCCGTTACAGGAGCAGCCCAGAGCAGGAGAGTCACTTGCTGAAAGATTTCAATCTGCTTGTAGCCACATCGCGAGGTAACGAAAGAAACACTTGCAGCGAGATGTGGTACCTGCTCGGGGAAGCAGGCGATCGAGGCGCGGTGGTTGAACGAACACAAGTGATAGGACTCGTGGTAGCACGTACAAAGATCGACCCGGTGACCGCTATCGAGAAGCTACGCTTACTCTTGCTAGAGCGCCCATGGGAATTCCGCTATACTCTGAAGGTTACCCCGATCACTGGCACTGTGGAATCGGATCCGCAGGGAATTGTAGACTTTGCAGCCACATTGGCTGACGGTCTGAAGAAGGATGAGAAGTATCGTATCACCGTCGAGAAACGCAGGACCGCGATTTCAGGACGGGCATTGATTGAGGCAGTGGCGAAGCGAATCGATCGAAAAGTCGATCTTGATGAGCCTGATAAGGTTGTACTGATACAGATCTTGGGCGAGGTCACAGGCGTGTCCGTGATACCACCGGACAAGATCCTTTCTGTTGAAAGAGAGAAACGACTGGCCTCTCAAGAGCGGACGAAGTAGTCACAGGTGACGCTCGGTCAAATTCTCGTTGACAGAAGAGCTACGCGTTCAACGACTGCCTTTTTGATCGCTTTCTCGATTTTTTGACGAGGCATCTTGATTGCTTCTAACTCCGTTGCACTAATACCGTAGAGCGCTGCTATGTTGCGAGCTTTCTCCCCAGACCATTGCTCGAGCAGTTCCTCGTTCAGCTCAACCCTAATGATCTGAGCTATCCTATCTTCTAGTACTCGTGCATCTTCTTCGGTATCGGAGAACGCAATTAAACCAACTATCTTTGACTCTTGAGTTACTCCAATGTTAGCGATGGCAGCATCTATCTGTCTCTGCGCTGACGCGTAGAGAAGCGTCTCCATCGCGAGGCTTCGCGAAATACTAATCCCCGACTTGAATGCGTGCGACGCATTAATGGCTGCGACTTCCAGGTGCTCTTTGCCTGCGACGCGTCCTCCATCGAGGAACTGGATCTCGCTGCCGGGAACCGCGGCCCGTAGCTCTTTCAAAGTCACGGAAGGGTCCATGGCCTGTGGTACCCTGAATGCTGAGACCACAACGAATCTTCCGTCTTCTGATAGATCGAGGATCAAATCTCATCGATAGAGGCGCGCGTATTCAATTAGCTTTTCCACGACGCTGCCTTCTATCCCTGCCCCGGTGAGAGTTTCTCTCACGGAACTGAGCGGCTTTCCTTTCTTCTCGGCTTCGTCAAGCAGACGCCTGGTGTTTTCAAGCCGCTCCCATGGGAAGATGATCCACTGTTCAGTCTGAACGATGAAGAAATCTGGCTTGAAGATACTGTGCGGCTTGTAGTAGAGTGTTGCAGTCTTGATCGCCTTTGCACCACACGCATTAAGATGCTCTAGGGCAACTTTCAGACTCTCGCCAGAGTCGGATACATCATCCACAACGAGCACATTCGTGCCTTTGACAGGAACCGTTATCGCTTGGCTAATCACGGGTTTTCTCGCGGTCACGCCCGGCGCTAGATAGAACTCAATCCTTATGCTGGCCGTGTATGCGTTTTCCAGGAGGTCTGACAGGACGCGGGCGGGTGCCCATCCACCTCGGGACACTCCAATAATCAGGTCAGGTCGGAACCCAGAATCCTTCATCCGTCTAGCCAACTCTAGGAGCATATCGTAGACCTGATCCCATGAAGGCGCGACGAAAGAGATGGGCAACTAAGCTAGCTCCGAGGACTACAGCACTCCTCGACACTCATTATAAGACTTGTTTCTCCCATCGAGCGAGGACTCATTTCCAAGCAAGCCCGCCAAAGCAAACTCCGAGCATCCTACACGCAGGTACTCCTAGCAGCGAAAGCAACAGAACACATCAAACGTGTTCGGGTGGAGTTGCTCAGTGGAGATGCACATTTCACTGGGCAGTCCCCTCAAAGCAGGTCAGTCCACTTCATCGCAAATCCAGCGTTGTCGGTGCCTCCTCTTAAGTGCAACCTTAAACCGATTAGGCACGCGAAGATTATTCTCTGACTGTCTTTATATCGCAGATATCAATCTACGCCATTCTGTCTCTCCGCATGATTGACAATTCCTGAGGTTGAACGTGCGTGTCGCGAAGGAAGACCAAACGAAAACACGGCGTGGTCGAGATCATAGGTTTAGCCGCGATTAGCATATTCGTCGTCGGCATTATCTGGTTGGCATTCTTCACTCAACCGCAGACCGCAAGTCAGACAACGACAAACAAACTCGCCCCAGATTTCACGTTGACTGATGTGGACGGAAACACCTTCAGGCTCTCAGATCAACAAGGCAAGGTTGTCGTGCTCGAGTTCATGCGAACGACTTGCTCGGCGTGTGAGTCAGAGAGCCCCCGCCTCAATGTCCTCCGTCCCCAGTTTGGAAACGACGTGGTCATGGTGATGATCAGCGTTGATCCGGCTGGCGATACTGACAACGTACTGCGGAACTACCGGAATCAGAACATGAATGGATGGATTGCGATGGGAGACAGAGCTCAAGTATACCCGGAATATGGCGTAACGGCTACGCCAACGATTTTCATCATCGACAAGAACGGATACATCACGTACCAACACGTCGGATTGACTGAAACCTCTGTCCTCTTTGGCGAGATCCAAAGCCTGAACAAATAGAGCACCTCGAGAGCACGTGAGCAGCATGCCTCCCGAGTGCTCGGCTAGCTCTTCCTCTACCCTACCATCGTCCAGCCCTCCAGTTCCCCACGAGGTTACCGGGTCTGGCCAAAGGGCAAGCCGAGGTTGGAAGTGGTGGATCTCTCGTAGAATCTTGTGGCTGCTGTTTGTTCTCTTTCGTAGGCGAAGACATGGCAGGCTGATCTTTGAAAGAATTCGAGGCATTCCGCTAGTTGTGTTCCCCGAGGTCTTTCATCCGGGACTTTTCCTCAGCACTCCGCTTCTTCTTGGCGCGATTGAAGATCTTGAACTGGAGACTGGCTCGGTCGTGCTCGACCTAGGCACAGGGACCGGAATTTGCGCCATTTCCATCGCCCTGAAGGGAGCGCGAGTGACTGCAACCGACATCAGCACCATCGCAGTCCGCTGCGCGAGAACCAATGTTCTCATCAACAATCTGGAGGATCGTGTGAGAGTGCTCGAAGGTGACCTTTTCCAACCAGTCGAGAAGCAGAGATTTGATCTAGTGATCTTCAACCCGCCCTACTACGAAGGAAAGCCAAGAGAGTGGGCTGAGTACGCTTGGCGAGGCGAGAACGTGCTGCACAGATTTGCGGAAGGCTTGGGCCCGCACCTGACTCCCAAAGGAAGAGCCCTCCTTTCGGTTTCCACGGAGGTTGACTTGTTGGCTGTCAAGAAGGAACTCCAAGAGAACGGATTCGAAACTCGTGAGATACGGAAACGTTGGATCCCCGGGGAAACAATCTACGTGTACGAGTGTCGTCCTTCACGGATCTGTGGACACGTCAGAAACGAAGCCACATCTGAAGCGGGCCAAGAATGATCATGGCCGCAAGTCCAATGCATATCGCGAAAGGCAGTCCGGGAAACACTTCTCTCCTCTCGAGCATCTTGAAACCAAGATAGCTGCCAATCAGAACGCCAGCGAAAGCTCCGAGATAGGATAGCGTCCCAAAATTGACCATTGCATTGCTAGTAAGCATCGAGTAGAACACGAGATCCCCCATGCCAATAGTAAGATCGCCAACAGTAAGCACTGCCCCTTTGAATTCCTCTAGATCTGCCATCTCCGCAATCTTGCCTATCGGGCCTCGGTACACCGAAACTAGGTCATAGACTGCAAGGGCCGCCAATAGGACGATCGCGGTCATGGCTGGGATAGAAGCACCTAGAAAGGTTCCAGTCAACGAGCCGATTATCGTGATCGACAGTATCCGGATGCCCTGAGGCCCTCTGTTCAGTCCGACGAGCAGGAGAGCCGAGATGACCCCGGTAAGGCCAATCCAACCGTACCCGTAGACATCAAGAATTGGGGACAGCTGCGCTGCGTACAGATCGCTGTACCAATTAAGCAGAAAGAACGCAACGAAGAGAATTGCTCCTGTGATCAGATACTTGACTATCCGCTTCTTCTGATACTTCACGAGCAAGTAGATCAGGGTGGCAGCAACTGCCATCATGACGACGAAGAATGACGCGTTCAACGTCGCTCCGCTGGGAGTCTCAGGGAAGATCGTGATTGCTGTGACCTCGGCTTTCGAAGTTTGCAGCCCATAGGTCAGAACTCCAGAAAGTAAGAGCGCCGCTAGCACTGGAATGATTTGACTTGGGGTTGCCTTGAAATGCGTCGTCACTTGTCAGCTCCTAGTTTCATGCCCGCAACGTATAGGTAAGCCCGTTCCACCAAGGAACCTACCTCCTTGCAGAAGCTTCGTGTTTTTCTCAAAGTTGGCGAGCATGCTCGTGGCATGATACTGGCTATTGCGAACGTTGCGCGATCTCTCCGGGTTGATTCCTATATCGACTACTTGACAAGAAGCCCCTTTGAACTTGAATGGCAATCGCTCTTGAAGAATCTCGATCGATTGACTGTATACTTGACCAGCTGGAACGCAAGTATTGCTTCGAAGCCTAGATATCGTAGGACTCACCGGCTTTGGGAACGAATGACTGAAGCCCTGCTTGCTTCTTTGCCCAGTCGGCAAGAACTGCGCAGCTGTCCTCGTCGCCGTGAACTGCAAAAACCTTAGTCCTTTTGTCGACACTCTCTAGACACCGAAGCAGCTCGCCCCTTCCACCATGGGATGAGAAGTCGAATTTCAGTACCTTTGCACTGACCTTCTGAAGCTTGCCATGCAGCATATATTTGCCTTCGTCGAGCAATACTCTGCCTGGCGAGTTCTCAACCTGGTAGCTTACGAGAATGATTCCGTTCTTCCTTCCTCGTGCCACAGATTCCATATAGAAAACGGCGGAGCCTCCCTTGAGCATCCCAGCCGGAGATACGATTACACCAGGGCCGCTGACAGCTCTTCGCCTATCATGCCAGTTTCTTACCCATTCCGCCTTCTTAACAGCGGATCTGAACAGTTGAGGATCAGCAAGAGCAGACGCATGTTCCTCCAAGACGTTGATGGCCACCAAAGCCATTCCATCAACATACACGCTATGCTTGAAATTGTGAGCAGCGAGCATACACATGATCTCCTGCGACCTTCCCACCCCAAATGCAGGAATCAGAACGGTTCCGCCGTCCTCAACTATCTCATTGCAGGCGGCGACAAGCTGTTTCTCGCTTTCGTCTCGATCAGGATGATCTTCTTTCGCGTATGTGCTCTCTATGATAAGAGCATCGAGTGCCCCATAGTTGTAGTCCGCTGAACCCACAAGCCTCGTCGCTTTGAGGTTGAAGTCACTTGTATAGACAATTCGCCTCCCCTCCGCTTCGACGAGGACTTGGCTGCTCCCAGGGATGTGCCCTGCATTAAGAAGGGTCACGACTCCGTTCCCGACTTCGAATGGGTGGCGGTATGGTACGTTCACGGAGTGTTCCATCATCGTTTCCAAGTCCATGAACTCGTATGGTAGGTAGTATCCGCTCAGTTTGATCATGTCTCGGACCAAGATTTGGGTCAGTGCGAAGGTTGGTTCGAGTCCGTACACCGGGAGCCGGCTCCTCACATAGAACATGGGAACAAGTCCGCTATGGTCAAGGTGGGCATGAGTAGCCACAATGCCATGCAGATCTTTCGGCGAAACGTGTACCGGGAAACCTATCTCGTGGTCAACCATAACGCCGTAGTCAAGCAGAACAGATTTCTCTCCCAGCTTGACTTGGACGCCTGAGCGACCAACTTCATTGCATGCGCCGAGGAAGCGTATGTTCATCCTGATTCATCGACTTGCTTGAATGCGAAGCGGAGCCGCGACCTTTCTAAGTTTTTTGCAGTAGAACATGCCGGCGTCATCCGTACATGCTCTGCAAGGACTTGGATGTCTGCTTCATTCTCTTCTCGAATTCTTCTTCGATATCCTTGGCGCCATCTTCAAGATCAGTAACGTCGACCTTAATCCTATAGGCCTTGCAGATGGTCTTGACCGCGATCGCTGCTGCTGAAGGATCCGCAGCTGCTGCGGACGCATATGGGAGAATCGCTATCGCGGGGAAGTCACGCATCTCAAACTCGTTCAACATGACTGCAAGCAGTCCGTAGACGAACAGGCCCGGCTCTAGGGTCGGATACTTGAAACCGTTCTTCTTCGTTAGGTATGCCCTAGTTGGCACTATTCTGACGTTCTGCTTTCCAGACTTGAGACCGGAGTCCAATCCGCCAACCAGGACAGCATCTTTGAATTTCTGGTTCATTGTCCAGCGAGCGAGCACCTTGGCGAACTCGGACTCTTCAGTCCTGTGAGGAGCAAACTCAAGCTTGACAAAGACCAGTTTACCCTTTCGGAAGACCTCAAACGGTGTAACCAAACCCTCTTCGGCCGTGGAGACGAATGGCGGAGGGTGGGCAACGTCAACGAAACCTATCCGCTTCGCTTGGAGTGAGTGTACCAGATACGATATAGCAATGTATCCGGTTGATCCAATTCCGTGAAATCCGGTCATCAGGGTGCAGTTTCTGAAACCGTTCCCGTGGACATTCAATGATATTGGCATGAGTATCAGCTGTAGTTTCGTCAGAGCGGATATCCTAGGTCTGGCTAAAAACCTGCCGTAACTCCGTCCAGGATCGATTTGGCAAGCAATCGGTAAGACTTTTATTGACGTCTTCTGGCCCTATCATTCCGTTCTATTTGGAGGATGATGATTTGGCGTATCTTGGCGGACAACCTGTGCTCGTGTTGAAGGAAGGTTCCTCGCGTAGCAGAGGTAGAGACGCTCAAAGATCGAACATGGCTGCTGCGCGCACAGTCGCAGAGGTTGTGAAGAGCACCCTTGGTCCCAGGGGAATGGATAAGATGCTCGTTGACAGCCTAGGCGATGTCACCGTCACTAATGACGGAGCAACCGTCCTAGATGAGATTGATGTCCAAAACCCTGCAGCAAAGATGATGGTTGAAGTCGCAAAGACACAGGATGATGAAGTTGGCGACGGCACAACCACTGCAGTAATCATCGCAGGAGAGCTGCTGAAGCGTGCGGAGACCCTCCTCGATGATGAGATTCATCCCACGGTCATAGTTGGGGGATACAAGAAGGGTGCCGAGAAGGCCATGCAAGTGCTCAACGAGATATCTATCCCCGTTGAGCCGGATGATAAGGTGACACTCAAGAAAGTTGCCATGACATCGATGCACAGCAAAGGACTGGGCGCAGCAAGAGAACACTTCGCAGACATCTCTGTTGAGGCTGTCAGACTAGTGGCTGAGAAGCGAGGCACAGAATGGACTGCCGATATCGACAATATACAACTCACCAAGAAGGAGGGAAAGAGCCTCCTCGACACCGAACTGGTCAAGGGAATCATAGTGGACAAGGAAGTCGTCCACCCAGGCATGCCAAAGTCCGTGAAGAATGCCCGAATTGCACTACTAGACAGCGCACTGGAGATTGAGAAGACTGAAATCAGCGCCGAGATCAGAATCAACGACCCAACACAGATGAAGGCGTTCTTGGACGAAGAGACCAAGATGATGAAGGACATGGTGGACAAGATAAAGGCCGCAAAAGCGAACGTGGTGATGTGCCAGAAGGGAATAGACGATACTACTCAGCACTTCCTCGCTAAGGAAGGAATCCTCGCCGCCAGAAGAATCAAGAAATCTGACATGGAAAAGCTGGCTAGAGCAACAGGAGGAAAAGTAGTCACCAATCTTGAGGATCTCAGGGACAGCGACCTCGGATCTGCAGGCCTCGTGGAGGAACGCAAGCTCGGTGATGACAAGATGATCTTCGTCGAAGGGTGCAAGAACCCAAGATCAGTCGCGATACTCATACGAGCCGGATTAGAAAGGCTAGTTGACGAAGCCGAGCGCGCTCTGAACGACTCGCTTTCTGTCGTTGCAGATGTGATCACCAAGAACAAAGTCGTGGCCGGGGGCGGTGCGATCGAGGAGGAATTGTCCAAGAGAATCAGAGATTACGCCAAGAAGGTAGGAGGAAGAGAACAACTGGCTATCGAAGCGTTTGCTGATTCGATTGAGATTGTCCCTAGAACGCTGGCAGAGAATGCTGGACTCGATCCAATTGACATAATGGTTGATTTGCGGTCGGCTCATGTGAAGAAGGAGGGATTATGGCAGGGCGTCGATGTCTTCAAAGGCGGGACAAGAGACATGCTGAAGAGCGGAGTCCTCGAACCCGTCAAGGTCAAGGAGCAAGCCATCAAATCTGCCACAGAAGCCGCTTCGATGATCCTTAGAATCGACGACGTCATTGCATCAGCAAAACCTCCACCAACCCCACCCCCGCAGGGGGGCCCCGGCGGAGGAATGCCGGAGTATTAACACGACGAGCTCGGTGACTCGTCAAGATCTGGGGCAATGGATCGCTCAGGACAAACGCCTGATGCAAGCCTTTAAAAAAGGCCGCCAAGCCTCGTAGACCGGCAGTGCTCCGGTAGTATAGCCCGGTCATGTGCGTGACGCCGAGAGTATGCTGGCCTCTCGCGACACTAGTCGGGGAAAGCCAGCGACGCGGGTTCAAAATGATCAAACAAAACAGGTCATGAAAATCCCGCCCGGAGCACCAAGCTAGCACAAACGTGAACTGGTTGCCAGAACTCACGAAAGGAACTGCAATTCTCATAACAGGCACACCAGGCACAGGAAAAACGACCATTAGTCGTCTACTTGCGACAAGGCTCCGAGCCTGCTACGTCGACCCGAAGACTTTGCTTAGACACAAAGAGGTCGACTACACATACGACGAGATGAGGAAAACGCGCGCAGTCTCCCTCAAGAGGCTCCGCAATAGGCTGTGCGAGCGGGCCGCACGAACTGACCATGGATTGGTCATTGACAGTCACATCGCGCTGGAAACCGGTCCTTTGCCCAGACTTGTCAGAGCGATTGTTCTGCGCTGTGATCCGATCGTCTTGGAACGACGACTCGAACGCAAACGATGGTCGAAATCCAAGATTGGCGAGAACCTACAGGCCGAGATCCTTGACATTTGCTTATGGGACGCAGTGGAGAACTATGGGTGGAATAAGATCCTTGAGATCGATACCACAGAGAAGGCGCCTAGCCGCGTGATCCAACTGATCATGAAGGACATGCACAAGAAGCGAATTCAGAGGCAACCAAAGGTAGACTGGCTGTTGAGTTTGAAACGCAAAGGAATCCTAGCCCGTTACCTCGAGTGAGGATTGGAAATTGAAGAAGACCTACCTTGTGGTAGTATGCCCGAAATGTCGAGGGCTCCTACTTGCACGGCAGGGAAGGAAAACCAGGCAATGTCCCTATTGCGGAACCAAGATGAACCTCATGAAGACGGAGGTTGTTTGGGTAACGAGCGACCTCGAAGAAGCACGCTCGATCCTTCGCTCCAAGCGGCAAGGCAGATCTGAACCGGTGAGAGCAAGCGAATATCAGAAGCAGATCGGCACAGGCTTTTAACGCCGTCGCGTGAGTATTTGGGGTGGTCACTTTGTCTTCGGCTGCGGATAGAAAGTTCTCCGAGGAGCTCGCGCTTCTCCTTCAGAAACCGATTGTTGTAGAAACCAGTGGCGGCAAGAGATATACGGGCATTCTCTCCGGAGTGGATACGGACACCCTCACCGTGTGCATTTCAGATTGCACCGACGAATTGGGGAAGACCGTCCATAGGCTATTCATCACCGGACGCTCCATCGCACAGATGTACAGTGTCGAGAGACCATTCGCTTTGCAGGCACTCGCCGACAGACTTGAGCGAGTCTTCCCAAGAATGGTCAGGGTAGTAGAAGGAGCAGGCGTGATTGTGGTCATGGACAAGATTCGACTGGGCGAAAAAGGCATGATCGAAGGGTCAGGCCCGGCCGCGGAAAGAGTCCAGAAAGTCTACGAAGAGTTCATGAAGGAACAACCCAAAGGGGCCTAGTGCAAGTCGAGAGATAGAGCCTCGAGCTGGACATCGGATCAGACAGGTTCGTTGGCACGAAATACGAATGGATCCTGTTGAATGATTTGCATTGTCTTTCGAAATCAACCGACGAGATGTCCTAGGTAGAATAGGGATCCTTGAAACGAAGAGCGGAAAGCTTGAGACTCCAGCACTTTTTCCTGTTGTCAATCCACTCGCTCAAGAGATCCCTCCACGTGTGATGTTCGAAAGATTTGGATGCAAAGCCCTAATCACGAATGCGTATCTGATATCGCGACGAGCCGGGAACACCGGGGTCACCAACATACATGATTTCCTAGACTTCCCCGGTATCATCGCCACAGACTCGGGGGCTTACCAGATTCTTCGCTACGGGGAAGTCGAGATCAGCCCCCTGGAGGTCATTCGGTACCAAGAGTCGATTCAAACGGACATCGGTGTTATCCTAGATTTGCCCACAGGATCGAAAGCTTCCAAAGCTCGCGCGACTGAGACTGTCAGAGAGACCGTCAGGAGAGCGGATGAGGCAAAGAAAGCAATCACAAGACGAGACATAGCTTGGGTGGGACCGATACAGGGAGGAACGTTCCCCGATCTGGTTGCTCACAGCGCCCGCGAAATGGCCAAGCGAGAATTCGACATATACGCCCTTGGAAGCCCAACCGAAGTGATGGAACAGTACCTCTTCGCAGACTTGGCCGACATGATTTTGGCGGCAAAGATGAACGTCCCCTCAAGTGCACCGTTTCACCTGTTTGGCGCGGGTCACCCATTCATGTTTGCATTTGCCGTTGCACTTGGGTGTGACTTGTTCGATTCAGCCGCATACATACTCTATGCGCGTAGGGGCCGCTACCTGACCAACGCCGGCACTCTACATCTCACAGAAATGGAGTATTTCCCATGCGGATGCAGCACATGCGACAAGACGACGCCTGAAGAGGTTAGATCACGCCCTCTCATCGAGAGAACTCAATTCCTCGCTGAACACAATCTATCTGCCTGTCTGCAGGAAATTGAGACAATAAAGGAAGCCATCGCCGAGGGAAGACTCTGGGAACTCATCGAAGTGAGATGCAGGAGCCACCCGAGCCTACTGGAAGGTCTTCGCAAGATCGGAGAGCACAAGTCCCATGTGGCATGCGCTGCACCTTCAACGAAACGCAAAGGGGTCTTCTTCCTCGACTCAACGAGTCTTCAAAGACCGGAATATGTCACGTACCTTGAGAGGCTACTCCGAGATTATGAACACCCTAAGGCAGCAACGACAATGTTACTGATGCCTGCGACCAGGCAAGGCCCAAAGGATAGGACAAGCACACGCATGGAACTCGTACATTTTGGCCACAAGGTACATGTCTGCCTGTATTGCCCGCCGTACGGGATCGTACCTTCAGAGTTGGAGGATACTTTCCCTTTCATGCACACTGAGTTCCCACACGAGCCAGATGCCGGAACCATCAAGGCGATGGCAGAGGCTATCCGAATCTACCTTGCCAAGAACAAAGCCTACCGGTCTCTTGTGTTCGTTCACTCGAACAAGCCCTGGCAGAGACGCTTCGGCAGAATGTGCGAGCACATCTGCAGGGGCAGGGGATGGGCTTGAAATTCTCTTGCCATGGCCATCACAAGCTTTCCGACCTAACGATAGAAATAGTAGGCAATCATAAGAGATATCGCGACAAGACAGTCACGAATAGGCTCACTAGAAGGAAATCGTAGGGTTCACAGGTGCCCCCATCAAAGAAAGGCGCCCTAGGGAAATTGCTAGGATCAGATACTAGAGCGGAGCTACTCACATTCTTCCACAGCAATCCGAGAACTGCCGACAGCCTAGAAGGCCTTGCTGCAAGAGTTGGAAGGAAACCTGACGAAATTGAAATTGATCTTACAGAACTCGTCGAGATAGGATTGCTACGAGAACAGAAGATCTACTCATTGGACCCTGACCGAGATGTCACTCTGCAACGAGAAATCTCCGACGAGTTGAAAGAGACAACTGCACAACAAGAACAAGAACCCCTCGAAGAAGTCACCAGAGAATTGACAGGAATCGAGATCATCGACCACATTGTACCATCTGGAATCCCCTCACCCGTGATGCTTCTCATCATGGGTGACCCAGGCACCGCGAAAAGAGAACTATGTCTAGAGTTCGTTGCAAAGTGCCTCAGACAGAAGCGGCGTGTAGTGTATCTGACTTTGGAACAATCTCCAGAAGAGATACGCGCTTCACTGAGCCAGATGGGAAACCTCGGACCTCTAGTTGGACCGTTTGCCATGCCCGAGAGATTGCGCGACCTTATCATAATCGACTGCTATTCTCCCCAGATCGGCATGACAAGTAATGAAGAGTTGAGCGCTGATCCGAACAACCTCTCAGAATTGAGCATCGCAGTGTCGAAAGCTCTGGAGAACAGAACCCAAGGCCTCTTCCTCCTCGATTCGCTTGATACTCTAATTCGCAAGAGGGGACTGGCCTCATCCTTAGAATTGATTCGAACGCTACGAGCCAAGACAAGGATTGTCAAGTTCGATTCCATCGTAACGCTCAACAGACAAGCCTTCCCCACAGCGATATTAGCAGCAGTGCAAGAGAGTGCCGACGGAGTCTTCGAGATGAAAGTCCAAGAGGAACCCTCAGGCCTCACACGCTACTTCAGAGTACCGAAAATGCGGGGCACCTCACACCATTCGGCATGGAGGGCATACGAGCTCGACTTCAAGACACATGCCAAGACCGCATGAGCAAAGCGACAACCAGGCTCCAGCGAACAAAGCCTACCTTGCGACACTCGGAAGACGATCACAATCGGGCTATTGCTGACATCACAGCCCGAGAGGGCTGCAGAAACTTCTCAATCGAGAGACGAACACGATGACAACGCAGCATTTTAATGATATATGCGACAAACCATGGTACAGCGAGTGTCGATGAGTCGCCAACATCTCCTTCGTCATCCCACGAGACCGTTCGAGATCTCTGCCGGCAAGACAACAGATCAATTGATTTCCGAAATGGCTTCCACTGCCTTCCAAGGAAGAAGACTCGGTGAGGCCTTCGAGATTTGGACTCGGATGCTGAAGAAACGACAGATAGTCATCTGGATGGGAATCGCAGGGGCCATGGTGCCGGCAGGCATGCGGAAGATCATCGTACAGTTGATCAGAAGAAGGATGATTGACGCGCTAGTAACAACCGGTGCAACGATCTACCATGACGCCTATGAGGCGATTGGGGGAAAGCACTTCAAAGGAACCGACAAAGTCGATGATGTCCAACTCAGGAAATACAGAGTTGACAGGATGTACGATGTGTACGCCGACGAGAGAAGATTCTACCGACTTGATGTCGAGATTGAGAAAGAGTTCTGTTCTCTGCTTCGAGACAACTACCCCTACTCCTCTCGCCAGATCACTGAGAAGCTCGGCGCATGGCTTTCTGAGAGAGCACGGGACAAGGACAGCATCTCAATCGCCGCAGAGGAATCGGGCGTCCCGATTTTTCTCCCTGCCCTCTCTGACAGCTCCTTGGGATTTGCAATGATGTTCGCGAATAGGAGACGAGGAAGGAGAATCATCGTCGATCATATGAGAGACGTTCATGAGAGTGCTTTGATCACTGAGAAATCTTCGCGGAGCGGAGTAGTGATTTTTGGGGGCGGAGTTCCAAAGAACTTCATACAGCAGTCTGCGGTTGTAGCCGGTTACGCAACCAGACACGACCGAACACATGACTACGCCATCCAAGTAACCACAGATGCGGCACACTGGGGCGGCCTTAGCGGTGCAACCCTTGAAGAGGCGAAAAGCTGGGGCAAGTACAGTCCGAGGGCACAGATGACTACTTGCCACGTGGATTCCACTATCGCGTTGCCGATACTCGGTCAAGCCCTTGCTGAGAAGTTCAGGCGGGTTAGAAGGAACATTCCTGTCTTCGAGTGGACGGGGGACTCGCTCAGAATCGTGTTTCAAAGGTTCAAGGCATAGCCATGCCGAAGCTGCGGACTACACAGCTAAATACATGCGAATGTCGGTCTAGGAATGGGCCCGGGCCCGTAAGGACATGGAATCCCGGGAAGCTCAGCCAGGTTGGAGCGACCGTAACAATCTCGACAGGGCGAAGTTGTCGAAGCTCATAACCGGTTGGTCGGGCGTTCAAATCGCCCCGGGCCCATCATGATTGTTCTTGGCCCTGATGTGCATAAGAAGCAGCCGATTCGCGATATCCAGTGAGAAACGACGTTTCACAGATAAACAGTGATCGATCTCGACGAGACTAGAGCTGCTGGACGCGCTTGATAACGAGCTGGATATCTTCGGCTTTGACGGTCTTGCGGCCTGCATGAGTGGCGAGTGTCGTAGCCTCCTTGCTGATGCGTATGGCGTGCTCCTCCAAGATGCGACGCATTTCTTCAACAGCATCGTCCCCCACTCGTTCAGCACCGGCTTTCTCGATGAGTCTCCGAACGGCCGCCGTAGAAAGTTCACCGTTTCGCAAGAAAACAACCAGAAAAAGGTTTGGAATTGCAGATTCTATTAAGGTTTGCCACTTCTGGACAGTATGAGCATGATTAGCGCCTTCTGCGGCGACTAGGAGCCACTTTTGAGCTCTTCTCATCTACTGCACTATGTCAATCGGCACTTCAGCGCATGAGAAAAAAGAGGTGGAAATGTGAACCTCGTGCCCCTTGCTCACAACTTACTTCCAAGCCACTCATGGACTCTGAACCGGCTCCGGCATCGGAACCTCAAAGCGACCTCGCATTCGGGCCCACATTCGCAGGATTCCGCCATGTTATTGGCAACCATGAGACATCATTCGTGGCGAGGGAGTGAACTCTAGGTTTTTAGGCTAGAGACATTATTGCAAGCCCTCGCGCTGAATCGGAGACAACAACTTGGGAAAAGTTCGCACGGAAACGGTCAAGCGGGCAGCGAGAGAACTGATCGAGAGATTCCCTGAAAAGTTCACGAGCGAGTATGAGGCAAACAAGGCAGCAGTCAATGAAGTGATGAAAGCACCGTCAAAGAAACTGAGAAACCGAATAGCAGGGTACGTCACGCGTCTCAAAGTGACAGATGCTCATAGAATGACATTGATGCAGATGAGTCCAGAAGCTCAACTGGGTCTCGGTGAAGAG
This sequence comes from Candidatus Bathyarchaeota archaeon, assembly GCA_963753065.1. Classification (GTDB taxonomy): domain Archaea; phylum Thermoproteota; class Bathyarchaeia; order 40CM-2-53-6; family 40CM-2-53-6; genus CAVPLU01. The sequence goes on along the minus strand of CAVWAQ010000006.1, from coordinate 72,499 downwards.
GAAGAAGAACAAACAGAACAGGAAAGCACGCCCGCGGCAGCTTAGACTATTTCTTGACTGATCACTCGACCGACAAAGTGTATTGCCTCTTTCTCACGCTTTCATAATCTACGAATTGTTTTGGCACGAAGATTGTTCTGATCTCCAAAATCTCGTGTGCGGCTGTTTAATCCATGTCTCAGACCACCATACCGTTCGAGTTGAGACCGGCAGAACATTCGATCAAGCTTGGATCACGTTCCTCGATCAGTAACAATTCTTCTCAGGTCCACAGAGTCGATGCCCACATCGATGCAAGCTGCCATTGTCTGGGCAAGGAGGTTCCAGCTCTTGTCATGCGAAACGAACTCTGAAAATGAAGGCAGGCATTTGACAATCTGCATGTGTGGGCCCCCAGAAAACGAATGTCTCGATGTCAATTTGTTCGCACTTTGTAACCATCACTAAAGAACCAAAGTGACAAAAGGGAATGGGGAGACATCCCCCATCTGGGCGCAACTACCCAGTTTGCAAAGACTTTTATGGAGATAGAATGGGGTACACTCCAAACGTATTGAAGGGAGGCGCATGGTTATGGTAGAGATGTTTTGTGTAAAGTGCAAGGAGAAGAAGACAGTCGCCGATGATACTGTGACGAAAGAGAAAACGGCAAAAGGACGCAACATGATACGTGCTGTCTGTCCAACCTGTGGAACCAAGATGGTCAAGTTCGTGAAGTGACTTCCGGACTGTCTGACTCCAGTGGGGCACTGTCTGAGTCGTTTGATCGGCTGTGCCCGTTTCTACCCCCTTTCTGATTCTTGTTGAATTGCGTGGAGGGCACAACTGCAAGGTATGGGTTCCAAGCGTTGGCCGGGGCCACAGAGCAACACTCGTCTGAATTCGTGATCAGGCACGAGAAACTCGATCTTCACATCTATCTGTCGTCAACGGACAGTCTTCTTCTTCACGAGGAGACTATTCCTGGCCGAGTGGCCGAACTAAAGCGCGAGTTTCTGCGCGACGAAGTAGTGAGGGATCCCGTAGTTGTCGACACTGATTCATGCGTTGTCCTCGATGGAATGCACCGTGTGGTCGCACTAAGGGAGCTCGATTGCGCTTGCATACCAGTATGTGCGGTCGATTATCTGAATCCCAGTATCAAACTCGGTACTTGGTACAGATCAATCTCCGGCACAATGAGTTCCGACGAGATCAAGCTCGCCCTCTCGGCGTCAGGCCTCAGATTCGAAACATTCCCGTTTGACATTTCGAACATTAGAGAGAATCCTGTACTCGCAATGCTGTTTGCGCACCGTGAGTGTCTCAAACTCGAGAATGGCGACATGCGAGTCTTTGCGACCCTCAAGACCGCGGAACAGTGCCTCCGAAAACTCGGCCTCACAGTCAAGTTCGAGACGGAGAGCGACGCACTCAAGAATCTTGTCGACAAGAAGACAAAGGCCGTGATGACGCTGCCGATGATAGACAAAGCTTCGGTACGGAGAGCAGGACTGACGGGGCGACTTTTACCACACAAAGTGACGAGGCACATTATTCCCGCCCGACCATTAGGGGTAAACGTGCCTCTGATCACACTAACAGACCGAAACACACCGCTCACGGACCTAAACCAAAGACTGGTTTCGAGCCTAAGAATTAGGGGAATAACTCGTAAGCCTTCCGGGGCTATCATCGGAGGCAGACGCTACGAGGAGGAGACGTTTATCTTCAACTAGCGAAACTGCCATGAGAAGGCCGGACGTTGCGAGTTCACGTTAGGCTCTACGGAGTTCTGAAGACCGCTGCAAAGACAGAAAGGCTCGAGCTTGACTTTGAGAGTTCAATCTCTATACGGCAGCTCGTGAACAAGCTGGTCAGCGTGATCGCTCGCCCCGAATTTGAGACATATCTGATAGATGCAGACACGAAGGACCCTAGACCGAATGCATTGATCCTAGTTTCAGGAACAGAGATCGGAGCCCTGAATGGGATCGATTCCGCGCTAAGAGATGGGGATGAAGTTGTGTTCCTGCCCGTTGCGCACGGAGGGTGAATTGGCCGCAGCTCAGCCGTCTCACATACTTTATATCAACCCCGGCAAGGCTTGCTTGAATCTGATCGAGAGCTGAGAGTCATGCCCGCGCAGATCAGCGACATTGAAGAGTTTGTTCGCATTTCGGAGCGAGCGGAAGAGTGCAGAGTCAAACGCCTAGAGGACATCGTCAAGTTGAAACTGAGAACACCGAGCAAGCTCTACACGATAAAGCTGAATGCTGATCAAGCCGCAGAAGTTCTAAAACGAGTCAAGTGTGAAGTCATAGAAACCTAGACGGCTGGGACTCGCTCGGCTCACCAACTTTCCGAGGGCCCAATGTTCAATGGATGATTGAATCGGACGAATTCTCTCTTCTGAAATAAGCGACGTCGTCCATTCTCCTCACGAACCTCGTGCAGTGCCCACACTCAGACGCTAGTATTGGCAGCTGATCCTCAGGGCAAGTCAGAACCTCCACGCTAAGGACCCGATATCTTGGCGACGCTGGGGTCACACCGTAAGTTCTGACAAAATCGTCCAATGTCAGCTCAGGCGTTAATGGATCCTCCAAGTCAATGACAACCTGAATTGACCGAATGGGAACCCGAACAAAACTTCCTGAACTCTCAGCGAGCAATCCTTGCTTCCTCCCTTCCTCGCCTTGAGAGGACTTCCAGCCATGGGTTTCCCGCGAAGAAAGTCGGCAGACTCTCCGCCGTAGTAATCGGGGCTATGGTGCGTCTCGAAGGAAAGCTCTCGACAGGTTCTGGAACAGAAGGCATACGCCTCAGAGACATAAGTTCCTCACTCAGACTTTGAACAGTTCGTTCGAGGGTGTCGATCTGGGCGCGAAGTTCTCGGATCTCGCTTTCGAACCGATGATCCACTGCTTCACTCGTTTGGGGAACCGCTACGCTCTCCATCTCGAAATAGCGTGCGGGTAGGGCTTCCTCGACGTTTCTATGGTCGTAGGTGAAGAGGCCGATGCCTCGCTCATGAAAGAGTCTCGCGTCAGTGAGTGAAGCGGCACTCTTGGGAAGAGCAAGGTATGTCCTGCTCGACTTTCCAGCAAGAGCTGTTGCCTTCATTATCGCATTCAGGAAGGCTTGTCGATTTCCCCAGCCGGATTCGTCTAGAATGACCACACGAACACTCGTATCCTCGCCTTGGAAGAACATATCCGGGTTCGGACCATTGTCTACGATAGGAGATTCCACAAGGCCGGCACTTGCGAAACGCTGACGAATCCTTTGCCTTATGTTGACCAGGTTAGGCTGCGCCAGGGAGCCATCCCTCCATGCGCTCCCAATTCCATCCATAGTCCTCCGGAACCGCATAGCCGTAGATGATGCACCCATGCCAGACCGAGTGTTGCGGGTTCTTCGTCATCTTGACGGACACTCCTTTGACTCCCTTCTCTTTCAACAGCGCCTTCATCTTTGTAGGAGCATCCGTTGCGAAGTCTCGAAGTTTCTCGGGAGACTGCCAGCTGAAGTTTCCGCCGGAGAGCAGAATTTCCTTGTACAGTAGGGGCTGAAGCTCGACCGGGCATCTTTCCACAGACCTTACTATTGCTTCTCCAAAGTCGATCATGCCTTCGAAAACGGCGTCGCCTATTTTGACATCTTTGGGCCTGGGCATTCCACGAGTCACGTAACTCTGAAACAGCTCATTCTGAGGGTTGAAGACATATTCTCCGATTAGAAATCTCTGCCATGACTTCTCAGCGAAGTCAACTTCGACTCTGGTTCCTGGCACCTTGAATCTTGCCCTGAACTTCGCGGGGCTGTCCTTCGCGGCCTTGACCGCGCTTTCTAGATTCAGCGGAAGGAGACCCAAATCCTCTTTTACACGACGGACGAACGCTTCCTCACGAGCGAGATCTCCGTACCCAAGATCTTTGAGGATCTCAGCCGTGATGGAATTTGCTTCTCCGCCTCCGCGGTTCACGGCGACGAGCGCGCTACGTATCGGGTAACTGCTAATGGGACACACCTGCGTATTTCCGTGCCCTGACTCGACGACGACACAGGTCGTGACTCCGTGACCTATTGCAACTGCAAATGGTTGAGAGATTACAGTGACGGCTTTGACGAGTCCATCCTTGGCGGCTGCAGTCATGGCCTCGAAGAGACTCTCGTACATGTATCGCGGCGAGACACTGGAAAGCGATGCCACTACATAGAAACCTTCGAAGTTCTGCTCTGGTTTAGGTCGAAACATGTCGAGCCCGAAACGGGAGATCTCGTTGACGACTCTCCAGGCTCTGTTGTCTCCCCGATCTATCACGCCGTTTCGCATAGGGTAGACGAGCCGCGAGGACAGGTCTTCTGAGGATTGCAGGTAACGAGGAACGTCGTCCCCGACGACGATTTCTGGCGCCTGGTTCAGTGCTCGCATCATGATGGACTCTCGATCCGGGAAGTACCCTCTGTTTCGTAGTATCTTGGGGGCGTCGCCGCAAGTTATCGGCCCGAACTTGAAGTCACTGGTTCCGAAATCCATTCCGAACGTGTACTGTTCTTTGTATTCGCTCAATGCGAACTCCTCTCAACAACCAGTCTCTCACCATCTATTCGGACGATTACTTCCTCGTTGGCCGAGAAGGGGAACAGCGAATCTTTCACAACGTCAGCAGGAATGTAGAGAACGCCTGTGCGACTTCTGTCTGAGCGCGTCCCGAGTATTATGCGCGCGATACCGCGGAGGACCATGTGATTCACCTGTCAAATTGACTGGCAGAGCGTACGGTAGACGGTGCGATAAGAACCGGGGAATGACACGACAGACTGGTGAGGTAAGTGAAACTACCGGAGGAGTGACGACGATTCGAACAACACGGGAGAAGCCATTTACCCCAAACCGCCCAACTCCTGTTCCTCGATTCAGAGGGCATTCGTGATGACACGCCCAGCAGGGCAGTATGTGTTGACATTCCTGCTCATGTTCGCCATCGGTCTTGGCGTGCCCATTTCACCCCTGTTCGCGTCAAAAATGGGAGCGAGCTGGGTGGAGATCGGACTGATGGGGACCGCATGGGGAGTTGTCTTTACATTCTCAGCGTTTCTGACCGGGCGTGTCTCTGATAGGATTGGAAGAAAACCAGTTCTGGCAATGAGTTGCGCCTTGAGCGCATTAGCGGCCTTGTGGTTCCTGCGGGACACTAGCGTCACAGAACTGATCGCGATCAAGGGATTGGAAGGACTCGCGTGGGCGTGCTTCTGGCCACCAATGGAGGCCCTTGCAACAGAGACTGCGGATACTGAGCACGTCGGCAGAGGCATTGGGTTCGTCACAACTGTCTACGGACTCGGTTTTGCCATCGGCTCGTTTGCGGCAGGAGTCATGACAGGTTTCTTCGGATTTACTCTAGCCTTCTCGACTTACTTTGCATTCGCTGCTGTTTCGATACTCGTAGTTTGGTTTGTCGACACTCCGAAACGCACGCATCACGGGGGGACAACGCCGCGCGGTGGACTGTCGCGGAAACTCTCGTCTCGTGGCCTGGTAGCCGGAAACGTCCTTGGAGCAGGCTACACGTTCGGACTGGCAACCGTCATGGCATTGCTCTCAGTCTACGCAGCCGGCCTTGGAATTCCCATCTTCTGGATTGGGAGTGCTTTGTCGATATTCTGGATCGGAAGAATACTCGGCGCTGCATTTGCTGGAACTGCATCGGATAGGTTAGGGAGAAGACGTGTGGTATTAGCCGCTCTGCTCGTAGGATGTGTAGGATTCGTGACGATTGGGAGCGCTCCAAGTCTCTTGCTCATTGTTGTTGGCGCTCTTTTGGCGGGTCTTTCGATAGGCGGCATCTTCCCAGTCAATGTGGCGATTATTGCAGATGATATTGAACCGGAGCTTCGTGGGGCTGCAATGGGGTTCTACGAGATGGTCTGTGCGATTGCTTTCATGGCCGCCTCGGCGTTCGGTGCAATAACCGCTGAACTGGTTAATCCGAGAACCCCATACGAATTATCGGCGATTGTGTTCGTTTCGTGTGCAATCGCACTGGGGGTTCTTCTGCCAAAACATCCGCAGACTGTTAACGCGCGCTCAGGAGGAAACGTCACCGATTGAAGCAAACGCTTTTTCTGTTGTCGATTGGAGATTCAGTTCACAGGAGTCCACACATTCTCTGATCATCGATATCGAAATCGCTTCGGAGGCATTTGGCAGAACATACTCAGTCCTCCGCCGCCGGGCCGCTCGATACCCTTTTTACTGATATGGTTCGCGCGTATTAGCAGGACGTAGATGACATATGCTCTCCTTGAAGCCTGATGACTTTTCGGGAGCTAAGCTCATTGATTCACGTGATGTCCTAGCCGTGTTCTATGCTAGTTGGTGCCCGTTCTGCAGAGCGTTTCTCACGATCTTCGAAAGCATAATGATGAAGAGGACCAACCCCAATGGAGCCCTCGTCGACATCAGCGACCAAAACAACCCGTTATGGGAGATATTCAAAGTCAACGTAGTCCCGACTTTGGTTGGGTTCAGAGACGGCGCGGCGATTGTGAGAAAAGACGGGATCGCCGGCGCAGGCCTAGGAATTTCCGATCTTCAGGATGCGTTGCGAAAGATGGAGAAAGACTAGGCGACTCGGTTCGGAGGATTCGCTCGTAAGGCATATATCTCGTTACCTGAACGTTTGACCCCGCCTCATGAGGCATGGAAGGTCTTTGTAATGAAATTCGTCGATCTGACGGTTCCGATTGGAATAGCAACTCCGCCGTGGCCAACATACGAGCCGCTTCAGGTGAAATACTTCAAGCGACTTGCTCCAAATGGAGCGAATGGCCAGATTCTAACACACTCCAACCACGTCGGTACTCACCTGGACGGAGAGATACACTTCTACACCCCAGGAAAGGACATTGCGAGCTTGACGATGGATTTCCTAGTCGGACCAGGAGCGGTAGTAGACCTATCAGACGCAGCAGGCGACTATGATGTCTATACTTCGAAGATGATAGAGGACAGAGTTGAGACCAAAGAAGGCGACATACTGATCATCCACACCGGCTACCACAAATACGGCTGGGACCAACCAACCGCCGACGAAATCCGATACATGGTCAAGCATCCTGGCCCAGACAGAGAATTCGCTGAGTGGGCCAAGAGAAAGAAGATCAAGTGGATTGGCGTCGACTGCGGTAGCGCCGACCACCCAATGAACACGATCATCCGCGACTGGATGCCTAGACAAGCAAGAGAAGCCGACGCTCACTTCCAAAAGAAGTATGGCAAAGCATTGAAGGAGTTCTTCACCGACGACAAGTACCAGCTCATGCACATCGAGATGTTCCCTCACACAATAATCCACGCTGAGTGCATCGGAGGAGACATTGACCTACTGCTCAACCAACGCACAACGATTGGGTTCTTCCCGTGGCGATTCGTGGACGGCGAGTCAAGCATAGGTCGATGCGTCGCCGTCCTAGAGGACACCGAATACGACCGCCTAATGAAGAAGAAAGCATCGTTGCCAAGAACCAAATTCGGTGACGCAATCGGGTGCAAACGCTAGACGACGACAAACGTCAGCCATGCTAGCGACACTAACGTGACGTAGAAGAACACTCAAGGGCCACGCGATAGCCTTGCACGGACGTTCAGGTGTCACCAGTTGAGACGCCGCGCTTGAGTATTGCACGTAGGACAGGGCACAGACCCTCTTTGTAGATAGCGGCGCCGATCTTTCTGTAACCTTCAGAATTCAAGTGGAGCCCATCACTCGAGTACTGCAAAGCGAGCCTTTTCGTGTCCTTGTCCCGCGTTGCACGGAAAAGGTCAACGCACCGTATCCCGATTTCTCTACAATGTTCCTGCAGCAGCGTGTTCAATACGATCCGTGTAGGGATCCCTTCGTCGTATCCGAGTATTGATGGCACGGTGCACGCGATTGGCGTTATTTGGTTCTCACGTGAAAGCCCGTACATCGTACTCAGGTTCTGTAGTATCTGTCTTGGAGCGAGTCCCCACCCCAGGTCATTCGAGCCCCCTAAGACTATTACCACTCTGGGCGAAAGCCGGATCACGTCTGAATCGAATCGAGCTACCATCTGCTCTGAAAGCTCGCCAACAAGTCCCTTGTTGATAATCTCGATTGAGAGCGAGTCAGATGGAAAGTCCCGGCCGATCTTGTCGCTCAAGAAATCAGTATATGGAGTCGACTTCCAAGCGTCTTCGTCGAGTCCGTACGATTGGAAGCCAACTGTCAGGCTGTCTCCCAGCGCCACCACTCTCACACGTGAAGACATGTCGGGCATCGATTTCACCACGGCTTCCAGTACCGAGTCGGAGGGAGACTTTCAGACCCTCACTATTAGGCCATTGGAACCCAACGAATCCGTTCACTAATACCGTTTAATACGGTATGGCTTGCCTCCAAGGACAGTGAGTAGATTGGCGAGTCTGTGGACAGGTCTTCTTCTTCGGATTGCGAAACATTGGATTGCAGGGGAGACTTGTGAGGACGCCTTCGCGCGCGTTCAACAATCCAACACCCGCAGGGTGCGAGGAATACTCAACCTGCTTGGAGAGGAGACGACTTCCCGAGAAGAGACGACCGCCGCCACCACAGAATACCTCGAAATCCTTGATGCACTCAAGTCACGTCAAATCGAGGGCTGCATTTCCGTGAAACCGACCCAGCTGGGCCTTTCTATTGACCCTTCCCTATTCAGGGACAACCTCGCCAAGATTCAGAACAAAGCCAAGTCGCTTGGGACCTTCGTCTGGGTCGACATGGAGGGTTCACCTTTCACGGCGCAGATAGTCGATTCCTACCTCGAATTCCGCAAGAGATACGACAACATCGGGATCGCTATCCAAGCCTACCTGAGGAGAAGTGAGGAAGATGTGAACCGCATTCTCGATCTTGGTGGTGCGATTAGACTATGCAAAGGTGCCTACAACGAGAGCCCCGAGATAGTCTACAAGCGGAGGAAACAGATCGATGAGAACTTCTCAAAGCTCATGCGGACAATATTCGAACGAGGGAAAGGGTTTGCCATTGCAAGTCATGACGAGAAACTAATCGAGGAAGCGATACGTCTGAGCAACGTCCATCATGCAGATTTTGAGTTCGAGATGCTAATGGGCATCAGAGACAAGAAGAAACTGGAACTTGTCCAAAGAGGGTACCGAGCAAGTGAGTACATTCCGTTTGGCAAGAGCTGGTGGGCCTATTCGAAAAGGCGGATTTGGGAACACAAGAGCAACATCTTCTTGCTTGCGCGTTCACTCGTGAGCGGATAGGGCTTGTCACTAGGCTCCATTGGATCTGTGCGACACACCTTATCCTCGGAATCATAGGACTATGGACACCTGCTCGTCCAGAACTTCTTGGAGAGCAGATTGTATTCGCTCCTTGCCGGCTAGGACGGATGTTCGCAGCCGTGCTTCCTGTGATTCCAATTCCGTGATCCGGCCTTGGCGCTCATTGATTTCTATGCGAAGATCATCGAATTGCCTTCGAACTGAAAGCCACTTGTCGTATAGACCGGAACCCTTGAGTTGCCTCAATACTTCCCGTCGGTTTGCTTCCAAAAAGCCATGGTCCTCTCTAAATCGGTCTAGGGCTCCTGCTTGGAGTACCTGTATGGCTTCGTAGGCTCTCCGCTTTCTTCTCTGATCAAGGAGCAGCTCGTCGCTCTCAAGCAACTCGTAGACCGAGATGAGCAGCTGGTGCATCTCGCCGGCCGGAGTCTCTAGCACACTCGCAAGCGGATTCTCAACAATCTTGTTGACAACTACTTTGCTCGACCCCTCAAGCGCCTTGTCGTCAGCTCGGTCTATTTTTCGCAGGGGCTTCAGCAAAGGTTCAAGCAGTGCAAGGATTTCTGATTCCTTCTGTCGGGCTTGCTGTTCAATTTGATCCAGTTCTTTGAGGGTACGATCACGACCAAGCGTGGAGAGATTATCCTGGAGTGCCGAGTCGCGATCCTGAAGCCTCCTTATGGCTTCCTTCGTTTGCTGAATCTCATCCGTCTTGAGACTCAGTTCTTGAGCAGTCCCTATGAGCTGATCGGCGTCCTCTGCTATGAGCTGTAGTTCCTTCAATTTTGAACTATCGAGGACTTGACCAAGCTCTGTGATATTCTGACTGAGCGTGGCAATGGAGTCTTCAAGGGTTGAGGACTCGGATTTGACGTTCCGAATTATGCTTGGGACATATTTGTTGTACACTTTCACGATCGCTCGAATGGTTTGAATCGACTCCTCTTGGAACCTCCTCAACTCATCGTATGAGGGTTCAGGCCTGCGCGTGACTAGGGACCTGCAGGCCTCTAGAACTTGTTCGGAGAGTCGGGCGCCGTGTTGCTCCGCCGGCTTGCTCAGAGTTCCCCAAGCCCGTCCAACGGCCTCTCGGAGGTTTGACGCTGCCTTCTCGACTGATCCGACTGATCTGAAGACCTGCTTAAGTTCGGATGAGAACTTACCACGATAGGATCGCTCTCTATCGGCTATGATCTGGCGCATTTTCTCGCCAAGATTCCGGACATGGATTTCCACGTGTCTTCATTCCTCACCGGCTAAGACAGATATCATTGAGATTGATCCTCGTAGTCAGATGAAATCAGGCCAATTCCGACTGGATTTTACATGGCGTGGGGCCGATACGCATATGAGGGTTTCTTCTCAGGTTACTAGAATCGGTGTGTTGGATGCCATTCTGCGCGAAATGTGGAGCCCAGCTTTCGGCTGGAATAGCATTCTGTCAGAACTGCGGTAGCCAGGTGTCTGGCGCTGGTGTAGCGTCAACGGCGCATGTGAGCAGCCTTCCCCCTCATCCTCAGCCGACGCAGATTCCCTGCACAACAGCATTCTCTATCTCGGGTTGCAGAATTGTCAAGGAGCTTGGAATTGTAAGGGGTTTGACTGTTAGAACACGTGGCATCGGAGGGCGATTCCAAGCGGGGGTGAGCGCGATCGTCGGAGGCAAGGTTGATGCGTACATCGATATGTGTGAACAGGCACGATCGGAGGCGCTCCAGCACATGATCGACCACGCCCGTGCCATCGGTGCAAACGCAGTCATCGGTATGCGATACGACACCACTGAGATAGCTGAAGGGATGGATGAAGTCCTCGCCTATGGTACAGCCGTCGTAGTCGAGTCTACCTAAGATTGCGGTCCGTCACGCGGGAACAGTCCGAGAAGCGACTACTTGAGTCCGATCTTCTTCGCATATTTGGCTATCAAAAAGACCACACCTGAGACTATTGGAAAGGCGATTATGACGCCGACAAAGTCACCTATCGCGAAGAATATTCCTTGCCCGATAAGTATCGTGAGCACAGCCTTTCTCCAGTCTCCCCCTGGCATGAATGCACCTGGGATCGGCATGATTATGCCAGCACAAGAGCCGACACCACCTTGCATAAAACCAAAGAAACTAAGGTAACATGACCGCCAGAAGTAGCGTTACCGGTTTCTTCTCAAACCTTTTTACCGTCTGCGGGTCCACGTGAGGGAGCACCCCATCGTTAGGAAGCACGCGAATTGAGCGCAGCCGTCATGTCAGACTTCGCAGACGAAGCCACCAGGATAGTAGAAAGAGCACAAGAGAAGGGCATTGTGATGAGAGTCATGGGTGCCACTGTGATCAGGAAACATTGCCCGAAGTTCCTGCATCTGCACACGGCTATGAAACGTGCGCTCACCGACATAGACTTCATGACTTACAGCAAATTCAACCCGAGCATCAAGCCACTGTTCATTGAGCTCGGTTACGCTTCCGATGACCGATTCAACGCCTATTTCGGGATGATGCGTCAGCAGTACAGTGATCCCGCAAATCATAGAATGGCCGACATATTCTTCGACCAATTGGAGATGTGTCACACACTCGATTTCAGGGGCAGGTTGGGATTCGATTCACCGACGATCACTCTAGCCGACTTCTTGCTGGAGAAGATGCAGATCGTTCAGCTGAACGACAAGGACAAAATCGATACCGTTGTCCTGCTGAGAGAGCATGAAATCGGAGACTCGGACAAGGAAACCATAAACGCCCAATACATTTCTAAACTCCTAGCCAAGGACTGGGGATTCTACTACACAGTCACCACGAACCTAGACAAGATCAAGGAATATTCTCGCTCATCCATGACTGAAGAAGACAGCCGCGATGTTGTCACCAAGACAGATCAGCTCTTGGAGCGAATTGCGAACGAGCCTAAGACAACCGGCTGGAAAATGAGAGCTCGAGTAGGGCCCAAGAGGAAATGGTACAGAGACGTTGAAGAAGTGATTAGATAAGAACTTGAGTGGATGCAAGCATGGGCAAACTGTTCAAGATCCTATTTGCAACCGATGCACATGCGACATCCGTTCCTGCAGAACCTGATTCGGCGATTATGAAAGTGTCATTCTTCGTTCTGAGAACTCACTTCGTGAGGTTGACTGTTTCGCGATACATCGGTACCCAGTCATCCATGTAGTGAGCCGGAAGTGGCCGTGACATCGTGTTCAAGACTTCAGAAGAAAGCTCGCTTGGTCCGAGAATCATCAGGACCTTCTCTTTCCACTTCATTTCTGCAGCGCTAGAGCTCCCTGAACACTAGCCATCACTTTTCAGTTTTCCGAAACCTAATGCGTACTTGAATTCAGTTGGGTTTTGACGAGATGTCTAGAGACGAGTCTTAGTGAGCTTACATCTGCAGAATCGTTAAATCAACTCAGGAAAGGAATTTGCCGCATCAGGGAACACGTGTGAGAGGACACTTCGCTGTTGCAATAACAGACAGCCCATTTGAGAACGGAGACAAGGAGCAGGCGATACTTGGAAGAATTGGCGCCAAAGTTCAGCAATTCCATTGTACAAATGAATCGGAAGTCATCGATGCTGCAAGAAATGCACACGTAATCATGTGTGATGCCTCGCCCGTCACGCGAAACGTGATCCACAGCCTATCGGAACTGGTAGGCGTCGTGGAGTATGGGATCGGGTATGACAATATAGATGTCAGTGCCGCGACTGAGAATGGCGTAGTGGTGTGCAACGTTCCTGATTTCATGACATCCGAAGTCGCAGATCACACAGTGGCTCTCATTCTTGCATTGACACGGAAGCTAGATCGGATCGGCCGATCCACTCGAGCTGGCGAATGGAATTGGAGAGAGTTCAGACCTGTCAATAGCTTGGACGGAAAGACGGTTGGAATCATAGGATTCGGCAACATCGGAAGGCAGGTAGCGGAGAGGATGCGAAGCTTCAGGACAGTGGTGGTCGCCTATGACCCATACGTTCCTCACGAAGCCATGGAGAAACTTGGAGCGAGATATACCGACCTCGATGAGTTGTTGGCTGTTTCTGACGTGGTATCGATTCATGTGCCGCTGACGAAAGAAACGAAACAGCTCATCGGAAAGAAAGAACTAGCCATGCTGAAGGATTCTGTGGTATTGGTTAACACTTCTAGAGGCTCAGTCATAGATCAGGAAGCTCTGGTCGAATCACTCAGAAAGGGCAGGATCGGAGCTGCGGGCCTCGATGTTCTGGCAAAAGAGCCGCCAAGTAGTACCGACCCGATACTCGGATTTGAGAATGTGATCGTGACACCTCACATTGGTTGGTACTCTGAACAATCATCATCAAAGCTTCAGAAGAACGCCGCTCTCGAGGCCGAGAGAATACTGATTGGGAAAACACCGAAGCATCCCGTCAATCCGGAGGTCATCTCAAAGAGAAGGCTACCTTAGCGAACAGTTTCAAAGCGGCAGAAACTCATCTGGATCGTATCATGACACAACAAGGTGTCTTTCCTCCTCATGACAGCCTTCAGAGCGTAGCAGCGTTAAGGCATCTGTTGAAGGCGGAGATCTGATCTTCACTCTCCTTGATTGGCAGACCGACAATGACCTTGGGTCCTAGTCCTGCGATTACTCGCAACCGTTCCTCGACGGCTTCTGGATCTCCGAAAACCGATAGAGAACCTGCCGCTTCCGCAAGCAATGTGCCCAGTGAACTCTTCATGAGTTTCTTTGACAGCGGTCTCTTTTCTTGGACCAGGGTCCTCAGTAGGGGCAGGGACAGGTCGTAGCTGAGCCGTTTTGCTTCTTCGCGAACCCATTTCCGGCGGAGCATGTAACCTGAAAGGCGGTAGAGGACATCATGAAGCACTCGTCTGCGGTTGGCTGAGATGTAGAATGGAACGTAAACCGCGAAGTCTCCCGTGAACCCGCGATCTCTCAATGATTGGATGTTCGATTCAAGACTCTTGTCGAATAGCAGAAACGGTGTCAACCCGTGCTCGATTGCGAGTTCCGTCGCGAGACGTAGAACGCCCTCCGTTCCAATCCAGACTTCTCGGTCTTCACAGTTCTTCCGGACTATCTTCACAGCCTCACAAATCGTCCTAGCTAGAGGGCGTCTCCGCTCGTCCGCATCCAAGTATGCGGCATTTCCTGCAACAAGGCAGAAGCCAAACTTGTCGAAACCTGATGCGCCCGTCCATGCTTGCCGCATGTTTCTCTCACAATACGAATGGCGAGTAGAGTACGTCAGGATCGTAGTGATACTCGGATCTGAAATCTCAAGCAGGTCCGTGACCTCGTCGTCGTGAAGGTAGTTCATCTTCCATTCAGCATCGACGATGTGGTATTTCAGGCCCGAGGCGATGCAGAATTGTGCCGACCTCAGTGTGCCACGGGCAATCGATGCTGTTATCTTTCCGAGTCGCGTGCGCTTGGTCGCCTTTCCGCTCGTCACACTCATCGGTCTTCCCAACCAGGATGAGCTGGGTATGTTAAAGTCATGTGGGTCAGCGTGCCGGCAGGTCGTTTCCGTCAAATGCCAACTCTAGTGGAGCTGGGACATTGGATGGGCCCGTCGGGTCTTGTTGGGCCCGGGAATCTTGTCCAGAATCGCGGAGCAGGCTGGTGATGAGGTAGTTTTGTATTCAGGTTCACAACTTTCGAAATACAATAATCCTGCTAGAATCCAAGCCTTCTCTTGTGTCATATGAAGCGATAATTCCATGTGAACAAGCGGTGACAGTCAAACCCACGGTGTCCGCCCTGGAGGCATTGAACACCATGGCCCCCCGGAATGTGGGAAGGCTTCTAGTGCTCGATGGACCGCGACCGCTCGGCATTGCAAGCCGAGGGGATTTGATGCGCACAATTCGGATGAGACAGGAGCTCGGCGAATAGCCGCAACGGAGTCACTCCGGCGTCCTTCCCAGCTATGTGACTTGCAGTCTGACCTGTCCCGGCCATCTTCGCCAATGAGAACAGATCGCTCGTGTCAGCTCCTCTTCATGACGCGTTCGGTGTATTCTCGTTCAATCTTGTTTTTGTGTATCAGTTCCTCCTCAGCAAGCTTAGAGAAAAGTTCACCAGCTTGCGGAAAATACCGAGCGAACGGCCCCTCCGCCAACGATTTGTAGTGCTCATACGTCATCTTCTCTCGCTTTCCAGCATAGACTAACACCGTCGGATAGTCCGCATCCTCCGAGAGCGTTGTGTCCTGCATGTAGTCAACTATCTTCAGATCCTCGATTTCGCCAGCCTCTGAGCCAAGCTCTGAAACGCCCGCCCAGTAGACGTTTGCCGACTTCTCCGTTATCGCTAGGAGCTTCTCCTTGTGAGCGAGCTCGGCCTCCACGAGTTCACTCAGCAACGCCTTCCACGAAGGTAACTTCGCTATTCCCTGCGCTTTGACGTAGAGAGCATATGATTCTTCTTCGATCTTGATCGCGCCCTCAAGGATCTTCTTCAAAAGAACCTCGGACATGACTGATGCCCACCCTACGGTTTGTCGAATCGACGGCTAGGTTAGAAAAATGTTGCACTCGTAGAATGAATCAAGGTTCAACAATCCTGTATAGGTATGATTTCTCTGAGCTACTGGAAGCTCTCTGCCATTCCTGGCCCGCACTCATGGTAAACGTGTCGCGACGACATGAAACCCGCTGGTTGAATGATTAGCAGTGGTTCTGTGCTTTGGTTATCGTACCGATTCGAATTTCGACACAGGTGCTCCACAGATCGGGCACTTCTCGGGCAGTATTCCGTCTGCAATGTGCCCGCATACAGTGCATACGTAGTACTGTGTGCCGCGTTGAGCGATTAGGTGATTGAGTGCCTTCTTGTAGAGTTCAGCGTGTTCAGCTTCAACACCACGGGCCTGCGAGAATACCAAAGCGGCTGCCTTCTCTCCATCTTCTTCAGCTTCCTGCAACATTCTCAGATAATGAACGCCGTTGACCATGTTTTCCGATTGGAAAGCTCTCTCGAGGTTCGTCTGTGTGTCGGCTACTGATTCCAGTAGGGCAAAGTGTCGTCGAGAGTGAACGCCTTCAGCAGTCGCAACGGCTCTGAACAAGTGAGCTATTTGGGCGAAATTCTCCTCTTCTGCTTTTCTTGCGAACATGAGGAGCCTCTGGTACGCTTTCGCTTCTCCTACGAAAGCGTCATGTATGTTGTTGGCTGTTCTTTCCTTCAAGCGCTTTCCTCCTGATTATCGCTTCCTTCTCTGTTAGACTTGCCATGGTTGGTCATCCTGTACTGAGTACCCCTATGGGGGCGCCAACGCACAAAAGAGTATTCACGTGCTGCGCTTGAGCCACCTTGAGTACGCATACCTGTCGTCATTTCATTTCCAATAGACAGAATGCATGGTCCCTAAGAAAAACTACTAACCACGAGCCATAACGACAGACGCTGAGCTCTAGCGAATTGTGAACGTAAGGAGCCTGTGTCTCCCAAATACTTGGCAACAGAATGCTCGTGCTGACCTAAGACGCACCATGATAACCTGATGCTGAAACCTCGGCGTCCTGACTGCAGAGGTGAAGGATGATACAATTGTAGGACGGAGCTGGTGCGGGGGGAGGGATTTGAACCCTTTCGTCCGGAATCCCGCTCTGGTTTTCCGAATCTCGAACCCCTACGGGACAGGAGCCTTTGGACGAAGTCTTTGACTTCTCAGTCCTGCGCCTTTGACCTGGCTGGGCGACCCCCGCATCACGGCGGTGATGATGATTCGCACTGATTTAATGATTACCAAACTCTAGGGGCTACCCACCGTCAATCTCAAAGAGATATAACCGAACGGAGCCGCATCTCAAGTCGGGCTGGGTATCGCCATATGTTGCTCGCTGAGAAAGTGGCTCTTGTCACTGGGGCCTCCAGGGGAATTGGGAGAGGAATTGCATTTGAGATGGCGAGAGAAGGCGCGGATGTCGTTGTGAATTATACGCGATCCGATAAGAAAGCCGGCGAGGTCGCTCGTCAGATCCAGACACTGGGCAGACGCGCTATTTCCGTGAAGGCTGATGTGTCGAACCCCAAGCAGGTTGAGGCTATGCGAAAACGAATCTTGAAGGAATTTCATGGCGTCGACATTCTAGTCAACAATGCAGGTGTGCACCATCACCTCAAATCCTGGGAGATCGAAAACGACGAGTGGCGACATATCCTCGGTGTTAACCTTGACGGCGTCTTTCACTGTAGCCGAGCGTTCAGCCAAGAGATGAGAGCCAGAAGATGGGGGCGCATCATCAACATCTCCTCAATCATAGCATTCACAGGAACTGATCATGAGGCCCACTATGGCGCATCAAAGGCAGCTGTCCTAGGACTTACAAGATCTCTTGCCCTAGAACTAGCAGGCTACAACATCACGGTCAATTCAATCGCACCCGGGTGGATTGAGACCGATATGACATCGGGCATGACCTCTGAGGAGAAGAACAAAGCCCTCGGACTAGTTCCACTACGGAGAATGGGCCAACCTGAAGACGTAGCTCATGTTGCAGCTTTTCTGGCATCAGAAAAGGCGAGCTTCATCACTGGACAGACGATTCATGTGAATGGCGGCGAAGCCATGCTCTAGTTCGAGCATCGACAAGCAATGAACCGAGAGAACGGAAACCGCGTGAGCTGAAGTCACTGCCTCTTCTCCACCCATGAGAACTTGCGTTGTAGCGTCTTCGGATAGTAGAGTTTCCAATCGAGGTCGACTTTCTCGCCCCATCGATAGTAGAGGCGGGGGTCGATGTAGCTCCTTAGCGATGTGCCCAGATTGTAGTCGCGTGTCGCCTTCATCGTACTGATCCTCATCTTCGCCGCCTTTACGGCTTCTGCAGATTTCTTCGTCTTCCTAGCCTGCAGTACTTTGAGACGTTCCATTTTCTTCGCGAGTGAATTCTCCCAGTTCTTTGGAAGCTTTCGCTTGTGGTTGCAGACGATTGCTGCTTCAAGGTTCGCCATTGTCGCGATGTGCTTCTTGACGTAGTCTGGATCATCCTTGCTGACTTTGGCGGTTGTCAGATATTCCCCGACGACCATGGAGGCGTGGTATGTTCTGAATACTTTCGCCGAGAGGCCAGGAACGACTTCGCCTAAGAACTCGTTCACGCGGTCTGATCGTACTCCCTCAAATATGGATGACTCAGCGTTGGTCATGAACTCCTTGAGGTTCTCGACGACCTGTTCGGGCAGTTCAACTTCCTTGTACCAGCGGACAGAATCTTTTCCGAGAAAATCAAAGACCACGTGTCCGTTCTCGCGGATCTTGGTGTGTTCGGGTCTTAGCGTCGTGGCGCCGACTGTGTCTGTCTCATCCTTGTCTTTCTCGTCGCCAACCCTGAGCTTGAGGGTGTCAATCAGGTAGGAAACGGTGGCGACCTTACGCCGCTTGATGTCGTCCGCCTTCAGGTTGGCAGAAATGTGAGCTCTCAAGTCATCGATCTTACGGTCGAGCGTATTCGCCTTGTCATACTTCTCAATGTCACGTTCCTGTTTCACTGAGGACGAATCAGCCAGCCATACGTACTTCTCTTCTCGACGGAGTTTATCGTCCCATTTCGCGACCCACATCGAGTCTGGTTGCCAAACCACCTCCTTCCAGTTGCCTGGAGGCCTGGGCGCGTCTGGTGAAAGATTCAGAATCACGTCGTGCTCCGATGGACCTTCCTTCCATTTTCCTCTCAGCGGATGCTTACCGCGCCCCATGAAAATGCAAGAGGGCTCGGCCATGTAGTTGCCAAGATCAACCTTCTCCCCGTCAACGATCGCCTGCCCATACTTCACCTTGTTCGCTTCCCTGATCACCTTCCGCTGGGCAGCGAGACGTTTCTTCTCGTCCTTGCCCATCGAAAGTTTCCTAGCGCGGTCCTCCTCAACGTATTTGACGATCTCTGAGAAGTCGAAATCCCCGGGCCCAAGCTTGCTACTCAGTCCCAGCGCATTAGAGAAGTCTCGGAAGAAGTTCTTGACGAAGACTGGATCTTCTACGTATTCCGTACCGAGCTTCCTAACCCACGCGACAGCCATCTCCTCTTGCTGCGGGCTCAAGACCACAGGCTTGCCCTGAATGGTGATCTTGAAGCCTTTCGGCTCATATCTCGGGAACAGAACGCCACTATGCATCAGTTGCTTCATTGAATTCAACCCGCCTACACCGAAAGATCCCCTGAGATTCGAACTTGGCACGTTTTCCGAAGTTGATTTTTGGCCCTACGAGCGCAACAGGGTCATTAAAACTCATCCCTGTTGTATGGAGCTCAGAATGTCGCCTTAGAATCAAGGCGTTGCCCGCCAGGCTCCATATGGGCCGCATCGGTACGGAGACACGAAAGGAACGTTGCCTGGCTTATTTTTCCCCTTATCCAGAACTCACCTTGGCGTGCTCAACGATCGCGTCGAGCGTAGCAAGGTGTCGACTCAAGTCGTATTTCCATCCGAGCTTGTCTTCGAAGAGTTCAGCCGAAATGGACTGCCGAGCTTGAGTCTCAGGCCTAATCCTGACCGCGGAGTAGTCGCTTACCAAGCCCGACCTTGCCAGCTTCGACAGCATCCCGAAGAGCTCTCCAGTCTCATTGTGCGGAGAATAGGTCCTGATTCCCAGCTTCGTTTTCGCCCAGGACTTTCACAGTACGCAAGATCGGAAACATCTCTTCAGACGCTCCGAAGAACGAGTTCATACCCTCCCCGTCCTCAAAACTCAGGAGAACCTCATACATCGTCAGCTAGCTCTGGGGGATGAAGAGCCAAAGTTGATGATGAAGTCCTTGATGAGACCTCTGGGAAGGATTCTCTTATCATACCGATACTTGACAGCTTGGAGCTTGATTCCCATGGTCTTCGAGATCTCCGAAAATCTAACACGAGCATTCTTCTCAAACTCAGTCAAAATCAGCAGATCCGCCCTATCCGCCTCAACAAAGTAGCCCGAGGGATCATGGATCGCCTTCGAGTGGTCTTTCTTCTTGACCGAGTCGATCCATTTGTCCCATTCGAACGTCCAGGTGCACTCGATGGGGTCATACAATTGGAAGTTCGGAAATGCATAACTATAGTCTGATACCCATACTGTCTCGCACTTTCGAACCAGCCCCCTCCCTTGAATTGCGGCCATGTACTTCTCGAATTCTCCTTCCTGCCCCTCGGGAACGGCGTGGAGCGCATAGTGGCTGAATCCGCCTTCACATCTTGTGATTGTCTTCCAGTAGTTCGGAATCGCAAGGGCCTCGCTCACGAAATCCTCCAGTCCTGGATTCGACTCGACAAGCGTGATACACTTGCGGAGCCCAAGTTTCGCGTGATCAAGATTAGCTATTGAGAGGATTCCGAATTGTTCCTCAAGTTTTCGTGCACGGTCATACACACTTGTCGGCGGGAGCCCTGCGGCTCTCGCAACTTCAAGAAGATTCCGAGGACCGAGCTCGTGCATCAATCGGATGATGCGGATGTTGTTTCCGTCGAGGGCGTACATGAACTTGCCCAAAAGCCGATAGCGCTGCTCGACCGAAAGCCGATCCATCGGTCTAGCACCCCGCATCCCGAATACACTCATTTTAGTTTCCACTCTCTTCCTTATGAAACCTACCGTAACTCGTCAAGTGACCTCATCCGAAGTCTATTGGCGAGCTTCGGATCGATCTAATCCCACAGACCTGGGCCACACGGTTTACCCATGACTTTGCACCTGCCGTGTATATTCGCGGGGTCTTTTCGTTTTATAATTTACGGCCTCCTGTGCACATTAATGTAAATCTTTAAGAACGATGGGGCACCACCTGAACATGGGGAGTGGCAGAGCGATCCTACGCGCTTCCAAACCTTACCCTGCGCGGGGCGGAGGAGCCTCAGCAGTAGCAACTGCGCCTAGGGGAGCGTATGCAAGCGCAGAATACGCATTCGAAGGGCTCTTGCACGACTCGGTGATCGAGGTATTTAACGGGATTCTAGGTAAGATCGCAGGCCAAGCCCTCCTAGAGGCGGTCAAGAGGCACAGTCCGTCCCAGACCGAGGATCCTCTTGGAAGACCTGTCCTCCTGCATCAGGTGCTGATCTCCCACTTGGGCTCGGTCGCACAGGTGCTGGAGCGCAAGATCCTGAAGACGCTGGCGGGGAAGACCGCAGCTGGAGTTGCGCCGCAGGAGACCAATCGCATCGACTTTGTTTCCGAGGTTGAGAAGATCAGAAAACAGTTTCTGAGGCGCAAGAAGGCGTGCGACCAACCGCAGATAATGGAATAACTTGCTTTCTGAGCCGTGCTGACACTCCTTACAATCATGCTGAGCGGATGCTTCCCCGAGTCTGGCCGAAATGACCAGACCGCTTGCCCCTGGCTGCGGAAAGGAAACACGCGGATCGTTTCGGCACAGAATTGCTCGATTCGCGAACGTCGCACCCAATGCAAACATGGACGAGAAGCTTCCAAGAACGATCATCTCCTCTATCAGAGGGGGATTCTCGCTTTCCCTTGTACTGCTGGGACTAGCACTCTTGGTCGTAAACCTGGGGTTCGGGATGTTCGCCCCGATTCTACCACAGTACGCAAGCACGCTTGGAATCGACGCTTCCGCCCTAGGGTTCGCCTATTCCCTCTACAATGTAGCTTTGGTCGTATGTCTCATTCCTGCCGGAATCATGGCAGATCGGTTTGGCCGGGTAAAGACAATCGTGATCGGCATGGTGTTGTTCTCTCTCTCCTCACTCATGCTCGCCTTCGTCAAGGATCTGGTGCAATTCGCAGTTGCTCGGATGATCGAAGGCGCCGGATCGGCCCTGGCTACTCCGGCAGTGTTCGCACTTACTGCGGACTTGGCACCTACCGAACGCAGAGGAAAAGGAATGGGATTCACTTCCACTCTTGAAACAGTTGGAAATCTGGCAAGTCCGACAGTTGGTGGAGTAGTCGCCCAGGCAGCGGGACTCAAGATTCCTTTCTATGTTGCATTTGTGGTGTCCTTAGTCTCGGCCGCACTTGTCGTCCCGATAAAGGACCGCAGACCCCAGTCCCACGTCTCGACATCAGAATCCTCTCCTCTCGAAATGTTCAGATCCTTGCGTCGAAACATCACAGAAAGCAGAAGCCTACTAGTGCTCTGTTTCAGAGGATTCATCATAGGCATCACGCAGGGGCTCTACGTGCTCATCTTTGTGCTTTACATGGCGTTCAAACTGGGCATGGCACTCGGAGAAGTGGGGTTTGCATTCACCCTCATCAGCGGGTCAATACTCGCATTCACATTCCTCGCCGGACACCTCTCAGATCGATTCGGAAGGAAACCCTTCGTGATCATCGGCGGAATCATTATTGCCTCAAGCGTCATCGCGTTCCCTTTCACGAGCTCACTGTTGCAGGTCTACTCGGTCTGTCTCGTTCTTGGATTCGGTGTTGCTCTGAACAACGCGCCGATCAACGCACTTCTCGCTGACTGTGTGATTCCTGAGATCCGCGCGAAGGTGATGGGGGGGTACGAGGTAGTTGTCTCGCTTGGGCGAATGCTTGGACTCATAATCCTCGGTGGGCTGTATGTGATGTCAGTGTCTGCGCCGTTCTATCTCTTGGGAGCACTCATGTTCCTCACAGTCATCCTAGTCGCGGCGCTCGTCAGAGAACCTTTCGTGAAACGAGGAATACAATTGCCGGTCGCAGGACGACCACCCGACATAATTGACGAGCTATGAAGGCGATCGTAGGCTCGAGATCGGGTAGTCCGAGAGAGCCTTCTATTGAAACTGATTGCAACAGGACCATTCAGAGAGCGTAACCTACCGGAAACCCCACAGAACGAAAACAGATCTTAAATGAGAGTCTCTTCTTAGCGAAGACGTTCTACATGCCTCGGTAGCTCAGCTGGTAGATGCTAGAGTCAGCCAGGAGCACCCGCCTCGTAAGCGGGAGGTCGCGGGATCGAAGCCCGCCCGAGGCTCCATTCTACCAAGATTCGTCAGCCCATTCATCCGCGTCGATACAGCTCGCGTAAATCCAAGCATTCAAGATCATGAGCAACCATCTCATAGGGTGAGGACAGCTCGGAGATGAGTCAAGATTCTCCACCTGGAGAGCGTGCGATCATTGATCTGATTGTGAGAAGACTCCACAAAATGCCCCGTATGCCCATACCGTTCGGCGACGATGTCTCTGGAATGGACATTGGAGCCGGCAGACTTGCCATTCTGAAATGTGACATGTTGGTTGCACGAACCGATGTTCCTAGAGGAATGAATCTCCGACAGGCCGCGAGAAAGGCCGTCGTAATGAACGTCAGTGACTTGGCATCGAAAGGAGTCCAACCACGTGCCGTGATGGTTTCTCTTGGCCTCCCAAGGTCGACCACGACCAGTGATGTTGAAGAAATTGCTGAAGGGCTTGATGAAGGAGCGCGGGAGTATGGCGCGTATGTTATCGGAGGCGACACAAACGAGTGCGACGATGTCGTGATCGCCTGTTACCTATTTGGAATAGCCAAGCGGAACATCATGGTTCAGAGGAGCGGTGCGAGGCCGGGCGATCTGGTGGCGGCAACCGGGGAATTCGGAAATACAATGGCTGGACTCAGAGCACTTGAGACCGAAATGGAGATCCCAACGCCAGTGAGGGAGGCGCTGCTGGCGAGCGTATACAATCCGAAAGCGCGTCTAAGGGAAGGCATCGCACTTGCTCGCGCCCGAGCTATCACGGCTTCGATGGATTCCAGCGACGGGCTCGCATGGAGTCTCCATGAGATCTCCCGAGCAAGCTCAGTGGGCATCGAACTGGATGACGTGCCAATTTCAAAGGCTGCGTTGGATTACAGTCGAATAGCGGGCGTCGATCCCGTGGATCTCGCGCTTTATGGAGGAGAAGAGTTCGAGCTCGTCGTATGTCTGAAGAAGACAGCAGCCAAGAAGGCATTGAGATCAGCCAGGTCTCTACACGTTATCGGGCGCGTCACACACGACACAAGAACTGTGACACTTCTGCGAGACGGAAGGCAGACCCCGGTAGAACCTCGCGGATGGGAACACCTATCATCAAACTCTTCTCACCCCTGACGAGAAATCCACTCGATTCTCTTGGCAAGTGTTATAGCGTTTGAGCGAGCCCACCGGGCAAAAGGGCTGGAAAACCGGTTGAGTTTTGACAGCGCGGTCGAAAGACTCAAGAAATCCATCATCAATGGTAACGAGGAAGACGCCGAGAAATCTGCAAGCGAAATCCTGCAAGCTCGAGTAGATCCGATGCTGGTGATGGAGAGGGAGCTCTTCCCCACCATCAAGACAGTTGGAGAGAAATTCGAGAAGGGAGAATGCTTCCTGACCGACCTCATGTCTGCTGCGGACGCCATGAGGGCCGCATCACGCATTCTCACCGGCGCCATAAGAGAGAAAGGCCAAGGAAAGACAACGCCTGCCAGAATTGGCAAAGTTGTGATCGGTACCGTTGCAGGCGACATTCACGACATTGGTAAGAACATAGTTGCTCTACTGCTGGAAGTGAACGGTTTTGACATCATTGATCTCGGAAAGGATGTGGAATCCATGAAGTTCATCGAAAGAGCTACCGAGGTGCAGGCCAATATCGTGGCCCTGTCCGCTTTGATGACCACTACGAAACCTGCACAAAAGGAAATCATGGACCTTCTCAGGGAAATGGGCCTGCGCAACAAGTTCCTGTTCATGATCGGAGGAGCACCAACGACGAATGAGTGGGCTGAACAAATCGGGGCGGATGGGTGGGCGGAAACAGCAGAACAGGGAGTCAAGTTAGCTCAGAAACTTATCAAGACAAGGGTGATTTCATGACGCCACCTTGGCGAATAAACGAAGTACTAGACCGAGCAGAAACCGGTCCGATCTGTCTTGACAAGGACTTCGAACTCAAGGTCCTCGTTCCGAAACTCAAAGACGTGATCAAGCAGTATGGGATTAGATTTGACCCGGAGAATCTTGTGCCGGCTGACAGCTCACTGGCAGATGATCTCTGGAAAGCTGCACTCGATCTATACTTAGAGGTTGGAACGCTCTGCACCAGCACGCACAGAAGGATGCTGTTTGATGAAAGCGAAGTCCGAGAAGCGATGGGGAACTTTCCTGGCGAATACGTTGTGGGATATGGCAAGGATTCCAGGAAGATGTCTCACAGGGCAATAGAGGATCCAAAGCGACCATTCTGCCTGTTTAGCCCGGACATCACCTGCGACGAGGAGCTTTTCACCCCAATGTCGATGGCTTATCTGCAAGAGCCGCTCGCAGATGGCGTTTGCGCCCCAATCTTGGAAGAAGTCGAGGGAAGGAGCATCAAGGCTGGCGCGCCTTACGAGACGAAAGGCGCGATCGCCCACGCCATGATGTTCAGGGAAGCAGCGAGAAGGGTTGGTAGACCCGGTATCTTCCTGCAGGGTGTGGGAACAGCGCAATCTGACGCCGCTCAGATCGCCGCCAGTAGTCCCATGTGGGGAGAGCGACTAACGGATGGCAGATTCGTCGCTTCAATATCAGAACTGAAAGTTGACTACTCTCTGCTGAACAAGATGGTTCACTTTCATCAGTATGGCTCCTTCGTGGGTGCCCTGACCGGACCCATGCTTGGCGGATACTGTGGCGGCCCTGAAGGGACAGCCGTGGTTGGAATGGCATATCACATTCAAGGACTGATGGTTAACCAAGCTCACTATCTCAACTATTTTCCGTTCCACATCAAACACATGCACAACACGACCAGCGAACTCCTATGGGGAATAAGTCTCGTCTACCAAGCATTGGCGAGGAATACTCCTCTGATCTCACTCTCAAACGGATTCGCTGCAGCGGGACCCTGCACTGAGATGGTCCTCTACGAGGCCGCCGCACATGGTTTGGCGAGTGTTGTCTCTGGTGCGAATCTCTGGGAGATGGCCGTTGCAAGAAACAAGTACAAGAACAGGGCCACACCGATGGAGGCGAAGATGGCTTGCGAAGTTGGATGCGGAGCAGCGGAATCAGGCATCAAGAGGGCGGAAGCGAACGAGCTCACGAAGAAGATCGTGTCAAAATACGAGCATCGAGTACCTGAAGCACCGTTAGGGAAAACGTTTCAGGAATGCTATGACGCCAAGAAGGCGGTGCCCACCAAGGAATACGCCGAGCTCTACGGGGCCGTTAAGCGAGAGCTCCTGGACCTAGGCGTCCCCTTTGCATATTAGGAGAATTCAGGAGCCTGACTATCGCAGAACATGCCTGACCGTGACTGAATACTCGATACCAGCATTTCAACAATTTCGTATCCCCCTAGCAACTACCCTCTCAGAAAGTACCCGGTGTCATAGTGTTTGACGATCTCTGCTTGATGACGTAGTATGCTGCGCCCATGATGAGACATGCCAAGCCCACTGCGAACGCTGAGGGACTAACGAGGATCATCAGCAGTACGCACGTTCCCAAACCAATCGCGGGCAGGGACCTTGGATACAGGCGCGCGCTCGTCTTGAGCCTGAGAGCTGACACATTCGCCGCCCCATAGTAGAAAAGCTGGGCGAAAGTGCTGACGGCGACAACTGCGGTCAAGTCAACTGACAGTGCAAGAAGGGCCATGATGCCGCCCGCAATCAGGAGGGACACGTGCGGCGTGTTGTGGGTCGGGTGCAACTTGCTTAATGCTGAAGGCAAATCCTTCCTCCTAGCCATTGCGAACGCGACACGAGATACACCTAGGATTGAAGTCAGCAGGACGCTGGCGGTGGCGATCATTCCCCCAAGGGAGACGATGTAGACCAAGATCGGATTGCCAATCGCGCTGATGGCTTGCACGAGAGGCGAGTTTGAGCTTCCGAGACTACTGGCCCCAGCCAATCCGACCGCGACCGCCCCAACTAGAAGATAGAGAACACTCGATATCACCAGCGAGAGCATCATCGCGCGCGGAACAGCGTGCCTAGCATCTTTGACCTCTTCTGCCACGACAGCGACTCTCGCAAATCCCCCGTAAGCGAAGAAGATGAAGAATGCACCATACAGAACACCTACCTTGGACGGAATGAATGGAGTGAAGTTCCCCGAGTTGACGTGCGTAAGACCTGCTCCGACAAACACCATGAGTATGACCACTTTCGCAGAGACAAGCATATTGTTGACCACAGCTGATTGCCGAACTCCCACATAGTTGACTACCGTGAACACCATGCACAGCAGAGCTGCGACCAATTTCGGCTGAATGCCCGGAAAGAGCGCTGTGAAGTAGTATGCGAACCCAAGCGAGACAGCTGCTCCCGCGAAAGTGTTGGAAACTAGCCACATCCAACCGGTTAGGAAACCTGCGAATGGTGAGACAAGCCTGTGGGCATACTCGTACACGCTCCCTTCGGCGGGCAGCCAAGTCGTCAGTTCTACGAAACTCAGTGCAGTAAGCATGGCAATTGTTGCCGCCATGACTATGGAAAGCATGAGAGCGGGGCCTGCCAGGCCCGCAACTATGCCGGTTACGACGAATATTCCGCCGCCGATAATGGCGCCTATGCCTATGGCGGTTGCGTCGAAGAGCCCTAGGGTCGGTCTAAGCCCATTCTCGGAGCGCTTCAATCATCTTTGAACCTCCGTCAGTCATCGATAACGAGTCTGCCTAAGAAGAAGATGATACCAGCGGTTAAGTCGAACGGAAGCCCACTTCACCATGACGGAGGGTATCTACAACGGGCATCCGAAGTGGGATCTCACCCTTTCTTCATGGCTTTGAAATAGATTAGACTCACCACGTACGCTGCACTGGTTAGCCCCGCGATCATACCGCTGGAGGGCAGATCCAGATAGATCGATGCAAACAAGCCAACCATTCCCAACACGATAGTCAGAATCATCGTGTTGATTAGGTATGTTCTTACGTGGGCCGAGAACATTCGGGCCGCGGCTGCCGGCGCCAGCACCAACGCAAAGACGAGGAGGCTCCCGAAGATTTTGGACATCAATCCTCCAGAGAGACCCATGAGGAAGAACATCAGGTAGTCATAGAACTTGACCTTGATGCCCATGGCCTCCGCTCCTTCGGAGTCGAAGCAGATGTACATGACTTCACGATAGAATAGCAATTCGAAGAATAGAGCCACGCCGACGGTGATGCCTAGTTGCATCAGGTCCTTGTTGGTGAGCAGAAGGACGTCTCCCACCAAGTAGCCGTCGATGACAACCTTGAGGTTAGCTGGCACGAGTCCCCTCAGCAGGGCGTAGATAGACAGACTGACAGCCATGACTCCACCTAAGGCGGCGTTCAGGCTCTCCTTGTCCAGCCTCCCTCCTGCGTACGCGACCAGAACAGCTGACGCAGCACTGAACAACACGGCGAAATAGAAGGGATCAATCTCCGTGCCGAGGACGAAACCTAGAAACACGGCTATGCTCACGCCTCCGAGGGCGGCATGTGACGCCTCAGCTGGCAAGTAGGATACTCCACGCAGAACAGCCACACTGCCAGCGGACGCGGAAACGCCTGATAGGACTACAGCAATGTATGCGCGAATGAGGAACGGCGCCAACAGGTCAACCATGAATGTCACCTGTCACGATGATAGGGCATGGCTCTCCGTCCAAAACGCGCGCATTATTCCCATAGACCGCTGCCAGAACTTCGGGCCGCAGGACCTTCTTCGGGGGACCGAAATCTATCAGCCTCTTGTTCAGTATCATGATATATTCAATGAGGCACGCTAGAGGGTTTGTATCGTGAGTGACAATGATTATACCTACATCCTTCTCCCTCAGGCGCTGTAGGTACTCGATCATCATGTTCTGAGTGGCTACGTCAACTGCATTGAAGGGCTCGTCCAGTATGAGCACTCGCGGTTGGCGTATGATGCTCCTTGCCAGAAGTACTCTCTGTTGCTGTCCGCCGCTGAGCTTGTCGAAAGGGCGCTCGTACTGGTCGCCCATGTCGACTACCTTCAACGCTTCTTTGACCTTTGGGTCGTCACTCTTGGTGTGAACCCGAGGGATGGACTTGTCTGCGAGCAAGCCCATCATGACAACCTCGTTGACACCAATCGGGACAGGATAACTAAACTTCTCCTTCTGCGCTACATAACTGACCAGTCTCTTGACTTTGTCCGAGTGTGCGACAGGATCGACCCCCAAGACGCTAATCGAGCCTGAGGAAGGCTTGATGGAGCCGATGAGTGACCTAAGGAACACGGATTTCCCGGCGCCGTTGGGACCGATGATCACTGTGATCGAGGGGACGGGAATCTCGACTGTGACGTCTTCCAGCACGCGTTTTCCATCGAAGGCCACAGTCAGCCCATTAGTGATTATGGAATCAGTCACGTCTCTTCAACCTAAGCAGTAGGATGACTCCCTCTACAACAGCGATGAAGGCGAGCAGGGCGATGATATATATGTACGTCGAAACGTCTGCTCCTGCAGGACTTGCCACCTTCTGCATCGAAGCGACCGACCCCAAATCAAATGCCATCATGTCCACGTAGTCAGGCAAACCTGCGATCTCGAATACCGTTACTAGAACGACTGGGACATTCTGTTCTTGACTGAGAGTCAGCAGCGATTGATACACGGACATTTGTTGAACGATGTCCGCAACTATGATGCCCTTCAAACTTCCGTTCGCAAAACCCTTCCTAGCCGCGTCTAGGACTGATGGCTTGATCTCCACATCTTCTCCAATGAGCACCATCGACACGTTGAGACCAAATGTATATGCCACATACTGCTCCTCGTAGAATGCAACGGCCACCCCCATTCCCTTGAGGCCTCGGCTTGAGGCGGTGGCGTCTATGAGCTGCTGCAAGCCGGCAACTTTGTCATCAAACTTCTGCAAGTTCGCCCTGTATGCTGCGGCGTCTCCAGGATCGATACTTTCGAGCTTCTGTTCGATTGCCTTAGCAATGACCATCGCATTAAACGGCAACAGCCAGTATCCATGAATGTTCACTCCCCCACCACCAGGCAACTGCAGTAGCGTCATTTGATCTTTCAAGTCCCTGTAGAGGTCTAGACCGATATCGGAGAAGGGGACGCCCTTCCTCTCACTAATCAGCTGTTCCAGCTGAGTCTCCCATGCCACGTGGCCGCTACTGACCAAGAGCTGAGACGCGAGAGCTGAGTCCACCATCGACGGGTTGAATGATAGATCGTGAGGGTCCATAGTAGGTGGGGCTAGGTAGCTAACCGTCACTAGATCCCCGCCTACAGCCAAAACGAACTGTTCGAGCGCCGCTATTGTAACCATGACCTTCACGGGGCTCTGGCCGTGAACAGACGAAGGTAAGATGACAAGAGGTGTCAGGACCAAGCAGACAACCATCAGAATCCGCAGCAATTTCCACGACATCATCGTTACCTTCGAAGCTGACTGTTAGCCCGTCTCCCTTGACATGACTAAGGCCGTTATTAACGAATAAACGTTCTGTTAATAACTCTCGCGCACGATCCTATATGGCTGCTAGTAACGCAGGCATGGTGCGACGATTCCATGACCATAATCAGCCTCTCGTTGAACGAGGCGATGCTGCAAGAGCTGGACAGCGTTCAGAAAGCAATGGGCTTCTCCGGGCGATCCGAAGCCATCAGAGCCGCAATACGGATGCTTCTCGGCGAGTTCAAAGAGGAATCACTCACTGGAAAGGTCAGAGGAATACTCCTGCTAATTCACGAGCATGAAGCGGAGAGCCTAGTCACCAATGTGAAACACAATTTCCTCGACATAATTTACACCCAGCTACACAACCGCTTCAAGGAAGGAAAATGTCTCGAACTCTTCCTACTCGAGGGCGAAGCAGACAGGGTGAGGGAAATGACAAGAACATTCCAGAAAACGGACAGCATAGAAGTAACGAGACTCGTCGTGGCCTGAGCCCCCAAACGATCCGTGCATCCCGAAGACTGAATAATGTCTAATCCTGGATCGAGATCTTGTACTCAATCGCGACAAACAATTCGCCGCATTGAGGGGTGTAAATTGTGAGTGAAAAGAAGGATCCTAGGGAGACCCGACAACCGGAAATGGTGGACATTGCCTCACTCGACGTGCACTCGCTGCTAAGCCTATTTGTTGGAATACTAGCCGAGAAAGCATGGCAGACTCTAGGGCTCAGAGCGAAGTCAGGAACCGACACGATCGAGACAGACTTCGATCAGGCTCGCGTCGCAATCGACACGTTAGGCTTCTTCGCAGAGAAACTTCAGCCTCGTCTTCCGGACGACGAGAAGCGACGACTGGAAGGACTCATTGCCGACCTCAAACTGAACTATGTGAGACTCACCAAGACGTAGCGGGGAGGAGGAGATGAGTCAGCCTCCGCCCCATCTACGAACCAATCACCGTTGGCTCAGGTTGCCCTGCCTGCTTTTCGTCGAATCCTGAGAGATCAAGACTGAGATCAAGGATGCCACTGAGCACTTCCAAGACTTTCTTTGCCGCTTGAGGGTCTGGGTACTCGGGATCTTCCACGCTCGGCTGACTCCTGCCGAAAAGGCAGACTCCTTTGATACCTCTCAGCTTCGCCAAGCCGAGAACGAGGCCTGAGAAGCCCATGAATGGGCCTTCATATCCGGTTCCGATATCATGCGTCTTGAGCTCTTCCACGAGTTCAATGTCTGTTGCGGCACAACACACTTCGCCCTCGCCCACACCATATCCTGCTAACACGAATAGTCGCTTGACGCTATGCTTCTCGCAAGTGTCCAAGACCTGCTCGGCAACTTCGTACTGTCCCTGAAAGTTCGCATGATACCCCCTCGTCAACAGAAGCCTAGGCGAGTCGGATAGATAGAATTCGATCTTTGGAAGCACTGCACCGACCTTCTGCAGCCAGATACCTGGTATACCGGGATAGTCTGGATGTGCAGCGTAGGAAGGCTGCGTCTCGTGGATTACCGGAAAATGCGTAGAGTACACCTCATCAATCAACTTGGGTTGAAGCTTCTTGATCAGATAGTCAATTGCAATTATTCCGACCGACCTCATCCCGCGCGAAGCAACGATCCCAACAAGCTCAGTCATTCCAGGCTCCTCCAGGCACACGTGAGCGTAGGCACTGTTAGGTGTACATCTGTTCCTTAGGTGAACGTGAGGCCGCAGCTTTGCGTACCTCGTCAATTGTACGTTGCTCGATTTCTTCCATTCGTCGAGTGAACTCCTCGCTCAGCTTTGCTTCCTCGTCGAGCGGCTTCATATCTATCTCGACGCCCAGCATCTTCGTCAACACTTCTAGCAACGCTTTTGCCGCCTTAGCGTCAACCACAAACCGTCCGGTTGCAGTTGTGTAGGCAGGAGTCTCGCTTAGTAGACAGATGCTTGGGATGTCTTGAAGCGCAGCGAGTCCGAACAGTAGTCCGTTTGTGCCAGTGATGCTGCCAGTATCCATTGGAGCTACGCCGTATTGTTTCAATTCCTCAATCAAGCTCGTGTCGCTGGCAGCTCCGTGGACTACGGGTTTCTCTACGGGTTTCTCAACAACGTAGGCGGCGGTCGCGAACAGCTTCACGACGCCTAACCTCCTCGCGCGGGCTAGGGTCTCATTGGCTATCTCGTACTGGCCTTCGGAGGAAACGGCCTGCGTATTCCCCGTGAAGACTATGAGGTCACTCTTTGACTTGGCGTTCCTGCAGTAATAGAGTTCGTTTCTCAGGAGCTCGACAGTTCCATCTTTCCTTATCAGAACATGTGGAGGAAACGCGTCAGAATACAGCTCCTCGAAAAGCTCTCCATTCAACTGTTTGACTAGATAGTCCGCTGACAGCTTCGCGACTCCCGCAGCGCCAGGCAATCCTGTGACCATGCATGGGCGCTGAGGCTTAATCTCCATTCGCGTTTTCGATCTCATGAGCTGCACTCACCGGATTCGTGGTCGTCTGTTGATGGAAGGTTCATGGCGACTCTTGCTAAGCATCTGTGTCCCGACATGTACAAATACATTCGTGATTAGGTACGGGAAATCACAGTCAAGTATGGTGCTTAAGGAGAGTGAGATCAGACGGAGTACAAGTGGAAGGCCTTCTCGGTAACGTCCGTCGGTTCCTTGATGTCTGCAGTTGACAGCACAATCGTTCTTCTAGCGCTGCTTCCCATTGCTGAAGAGATCCGCTCGGATTATGTAACGATGGTCTGGGTCGTGATTGCGTACATTCTCGCAAACACGGCTCTAGTTCTAAGTCTCGGCCGCCTAGCGGACATGTATGGAAGAAAACGGATGTACAATGTTGGCTTCGTAGTTTTCATAGTGGGGTCAGCGCTCTGCGGTTTCGCAGCCAATGGGCCTACACTGGTAGGCTTTAGGGCGGTGCAGGGCGTAGGGGCCGCACTACTTGCGGCAAACTCCTTCGCTATTCTGTCCGAAGCCTTCCCTAGGAATGAGAGAGGGAGAGCGTTCGGCGCGAACTCTATTGTGTGGGGTTCGGGGACGATTCTTGGAATAGTTCTCGGTGGTCTAATTATCACCTATACGAGCTGGCGTATCATTTTCCTGATCAATGTCCCAATAGGGGCGTTCGGGACGCTCTGGGCGTACCGAACGTTGAGGGAAGCCAAGAATAGTGCGGGAAAGCAGTCTTTCGACCTCCCAGCAACCACAGCCTTCACGGTGGGCTTGCTTGCTCTGCTGCTCGGGGTTAGTTGGGGGCTTGTCTACTCGTGGGCGGACCTAATAACGATCGTTTCGATAACCGCTTCGCCGTGCTTCTTCTCATTCTTTGTTTACTGGGAGATGAGATACAGCAGGGATCCGGTGATAGATTTCTCTTTCTTCAAGAACAGAGTGTTCACGCTCTCCATCGTGACTGCTATGCTTCAGTCTCTGGCGTTGTTCAGCGTCAACTTTCTGTTGATCTTCTACCTTGAAGGCATAGCTGGGCTTTCCGTACTCACCGCGTCTTACCTGATAATTCCCATGGCCGTGGCATCATCTGTTGTGGGGCCTTTCGCTGGTTTGCTTTCCGACAGGTTTGGTGCGAGGATCATAGCTTCGATGGGTTTGGTTGTCCAGATGGTGGTCTTATTCCTGTTGAGTCGACTAACGGCTACCACCACGTTGCTGCAGCTTGGGATGGTTGAAGGTTTCTACGGCTTAGGCGGCGGCTTGTTCTGGCCCGCGAATACGAGCGCGATAATGGCTTCCTCGCCTCCCGCAAGATACGGCGTAGCGTCCGGTATTATGAGCACGTTCAGGAACACCGGCATGGTCATGAGCTTCGCGTTATCGCTCACAGCTGTCACAGGCGTCATTCCAGCATACATAGTGTACCAGCTCTTCATAGGAAACTTCTCTGGAACATTGGCACCGAACTTCGCAGCCGCATACCTTTCAGGCCAAAGCTTCGCTTTCGAACTCTCCGCAATCCTGTTGATACTGGCAACACTCTTCTCATTAGTTAGAGGCAAGGAGACGAGGCATGTTGCACCAGTCACTGAGGTGTAAGTCATGGAGCTTGGACGAAACATCCACGTGATGCCCAAGATAAGATGAGCAAACACCTACGTGGTCTTAGGGGAGACTCAAGTTGGAGGCGGCGGCCTTGACATTGATTGATAAGGGGCGAGATTCCGCGGAAGGGCACCTGAGGGCCTGCCCTCAACATATCCAATCCGCCTCTGCCCTCGAGAAGCTAGGATAACGAGTCTTTCAGCAGGCGAATCTCACGAGCAAACGCGGAAACTCGAGCTAATCTCGGGTCGTCTGGCACGCGCACCTTTTTTTATGGCGGGTCAATGCTGTTCTTTTTCGGTTACCATGGAAGAGAGGAGAGTCGTCCTCATAGCTCATGACTCTATGAAGGACGACATGGTTGAGTGGGCTGCATTCAACAAGGAGACCTTGAAAGACTTCAAGATCTATGCCACAGAAGGGACCGGGCGAGATATCATCCGAGAGGTAGGGCTAGGCGTAACCCTTCTTCTCGCCGGGCCGCAGGGAGGTGACGCCCAGGCTGGGGCCATGATCGCGGAAGACAAAGTGGACCTCGCCGTATTCCTGTGGGACCCACTGACATCTCAACCACATGATGTTGATGTGAAGGCTCTCCTCCGGCTAGCGGTCTTACATGATGTTCCGATTGCTTGCAACCGATCGACCGCCGACTTCCTCATCTCCTCTCCTCTTCTTAGAGATCCTGAACGGTACAAACAAGATCGACGGAAGAAGGCTAGTTGATCAGTTCCTACTGAAACAGGTCACGGGTGCAGACACGTCTGCTTGACAGAATCACTTGTGGACACCTATTCCAACTCAAACTGATATTCCCACTTCGCTTCCATTCATTATGGTTGGCTTGGACCCCGCACTCACCTATGTGCGCGTGAAGCACGTTCAATGAGTCGCCCCAGGAGGCCGCCCATTCACATACCCGACCAGTGTTGGTCAGGGTCTCTTCGGGCTTACCAACCACGAGGAATGACTCACGTTGGAACTAGAGGCGTTTCATCCCCTCACGCAGAAAACGACAGCACATGTTCTCAGATTCGGAGCAAGTGGTCGATGGAGAAGATGCCGCCGCCTATTGCCGCTAAGGCAAGCGAGGCGAGAAGCAGTATGATGTCGAGTTCGTAGCCGCCTACGAATTTCTTCTTCATCTTCCCAGCCGCAAGCCAAGTTGTGGAAAGCATCCAGAGCGCGAAAAGGGAAGCGATGATGGAGGTGAATACTCCGAGGAGTATAGCTATGCCTCCGAAGAACTCAACTATTCCCCCAAATAGGATGAAGCCGCCAGGTAGTCCCATGCTCTTCATCCATTCGGCGCCTTGCTTCCGCTGCTGTGCACCCAGCTTCGGATATCCGTGAACAATGAATAGACCCCCGATTGCAATCCGCAGAACCAGAGCAGCGACGCTTACGTGGACTCCGAAAAACGGTTCAACCACAACTCATCTCTCCGAATAACTAGCTTCGGAAGAAAATTAGGTGACCGCCCTATTTATCGACTGTGCGCCAGCTTGGCGTCATGGAACGGATTTCGCGCCGGGGTTGGGCTTTGCACTTTCAACTGTTGACTTCTCCAATCGGCTGGCAGATTGGCGCGTGGATGCACCTGCAACACTGGATCACCTGACATGAGTGCTCACAGTAGATGGGAAGAGCTGTGTCATCGAGTGCGATTTCCATGACCTGCTCCATTCTGGGGCTCGCCTGTGAGATGTTTTGGGTGATTATTGCCTTGCGAGAGATGACCAGCTGGGTGGAGAGTCGACTTTAGACAGCCTTACGGATCTGCAGAACACCCGCGGACAGACGAAAAGGAATGGCGGGCCGCTTAGGTGACATTTCACGTTTTGGACCAAGGGGCGGGTCCGGTGGGGCACGTTCGAACTCTTGAGCGGGTCCACCTCCCGCGGGAGACCCATGGAGCCCTGTAGTTCCATGCCCCGTCTAGGGTTGGTTAGTTTCGTCCCGGGGGCCCGAACCCATCGTTTCCGCGCATCGGCAGGACACCCTTAGCCTTCGACTCCGTTTCTGTGCGACGTAACCACCCATTTGAATTGTCGTCGGTCCCTGAAGTGCACGTCTCGTCACAGATTAATTCAGTTCGGTGCTGGACTTGGCTATCATGAAGAAAAGCGGTACGCTGTCTGTTACTTTTCTCGGGTGTTCGATATTCTCGAAGGTTTTGACAGGTTGCCAATCTGCTGATCTTACGAGCTGACCTAGCGATTCTTCGGAGTAGATTCTTGCTGCATAACGAATTGAGAGAAGATGCCTCAAGCTCTTGTCTCTGAGTCTCCGATAGTGCCTGCAATCAGCTTTGAGTATCGTCTTAGTCCTGTCGAAGCTGAAGATTGCGAGCCGTTCGAGTCTGCTGGGAAATGATTCATACCAGAACCACTGAAAATGCTTGATCCAGAAATCTCTGTTCCCTGTCTCGACTATCAGGACGCACTTTGGACTGGCCAGCTTGTGCAAGCTTCTGAACAGCCGAATATCGTTTTGTCGAGTCGAGTAGCCGAATGAGTAGTCCATGCTGATCATGGCGTCAAAGCCACTCTCACCGTTATTTTCGAGCACCTTCACTATCTCTGTTGGTTCGCCGCAGTAGAATCGAATCCTATCCTTCGGAAGCCGCATTCGTTTTGCGAGCTGGCGTGCTCTTGCCAGGAATGGTGCCGACGGATCGTAGCCCACGACAGTGTAGCCGCGTCTTGCGAGGTAGATTGAATGCCTGCCTATACCGCACGAAACGTCGAGAACCTTCCCTCTACGTGGGACACGAAATCTCCGAAACTGCCGAACGAGACCTTGGACTTCAAGAGGCGCCTTCTTCAGCCCATTCTCGAGGATAGGCTGATAGATCCTAGCGTTCTTGACGTAGAGTTGCCGAGCCCAAGAGCGCGCCATACCACGACGTTCGCATGGCCCTAATGATAGGTTTTCCAATAGCAATATTCGGAGCCAAGTTGAGCCATCCCGAAGTGCTAGACGCGCTCAAAGATTGTGGCGGGCCCGGTTAGGTGACGTTTCACGTTTTGAACCAACGAAATCCGGACGGACAAAGACTACGCTAAGACCTCGCAAAACATCCAAAGATAGCCCGAGGCGCATGAGGGACGGGGTGTCATTCGAAGCACTTTGTCGCGAGGCGCATCATCGTAAGCCCCGAGGACGCACCTGCGACACAGGAGATATTCGCGACCGACTTGCCGCAATAGCGCCTGCACCTTCAAGTCATTGTATACCAACTTGCTGCAACGGCTCTGCTTGTCGGAGGGTCTTGGCTTCAGGTCCGGTTCTCGTTTTCCTAGTGCCCTACACCCCAGCAAGCAGCACGCACGAAACAGGCGTTCGAATCATGAGGTTCACGCTGATCACGGGGGCGAACCCTATTCGCTCATGGCAACATGTCTCAGAAACTCGCGGCTGCAGTGATATTTCTGGACAGTTGCATAGTCTATCCACATCGCCCATCTCTTCTCGCAAGAGGCTGTGCGGCCACCATAGACTATGGCAACTTTCGTTGATGATCTTCTGAAGAGGTCAAAAGGAATGAAACGGCGACAGCGCTCGTTACGAATGCGGCTGCTCAATTCGAAATCTCATGATGGGCAAGAGGCCGCCATATAGCTCTTCGAGCATGGAGAAAGGTCAGAAACTCTTAAGGGAAAGGGTTCCATGCCCATTTCAATGACGATGGCTATTGAAGAGAAGCTTTCTCTCGATGGCTGTGACGATAGTTCTGTTGGGCTTCTGCATCCCAGGCGTAACTGCGATCGAGAATATTAGCTCGGTTTCAGTTGCGGCCACGGTGGTTCCGCCGCCGAAGAATCCGCAGATGAGCAACGCTACCCTCGGGTACGATTTGACGAATGGCCTGATAGAGGATAGCAGTGCGTGCACGTACGAATGGGGGCCGATGCTGGTAGTCTATCAGAAGGGCGACACTTCCATTCTCAACTACTCTGCAACCAGTCCAATAGATGCCTACGTGTTCTCTTCCGACGCTTACGAGAGCAAAATAAGCTGCACTCTCGGCCCAATCCTCCGTGTCCGTCAGGGCACAGCTGCCTACACTGGCGAGCATTATCTGTTCATTGTCGCCGCGCCAGGTTCCTTCTATGTCCTATTCATCAATCATGATCCTATGGCCACGCCGCATGTTACAACGGAGGTTACAGTCAGTCTCCATCCCACCACAACAACGACCACGGTGAGCCTACCGTCATTCGTCATTCCCGTCTCAGTGATTCTCTTAGCTGTCCTTGTTGGGCTCTTTATCGTGGCAAGCAAGAAGAAAAGAAAGCTAGGGCTACCTCAGGACTGTAACATGAGATGAACCCTACAGACCGTCTACGCAGACTAGTCCTCCTCGAAACCGCTGCGTTGCTCGGGATAACTTCAACCTTGCTCACTTGGTTTGTGGGGCGCGGTCAGCCATGCTATGGTCCTCCATATGTCGATGTCATCGTCTGCCTCCCGGGTCTCCGTAGGGGTTTCCCGCTAGTATGGGTGACCGAGGTGGATTGGCCTGGGCAGTGTTCGTTCCCTTCGTTCATTTGTCCCCCAATCGTGGAGCTCACAGTGGATTGGTTCGGAGTGGCAGTCGATATCCTATTCTGGACTCTGCTCTTTGCTCTCCTGCTTACCCTAGCAAGCCACATCTTCAAGTCCTTGAGCAGAACAACTCTGATCAGCCGTTGAGGCCGAGACGATCTTGCTAGGCCTGGGCTGGTACGTAGTAGCCCATGAACGCAACAAGACCGCCCAAGAATACGTGCAGGGTTTGGCGGGCCCGGTGGGATTCGAACCCACGGCCCCCGGCTTGCCTCGCTCTGTTGCTGGCCTAGAGGGCCGATGCTTTGGACACCCGAGTTTCAGATCGGCGGGTGCTGTCCAGGCTGAGCTACGGGCCCGCTATGCGCACACTGGACTGTTACCCATATCTGCTTTCTTCTATGCGCCTTCATAAGCACGCGAAACCTGAAGCCGACTTCGGCGGGATTCTATTCGACATATATCGCGGGCCGGAAGGGTTGAGCTGCTTGAGCGCGGCCTTTGGGGTCGTATTTCTTCTCGTCTGTTTCGTCATGAAGAGTGACGGTGCACTTGAATTCCTTCCTTAGGAATCCTATGGCGTCTTCGAGGGCTTCTCGTT
Source organism: Candidatus Bathyarchaeota archaeon (assembly GCA_963753065.1). Taxonomy (GTDB): domain Archaea; phylum Thermoproteota; class Bathyarchaeia; order 40CM-2-53-6; family 40CM-2-53-6; genus CAVPLU01. Next base: position 32,696 of record CAVWAQ010000006.1, on the reverse strand, counting down.
CGTTGATCCTTCCCAGTCTGTGTCTTTTCTCCTGCATGTCCGGTGCGGTGGCTTGAAGATCCTTTGCGAGTTTCGGAGCGAGCTTCGATACCTCTTTCATTCTTACTTTTAGGGCAGGGTCTGCTGATGCTGCCTTCATCAGCTTCGGGACTCCGACAGAACCCTTGGACGACATCTCCAATGCTTTCAGATACAGTTGCCACTTCCAGTCCGCCGCAGTGTAGAGGTAGAGTTTCTTCACACTCATCCCGGTTGTCTTGAGAATATTCGCCACGTCCTCGACTGTCGTCCGGACAAGGCTTTCAACTTCCTCCGCTCTCTCATCCATCAGCGTCGTATCCGGTTGCGGCCAGTCTGCCCTTGAGACGAAACCTTTCTTCCCCATCAGGCTCCATGTGGCTTCAGAGATGAATGGCGTGAACGGCGCCATCAGCCGAACGCGCACATCCAACACGCGTGAAACGACTTCAGGATTGACTCCCGACCGGGCCGTGGCTCTCCTCACGTACCATGAGAGATCCTGTTCAAGCTCGTACATCGCATGATGAACCGCCTCTCGAGCACGCAACTTGTCCATTGCCGCCGTCGTGTCCCGGATGCAGCTCTGGAGCCTGCTGAGCATCCACTTTTCTTCGTTGCCGCCGTAAGTCACGCCGCCCCTGACAGGACCCGCCTCAACAACGGATTGAGCAGAAGCGTACATTCGCTCGATTCTCTCCCGCAGAGAATCAGTCGATTGATTGCTGAACTCTACATCTTGGATGAGCTCAGCAGCTGAAACCGTTGACAGCCTAACCGCATCAGCTCCATGCTGAGCGATCGCGTCACGCAGTGGAATGATGTTACCAAAGGATTTGGACATCTTAGCGTGCTCCATCAGCACGCTTCCGTTCGTGACTATCTGGCGAGGCCACTCCTCGGGTGGAAATATGGCGGCATGGTTGAAGATGTAGAACGTCAGGTGGTTCGGTATCAGATCACGCCCCGAATGCCTAGAGTCAACCGGATAGAAGTACGCAAACTCGCCCCGGATCTCCTTCAGCTTCGAACTCTCAATGCCAGCGGACTTCGCGAGCTTCTCTACGTCGCCTTGACCAAGCAGTAGATAGTCAAAGACCTCGTCTGGAAACTGTTCCGGTTTCAGCTTCAGTTTGCTGATGTGCTTGGCGAGTGTGTAGTACGCCATGTATATGACGGAGTCAGAGAGACTTTCGATGATCCAGTCCTTATCCCATGGAAGTCGCGTGCCTAGCCCGGACTTTCTCGCGCATGCTTTCTCCCTAAGCCATCCGATCGCGTAGTCGATCTCTACGCGGAATTCCTCGGGGATGATACTCATCGACTTGAGGCATTCACGTGCGAGTTTCTTCCACTTCGCGTCGCCGTAATTGATGAACCACTGATTCTCGAACATCTTCACGACGCATTGTGTGCCGCATCTGCATGTGACGGGACGATTGATGATCTCGTACATCACGTCGGCGCCGCCCTTCGCAACCAAGTCATCTCTCACTCGGTCTCTCGCTTCGGAAACGGAGAGGCCTGCGTAGGTGCCGGTGTCGTTCCTCATGTGCCCTGTATGGAACTCTTTGCTGTAGATTTCGGTAGTAGCTTCCTCAAGCTTAGGATCAGTCTGGTCATTTATGCCGAGCCGTTTCACGACATCGACGGCCGGGGCGTCCGAGTATCCTTCAAGCGCGACAACCCCAATCGGCGAGAGCTTCGCGACAACATCTCTTCCGATCCCGAATTGGCTCAGGAGCTCGGGCTTCCCTTCGAGATCCATGAGCGCTTGATAGTCGTATGGAGCATGTGCCGGAACTGACATCACAACGCCGGTCGCGCTTTCAGGATCAACAAACTCGGCCGGTAAGACTATCACTGGAGCTCCGGTCATCGGATTTGTTGCTGATTTCGCGATCAGCGTTGATCCTTGCACGCGTTCAACGATGCTTGCTTTGCGGTTCTGGTATTCCAGCTTCTTGAGGCATGGCTCGCTAACTATCCAGTTCTCGCCGTCAACCATCGCCTTCACGTAGGTTATGCCAGGCTTGACCCAGATGTTCGTGACACCGAAAACCGTCTCAGGTCTAAGGGTGGCTGTGGGGAGGTACGCGTCCCCGATCTTGAACTTCAGCAGGACGTACTGTCCGATCTCGGGCTCGACATCACCGATCGTGTCGTGTTGACCTACAGGGTTGCCATCGTTCGGGCACCATCCCACCGGGTGGCTCCCTTTCGTGATCAGCCCCTTTTCGCGTAGCTTCTTGAATTGCCACTCGATGAACCGGCTGTATGTTGGGTCGATAGTTGTGAATTCTCTTCGCCAGTCGATGGAGAACCCCATGTCCTTCATGCCGCGCTTGATTTCCTCGTGGAAGTAGCGGGCGATCTCGATGGGTTCAGCGAAGTCTTTCAGCTTCTCTTTTGGCACGTGATAGATGCGAAGGAAATCGTCCACCAGCTCCGGGTCGCCTTTAGCGATTCGTTCCGCCATTGCAAGGATCGGTGTTCCCGTGTAGTGGAACGCCATTGGGAAGAGGACGTTGTAGCCCCTCATTCGTAAGTATCGAGCGTGAACATCCGTGATCGTGTAGGTCCTCGCGTGGCCAATGTGCTGTGGAGAGTTAGGGTAAGGATATGCGACTGTGATGAAGAACTTCTCTTTCGATGGGTCAGGGTCGGCTTCGAAGATCCGAGCCTGCTCCCAGTCTCTCAGTACTTTCTCCTGAATCGCTTTCCAGTCCACAACCACTGCCCATCACTTCTTGACATACGATTGGACAACCTTCTTCGCGCTCGCAAGTGCGGCTTCAGCGTTGCCTAGTTTGGTTCCGCCGCCTTGCCCGAAGTATTCTTTTCCCCCGCCTCCCCCGCCCACGAGCTTCGCTAGTTCTCCCGCGATCCTGCCCGCATGCACGCCCGCTTTGATCGCCTCCTTGCCCGCGCCGACAAAGATCCTGACGCTGTCCTTCACCAGCGCAACGACCAAGACAGCACTCTGGTCAGCTTCAACGACCTGATTCGACAGCGCAACGATGTCCTCTTCTTCACCCACCTTCTTCAGTTCGGTAGCCAGCTTGATCTTTCCAATCTTCTCGGCATGTGAGAGAAGGTCCTTCGATTCAATGGCGGCAAGTTGAGTTCGTACGTCTTGCAATCGTTTGCTTAGTCGATCGTTCTCGTCCGTCACGGATTTCGCGTATTCGTCTACTTTCTCAAGAGGCGCATCCAGAATCGAAGCGCTCCTCTCCAATATTGCCTGCCTGTTCTGGATGGCTTTCAGTGCCGCTGTTCCGGCGGCGAATATGAGGCGCTCGACGCCGTCCTGGACGCGCTCCGTCTTGAGGACCTTGATTAGGCCGATCTCGCCAGTGTTCCTCACGTGTGTTCCGCCGCAGGCTTCTACGTCCCAGCCGGGGATCTTGATGACGCGTATCTCCCTTCCCGGAACGACGCCGCCCTGGTAGAGGATGAAGCCGTATTCCTGTTCCGCTTTCTCTCGCGGCATCCATGTCGCTTCGACTGGAACACATTTCATGATCAGCTCGCCGGCGAGCTTCTCGATCTCAGCAACTTGCTCGTCCGTGATCCGCTCGTAATGCGAGATATCGAGCCGTACGCTTTCGGCGCTCTTCTGCGCGCCTGCTTGCCAAGCATGTTGTCCGAGGACTCTCCTTGCCGCGCCCAGAACGACATGCGTTCCCGTGTGGTGGCGCATTAGTGCAATCCGGCGCTGCCAGTCGAGTCTCCCCTGCACAACTTCCCCCACCTTCGGCATCGGTCCGTCAATCAGGTGCAAGGCAACTCTGCCGACGCGTTGGACATCAACAACCTTCGCCGTACCAAGTGTGGACGCTATCGTGCCATGGTCGGCGAGTTGTCCACCGGCCTCAGAATAGAAGCAGGTCTGGTCAAGCACGAGATATTTTTCGTCGACGACTCCGAGCGTTTTCGCCTCGAACTCTTGCTGGTAGACATCCTTGTAGTACAGCGGCGTCGTCTCAGGGAACCCCGAGACTTTCTCCTTCAGCAGTTTCTCCGTTTCGTCTTCAGCCTTGCTGGCTGCGGAAAGATGCGTCTGGGCGACCATTCCGAAGAAGTTCCCGGGAACATCGACTCGGATTCCTTCTTTCTCCGCTTCATCTCGCACGATATCTGGCACAAGTCCGTGCGAGTCATACAGTTGAACTAGCGTCTCTGTCGATATGCTGTCCTGATGTTTCGCCTTGACGTCAACTGAGATGCGTTTGACCATCTCGCTTCCCCTCTCCAGCGTCTTCTTGAACTTCTCTTCCTCAACTCGGAGGGCTTCGAGTATCTCGTTCCGCATCTCAACCAGATGCGGGAAGTCCACTCCCCAATGAGAGATCTGCATCTCAGTGATCTCGCCCATATGACCCTCAATTCCGAGCAGACGCAGCATACGGTATGTTCTTCGAATCAGCAGTCGCGTCAGGTAGCCAACGGCCACGTTGGATGGAACAACCCCCTCAGCCAATAGGAAGGAGATCGCTTTTGTGTGGTCGGCTACCGCGGAGGCGCGTTCGATAGGAACGATAATCTTCTCAAGTTCGCGCCAGTCCATCCCAAGCCTTTCCGCGACCTTCTTGCGCGCTTCGACTCGATCTGACGTTTTCTCGATATTCATGATGCCTGAGACCTTCGTGTTCTCGATCATGATCTTCGGATCTATGCTCGCTCCCGCAAGCTTGAGTATACGATCCAGTATCGGACCGTAGATGACCGAGAAGCAGCTCGGCGATCCCTGCGTGAGCCACGCCCACCGCTCGATCCCGTACCCAGTATCCACGGTCCTAATCGAAAGCGGTGAAAGCTGTTCGCCTATGACTTTGTACTGCATGAAAACGAGTGTGGAGACCTCGAGACCGTTGACGCAGGCTTCAAGGTCGGGCCCAGCATTTCCTCCGCCCGACCAGAAATGCTCCTTGTAGGTGACGAGATCGGACTTCACGCCGAGTTTTTCCGTTAGCAGTTCATGGTGATATCGGAGCGTCTCGTCCTTCCAGTAGATCTGCTTGTCAGGGTAATTGAATGCGTGGTGTCCACCCATCTCGAAGATGAGAAGATGCCTCCCAGCCGTTGGACCAACATTGTCCAGATCAGTAAATCGTAGGCATGGCTGGCTCACGACGAGTGGGTTCGCGGGCGGTGGAATTACACCTTCCGTCACGAGCGGCTGGAAATCATAGATGGAGGCGCCGACGAGGTATACGTCGTCACGCCATCTGGCCACAACGGGATACGGCTTGATTATCTTGTGACCTTTACTCTCAAAGAACGACAGGAACGTCTGACGAGCTTCCCGAACTGACAGCCTTTTGCGGGCGGGTGAATTCTCGATGAATGTGTACTCCTCGCACGGAACGTCGCCACACGTCTTACGATCGGGGATCTGCGTCCAGAAGTGGCTCCCGCACACGACACAGCGACGTCTGACAAACCCTGACTCCTTGAAGAATGGAATCGCGAACTCTTTCTCGTCAATGTCCATTATGGCGTCCCTTCGAGTCAACAAGGCAGAAGACGCGGTGAATACAAAGAACTTTCTTGCTCTGCCCTGTTGGCTACGGGGCTAGAGCAAGAAGAAACCCTTGGAGGTAAAGAGGATCCAAGACAAGCACGCAGGAATCAGCCGAACAGGGCTCCGAGGCCCGCTAAGGCTTCTTCTTCCTTCTTCTTGTCGTCTTCTGGCTTCTTCTCTTCCTTCTTTCCTGCGGCTGGTGCAGCTGCTGCTGGTGCCGCGACAGCAACGGGTGCTGCCCTCGCTGCCTTCAAAGCCTCATCAATCTTAACTTCAGAGAGGGCTGCTACGAGAGCCTTGATTCTGCCTTCCTCTGGCTTCACACCGACTGCCGTTATGACTTTCTTCATGTTCTCTTCGTCGACTTTCTGTGCTGCTGAGTGAAGCAGCAATGCGGCGTACATATATTTCATGACTCGCACCTTGTATTAGGCTTCGCCAGCTACCGTTTACCCTTCTTTTCAACCTTTTCCTGCCGTTTCTTTTCTGCCGGTTTCTTAGCTGCTGCTTTGGTTTCGGATGGTTTGGTTGCAGGCGTCTTCGCTGCCGGTTTCGCCTCAGCTGCTTTCGCTGCGGGCGGTTTCATTTGAGGGGGCTTTGCTTCGGTTGGCTTTGGTTCAGGTGGTTTTGGTTTTGCTTCGGCTGGTTTAGCCGCCGGTGGTTTGACTTCGGGCGGCTTGGCTTCGGACGGTTTCTGTTCGGGCGGTTTGACTTCGGGCGGTTTCGCCTCTGGTGCCTTAGCCTTGACTGGTCTTGCTTCTGCTGGTTTCTGTTCGGGGGGTGGGCTTGGGGCTACTGGTTCTTCCAGGGCTGCGGCTTCGCTATTGATTTTGGCAGCAGCGTCTGATAGGATTCTCATTTCCGAATAGGCTTGCTTGACAAGATCTCCAACGTTCTCTGATGTCGGATATTCAATCTCGTTCGCCAAGTAGAGAGCTTCTCGGTAGGCGCTGCCGATTATCATTGGGGCTGTCTCGGGGACGACGTATTCCGTCTCGACCGAAAGTGCAATGGCATCTCTGCATGCCTCCTCAAGGTTGCTCTTGTACGATTCCAGGTCGAAGACAAGATCATCCAGGTTGAGAACTGTACCTGCGTCGAAGGCACGAACTATCGACAGCCCAGCTTCCATCGGCTTCATGCCAAGCTTCGATAGCAGTGATGCGAGCTTCGGAGATATCGTGTCGCCTTTCCAGGCAACAACAGTATCCTTCGCGACCCAGATACTGCCGCCTTCGATCCTTGTTACTACCTTCACTTCTCCAAACTCACTGATAACCGGCCCAGGCTGTAACCCGGTATTGCCGGCTGGGATCATAATCTCGCTTGTTGCCGTATCGCCGGCTTTGGCGGGAACACGAACCTTGTTCCTGTTCAGGAAAAGAATCAGCGCATAAGGGTTCATACCCGTGAAGAGTAGGAGGCTCGAGCCAGCTACGCCTTCGGCGAAGTCGTTGATGTGAGGTTTCTTTTCGTCGATGACGCTGGCAGCTTTCTTGAGTATCGTGTTCTTTGCGACCAGCACTTCGGCTTGACCACGAAGTTTCTTCCGTATCTCCTGTATCTGTGATGATCTTACCTTTTGAAGATCAGCGATCGCTACGACTGGGTACTTCTCAATCAGCTCTGCGAGCTTCTGGAAGATTTCCTTCTTCCAAGAGGCCACGTGCGTGACTTGTCTTGTGAGCATCAGCTAACCCTTCGTAGTTTGGACCTTCACAGGTTCGCCCATAGTGGTCTTGACGAGCACTTGGCGTATGTTCTTCGCGCCTCTCTCGAGCTTCGCTTCGATACGATTGAAGACCGCCTGAGCGTTCTCAGCGATCTCTTCGTCAGGCATCTTCTCTGTCCCAATCCTGCACTGAACCACAGGCTGGTCTCGGACCCGGATGCGAATGAGTTTCCTGTGACTTTGAACGATCTGGTCGATCGGCGCGGTGGGCGGAACAGGAGTAGGCATCTTCCCCTTCGGGCCAAGGATCGGGCCGATCGTCTTTCCGACTAAGAGGCATCATAGGCGCCTCGGCGATGAAATAGTCGTACTCAGAGGCAAGCTTGCGAGTCGCCTTCTTGTCCTTCCCCAGCTTGTCCAAGTCCTCTCTTCCCATGACTAGGTCGGCCTGGCCTGCCCTTGCTCTCGTCGCCAAGTCTCCGCCTGCGATGACGCAGATCTTCGTCTCCTTCCCAAGAGAGTTTGGAAGCTCAACCGATTCGTTCAGTCGGTTCTCAGGCTTCTTCAGGTCGATCTCTCTGAGTTTGACTATGAGTTCCACGGAGTGAGTGAAGCCGTGTTTAGCGTCAGGTTTCCTAAGCTCTGCTAAGGCGGTGAGAAGCTGATCCTTAGCGAGGGGCAATCGCGTTTTCCTTCTGGAAAGTTCCGCAGGCTGATATTCGGAGATTGATAAAAACGTTTGGAGAACTCGCACGAGCGACTGCGGACATCAAGCAACGCTGCTGCTCCCCGCCCCAGATCCCTGAGCCGCAGAGCACTGCTGATGAGCTCATGCTGTATAGTGGTCGTTTTGGGCTCAGCTTTATAGTGAGGACTGGGTTCCATAGGTCCTCCGTCTGGTTCAAGTGAGGATTATTGGCTGAAGTCAAGACCTTCAGAATCACGGGTGAAGTCAAGAAACCACGTACCACGATTCCGTTTGCACTGGAGCTGAGAGCAACGAAAGAGCAAGACGCGATCGATAGAGTCTACACTGACATGGGAAGCAGACACAAAGCCAGAAGACTCGAGATCAAGCTGGAGAAGATTGAGGAACTGAAGACCAGCGAGACGGAGACTAAGGAAAGTGGCAAGTGAGAGAGTTCCAGCTGATGACGAGGATTTTCAGAAGAGCCTGGTGCAGCTAAGAGTCTACGAGGGATCGGCGCGAGCGCTTCAGGCGCGACTTGAGATCGTCAATGCCGCCTTGAACGAGTTCTCACTCGCATCAACTACGCTCGAAGGCGTGAAGACCCAGAAGACCGACGAGGACGCTCTGATCCCCGTCGGGGGCGGCTCGTACGTACGAGTGAAACTCTCCGACATCTCAAAGATCGTGATGGGCGTAGGCGCCGGAGTCGCCATTGAGAAACCGATCGAAGACTCCGTCAACGAGATAAAGGAACGAATAGCGGACTTGGACAAGGCTCGGACCTCGCTTCAGGAACAGCTCAGTCAAGCATTGTTCAGAATGGAGGAAGGCCGAGAGAAACTTGGCGAGCTCGTGAAGAAGCACGGCGGAGAATCCCTTACCGTCCTCTAGAACCCTTCATACGAGATAGTACGCTGAATTTGCGCCGCGTCGAGGTGCTTGAGGTTGTTCGAGAAGCTGAAGTCAGGCCTAGGCTCAGTTGTGGAAAAGATCGCAAAGACCGAGCTTACCGGTAAAGACCTCGAGAATGCACTGCAAGAACTCAAGACGACGCTTGCTGAAAACGATGTCGCGTACCCTGTGGCGGAACGCATCTGCGATGCGATAAGGCAGAGAGCTCCTAGCATCCAAGTCGGACGTCTCGGCGACCGTCGCCAACCGGTCGCAGCGATCGTCCGTGAAGTTATCCTCGATGTGCTCAAAGGTAGTGGTGAATCCAGTTTCTTCGAGAAGATCGATGCAAAGAAACAGGCACACGAGCCCGCCGTCATAGTATTCGTCGGAATAAATGGCACTGGGAAGACCACAACGGTTGCGAAGATCGCGTACCTTCTCAAGAAGCGCCACTACTCTGTCGTGATCGCATGTGCGGATACATACCGGACAGGATCCATCGAGCAACTCGAAGAACACGCGAGACGCCTTGATGTGAAGACGATAAAGCATACTTACGGTGCCGACGCCGCCGCGGTGGCATTCGACTCGATCAACCATGCTCGCGCAAACGGAATAAACACAGTCCTAATCGACACAGCTGGAAGGATGCAGACCAAACGTAACCTTCTTGAAGAGATGAAGAAGATCGTTCGTGTCGCCTCTCCAGATTTCGTAATGCTCGTTGTCGACTCGCTGACTGGAAACGACGCCGTAGAACAGGGACGATCATTCAGCGAGTCGGTCAAGATAGACGGCGTAACACTCACCAAACTCGATGCTGACGCAAGGGGTGGAAGCGCAATCTCACTTGCGGCTGTGATCGGGAAGCCCGTGATTTTCGCCGGCACGGGGCAAGCTTACGAGGACCTGATCTCCTTCGACCCAGCCACCATCGTAAACAGGATAGTTGGCTGACATGCCTAGAACCTCGAGACGTACCACTCGATGACCGTCCTCATAGTCGCGTCAGAAAAGGACCGAGCCGGCCTCAACATAGCATCCTGCCTCGTCCGCGATTACGGCTTTGACAAGCCACCAGAACATTCGGATCCTTGCATCCTCCAGAAAGACAACATCCTGCTCGCTCGAACGAAGGAGGAGACGATTCACCTGGAATCAGTAGACTCGTTTCCGAGCATAACGTCCGTGATCTTCGCCTCAAGACACACGAGCGAGAAAGGCGATCCATGCCTGACGGTCCACTGCACGGGAAACGTTCTCAACGAGGCTCCATATGGAGGCAAGCCGAGAAGCCTCGCGCTGGTTGAACCGAACAGAATGAGGGCTGCGCTGCTATCACTCTCTGAAAGTCGTGAAGAACTTGGGCTTTCGTATGTGGTCTCGCTTGAAGCCACACATCACGGGCCCACTGAACTTCCCGTGCCATGCATGTTTGTGGAGATAGGTAGCTCTGCGAAACAATGGGAAGACACAGTGGCAGGAAAAGCTGTGGCCCGCGCGATCTGGACAGCCGCCACCTCCCCAGCCAACGGAACTCCAGCAGTCGGTTTCGGAGGAGGCCACTACTCTTGGAAACACACAAACGCAGTCATCAAAGGCCAATTCGCGTTCGGACACATTCTTTCAAAATACTTCTTCGACGGCTACGACCCGGCCATCGTTGAGCTTGCCTTTCGCAGAACGATAGGTGAGTGCTCACATGCTGTCATAGACAAGAAGGGAGTTCGTGGGTCCGAAAGAAACACGCTGGTTGAGCTTCTGAGTAGAACAGGCCGCGAAATCGTGATGATCTGATCAGCAAACCAAGCAGTAGTTGGATACCTTAAATAAGGCTCCAAAATATTAGGCGGCAACGCGTTAAGACGAAGAATAACAAACAGACGGAGGAAACAGATTATTGTCCGCTAGGAACTTCTTGTCATCCGCGAGAAGACTAATCCGTGTGACGACGCGTCCCAGTTGGACTGAGATTTCGCTCATGGTGAAGATCTGCTTTCTTGGAATCGCCATAGTTGGCGGACTCGGCTATGTGATACGCATACTGTTTCTCTTCGTCGGATTACTTCCCCAAGGATCTTCTTGAGGTAACTTCTCTTGTCAAGTGCAACCCAACAGAGGCCGAGCGTCATCTTCGCAGTCAGGACAACCAGTGGACAGGAGAGGACCGCGACCGAGCTGATAGCCTCGAAAGTCGGAATCAAGAAAGCCCAGGTGTTCTGCATAATAGCGCCTGAAGTGATCAAGGGATACATATTCGTCGAAGCCGCAGGAGCACATATAGTCGATGACGTGATCTCAGGCGTCCGTCATGCAAGGGCTCGAACAAAAGGCGTCGTCTCTTCTCAAGCCATGGAGCGGTTCATTGTCACAAAGCCCGTTATCGAAGATCTTACCGTGGGAGACTCGGTTGAAGTTGTTGGAGGACCATTCAGGGGCCTCCGCGCAAGGATCACTCACGTCGACAAAGTGAAGGAGGAAGTGACGATCGAACTACTTGAGGAAGGGTTTGCTACGCTTCCGATCACAGTACACGCGGACTACGTGAAACTCGTTACCAGAGGAGGTGGAGAAGCTGGGAGAGAAGAAGCAAGTTGAAGCTCTCCTGAGCGGAGGCGAGGCCACTGCGGGCCCACCACTTGGACCGGCCCTTGGACCGCTTGGAGTTAACGTGCTTCAGATCGTAAATCGAATCAATGAACTCACAAGCGGCTACTCAGGGATGAAAGTCCCTGTCAGAGTCATCGTCGACGTTGAGACGAAAGCTTTCGAAGTCGAGATCGGTACACCCACCACGTCTGCTCTGATCGTGAAGGAACTCGGCATTGAGAAAGGCTCAGGCAATCCGAAAGCCGAGAAGGTGGGCAACCTAACGGCGGAACAAGTAGTGAAGATAGCGAAGATGAAACTTCCAGGGAGCTACGCATTGTCAGACAACAGCGCTGCGAAGGAAGTGCTCGGATCATGCATCAGTATGGGTATCACGGTTGACGGAAGAGACCCCAGAGAGATTCAGAAAGAGATCTCTGAGGGAAAATGGGACAAGCTCTTCAAGCCGTAAGATTCAAACCGCGCACGCGTGTTGGTGCTAGTGGATTCCGAGCGTCCTTGTAATTGCCATCAATTCAGGTCCGCTGGTCAGTGGACCGACGACGGCGCCCTTTGTGTTCGCAAGAAGACCTGCTCTAATGTAAGAGACTCCAGCATTTATCGTTCCTGGTTCCACCGGGACTTTCAACGCGTTTTCGATGATCACGCGTTCGCGATCTGTCATAGCGTGATAGGCTAGCACTCCCTTGTTGGTCGCGACGGCTAGTGATCCAACATATGGAAGCCCTCCGATGGTCGCAGTGACGATGTCAACACCCAGAGTTTCTGCGACGGTCTTTGCGAGGGATTCCGAGGCCCCGGGGTGTATGACAGCGCCATTATCGTTCGCAAGTACGAGGTTTCCAAGAGCGGTCCAGCGCTCCTGAGCGACGGTGACTCTCACTTCGAGACCCTCCCGTATCGCGTTCAACTCGTGGTCTTGGATGATGTGTGGAAGAACAATTCCGTTCGAGTTGGATACGACCAGCACACCTAGAAGCGCGCATCCTCCGATATTCGTCACGCAGGATCGAACGCCCAAGCACTGTCGGAAGCTCTCTGCTTTCCTTTTCGTCATGCCCGGCGGGAGGATCGCAGTCGTCTCGTTTGAGTGGCAGTACACCCCGATGTTTGGGTTCCCATAGACATCGGCGCGCAGAATCCCCAACTAGGAGATCACCGGCGCCAAGAGAATCAAGCCGCACATTTGGCTTCCCTGAGCTGTTCTGAGGAGAACTGATGGGCCGGGCCGCGTAAGCTCAGGCGGTTGCGGGGTATACTATGACCCTGCCTTCCTTGTCCTTGACCAACCGCACCTTGATCTCTCTGGGCGGCTTCCTGATACCTCTGGTCCAAAGCTCCTCGTTTACCTCATTACTAATCTCGACAGTCTCGGCCTTCATATGACGCTTCACGAATGCACGTAGCAATCTCATAGCTCGAGGAGTTCGCTTACCCCTTGGGGGACCCCAAACTTTCCGGAGGGGGATTGTGTATATTCGTTCCTCAACGACTTCTATCTCCTCTCCCTCTTCCTCGGCTTCCTCCTCTTCCTCTTCTTTCTCCTCAACCTTCTCAGTAGTGGTCTCTTCCTCAGCTGAGGGCTGCTCCTCTGTTACCTCTTCCCCAACTTCTCCGGGGGTTTCCTTGCTCTCTTCTTGCAGGGTCTCGGAGACCTCTTCTTCCTCGGCGCTGACTTCTTCTGGGCTGGGTTGTTTCTTGCTCAACTTCTGTTACCTTCTCTATGCGTTCAGTCTGCCATCACGCCAGTTCTTCTTCTTCGGGTGACTTCTCACATGTCCTCTCGTCTTCGAGACAACCCATGTCGGAACCGATCTTCTCATGCGGTGACGCCTCGAAAGACGCCTCTTCTTGCCGGCGGGCTTGTGCGTTGCCATCTCACATTCTCCTGATCGTGATGTCCTTTCTTTGAGACTGCATGCGAACGAGCGCATCTTTGAGTTGTGCATCGGATATCGGCAGCTTGACTCTGCCTGATTGTGCAAGCTGAATCAGTTGGAGCTCAAGCTGATCTGCAAACTCAGGTTTGACCATCTTTATGTTCGTGAGCCTCTGCCTCGCTTCCACTGTTAGTATCCTCTTCAAGATTGCTTGTTTCTGGACCTCAACATGCTGCTGGACTTCAGCTCGCCTATCCTCCTCCGCTGCTGCCCTTTGAAGCTCGGCAAGTCTTCGCCTCCGCAGCTGTTCTAGCTCTTCTTCGCTGAGGTCATCTCCACTCATTGCTTCGAGCCCTCTCCGGAGGAGCTCCCCTTCAATATCTCGCCTGAGACCCTGTTGAGTAGGCTCACGCCTTCTCCTGAAAGCTTTCTGCCTTTGAGACCTTCCTTGGCCACTAGGCCGGCCTTCTCCAGCTGTTGGAGCGGCTCCCGGATCGCTGATCCTCCGCTGTCTTTGACGTGTTCTATGCTAGTTCCCTTCCTTTTTCTCCCGCCGTACTCGACTCGGAGCCTTTGGATTCCGACCGGTCCGTGAATGTAGAGTTTCCTAAGAAGTGAGGCGCATCGAACGTACCACCAGTCTGGATTCTGTGGTGGGCGCTCTCTGTGCGCGCTCGTTTTGGATGTGAGGGCCCATGTTGGCGGCGCTATTTCTCCGATGTTCTCCTTGAGGTGTTTGGCCAGTCTCTCAACGAGGGCGTTGGCCTCCACATCATAGGCTGTGGGCAACTGTAGTCTCTCCGATTCTTGAACTAGTCTCGCACTAGGGGACTTTAGCCAAAATATAAGTTGAGCTGAGCAAAGCGGAGGCGGCTCACTTGGTCGGTTTTGGTGCTGCTTTTCGTGCCTTCTTCTGCCTGTAGATGGTGAAGGTTCGTCCTCTAACATCGACGATCTCAGAAGTCGTCTCTTCAGCTATCTTGTCGGCGAGCTCAGCGACCTCAGCGTCTTCAGGCGAGGTCTTGTGGACTTTGACCTTGATCATCTCGTTTGCGTCAAGTTGTCTGTCGATCTGACCCATGACCGCGTTCGTGACGCCGCTCTTGCCGATCCAGACAGTCGGCTCCTTCTCGACTGACCGCTGCTTTAGCTCCCTCATCTTCTTCTTTTGAGACGTTTCTCCTTCACCGCTGGGTACCGTTTCCTTGATCCACATTCCAGGCATGTCACGACGACATGAGTTCCGTGCTCTGAGCGTACGCGGACTCTGCAGTTGACGCCTGGGACAAGAAGACTCTTGCAGTTCTTGCATATGAACTGCTTCCGTTGACGGCCGAGCCTGACACCTGAACGCATAGCTATTCGTTGTGCTAGCTCGACGTATCTCTTGGAGAGAGATGGATCGGATCTCACCGCGTCCTTGGCGATCCGTAGGAGTAGGTCGACGCGCTCCTCTGCGATTTGACGTATGTCACCGTTGTTCCTCTGGCGTGGCAAGGTTCTATCAGTGCTCGCTCGCCCAATTCGGGCATAGGGAAGTACCCCCTCGAAAGCATCTATGGCTTGCGCATGTCTCGACGCGCCAAGCCCACATCCGAGCGACAACAATGCTCATCTCTCCGCTGAACCTGACTCTCAGTCAGCAAACGTGTGGTGCTTTCGAGGAAAGTCACATGTTGACATTGATCCTTGCAGAATCGTCGATTGAGAGAGTCCCTCCGCAGATGGCTAAGAACCAGTCAGTGGTTGCACATGCTCGGAGGAAGAACAGAGAGCCTAGCTCTCTGATCCTTGATAGAAGCTATCACCATTCAGCGATTAAGGCAGCGGAAGGCAGGAATCCCTCGGAAGATTTCCTGAAGCGAGGAAGGCCGGATATCGCGTTCCATGTCCTTTTGCAGGCCTTGGGGTCCCCGCTGAGCCGAGAGGGGCTCATGAGGGTGCATGTTCACACCATCGACGACAACGTGATCGATCTAGACCCCCGCGTCAAGCTTCCAAGGAACTATGACAGGTTCATTGGATTGCTCGAGCAGCTCTACGAAAAGAAGAGCGTGCCCCCAAGCGAACAGCCACTCCTGAGCATCCGGAAATGCACTCTGCCAGAACTCGTTAGTGAGTCGAGAGTTTCGACGGTTGTCGCATTCAGTACACTCGGGAAGCCTGTTAGCGTAAAGGACGCCTGTCTGCCGATTGTAGAGGCGGATGCGCCGGGGGTGCTCATTGGCGGTTTTGCCCACTCGCACTTCAATCAATCAACAACTCGACTTGCGAACCACCTCTTCTCGATCGACAAGGAGCCACTTGACGCATGGATCGTTGCTGCGAGAGTCATCTATGAGTACGAGTGCGGGATCCACCTACCCCAGAAGAGACTTCAGGCTTGATGACTTTGTGCACTTAATAATGGGTCACACATTACTCGCGCTGTCGTGGAGACCCTAGTATGTCCGAGGACTCTGAGCTGGAACGTCTGAAGCTCAGAAGGATGCAGCAGATGCAGCAACATCTCCGCGAACAAGAACAGACGAAGGCAAAGGCACCAGATCAGAAGCAGCCACGGCCTCGAGATGTTCTAAAGACGATTCTCGTCGGAAGAGCGTGGGAGGTGCTGGACGCTGCTGCGGCCCAGTTCCCCGAGCCTACGCGAGCGCTTGAGGCGGAGTTGGCGAGACTTGTGCGTGAAGGCAGGTTGAAGGGCCCTGTAACGGCAGAGCAACTGCTGTACCTTTTCCGGAGCCTTGGCTTGGACGTGAGGCTTGAAACGAAGATTCAGGTCCTTGAGAGCGGCGAAATGAAATCACTCGCTGACAAGTTCCGGGGCAGATAGCTCAACAGTCACATCCGGGCAGCAACACTGCAGGCAGTCACATTCACTGAACTACTTGCTGATGATATCGCGGATCTTCTGCTGAACTGTCTTCACATCCGAAGCTGTGTTCACTAGATAGCACGGCGCGAGCTTGAAGAGCCTCCTGAAGAACCGTTTTCTAACCTCCACTTTCTCGTCGGTCTTGACGATCAGGTATGGATTCAGGAATTGTTCTGGCTGAGCGACGAGGTACTGAACCGCCTCCTCGATCTCAAGCCTGCGAGCTACCTCGGGATCATTCTTGTCGCGTTTCAAGAGGATAACCTTCATCGCACGAGTTGTGTCAACAAACTTCTCCGGACCAGCTATCCATAAGGGATCCAGCATGGCACGCGAGTATTCATGCGCAACGTAGGGATCCGAAGTGAGCACCCGTATCTCATCCTCGCTTATTCCCTGTGATCGCAGCTTCTCAGCTTCTTCCGGAGAAAGCGGAATCACGTTCTCTAGCTTGCAGCGATCAAGTAGTGATCTTATCTCTGGGAAGACTCGAGCGATATTCGTTCGTATGTAGAATTTTCGCTCGCTGATATCTGCACTCGCTCTGCCCTTTTCTCCGC
The DNA here is from genome assembly GCA_963753065.1 of Candidatus Bathyarchaeota archaeon. GTDB lineage: Archaea > Thermoproteota > Bathyarchaeia > 40CM-2-53-6 > 40CM-2-53-6 > CAVPLU01. The sequence continues at coordinate 15,972 of CAVWAQ010000006.1, read as the reverse complement.
CGATGAAGCGAACGTACACCCAATCGTCGCTATGGAGTCTCGCACCTTCCATGTTCAGTAGGGCGTATGAGTGGGTGCTCTTCCCGGTTCCAGTGGGTGCGATCAGAACTATTCCTTTACCGTCCACTTCGACGCAGCTTCCGTGGATGCTGTGGATGTCGTGTTGGTCTTCTGCGATGTCGCATGCGACGCCTAGGGCCCAGCTTTTCACTTGGCCGTAGTATTCTGTGTTGAAGATCACCGCGGTCTTAGTATCTGGGTTGTAGAACGCGTGGGGCTTGCCCTCCTCTAACGTCGGATCAAGCACGGCATAGAGCCTGCCATGAGATTTCACTTCGCGAGGCATCGAGAACCAGTTCTCACGCCAGAACTCGTCAAGGTGGTTGCTGTTAGTGAACAGCTGCATACAGAATCCGTCGATACTGGCTTTCCAGCCTAAACTCTCGTTGCCGAGAACGCGTTCTGCACGGGCGACGAGTTCGTCTCTCTCGTTCTTTCCGACGATACTGCTCTCGACGCGCCGCCTAGTGGTGGTTATGTAGTTGTATCTGTTGTTCGCCTGCATTGTTGACAGCTCGCCTGAAGCATGGAAGCTGATGCCTAATATCAGCATCTCCAGACTTAATAGCCGCCTAGGAACGGTGACATCCGCGGTTGCTTCTATGGACGCATCGCAAATCGAACGGGACTACGAAGAATTCTCCAAGGAAGTCACCAACGAGTACTATCAGAACTGGGCTGGACTCAAAGAGGAACTGAACATCTCGCAGATCTTCCTGAAGTACAGTGAGTTGTTCACTCCCGACAATATCGCGGCCATCAAGAGAACCCGCGAAGCTTCGTCTGGTGACGAACACAGGCGGTTCAACCGTCTGTTTGGGAGCCTGGTCGACACGTATTTGGAACAGCGAGTCTCTGAGCTAACAGACAAAGCGACCACTCTTGAGACCCAAACAAAGATCACAGTATACGGAAAGCCTGTCCCATACCGATCGACGCAGCCGATGGTGATGAACGAAGATGAGAGAGCGCGGCGAGGAAAGATCCAGACACTCGCTGAGGAAGCTGTCAAGACTTTCAATCCTGTCCTTGAGGAGAGACTAGTTAGGCTTCACGAGGCTGCGAAGGCGCAAGGCTACCCGGACTATGCCAGTCTGTATTCGGAAGTGAAGAGTATCGATTACGAGAAGCTATTGAATGATCTGAAAGCACACCTCAAGGCAACAGATTCGCTCTACGTTAAACAGCTCGAACTTGCGCTCAGATCAATTGGCGTCGAATTGAAGGATGCGAGCAGACATGACATCTTATACCTCTACCGAGGCAAACGATTTGACGCGTATTTTCCAAGAGGCAATGTGGTCACGGCACTCCGCAAGACACTCGACGGGATGGATTTGCAGCTTGAGAAGTATCCAAACATAATGCTGGATCTTGAAGAGCGTCCAAAGAAGGATCCGCGAGCTGCTTGTTTTCCGCTCGATGTTCCAAGGAAGATCATTCTCGGCGCGATGCCGATAGGAGGGCGATACGACTACGAAACAGTCCTGCACGAGGCGGGGCATGCACTCCATCATGCCAACACGCCCGCCGACATGCCTTTCGTGTTTCGATTATCGGACGAGAAGTCTCTCACCGAGACTTACTCATCTCTATTTGAGAATCTCACGTTGAACGAGAAATGGCTGCAAATGGTCGTTGGTATAGGTGACACGAAGGAGCTGCTCGATTTTGCGTATTTCTCCAAGCTGTACATAACGAGACTCTACGCGGCGAAGTTGGAGTATGAACTCCGCCTGCACAGGGAAGGCATCCAAGGCAAACAGCAGCTATACCAGAACCTCCACGAGCAAGCTGTGAAGGTACGCTTCAATCCGGTCAACTATCTGATCAACGTGGACGACGGATTCTATTGTGCAGAATACCTGCGATCTTGGATCGCTGAAGCTCAGCTTCGCAAGTACCTTGTCGACGAGTTCGGAGACGAATGGTTCACAAACCCAGGTTCTGGCTCTCTGTTGAGGGAGTTGTGGAGAGAGGGAAGCCGAATCACGGTTGAGGAGATGGCGGAGAAGCTTGGCCAAACGCTCGATTCAAGATTCCTCCACGATGAGATCCGCGGGCATTTCGAGTGAGCAGGCGCGCATCTCAGCATGGTCTATTGATGCAAAAATGCGAAATATCCCTCTACGAATCCTTGCGTTGCCAAGGCCTGTGGGAGATTGAGCGTCTCAAAGCGAGTCCAATCAATTGAGCCCTCGCCGATACGGAAGATAATCGATCTTGCCGAGACAAGGCCTGACATTATTGGACTTCACGCTGGAGAGCCTGACTTCCCGACACCAAAGCACATCGTCGAGGCCGGGAGCCGTGCCTTGGATGATGGCTTCACACATTACACTCACGGCGCTGGTCTGCTGCAACTGCGTGAGGAGATCTCGCGGAAACTCCTTGAAGAGAACGGCATTGAATCGAACCCGAAGACTGAGATCACCGTGACTACAGGAGGATTTGCGGCGATATTTGCGACAATCCAAGCAACCATCAATCCTGGCGACGAGGTGATAGTGCTTCAGCCTTCTTGGCCGTCATACGCGGGGTTCGTCCTCCTCGCCGATGGACTGCCCGTGCCCATTCCCCTGCGCGGTCCGGACTTTGAACCAAGCCGTGAGGATGTGAATCAACGTATCACCGAAAGGACGAAGATGATTCTGGTTAACTCGCCTAACAACCCTACCGGCGCGGTTTACTCACAAAGCTGCCTCTTAGAACTAGCCAAGCTCGCCAAGGAACATGGCCTCCTCATTCTAACGGATGAAGTATACGAGAAGATAATCTTCAACGGAAACAAGCATTTCAGCATCGCCTCACGACCTGAATTCAAAGACTCTACGATAACGGTGAACTCCTTCTCTAAGACGTATGCGATGACGGGCTGGCGTGTCGGCTACGTCGTTGCCAATGAAGCCATCACGAATGGCATTAGGAAGATGCATGGGTACATGGCATCTTGCGCTCCTGCATCCGCACAGAAGGCCGCGCTCGAAGCCCTTTCAGGACCACAAGACTGCATCAGCGAAATGGTCGAGGAGTACCGTCGCCGGCGAAACCTCATCGTGAAAGGACTGAACGAGATCGACGGTTTCCAGTGTCAGCCGCCGAAGGGAACCTTCTACGCGTTCCCTAGCGTCAGCAAGCTCGCACTTCCTTCAGCAAAGATCGCCGAACAGCTTCTGGAACAAGCGAAGCTAGCGGCCATTCCAGGCAGCGCGTTCGGAGAAGCTGGAGAAGGTTACCTCAGGTTGTCTTTCGCGACCTCTCAAAGCAATATCCTAGAGGCACTTGCCAGGATCAAGAAATGGCGTGCTCATTGTGAGAAGTTTGCCCATTGATTGAGGTAGTCCCACCAGTCGTCTTCGCTGACCTTTTCTTCCACCGCAATCGTCTTCAGCAGTGTCAACAGTGTTTTGTGGTGTCTCCTTTCATCCGCTAGGATAGCTCTCAATAGCGGCTTCATCCGAGGATCCGTCAGATTCTTGGCAATTCTCTGCGCTTGAAGAAGCATGATCTTCTCGTTTGCGACATGCTGCTCGAGTTGCTTTCTCATCTCGTAGTGTTCAACTTTCGAGATCGTTGCTCCAGACGCCATGTCGATCAAAGTTGCATACATGTGGGCATGCTTTGTTGTGTCAAGCTCGATTCCCTTGAAGAGAAGCTTTGGAACGCTGTTCTTCGTCTTCGCACCCATCGCCCGAAGAGTCTGTGCTGTGCGCTTTTCAAATGCCATCTGTTTCTTGAACAAGTCGATTTCTCTTGCTGCTACCAACGACTAGCACCCTGCCTGCCTCAGTGAGCGACGGCCCCAATAATCCTACCTGAAGACGTGTGTCGGTGTTTCTGATGGGCTTGCTGTTCTCTTCTATCGTCCTTGCTCAGGCCGAGTAGTCAGGCTGCCAGCGGTTAATAGCCCTCTGTTCATTCAGGAGGTCCGCTCGTCCTCGCTTGACCGTACGGCGAAACCTAATTCAGGGCTAACAAGTTGCCCGCTAGTGCAGTCTCAGGCAACGAGTCCCCGGCCTCAACGTGGCCACAGGAGCGGCATTGCAGTAGACCTGGGGAGTCTTCTTGCAGGTCCGGTAAGCCGCATGAGGGACATATCATCCCTTTCCACCCGTTGCCAATTACCTGTTGACAACATGACGTCAGTGTATCTGAAAAGCCTAGTTGATGGGCCGGATGCTAATCCGCCCCATCTAGTCGGTGAGGATTGCCATACTCCACGTGAATGCATACGCTAGAATTGAACGATCACACGAGACACCCTTTCCTGGTTGGAGACCACCGGACAAGGAGATCAACCATTGCTTGCATATTGTAGCTAGACCTCGCGCTGCGCGAGTCCAAACTCCAGATGTTCCTAGACGACATGCACTCGACGCCACTTGGGTAGTCTGTGACTTCTGCTCTGGAACCCTGTGGGAGGTTTCGTCAATTGAAAAGGCAGACAATCGCGGTGATTCTCATCTACACCATTTTGACGCGTTGAACGATGGATCTGTTTCTCAATGATGACTGATGGACGTGCGTGGAAGACGGGAAGCTGGTCGTCTGAACTGGTCTATTTTGATCTCCGTCTGGGCTACAGGTGCCGATCCGGGCTGATCCGGCAAAAAAAGCCGGGGAGAATTTGGGCCTTTTCACGGTCGCGATGATCGGCGGAAGCCGGGAGAATTGAAGTTGGTGCGGCCGCCGGGTTTCAATGCCATGCTTGAGCCTTTGCGTTAGGGGATTTTCGCGGTTCGGCGGTTTAAGAGGGCTTCCTCGGAGAGTGGCCGGTGTGAAGTGTGGTCTCCGAGAAGTCGACGCGTGGTAAGATTGTAGGGTTAATTCGTGATGGTGTTCCGCGGTCTGTTTCCAGGATTGCGGCTGAGCTGGGAGTGGAGGTTCGGTCGGTCTTCTGGTAGACGTATGACCTGTATCGTCTAGGTTTGGTATTGAGAAGTGCCGAGCCCGTTGGAATCTTATCGTTTGAGTTTGTTTCCGGATCGGGTGAAGTCCTTGACTATTCGAGCTAGGTCTTTCCGAGTCTTGTAGTCCAAAGCGACCGGCTTGTGCGTTCTAAGAATCATGTCAGTCTCTTCTCTGGCACTCTCCACCGCGTCTTTTGCGCCTTTTCTGAGCCACTTAGCGTAAGACGCTCTGCATGATATTTTGGGCAGCCAGTACTCAGTCTCCAGACGCTTCAGTGCGAAGCGTGAATCGACCCCTAGAAAATGACCAGCCGGCCCTACTCTCTCGATCTGTCCGAGAGCGAGTGTATCTGGAGTGACCTCGATTCCTTTGCAAAGATGAAGGAGCCAGCCCAATATTTCGTTATCTATGGTGAGCTGCTCGTAACTTACGGTGTACCCGCTCGCGAACATACCAGCATTCATCACTATGTTCGCTCTGGAGAATATCGCGGCGGCCGCCGTCATGATCTTTTCCCAAGCATTTTGCTCGTCCAAGCAGTGCGAATCGGAGTCCGGGCCTATTGCCTCGATCGGAATGTTATAGAATCTGCCCAGTTGAGTTATCGCGATCCTTAGGGCCACAGCCTCCGGTGTACTCAAAGCGGCCATGCCCTCACGCATGTCCAGGATCATTGAGGCAGTTCCGTATATCACGGGAGCACCGCGTCTCGACAATTGACTGATCAAGATCCCGCTAAGGATCTCAGCATTCTGGACAACCAAGGTCCCGGCCATTGTTATTGGAGCCGTCCCACCAGTTGTCGGACAAGAGGCGACGATACAAGGAACACCCCTTCGTGAACTATCAATCAGAATCTCGACGGCATCCTTCCCCCACGCCAAGGGTGTCGTTGGATCCACCAAAGAAGTCATGATCGGGTACTTCTCCAGCTCCTCGTCCCCGAGAACAGCTTGAGCCAAGTCAAGCGTTGCAGCAGCAACAGCTGACTCGGATTGATTGAAGAAGACGTGCTTACTGGTATTGTTGAACATGACCTCAGCAGATTTGAGGTCAGCATATTCTCTGGGAACATCCTGCGGTATTGCCTGAATGCCCACAACGTGAACGTTCCCCAATGCGTCGGCAAGCCTCGCGAATTTCGCTACGTCATCTAGTGTTGCTATTCTTCGCTCACCTGATCCAGAAGTCAACACGTAAGTTCCGTGGTTTCCGCTCCAAACGTACGAGTTGTTCCCGCCGTGACTCAACGAACCCTTTCTATCCCTATCGAACAGAACGATGTTGGATGGCGCCCATTTCACAACTTCCTCAAGCAAATGGTTCGGTATTTTCGCGAGATTCTTCTGATAGTCAACCGCAGCGCCCCCTTGCTCAAGCAACTTCAACGCTGCATCGCTTCTGATGGTGACTCCAACTCTCATCAGCACATCAAGTGATGATTCGTGGATTTTCTGTATCTCCTCACGAGAGAGCACCTCAAGTGCCTGTAACTGCATATTGAATTCCCTCTTCGTGTATCTCTCATCGAAAGCGGATTTGCCTATCCCTGCTGCCGGTATATATCTGGCAGCTCCTGTTGAGGACCCTCTGGTTCCCAGAACGCTATTGGCGCACGATCAATAGAGTGCAGGAATCTCGTTCTCGTTTTGAACAATGCATTCTTGCTTTGTCAATTATCCCCTCGCAAGAATGCTGCCCACGAAAAGTTATTAGAATGAAGGCGCCGCGTCGATCCACGACTGTTCATGAGTGTTGGGCTATGAGGTTGCAACTCGGATACTTCTGTGACCTGGAGGTGTATCACCCGAACTTCTATCTTGAACTCGCTCCTCTGGTCGAGAAGGCCGGGTTCGACGTAATCTGGGCGGCCGACCATTTCCACCCGTTTGCAGATACCAACGCGTATTGCGCCTTCACGTGGACCTGGATGGCAGCGGCTGCTGAGAGGACGAAGAAGATTCCGATTGGATCTGCAGTTACATGCCCGACACTACGTTACCATCCCGCCATCGTTGCCCAAGCATTCGCATCGCTCCGGGCAATGTATCCTGACAGAATCTTGCTTGGCGTTGGAGCTGGAGAGGCATTGAATGAGAAGCCCCTCGGGTATGCTTGGCCTTCAGCGAAGGAACGTGTCGAACGTTTGGAAGAGTCAGTGCAAGTGATACAGAAGCTCTGGAATGAGGATTGGGTTGACTTCAAAGGCAAATACTACCGACTAAAGCAAGCGAAGCTCTACGTGAAACCCACAACTCCCGTACCTACCTACGTGGCATCATTCGGACCGAAGGTAGCTGAGATCGCTGGTAAGTATGCTGAAGGCTTCATCACGGCTTTCCTAGCCTCGGACGAGCATCTCCGTAATGTCTTGATTCCCGCGATTGAACGTGGAGCAAGGAAGATGGGGCGTGACCCGTCAAAGATCGAAAAGGTCGTCGAACTTGACCTGGGATACGACAAGGACTTTGCGAAGGCGGTGAAGAAAGTTCGCTTCTATGCGGGTTCAATGTTCCCTGCTGTGTACAAGTATGGAATGGCTGACCCACGAGAAATCGAAGAGATGGGAACCCTTGTTGGTGATGAACAAATCGCAAAGACCTTCGCGATCGGGACGAAGGCTGAAGACTTCATATCCAGGATAGAGAAGTTGATCAAAATGGGATTTGATCAGGTCTATCTGGTAAGCACGAGCCCAGATGAGAAAGCCTTCATCGAACTGTGCGCCAAAGAAATCATACCGTACCTGAAAGACACATACGCTCGGAAAACCTAGACCGCACAGAACGGCATACATGCATCGCCCTAGACGTCGCTACAAGTGCGAATTTCATCGCGGACGAACTGTTACAGGATCAAGAGGACACGCGGGCGTATCTCGTTAGGGGAGAAGAGGTGATCGGAGGGTCGCAAGGGATCGCGTAAGTAGTCCGCGAAACATCGTTACGAAAGCCCTGCTATGAGTCGAATTCTCTGAGACACCGAGGAGAACGAGATCAACAGAGTCAGCACAAGCAACAAAAGGAGGCATCGTAGAACACGCTGCTTTCCAGTTTCTTCTCTCCTTTTCTGTTTGTATTGTATGTGATCTTGGCCTCTGCTCGGCTCGTGCACAATTCTCGAATGTACAATGAGTGTAGATCTAATGTTCCGGTTCTGACAGACAGTCTTAAGGACGTCTCGCCCAGTCTATCTGCGACATGTGATTCGAGTGTTTCATGCGAAGTCACGGAGATTGTTCGAGATTCTGAATAACGATGAGGTACGAGACATACACTCAGCGACTTTGCATATCTTGGAACATGTCGGGGTAAGATTTGAAGATGAAGCCGCTCTAAGAGTCCTCAATGATGCAGGAGCAATAGTAGATTCCAAGACGCATTTGGCAAAGTTGCCAGCTTCGATTGTTGAGGAAGCGCTCAAGAAGTGCCCGAAGACGGTCAGGCTTTGCGGCCGAAGCAAAGATCATGATTTAGTGCTTGGCGATGGCGAAGTCTACTTCTCTACAGGAGCCAACGCCCTACACATTCACGATCTTGAGACTGGAATACGGCGGACGCCGACATCTGAAGACTGCGCACAGCTAACTAGGGTTTTTGATGCTTTGAAATATGCACACGCGTTCTTGCCGGCTGTGATCCCGCAGGATGTCCCGCAAACGATCGCAGATCGCGTGAAGTGTAGGATATCCTACGAGAACTGCGAGAAGCACTACTTGACGGATGTCTATGGAAGGGACAGCGCTAGGGATCTAATAGAAATCGCTGCAGCTGTTTCCGGAGGTATGGATGAACTACGAAGAAGACCAATAATCTCGATAAACCCAAGCGTGACTAGCCCCTTGACTTGGGGAACAGCCTCGACTCAGCCGCTGTTCGAAGCGGCCAGTCACGGAGTCCCCGTGATTCTGGACTGCATGCCTAATGCTGGCGCAACGTCCCCAGTGACCCTCGCTGGTTCAGTTGTTCAGCAGAACGCCGAATGCCTAAGTTTTGTCACTCTCTCTCAGCTGATAAGCGCTGGAACCCCGACGATCCCATACACATCCCCTGGGATCACGAACATGAGGACAGGCGGAGTCGTCTACGGCGCCGTGGAAGTAGCAATCCAGTGCGCAGCCATGTCACAGATCTACTCGCACTACGGGATCCCGTACGCAGCCACGGTTGGCCTCACGGATTCTAAGATCCATGATGAGCAGGCCGCCTACGAGAGATCAGTATCCGTTGTGTTGACCGCGCTTGCCAGACCCAGCCTGCTCATTTGTGCTGGGGCGCTGAATTCCCTGATCGACACCAGCTTCGAACAAACAATCATTGATGATGAGATTCTAGGCATGATTTCACGCGCCGTATCGGGCATACGGGTTGACGAGGACACGATGGCTGTTGATGTAATTGCGAAGGTTGGGCCTGGCGGACATTTCCTCGGACAAAAACACACGAACGATTTCTTCCTGAAGGAGCACTACCTTCCCCAGTTAGCCGACAGGGAAAGCAGGAACAAGTGGGAAAAGGATGGGTCAAAGGACATCGTCAAACGAGCCAAAGAAAGAGCCAGAGAGATCCTGAGAACTCATCATCCCAAACCTCTCGAAGACCACGTTAGAAAGAGAGTAGAGGAGATAATAGAAAAAGCAAGGAAACGGTATCAGGCGACATAGGCTAACATACGGCAACCGAGGAAAGAGGCGGAAGAGGCTAGGCCGACAGTTCTGCTCGGGCGGACTCTGAAGACATCCGACAAGTTGATGCCTCCATTCGTAATGTAGAATTTACCCGCGTGGCATAGGATCATGCCAGCATGTGGACGATGGGGGGTTTGCCAAGCTTGGGAAGTCGTCAGCTTTCTTTCTGTCGATCATGCTCATCGTCATCAGTCGAGCCGTGAACCGTGCATGCACCCTTGGTGATCTCGACTAGGTTGTGCTCTGACAGAGTCGGCGAACTTCAGTACGGCCATTGCTAGGGAATAGGCATCTTGAAGTCAGGAAGCCGTAGGCTCCGGGATCGCCAGAGGAGAATAGGGCTGCGTCCATTCTCACTCTGGAGGTACCTGGGCGAAGATGAGGTCGAGGTCGATTCCCTGTCTGCGCCTGATTGCACGTACTATCCAGTACAGGATGAAGGGCAGGACGAAGATCGCTACCGTCAGCAGCACGGAGGGCATCCCAAATCCCATTGCAGGAGTCGTGGAGTATATCCAAACAGACAGAGCGTTATAGAATGTGCCGATGATGCCGGCGATCACAATCACTGGGATTGCGCCTATCATATACTTCTTCGCAGGAGAGCCACCCCATAGTACTTTTCTGAGCGGAAGCAACATCGCCGCTACGCACACGAGGGAAATCTCAACCAAAGTTGTGTCCCATCCGACCGCGAAGAAGAATAGCACGTAGGAGCTGAGGTATGTGAACACCATCAGTGTTACCCATCCAACGACGAATGTAAAAACAATGTTGAAGACTGGTGTGTGCGTCCTTTCATTGACTTCGGCGAACTTGGCTGGAATTAGTCGGTCAAAGGCCCATGCGAACAGATCCCGAGTGGACAGCAGTATAGTGTATGGGACATAGGCGAGTACCGTGGCGGCGTAGGCTATCGTCAGCAGCAGTTGAAGATAGAAGTTGTCCGCCAACATCAGTGGAACATATGTGATAGCGGCGAGAGCGGTGAAGAAGGGCGCCTTGAAGAACCCAGCGTTATAGGTCATCAACTGCGTAAGTGCCACCAGAAATTCGCGTCCTGCAACATTGTACGCAAGCGTCAACGTGACTACTGAAATCACCGTCGCGATTATGCTGGGTATGAGCATTGATACGACCTGCATCCTCACGGCTCCTCCTCTCTTAACTTCACCGGCGGCCCAAGAGTTCCAGTACGTGTTGACAGCGCCCGCGGAAAATCCAATCGATGCCAGAATTGGGAACGCCGCGAATGATATTGGGACCATCATAGATGGATACGAGGTCCTAGCCGTTGAGATGATAGTGTTGTAATCTTGATTCAAGTACTTCGGGGCCAGTGCAACAAATCGCTCGGGAGTAGCGGTGGCTAGAATTCCTATGATCGCGATTACTCCTATGTACATCAATGCTATGACGGGCAGGTTGAACCACCTGGTTATGAATCGTGTTCCGCGAATTGTGATTATGGCCAGAGCGACGAGCATTATGGTACCGACGACTGCCGTCCATTTTGGATCTATTAGCGCCCACGAGGCGTTGATGAGAGTCTGGTTTCCGGAAGATACGCCCATTGCATACAATCCTGGAGCGATACCGAAGAAGAGTACAAGGCTAGGCATCAATCCTAACGAAATGATGAGCGTTCCAAACCACTGTAGAACCTCACTCGGCCAGCCAATTGCGGCATGCAAAACGCGACTCTGCGTGACATACGGTGCACCTGAACGGGGAAAAGTCGCTGTCGTCATCGCGAAACATAAGATTGTGAAAACGCTAAAGACGAACCCCATAAGAGTAGCGAGTATCGGGTCCCCGGCCCCCCCAAGCGCCACCCACACATACCAAGGAGTAATAGCCACCGAAATCAGTGGGAGCGCATTCCCATTCAACGTAAGCTGTTCGAGAAAGCCAATTTCCCTAACGAGACCTGTTGCTTCTCTTACAAACACCGGCCCTTTCTCAGACAATCTCTAAGGACTCCTTCCCGAAACTGCAGAGTGGAATGTACTTAACATCTTCGGTACTTTCGCTACGTCTCACCAACATTGTCACCAAGAGAGACGTCATCCAGACGTAGATCGATGACGTCAAAGCTGGAAGCTTGTAGGAACATCATCACGAAATCTGCAGAAAGGCCTTTTAGGACAAGCAGTCGTGCTTCGAGACGGTAAAATTGAGCGAAGAGATTCTCGGGAGCCTAAAGAAAGCGATTCTCGAGTACGACAGCGAGGGAGCAATTCGAGCAGTCAAGATGGCAGCGAAAAACGGGATGGATCCGAACCTACTGCTGGACGCAATGACGGCTGCCGTAAGAACAGTGGGCGACGGTTTTGGCAAAGGCGAGCTTTGGCTGCCCGACTTGATTGGAGCCGCAGAGGCCATGCAAAGTGCTATCCCGATAGTGGTGGAAGAAATCAAGACAACCAAAATCACCAGACAAAGCCTAGGCACGGTCGTAATAGGAACCGTTCAGGGCGACATACATTCGATAGGCAAAACCATGGTCTCGGCATTCCTCGTAGCCGAAGGCTTCAGCGTACAAGACCTAGGCGTCGATGTCAAGCATGAGAGATTCCTCGAAGCCGCGAGAGATCAGAAGGCAGACATCCTATGCATGTCCGCGCTGATGACGACGACCGCTCCAGAACTCAGGAATGTCATTGAGCTCCTGAAAACGCATGCGATAAGAGATAAGATCAAAGTTCTCGTGGGAGGCGCCGGTGTTACTGAGGAATTCGCGCACAAGATTGAGGCAGACGGGTATGAATCTACAGCCGCAAGAGCAGCTCAGTTGGCGAAAAGGCTACTGGGAAGGTAGGGGAACAAGAAGATGCTGAAGGGATTTTCACGTCGGATCAAAGCCTTCGACATTCTGAGCGAACAGGAAATTCAAGCAATTCATGACGGAACTCTTCAGGTCCTCGAGAAGACTGGGTTGAACTTCTTTCACGAAAGAGCCCTGAAACTATTCGCGGAAAACGGTTGCGAAGTCGATTTCGCCACGAACCGAGTGAGGATGCCCAACCATTTGGTCGAGGAATGTCTTCGCAAGACCCCTAGTACCTTCGAGATGAAAGCCAGGGATTCGAAGAGCGACTTGAGAATAGGCGGAGACACGCTCTACTACATGGGAGGCGCAGCACTGCGAATCGTTGACCTAGACACCTGGGACGCACGACCAGCAACATTGAAAGAACTAGATGAAGCATGTGTGATCATTGACAGCCTAGATAGTGTGCACATGTTTGCGGACACGGCGCCTTACACCGACCTCGTCGGTGTCCCGGCGGTCATGACGTACCTTGTGGATACTGCAAGTCACGTGAAGAATAGCACCAAGATCACGCTCTCTGCTGGTTCGCATGGGTCTGAGATATTCAACGTGAAGATAGCGAAGGCGATTGGAGCTGATATGCTGGCGTTTCTTGGCGTTTCAGCGCCGCTAACGTATCATAGAGACGCGTGTGAAGCCGCATTCATACAGGCTGAGGCGGGTTTTCCCTTCTACATCGTAGGCAGCGACATGATGGGTGGGACCGGACCGGCTACTATCGCAGGTTCACTGATATCAACCAATGCTGAGATACTGGCGGGACTGGTTCTGCTGCAGCTCACAAGACCGGGAACAGGCATAGTGGCCGGCGACTACACAATGCCTCTGAATATGCGAACCGGTGATCCGTGTTTTGACGACTTGGGTTCATCTTTACACACAGTGGCTTTCAACCAGATCATGCGAAGATACAAGATTCCAATATTCTCAAATTGCCCTGGCATGAGCTGTGCAAAGACGATTGATGTTCAATCCGGATACGAGAGAGGGATGGCTAGTCTTGCTGCTGCCATGTCTGGAGCGAACATCATAGTCCTTCATGGTAGCGTATTCGGAGAGTACACTTTTCATCCTGTGCAAGCGGTACTGGACGACGACTTAGCCAATTGGGTCGGCCGTTTCATAGAAGGATTCGAAGTGAATGAGGAAACGATGGCTATCGACCTGATAGATGAGGTTGGGCCGATTCCAGGCTCATACCTGAACAAGGCGCACACTCGAAAATGGTGGAAGACACAGCAGTTCATACCGAAAACAGCGGAGAGATCGACGTACCCCGAATGGGTAAGGACAGGTAAGAAGACTGCACTTACCTACGCTCGTGAGAGAATGGAAGAGATACTCCGCAACTACAAACCTGTCCCCCTGCCAAGGGATCAGAATGATCAGGTGGACAAAATACTGAAGGAAGCAGAGGCCCACTATCAGAGGGCTGGTTTGCTATAAGGTACAGGGAAGTCTGCACGGTTCACAGATGTTCTGAAGAACCACATGTTGCGTACCCGAACGGCCTGCTCCAAGATAGACACATGAGCAATGGAGTCAGACCACGTAGCGTCTAGTCAGACCAGATCGAGCGCTATGAAGAATCTCTCCCGACGATTCATGGTATCCCCCAGTTTGCAAAGTTGTCGTCCCCCCACAACCTGACCTTGAACTCAGACTATGCCATGACGGTTGGTGTTCAATGCCCGGCAATCGGGTATGTTCCGTGTTTCATGACGGTAGCTGTTATGGTCTTCAATATCTGCATGTACTCAAGAGACTGGATGTCTCCGATGTCTTCCGTGATCCCGAATAGAAAGCTGTCTCCTGGCGTCACGCTCTTCAACATGTTAGTGGTCTCCTTTTCAACACCTTCGAGGCCGGTTTCCAAATACACGGTGGCCGGAAAGTTTGCCCAGATGGTCTTTCCCTTCCAAGCTCTTCTTGCCTCTTCCAACGGAAGGTCCCCGATGGGTGGCGGAGTGAAGGCTTCGATGACATCTAGCTTGGTTTTTGCGATCAAATCACAAAGGCACTTCAGCTTGCCGTCGAAGTGGTTCATGACAATCTTGTCCTTCTTATGGAGAATGGCGGTAACCTCATCGTAAAATGGCATGCAATACTTTTCGAACAGTTCGGGGCTCGTGACCACTCCTGTGATGTTGTCGCCTAGCCCCACAACCTCGGCCGGAGATTCCGCGATGACCCTGTACATCTCCAGCTGCTTTTTGCAGAGTAATCTGTATAGGTCTTCGAATTCCTGCCTGTGCATGCGGTAGTCCAGAGCAAATCGCTTGTAACCCATCAACTCTAGCAACATATGTTGCAGCGGAGACTTTGTGGGCGTCTCAATTACGAGGCCGTCATCGCCCATGACTTCTGTGGCTTTTACGAAATCCTCGTAGTTGGGATAGAATTCCATTTCATCAAAGACTGATTTCACAGTCTCGTAGTCCTTGAGGTCCTTGATCGCCCACTCGGTGGGCCATTCAACGAGAGCGTATCCCCACTTGTACTTCTCCGAGACGTTTCCTGTCGGGGTGCTGAATGTTCTCTGGATTGTGCGCTTCTGTTTGGCGAGGCTTATCGTGCGATCGTCTGGTGAAAAAGATGCGACCTCTTCTGTTGTCTGCATTTTCACGTTGTTCGTTTCTATCCCGTATACCGGGTAGCCTATTTCCACTAGGCCCAGACCCATGTCTCTCGATTCGCGTTCGATCTGACCTCTCGGCATCAGCACCGTGTACACCGTGACAGGCACTATGTCTGGCTCTTCGTGTCGTAGAGCTGCCAACATTCTCTCTTTCACTTTCATCAATGGCCGCCTCCTAGAACCCAGCCTTTGCACATGTTGACGCCTGCAACAGCATCCGGAGCGTATGCGTCAGCTCCGATTCTTCGTGCATATTCTCGACTAAGCGGTGCGCCGCCGACTATTACTCGCAGTTGCCTTCGGAGGCCCGCCTTTTCGAGTTCCTGAATCACCTTGCCCATCTCAGGCATGGTCGGTGTTATGAGAGAAGACATCCCCAACACCATGGGCTTGTGCTCACGCGCGGCCTCAACGAACTTCGCAGTGGGCACGTCTTCTCCCAAATCGACGACATCGAACCCAGAAGCTTTCAAGAGCATCTTGACGACATCTTTGCCTATGCTGTGAAGATCACCTTCTACAGTACCCAGAATTACCTTGCCGATCTTTGCTTCGCTCTCCTTGAGGTGCGGCTCAAGGATCTTCAGTCCTTCCTGCATGGCTTCTCCAGCGGCTATGAGATCGAGAAGGAAGTATTCTCCTGCCTGAAACTTCTGTCCAACAATGATCATACCTTGAACCATTGCCTCGTTGATGGCGAGCCCAGGGGGGACACCCATATTCACGGCTTCTTTGGAGGCTTTCTGTACTCCTTCAACGTCTGCGGCTATGATAGCCTCCTTCAGCGTGTTCAAGACCTGACGATGCGCCGTTTCAATTGTCAACTTTCTCTCACATCAT
>CAVWAQ010000005.1:0-345805 GCA_963753065.1 Candidatus Bathyarchaeota archaeon | reverse complement strand
GTAGAACCGCCTCCTGGCCGTCTTCCAACTCCCTGTCAGTCTCCTGAAGTATAGCATGGTACGGACAACGCAATTTGAACCAGTCGTTTTTTCCGCTTGTGCCCTAGTGGTGCGCAACTACGAGATTTGAAACCCTGATCAGCCAAGAGCATTGCTGAACAGAAAAGGACCCGGATAAAATTTATGGCGGCCCGGAGAACCGCTCTGAAATTGGACATAAGATTGTGGGTCAACGGTTCAAATTCCGGTGCTCGCAACAGCCAAAGCGACGACGAAAAACAGAACATTAGTATAAAGGATTGATGGTAAAATAATTTATCAATTCATCAAGAGTGGAGGCTTCTGCGTGAATTGGAGTAGCCGGTATGTTCTGAAGTTCAACCTGGTTGGGGCGATTTCGATGTTGCTCATGCTCTTGTGTTCAATTGTGTTTTTCACGTTTAGTGTTCGCTCAGTGACTGGGGCGCCGGCATCGAACATGTTGGCTGTGCCATATCATTCGCAGGGGGAGGAATGGTACTGGAACGCGACCACCCCACCGGATGACAATTATTGTGGACCAGCATCGGTTCAAATGGCATTACAGTATATCTCGGGCCAAACGATCTCTCAGGCGAGTCTAGCAACCGAACTGAAGACTGCTCTCCCCACTCAGGGCGGTACCCCACTTAGGATGATGAGGATACCATTCATAAACCGGGGATACGACTTGGTGGGAATCGATAGGTCAAATCTTGATACATTGAAGGCAATGAACTCGAAAGGTTACGTCCTAATTATCGCCATGTCCTTTGATGCGTCGAGTATGCAGCCGAGAGACACATCGGACACCTCTCAGGGTCATTATGTTGTTGTCGTGGGCTATGATCAAGCCGGAATTTACGTGAATGACCCGTGGCCATCAAATTGGAGTGAACCATTAGCTCGCAAGTCAGGGCCTAATGCGTTTATTTCCAACACACTGTTTACAATTCTTTGGTCCAGATATGATCGTTGGATGATTAGGATTCCATACCCAGCACATGCATCGACTTCTGTAACGAGTGTGCCCACAATTATCCTGCCTTTGATAATTTTAACTAAACCGATGGAGTACCCAATGAGCGCAATCTTCAAACCGCTCTGAACTCGGCTGACTGTGGCTCTCTGTCGTTGTTAATGCTGATGAGGTTGAAAGCGTGAAGGTTGACGATTGTGCCATTCCGATGTAATTAATACCTGTTTGACTAGTAGCGCGCCCGCTGTAATACATTAAATAGCCACCTTTGTACTGTACAACAACTTGATTTTCAGCGGAGCCAGCATCCCAATCCCAAACTCCTTGACCATATGACAGGATAGGATTGCCCTCACTCTTGGTCCAAGTAACCCCATCCTTAGAATTGGCGTAGCCTATCTGGGCGCGAAAGATCTGGCCCGCCATTTGAGCAGAGTACCACATTCCGTAAGTTGTACCGTCATAAATGACACAAGGAGAGTATAACCAACCAGAATCCCATTTGGTTGGGTCAGTGGATGGTGTAAGTACGGGTGACGAATACTTCAACCAAGTCCTCCCATCATCAGAAGTGGCGTAACAGATTGCGTCATTCTTGAACAACATATTCCGGCAAACGTACCACATCTTGTAGGATGTACCAATCTGAATTACGTAAGGGCCTGCAATAAAATCTGAATCTATCGTACTGACAGTCATGACTGGGTTACCTGAATCCTTGGACCATGATACTCCGTCCTGGCTAGCCGCCATACCCACGGCACCCACTGCCTCGGCGCTTTTCTTTTGGCCACCCACGCCGCGATACCACATTAAGAATTGTGATCCAGTCCATATGACCGAAGTTGTGGTGATCAAGGTACCCTCCCAACTATCTGCATTTCCCGTAAGAACTGGGTTACTGTTCTTAGACCATGTCAATCCATCATCTGATGTCGGGTAACCGACTCCTGAAACATCGCCTTGCACATTTAACCCAGTGTACCACATCCTAAACTTCTCACCATCGTAAATAATGCGAGGACGCACTACTCCACCCGCATCCCACGCCCCCCGACTTCCAGATAAGATCGGATTCCCAGAGTACTTGACCCATTGACCCTCCGCAAGCACACTTGGATAAAACACAGTCGAAAATGATGCTACCAAACATACGACCAAAGCAGCCGCAGCCAACCGCAAGAAAATCGAAAGTATCTTTTCTTAGGCAATTAAATAACTTGGCGCTGATCACCAGCACACTTCCAGGTTAAATTGTCGTACGTAAGACAAGTCCGTAAGACTCCGTAAGGCCCCTTAGGACGGAAATAAGTGGCGTATTATGGAATAAGGTGGGTAATATTTCGCGTATGGCGTACTCCGTAAGCGCTTAAAGACTCCCTTAGGACCGCTTTAAGGCGAACGTATTACGCAAAATAACCGTAATATTACGAAATACGCTGCGTAGTATTTTGCGTATGGTCCTATGGCTTACGGCGTGAGGCAGGCGATGAGATCGAAATCATTAGAGATGGCTTGGATCATAATCGATTAATGATCGTCCACCACCCAAAAACTCAGACCCCGCCAGAAAATAATGAACCCAGATAATCGCAACAGCCAAAGTACACACCAAGTTTCATTGGAGTGTGTGAATATTTTGAGATCATGCTCTACCTATTTTCTGGCCTTTGGCTGCTCACAGTGAGTGCCTGGCTTTTGAAATAGTGTGCGCGTCTTCGAGCTTGAGTTATGACGAGACGTGATGGGTTGATGTTTGACGTTCGTATGAGGGTTGGTTGATTCTAGATGAACAGAAGCTTTACCCGGTCTTGTACTCTCCTAACTGTTTCACGGCCTGCTCGTCGAACGAGGTGTCCACGAGTCGGTCGATAGGCACGGTCTGTTTGATGAATCCGTTTCGAAGGTACCATTCCTGCTGCGTTTTCAGGTCTCCTAGAAGGAGTCGCCCGTTTGGATCCAGATTGTAGAATCCTCCAGCAGCTAGGGTTTTGTTTATGTTACCAAAATCTGAGACTATTGTGAGAACTTCATCGTAGTTCTTTTTCTGAAATACTGCGTCATATTGATACCTGAGTCCCTTCAGGTATGCTCTCATAAATCGGAGTCCAAGATCTTTATTCTTCTCGAGTTTATCTCCATACATTAACGCGCACACTTGATAGCCATCTAGGGCGTCACCGAACCAGAGGATGACTTTTCCGTATCCAGTACTTTCCGGTTCCAGCTGATACGGTGTTGACATGACGATTGCATCAACCGTCTTCTGTTGGAGTGCGCCAAGTAGGATTCCCCGTTCTCTCAAGAAGACTATTTGGACGTCCGTCATGGTCATGTTCTGTTTTTCTAACGCTTCCCCGAGCATGTAATGGTAACTTGATCCTACAGTCGTTATTCCTATCTTCTTTCCTTTGAGATCTTTCAGAGTCTTGACTCCTGCGTTGTAGAGGTCTGTTCGTACTAAGAGTGCGTTTCCGAATCCAGGATATCTTGGCTGCATTTGGGCTGAATCTGCGACGAGCCATGTCTTCGCTCCTTCTGCTATCGTGGTATAAGTCGCCGCGACTATTCCTGTGGATCCCGCGTCAAGGTCACCTGCTGCAAGTGCAGTTGTGATGGGACCAGCGGCATCGAAGTAGTAGAATTTGGCATCTATCCCTTCCTCCTTGAAAAATCCCTTCACGTTAGAGATCCACAAGATTGAGCCTACGCTTCCCCTCAAGACTCCGATCTTGACTGTTTCAACTTGTGGCGGAGGCGGCTTCATCATTAGAGTTGACGCGTATACGCCACCGAGAATGACGAGTGCAACCGCTATGAGTGCTACAATCATCTTAGCACGTTTTTGCAATAGTTCTCTCCTGAATCTATCTAGGCCCGGCTCATCTCCTATTTAAGAGAAATGACCACGCGGCTCTGAACATGAAGTGTTAGTTAGAGGTATTCTCCGGCAGGTTGGGGTCGCCACTTGAGAAAATGCTCTTCAAGGTAGTCTGTGAACCTTGATACGGATATACCTAGAACCGCGATAACGACGAGTCCAACCATCAGCTTCGTAGTGAGCATCAGGTCTCCTGAGTAGAGTACCAGATGTCCTAGTCCAGACTCTGCGGCAATCATCTCAGCCGCCACTAGAGTCAGAAGAGCTGTGCCTCCGCCCAGCCTCACACCTGTAAGAATGGATGGAACAGCCGATGGGAGGATTACCTTACTAATCACTTGTAGCCTAGTCGCTCCAAGGTTCCTTGCCGCTTTCACAAGAATCGGTTCAGTTAATCTAACTCCCGCCATTGAGTTGATCGCGATTGGGAAGAAGACTGCAAGCGCTATGACAAAGACTTTCGATTCCTCTCCTATTCCAAGCCAAAGGATTATCAGCGGTAGTAATGCTATCTTCGGCAATGGGTAGATTGCAGATACGAACGGATCCAGTATGGCATTAAGCAGAGTGGAAAGTCCCAGTAGGAACCCGACAGGGATACCAACTAGGCATCCAAGAAGGAAGCCGATCAAGATCCTGTATCCGCTAGTGAATAGGTCAGAGAGGAGTTCTCCGCTTTTAATCATCACGACGAATTCTATGGCTATGGTTGAAGGTGCGGGAAGATATAATGGAGGAAATAGTCCCAGCCTACAAATGGCCTCCCAAGCCGCTATTCCCACAATAAAGGATACGAAGCTATGGATTCTTCTGCCCCGAGCCTTGCTTCGCTTAACGGTTGATACCCGCAACGGGCCGGTTCACCTCCATCTAGCTTTATCTCCTGTTCAATCATCTGCCATATTCGGTCAATCAGATCTTGTAGTTCTGCGCCTTGTTTTGTCAGCTTCTGGTGCCTAGGCCTATCCAGATCAATATCGAGTATTCCCTTAAGGGCACCAGGCCTGGCGGATAGAACAGCAACCCTGTCACCGAGGTAAACTGCTTCCTCGATGCTGTGAGTCACGTATATGACAGTCTTCTTGGAGTTGAGCCATAATCTCTCGAGTTCACTTTGCATTAGAGTTCTCGTCTGAGCGTCCAACGCAGCAAAGGGTTCATCCATAAGCAACATTTCAGGGTCGTTGGCGTAAGCTCGGCAAATTGCCACCCTTTGCTTCATGCCTCCCGAAAGTTCGTAGGGATACATGTCGGCGAACTCTCCTAAACCGGCCATCTCGATGTAATGATCGACGATTTTTGTTCGTTCTTCTGGTGGGACTCCTCGAACTTCGGGGCCGAACCCAACATTAGCACGAATGGTTCGCCAAGGAAAAAGGGCATATTCTTGCCACACCAGAGACGTCAATGGTCCTGAAGTGTTCTTCTCTCCGACAAACTCAACCTTACCGGAGGTCGGGTCCTCTAATCCTGCTGCGATCTGTAGAAGCGTTGACTTACCACAACCGCTGGGACCAACTATTGCGACAAATTCATTCTCGTGGACTTCGAGGCTTACGTTCCTAAGAGCTTCGACTTCTCCATTTCTTGTATGGAACACTTTGCTGACGTTACTGATCTTGATCCGCATCTTTCGCACCCACCCTAGGGCCTCATTGACGTATTAAACACTGAGATGGAGTAACTTTCTTTTTGTCATTCCTCATATCCTAAACCCTACCTACCAAGATAGGAAGCCCCCTAACCGTACCGCTTTAAGAAGCAAAAATTGTGGCGGGCCCGCGGGGATTTGAACCCCGGACTTCTGCACCGCATTTTCGGTTCTACAGCTTTATCCGGGTATCCTTAGGGGGTTCGGCGTTGAAACTGCCGCTCTATCCAACCTGAGCTACGGGCCCGTCTCGAACCAGTGCCTTTCAGGTAAGTAAATGCATTGTTAGCTTGGAAACTAAGAAGTTTAAAGAAGACAGATCTGTTTGATTGGGTGTGCGGGGATTCCCGAGACCTAGCGACCGTTAGGCGGGAACCAGGTCAAAGGGGCAGGACCGCCACGAGGTGGTGCCAGACTTAAGATCGCTCCTAGCTTGGGCTAGAGAAGCCATCCTGTGGCGTAGAGGGAAACCGCGCAGGCCTTCAGGGGTTCGAATCCCCTTCCCCGCACCATTTCACTTACCATCAAAATGACGAAAACGACAACGGTTCAAATTACAGCCCGCACCAGCTACCCCGCCCCCCCAAAAAAACATGAAAAACTGCGACAAGACTATTCTAGAGTTGTTATCTATCATTAAGATCGAAAAGGCCATCGTGAAAAACTGGCAGATGAGAAATGAAATGTCTGTACGAGCCGCTAGTGAAGTAACACGTTCTCGCGGTGCCATTTCAAAGCCATTTGTGAAGGCCGCGCGTCGTCGGTTTTGGGAAAAATGGCTCTCTTCGATGCGAGACTGGCAAGTGCTCTTGAGGATCATTGGAGCAAGCCTGAAGCTTAGAGGAAACCATTACTTCCATTTCGTCGCTGAATGAGAAGAGGCCGTGGTCAAATGCCCAGTGGTGAAATCTGCAGAGAGAAACACCGTTGCGTAGATCGTCTGAGCCTTTGTCTTTTTTCGGAATTATGTGAGCTGCCTCAACCTCAAACTTACCCTCGACAGACCATCTGCTTTCGCAGACGGCGCAGGTACCATCATATTGATCAGAGATGCTGTTTCCGAAAGCTTGTTTCGAGCAATCCTTTGGACGGCAGTCATCTTTCTGTCATCTGAGAATGGTTTGAAGGGTTTGCTGAGCGTTGAGAGTATCTCCTCTGCCTTCACAATGTCGGGCCGGTAGGTACAATGGGCATTGCGTGCACAACTTTTGCGAATGTGTCGGCGGGGGATACTAGGTTGACAGCTTTTCGTAGCCACCCATTCCAACCTTTGGGGAGACCGAGTGTTGAAAGCTTGACCGCTTTTCGAACCACATTTCTGGTTCGATTACTTGTGATGGACGGAACCGGAACTTCAGTTTGTAGATCACTTTTCCAGAAGCTATTTCGTCAGACCAAGTCAGTTTATTGGATTGAAAAACGGCGCCACTTACGGTGCCGATCCCTATGGCGCCTATGATCGGGCTAATGACATAGAAGATAAGCCTGTCTCCGGTTTTTATTCTGCTTCTAAGTCTCCTGTAAGTTGGAACATCTCTGTACCCCCACATGTTTTTGGCAAGGGCAGTCTTCCAGTGGTCTGTCGGTCCAACCAACATCCAATTAGTCAATTAGAAATCATTCACTTACAGATGCCGACATCACTCTTAGATTTTGCGACCTTTCTTGAATAATCAGTCAATCTACATTTGAACCGCTAGTTTAGTCGTCTAGTGTGCGTGCGCACCAGCTGACGCATCCCCCTCCCAAGAAATAGCAAATGCATAGTTCAATTTCAGACGCTCGCACCACTATAGGCACACACACTTTTGACGAACGACGATGGTTCAAATTAGCGATATTCTGGGATTCGGCACGGCCATAAGCAAGAGCGTGGGCGGCGGCCTCTTCGGAATCGCGATAGGAATGTTCGTACACGTCCTGTTTGACCTCCCATACGAAGTAGGTGTCTCTTTCCTCTGGCCTCTGACGTCACAGAGGTTCGGACTCTTCTGGTCGCTGCCGGCAGCCTGGGCATATCTAGATCAAACCTTGGATTTCCTGTTCGCGGCAGTATTCTTCTACGCCCTTCACAGGCTCGCAAAGAAGTACCAGATGCCAAGCAAACTGTTGATCCCGGCGGCAGTCGCCTCTATCGTCGCGTTCCTACTGATGGTGGCCTATGATCTCACCGCACCATCCGCGAGTCAGTGATTGCTCGTCTACGCAGGCGTCGGTCTGCCATTCCTCTTATTGATTCTGCTCCTGCCGTGGCTGAACCGAAGAATCATCTATTCTATTCCAGTCAGAAACGAGCGCCAAGCATGACTGTGTTAGCAACCGCGTCAATGTTTAAGAGGATGCCCGGCCCGCTCAATTAACGAGAGGCCCATCCTTGAGTGCACGAGAGAAACGTCGCAAGCGAGAAGCGCCCATGCCAGCGGCCAGTGCTGGACTGTTAAGGTTCTTTGAAGAGGAAACGCCTGGAATCAAAGTGCGCCCAGAGGTAGTCCTAATGATATCCGTTGGGTTGATCGCGGTTAGCCTCTTCGGCTACTTGACGTTCAAGTAGACATCCATACGCGGCGCTAAAAATCCAGAATACTTCTTTGTGACAACAGCGGAAGCGGATCAGCTTCGACCTTCAACTCTCTCCTTAGATGCTTGGAGATTAGTTCACTGTAGCCTGTGAATGCGTAGACGCGTTTTGCTCCGGTCTTGGCCACATACTTGACCAATTGATCAAAACCAGCGTGGCTGCTAAGCGGGAATGATGCGTAGCTTCCTGAACCGAAACGGACCGCCCAACCAGTCGCCATCGCTTCCGACGCGTGACTCGGAACGGACGAGTTGCTTCCGGTCGTAGTGACGTAGACGCAGCTCCCCTTACGGAGTAACCTTCTGCCCTCCGCTGTCTCAGCCTCAACGAACGATAGATCCACGCCAGCCTCGTTGTACGCTTCGTTTGCTCTGCCGACGACCGAAGCGCACACGACCGGGAGTTTCGTGTACACGTTGAACAGCCTCACGATCTCCTGCGATTTTCCAGACGAGTAAACGTGGAACGTTGGCATGCGCCCATTTTTCGCTTCGCGGAGAGCCCAGTTGACGATCCGCGCGTACGTTCTTTCGCGTCGAGGAAAGATGAAACTCGGATCCCCATATGTTGCTTCAATGATGAGTGTGTCACACTCAGGAGTCTCAGCGGCCTCGGTTGTTAGTGTGTTGACGCAGTTCAGGTCGCCTGTGTAGACGTATGTGTGATCTGGCGTGATGACCTGGAATTGTGCTGAGCCGAGCATGTGACCTGCGTTGAGTGTGAGTACCTCCGTGTCGCCAATACGTATCTTGTGTCTGTACTCAACTGGCCGCCAGTTCCGTACAGTTCTCTCTCGAAGCTTCTCGAAGATCCGCTTCGTCTCTTTCGTAGAGTACTTCATCACGCTCGATTGGAAGCCGAGCGTATGATCCGAATGAGCGTGCGAGATGAAGATATGCGCGTCACATTCCATGCTTCGGGTTGCGGCAGGATCGAAAACCATTCTCCCATCGTCGGTGTCTATGACGACACCGCCGAGCCACCCAACTCTATTTTCTCTCACTCGTCTTTCCACTTTCAGATGCAGCTTCGAGTCTCAGGACGGAGTTCAGATGCAGGAAGAGCTCTTCCTTCTTCTCTTTGCTCACAACCTGCGGGATTGGATTCACTACGGTCGATCGCAGAACGATCGCTTCGGCCTCCGAGAGCCATAGGCCTGGTGGGTGATGGGAGATAGTGACGAGTTCTCCCTCGTATCCGAAGTCTCGCTCCACAACCACAAGTACGCGTTTGCCGACAAGTTTTTCGAGCATATGGAACAATGTCGGTCTGAATGAAGACAAGCTACTGCACATTCCTTGCGGCGATTGCTCGCTAGCCGAACTTGCCCCCTTTGGGCCCTCGTTCGCCTAGCCTGCGGTTCTGCGCCTTCTCAGAGATAATTGTGCTGTTTCCAAGCCTATCCTTCAACATGATCGTGAACCTCAGCTTGCCTTCCTTTGCTCGTTGGAGTTCAGCAACAAGTCAGCCCTCCCTTCCTGATGCTTCCTTCCAGCGAGCGTGAAGGGAATGGTAGGACATCTTCGACCCTTGTGAGTACGTAGTTAAGACCAGCCTAGCTCTGCAAGAGTACCTCAGAGTCTCTAAAATCAGTTGCACATTCAGAACCAGCGAACAGTTTCAGTTATGTCTCGTACTCATATCGAAGCCACCTCCATAATCTCCTGAACAGTAATGGAGAAGAGTTCAGGAAATCAGTGCCCGAGATGCCTCAGAGACTCGTTGAACGTCTACTACGAGGAAGGCTCAGGGTTCCGACTAGGCGCCGCCTGTCAACTATGCGGCCTGAAAGGATACTTCTCTCAGGGCAAACTCATGGCTATGCCTACAGCATAGCAAGATCGCGACGTCAATTACTGTAATATCTTCTAGCCGCCACATACGACCTCCGATAACGCAATGGCTTCGCTAGATGGTCTGCATGTCTTAGACTTGAGCAGATTGCTGCCTGGTCCACTTTGCACAATGATACTTGGTGATCTTGGTGCCGATGTAGTGAAGGTTGAGCAACCCGAAATCGGTGACTATGCACGCTTCGCACCACCCCTAATCGGAGACACCGGTTCTGCTTTCCTGATGCTGAACCGAAACAAGCGAAGTATCACACTCAACCTCAAGAACGCCGAGGCAAAGGAGATTCTCCATAAGCTTGCGACGAAGGCTGATGTGTTTGTTGAGAGCTACCAGCCAGGGGTGGCTGAGAGGCTCGGCGTCGGATATCCTGCGATCCGCAAAGTGAACGAACACATAATCTATTGCTCGATCTCAGGCTATGGGCAGACTGGACCTTATCGCGACCTCGTGGGTCATGATCTCAATTATGCCGCGTACAGTGGAGCAATCGGAGCCACAGGCCTCAAAGGAGGACCGCCAATCATTCCCGCCGTACAGATCGCCGATATTCAAAGCGCAATCTACGCTGCCGTCGCGATTACGGCGGCACTCTACAGAAGAGAGAAGACCGGCGAAGCCGAGTTCATCGATGTCTCGCTGATGGATACGGCTGTCGCTTCAATGATCATGCCCTTGAGCTTCCACTTCGCAGGAGCGTCAACTGAACGAGGGGAATCATTTCTATCAGGCGGGGCACCGTTCTACAATGTCTACGAAACCAAGGACCGAAGATTCATCTCGATAGCATCGCTTGAGCCGAAATTCTGGGCCGAATTATGCAATGCATTGGGAGTAGAGGAATACCAAGATCAGCAGATTGTTTCTGCCGAAGTCTCCCAACAAATTAGAGCGGACCTTGCAGAGAAGTTTCGTGAAAAGAAGCGGGATGAATGGATCAAGATCCTGAACGAGCGAGAGATTCCCTGCGCTCCCGTCTACGATGTTAGTGAAGTTCCAGCAGATCCACAAGTGAGAGCGAGGAAAATGATCTTCGAGATGGAAACGGAAGCATTTGGTAAGTTGAATCAGCTCGCAACCCCGATTCGAATTTCACACAATCCATTGGTTGTGAGATCGGGTCCGCCGAAACTCGGCCAGCATACGCTCGAGATACTACGGGGACTTGGATACTCAACAAAGGATGTAGAAAGACTCAAAACGGAAGGCGCGATCTAGGAGGACACAAGTGTGGAATCGCGCGTATCGAGCTGTATGTATCGTCCATAATCTACAATAGACCCATTGATCGCGTGACTCGAATCGAGGTGAAAGATTCTGCTTGGTCCCCGCTGGTTCGTCGGCATCGACAGCCTCATGGAGCTCGTGGCTTTCATAGTCGCTCTTGCCATAGCCTATCAGGCTTTGAAAGGATACAGGCTAACGAAACAGAAGACACTATGGTACGTCCACTTCAGTTTTGCAGTGCTGTCAGCAGGACTTCTAATCGACTCCCTAGCAGGTTTGCTTGGGATAGTGGCGCGCACGCTCAGAGGAACGATAGCTTTCACGTCGATTGGATACTCGATCTACTTCTTCGCGCAACTCCTCGCATATTCCTTTCTCATATACGCATACGTATCCCAAACGAGAACACTGAACACCCCAACCTCCTCTGTTCTGCTCGCTTCCCTGTCTGGCTTCGTAACGCTCCAAG
Source organism: Candidatus Bathyarchaeota archaeon (assembly GCA_963753065.1). Taxonomy (GTDB): domain Archaea; phylum Thermoproteota; class Bathyarchaeia; order 40CM-2-53-6; family 40CM-2-53-6; genus CAVPLU01. Next base: position 334,151 of record CAVWAQ010000005.1, on the reverse strand, counting down.
CCGCCCCGGGTATCGTGGCGAGACTGCTTGGCCCTATGGTTGAATATCATCCGGGCTCAGAGATTCTGCTACTGTTCCTCGTCTCCTACGTCGCCATCCAGACTGGTACGAACTACTCAGCCACGAAGGACCGAAATGCCCTCCTCGTGTTTCTGGCCTTCCTGCTGTTGGCGCTCAGCCACCTGTTCTTCATTCTACAGCCATTCAGCCCACTACTCTTCGTGATCGGGCATCTACTACAGCTCTCAGGTTTCGTCTCGTTCCTCGCGATGCTCCTCCGGGTGAACCGCAACCAATGACGCAGAAAACTCCAAAGTACCGATCACAGATGAAGATCTACGTTGACATTATGCGAGTCATCCAGCGCGAAGAGAATCGTGCGAAACCCACTCGCATATTGTATGGCGCCAACCTGTCCTATGACCGACTATTGAAACATCTAGACGAGCTCAAGACGCTTGGCGTGGTAGAGGAGATCGTCGAGAGCGACGACCGATTCTACAAGCTTACGCAGAAGGGGATAGAGTTCCTAAACCAGTTCAGAGCAGTTGAGAGATTCGCGACCGCCTTTGGTTTCGCCATCTGACCTCGACGCATGAATTCACGTCTTGGCTAAGCAGTAGCTGCAAAGCAACCACCGAGATCAAGCCGAGTGATGTGCACGATGCCCGAGGCCTCAGATCCTCTCCAGTTGCCCAGTGAACTCAGAGTAGTCGAAAGTCCTCTCCTATCGTGGTCAAGACGAGATGCGTGTTCATCCGGTCAACGAAGGGCATAGCCAGCATGGCTTTGGTGAACTTGCCTAACTCATCACGAGTCCGAAACTTCGCAATAACGAAAACATCTGTCGTTCCAGTGATGTCGTAGGCCGCGCAGACGTTTGGATGTTCGCTAATGGCCTGTTCCATCTCGAGGAATTTTCCTTTGGACACCATGATTTCAGCAATCGCAGTCAATTGATAACCCAGTTTCTCGTGATCCAGAACGGCTGTGTATCCTCTAATTACCTTGGCCCGTTCCAAGCGTCTAATTCGAGTAAGGATCGTTCCCACTGAGACTTTGCATCGTTGAGCTATCTTCCGACAAGAAACTCGGGAATCGTCACACAGGATCGAAAGTATCCTCCGGTCGAGCTCATCAATCTCCAACTGTTCAGCGTCAGTCATGGCCTAAGCTGTCAGCTTGGACAAGATTTGTGTCTTTCTAAGACTTCCCGAACATTCGTCCAGTTCATTCGGAAGAGAGGTTATATTCGTTCTGGCACATGGGCATTTCCGGTGTCGATAATGTCGATAAAGTTCTTTTCACGCAAAGAAGTACCGGTCGAGATGCACAAGACTCGAATGGTACAGAGAATCTCTCTGGTCCCGGTGGAGGAACGCCTTCGAGCGATAGATGAGGCCGGCTACAACACGTTCCTGCTCAAGACCAAGGACGTGTTTCTTGACATGCTGACCGACAGCGGCGTAAACGCAATGAGTGATAACCAGTTTGCTGGCATGCTGAACGCCGATGACGCTTACGCCGGCAGCATGACGTTCTATGAATTTGCGGAAGCCGTCGAAGATGTTCTTGGCTACAAGTACGTAATGAATGCACACCAAGGCAGGGCCGCTGAGCACCTGTTGACGAAGGTTTTCGCGAAGGCAGGCGACGCTGTCCCGACGAACTACCACTTCACGACCACCAAAGCCCACATCGTACTCGCAGGAGCGACATGCCTAGAGATCTACTACGACGACGCGTTGAAGACGGAAAGTTCGAACCTTTTCAAAGGAAACATGGACCCGGACAAGCTGAGGAAAGTCATAGAGAAGTATGGGAAGGCAAAAATCGCGTTCGTCCGAATGGAGGCGACCACGAACCTGATCGGCGGACAACCTTTCTCCATGTCAAATCTCAGAGAAATAAGAGAGATCTGCGATAAGCACCACCTGCTTCTCGTTTTAGACGGCAGTCTAGTCTGCGAGAATGCGTACCTGATAGGACAACGAGAGAAGGGATACGCGAACAAGACCGTTGCCGAAATTGTGCGAGAAATATGCAGCCTCGCAGACATATACTACATGAGCGGCAGGAAGAACACGTCTGTCAGAGGAGGCATGATAGCGACAAACAACAAAGCGCTGTTCGACAAGATCAGGCCGTGGCTTCCAGTCTACGAAGGCTTCTACACGTACGGCGGCATGTCGATGCGAGAAATCGGTGCCATGACTGTCGGAATTAGAGAAATGGTTGATCCCGCGGTTGCAGGTTGCTCAGTGGAACAGATAAAATACTTTGTTGGAAGACTTGTCGAAACTGGGATTCCGGTGGTCACGCCGCCAGGCGGGTTGGCATGTCACCTGGATGCGATGAAGTTCCTGCCTCACATTCCCCAATCCCAATACCCGGCAGGCTCATTGGCGGCTGCTCTCTACATATCTTCCGGGATAAGAAGCATGGAAAGAGGAACCGTATCGATGGACAGAGACGGGGAGGGCAAGGAAGTCATGGCGGACATAGAGCTTACGAGAATCGCGCTTCCAAGGAGAGTCTACTCAATATCGCACATCGAATACGCTGTCGACAGAATAAACTGGCTATACAAGCATCGAGACGCGGTGAAAGGCCTAAAGTTCGTGTTCGAGCCACCCGTGCTCAGGTTCTTCGACGGAAGATTGAAAGCCATTGACGACTGGGGAAGAAACCTTACGAAGGCCTTCAAGGGAGAAATAGGCACCTACTGATCTGTCCTCAATGTGGACAGAGTTTGATCTCCAGCGGTCAAATCCCCATAGAATATGGCTAGAGGGATTTCCTATCCGATGCGATTGCATCGGGAATAAGGATTTCAGCAATGAGCCGAAAGAATACTGCTGAACTTCACCAAACGCATCATCCCAGGCGGAGACATTCGTCACAGCGAAACGAAGGGAGAGAGCGACTAGACGTTTTCGGTTCCGAGGAAATGGAGTCTCGAGTGAGCACGAGAGAGAAACGTCAGTCTCCGGACTGTGGCAATCCTGTGACAAGCTCGCTACCTAGTATGGACGTGTGTTTGCGGTGCTCGGTTCTCTCTATTTGACGGTGACAGACTTCGCCAAGTTCCTGGGCATATCCGGGTCATACCCCTTCTCCACAGCCATGCAGTATGCTAAGAGCTGCAGAGGAATGACGAATAGGATTGGAGATAGAACTTCTCCGATGCCCTTGGGAACTTCTACGTAGTCGTCAGCTAGGCTCTCGATCTCCTGATCTCCTTCCTCCACGACTGCAATGACAGAGGCTCCTCTTGCTTTCATCTCCATTATGTTTCCAATCACAGTCTTGTGAGTTTCGTCCTTCGGACAAACAATCACAACAGGGAACCCGGGTTCCACCAAGCCTATGGGACCATGTTTGCTTTCCCCTGCTGGCAGGGCTATCGCGGGCACATAGGCTATCTCCATCAGTTTGAGCCTGCCTTCGTATGCGGTGGCCGTGCTTATTCCACGACCCAAGAAGAGGAATGCTTTCGCATCTTTGTACTTCTTTGCAATGTGCCTAACCTTCTCCTCTTGTCTCCGAATGATCTTTTCTGCGTCATCGGGCAGGTTCTTCAGTCTCTCGCCCAAATAGTCCATTTCATCTTGTGAGACTTTGCCTCTCTTCTTGGCCACTCTCAAAGCTAGTTGAGCCAGTACCGAGACCTGAGATGTGAACGTCTTCGTTGCCGCTACTCCAATTTCTGGACCGGATTGCTGGTCGATATAGACCCGCGAGACTCGTGTCAGGGTCGAGTCGACAACATTCGTCAAGCCCAAGATTGTTGCTGCTCTCTCCCTTGCTGCCATTACGGCGGCCAAGGTGTCGCTGGTTTCTCCGGATTGGCTTACTGCGAGAATCGTGCTGTCGATACCAATTGATTTGCCGTGCTGTTCAACACATTCCGATGCGATCACTGGATAAGTTCCCAAGAAAGCGAGCTTGGAGAACATGTATGAAGCAGCCAAGCATGCGTTGTATGAGGTGCCACAAGCTACAAGGAAGACTTCGCTCGCACGTTCTAGAAAGGTCGCCATAAGATCAAGGTAGTGATCCTGTAGTCTGAGGGTGTTTTGGAGTGTCCGAGGCTGCTCGTGAATTTCCTTCAGCATGAAATGTGGGTAGCCGCCTTTGACGGCCATTTCTGGGGACCAGTCGATGAGTTTCGGCTTCCGCTCAACAATACTTGAATCAATGATCTTCTTGATTTCGAAATTATCTCGCGAAAGCGTGACGAGCTCTCCGTTTTCCACTATGACTGTCTTCTTGGTCAGTGGTAGGAGTGCCGGTATGTCAGATGCGCAGTAGATCCCTTCGGCGGCTACTCCGATGGCGAGTGGGCTTTCGTTCCTAGCGCACACGATTTTGTCGGGTTCGTTTGTCGATATCACGGCGACGGAGTAGGAACCCTCAAGCTTCTTCACAGCATTTAGGACTGCATCAGCAAACTTCAGATTGCCTACATTCATGCCATCTTCGATCAGATGAGCTATCATTTCCGTGTCGGTCTTGGACTTAAGAACGTGGCCGCGCGCTTCTAGTTCCCGCCTTAGCTCCGTGAAGTTCTCTATGATCCCATTGTGGATCACGGCAATTTGCCCTTTGCAGTCCAGATGCGGATGCGCGTTGACTTGCAGTGGGGCACCATGCGTAGCCCACCTTGTGTGTCCAATGCCAATGCTTCCCGGCAGATCATCCAAGTTGAGGATCTTGTGAACTGCATCGATTTTCCCTCGATCTTTCTTCACGTAGAGCTTGCCGTCGGATATCGTAGCTTCGCCCACGGAGTCATAGCCCCGATATTCGAGCCTCTTCAGAGCAGCGTGTATTATGGGCGCAGCGTTTCCTTCTCGCAGGACACAACCGAAGATGCCGCACATCTTAGAGTCTACTCACTGATGATCCGCTTCTTAACTAATAGTGTTTGTCAGTCGGACTCCGCTAGCGTGTGCCGTGATCGTTCAGCCCGCTGTTCCGTTTGCGCGCGACCGTTCGTTCGGACAATATGGTCTCAAATACCGGCAGGAGGCGCCTTTTGTGTGTGTACGGCACTCTCACCGTAGATTGGCCAGTCTCTCTGCTATCAGCGAAACTTTGTTTCCTAATCCTGTGAGAGTGTTCTTTCCAAGGGCGTCTCGTGCTAGCGCGTCAGGCTTACTGTCAGAGAAGATAGCCCCTCCAAGATTGGAGGCTGAATCAGGACATCCAGCCGTACCTACGACCAGCATGTCGTTGAAGAGGAAGAACCTGTGGAGAGTGTACAGAACGGCTTCGATCCCGTCGTTTCTACCTCCGCCTACGGCGATCGCGCCTGCGGGTTTGAACCGCAACGCGCCCTTCAGTTCGCTTCTCGATCCTGATTCATCATAGAAGGGAAGGAACCTGTCCATGAACACCTTCAGGATGCCAGTTACAGAACCATAGTACACGGGACTTGCGAACAAGAATCCATCTGCTGACGTCAGCTTCGCATAGAGAGGAGTCATGTCATCATCATGTGCTGGACAGGGAAGTCTCCTAGTTCCCTCTTTCTTACAGCGATTACAGCCGTTGCACTCACCTATCTTCAGGTTTGCCAGGTTCACCAATTCGGTTCTGCAGTTTTGGGAACAGGCTCGTAGCGCTTCCTGTAGACACTGATCCGTGTTACCCCCTTTACGAGGACTACCTGAGATCCCAAGAATCTCCATCATCGCCGAAACCAGCCATCCTGTTCTCTCTTCTCTCACTTATGATCATCGCGACAGAACTTGAATCGTCATGGGCACGGAATGTTCCGGGGGGATCTGGGAATCTTTATAGTTCGCCGGGAGATGTGGTGACGCGCGTTCCGTGATGAGCATATCGTCTAAGCCTGACTGGGTGAGGGCTAAGGCCCCTCTGGGACCGACTCATGCGCGACTCAAGGAACTGATGAAACAGTATTCACTGCACACAGTGTGCGAAGAGGCTCACTGCCCGAACGTTGGTGATTGCTGGGGTAGCGGGACGGCGACTTTCATGATAATGGGCGAGCTCTGCACACGCGCTTGCCGATTCTGTAATGTGAAAAGTGGCAAGCCGAACAGTGTCCCAGATGGTGAAGAGCCTGCGAACGTTGCGCGAGCGGTCAAGGATCTCGAATTGAAGTATGTTGTTTTGACTTCCGTCGACCGTGATGATCTACCGGATGGTGGCGCGTCGCATTTCGCGCAAACCATCTCTACGATTAGGGCTCTTGCTCCCGATGTGTGCATCGAGGCGCTGATTCCGGATTTCGGAGGAGATCTCGCGGCGCTACAGACGATTCTTCAAGCAGCCCCCGATGTGATTGGTCACAACCTTGAGACTACGGAGTCACTGACGACGAAGGTGAGGGATCCCAGAGCGAGTTATCATCAGTCACTCAAGGTCCTTGAAGATGTGAAACGGCTGAATCCAAGAGTCTTCACGAAGTCGTCGCTTATGCTCGGACTAGGCGAGCGGGAAGAAGAACTTCTGCAGACGTTGCGCGACCTTCGAGCTGTAGGAACGGATTTCCTAACATTGGGTCAGTACCTCAGACCTTCACCACGGAACCTTCCCGTGGTGGAATACGTTACACCAGAAAGATTCAGTCACTATCAGAAAGCGGCCGAGGAGTTGGGATTCCTCTATGTGGCCTCTGGCCCATTGGTCCGGAGTTCCTACCGAGCAGGAGAGTACTTCGCGCATAGAATGATCAAGCCCATTCCTTGAAGACCCCCTTGCCTAGAATGGACCGGTGTGATGAAGCTGAACTTCAGCTGGGTAATCGATGGAAAACTCGCGGGTTCAAGAGGCCCACGCTCAAGGTCAGAGCTAGTTGCGCTGAAGCAGCAGGGTATAGGCGCATTGGTGAGACTTGTTGAGCCTTACGAGGCATGGGTGACCTCGAAAGAGATCAATGAAGTTGGCTTAGAGGACTACAACGAGCCAATTCCAGACTTCCACGCACCAACTCAAGAGCAGATCGACAAGATCATCACGTACATAGACTCCCACATCGAGAACGGCATCCCGGTCGGTGTCTCATGCAATGCAGGTATCGGCCGATCCGGCGTGATATTGGCGTGCCTCCTAGTACATGAAGGACTGACTGCGAGAGACGCACTGGAACTCGTTCGGAAAAAACGCGGCCGAGGACCCGAGGTTCCAGAACAGATCATAGCAGTAGAAGAATACTGGCTCCGCATCAAGCCCCCAAGCAAGTAAGCCTAGCCCTAACCTAGATTCAGAGGAGCGTTTGAGGCATGGGTAGTTCTGGGTTGTCACCACGTGCAGCAAGTTGTGTTTGTAAGCGATAAACGGCTCTGATGTTTCACCAGTCAAGCAAGCACTCGTCAGGTTTGTCAATAGCATTGCTCATTGTTGATAACTGGGACCGAACTATCGCACGTCTAATAACTGGTGAATATGATGTCTTCCTCGCCGGAGATATGGTCAAAGAGGTTTGGCGCAGTAACTTTAGTCAACGCTTTGATAGCGATCGCTTGGCTTCTGTTCCCTATTGCACTTGATACTCGAATCGCGCAAATGATTGCAGGGGGTTCGGTAGGAACCTGGGGATTCTTGGGTTTTCTGCTGTTCCTCATCGTAGGCGTCTTGGGGTTCGCAGCATTCGCGTCCCTCTACTACGTGATCCCCAAGGTAACCGGAGGAACTGTCAACAATATCCTCGCGTGGCTGCATTTGGTGTTGCTTGAAGTCGGCACAGTTGTAGGCACAGGGCTACTCGGATATGCAGGCTACGTAGGTGGGACCACAATGTTAGATGAGTTAGCGAAAGGAACAGCAGCAAAGAACATCCCGGGAATCGTGCATCCGAAGATCAGTTTCGTGGTACAGCCAATTGGCATATTGGCGCTCATAGCAGCCTTGGGCGTATTTCTGGGAGTCATTGCCTTATTCCTAGCCTACAGGAAATCAGGTAAAAGCTGAGCACTTGGCCATTGAGTTTCTTCAACCTCGCGTACGAGAATGACCATGTACCTCCTTGGGACATTGGCCGACCGCAAGGGGAAATAATCCGCTTAGCGCGAGAAAAACAAGTAACAGGATCTGTACTCGATCTCGGATGCGGTACAGGGGAAAACGCACTCTATCTAGCTAGCCTTGGACATGAGACATGGGGCATCGACTCATCGCCGCATGCGATTGTCAAAGCGAAGAAGAAAGCTCGGCAACGCCACTTGAAAGTGAGTTCCTCATTCGGGACGCACTTGAGCTCAGCGATCTCGGAAGAACCTTCGACACCGTCATAGATACAGGACTATTCCATGTTCTTGCGGACGAAGAACGGCCCGTGTACACTCACAGTGTTGCCTCCGTGCTTCATCTCGGGCGGGAACTACTACATGCTGTGTTTCAGCGACCACGAGACTGAATTACTCGGACCACGGCACGTGACCCGACGAGAGATCAGGGGAACATTCAGAGACGGGTGGAGGATCAATTACGTACGAGCAGCCCGTTTTGAAGACCACATTCACATCGATGGAGCCAAGGCATGGATATCATCAATCACGCGAGACTAAGTCGGACTGATTCGTTAAGGGACAAAACTGACAAATGAATGAAGCCCAGATGGTCCAAACATTGAACGAAATCTCACAAGCAACGACGAAGATAAACTGGCTTGAGTACGGGCCGGAAGCGTTCGAGAAAGCAAAGACCGAAAACAAACCGGTGCTTCTCGCGATCAGCGCAGTTTGGTGCCACTGGTGCCACGTCCAAGACAAGACGACCTATTCAGACCCCGGAGTGATACGAACCATCAACCGAGACTACGTTCCGATAAGGGTGGACAATGATCGGCGTCCTGACATCAATAGAAGATACAACATGGGTGGGTGGCCAACCACAGCCTTCCTCACACCGACAGGTGATGTCATAACCGGAGGAACGTACATACCGCCCGATCACATGAAAACGATCCTCCGCGATGTCAAAGAGCACTATCTGCACAACAAGTCGGCCTATGCAAAGAGGCCGATTGAGCCGGCTGCTAAGTCATCAACCATTGAGCTCTCGAACGAGTTCATCGACAATATTCTGGAGTCTCTTGTGGCTAATTTCGACCCTCTGTATGGGGGCTTCGGCGATGAGCCAAAGTTTCCGCATCCTGATGCTCTAGAGCTGGCTCTGGCCCAACACTGGTACAGTGGCGACAAAGGATTACGCACAATCGTGACGAAAACTCTTGACCGCATGGCCAACGGAGGAATCCACGATAGCATCGAAGGCGGGTTCTTCCGCTACTCAACCAGTCGTGATTGGAAAATCCCACACTACGAGAAAATGTGCGAGGACAACGCTAGGTTACTTGCCGTCTACCTTCATGGTTACCAAGCCACAGGTACAGAGGAGTACAGAAGAATTGCGAGCGAAATTGTCACCTACGTAAACACGACGCTCACTGACCAGCAGGCAGGAGGCTTCTATGGAAGTCAGGATGCTGATGAAGAGTACTACAGGCTCTCCAGAAGCAAGCGCACAAGCGCAAATGCCCCAAACGTCGATAGAACCATCTACACTAATTGGAACGGATTGATGATCCACGCATATTTGGAGGCGGCTCAGCTACTAGACGATCGAAATCTGACAACGTTCGCTCTGAAATCAATCGAGAGAATCATCAACGAATCCTTCGATCATGATACGGGCGCCGTTTGCCATTATCTATCGGATGAGAAACCGCACTTGGGCGGCCTTCTCGTCGACCAAGTTGCCTTCAGCCACGCGTTGGTCAGAGCAAACGAAACCACCGGGAATAAGAAGTATCTCGAGCGCGCTCAGAGACTGATCCGGTACATGGACGAAACACTTCTCGACGCGAGGAATGGAGGATACTATGATACTGTTCCGAGTTCTGGCTCGCCCGGATACTTAAATCGGCCTGAGAAGCCGTTGGATGAGAACAGCCTAGCCAGCATACTTCTGATGAAGCTCTATCATGCTACTGGAGACGGAACGTACCATGAGAGAGCCGAATCCACACTCATGATGCTGAGCGGGGAATACACGAGACACGGTTACATGGCATCGACATATGGGCTGGCGCTGGATCTCTTTCTCAATGAACCGACGCGCATTGCTGTTATTGGCCCACTACAAGAACCAAGAACTCGTCAGCTGCTCGAAACAAGCCTCCGAGCATATGGTCCACGAAAGATGGTGATCCCACTAGATCCTGAGACAGATCTTGAACGTCTGAACAGACTAGGATTCATGGCCGAACCACAGCCGCGCGCCTATGTCTGCATTGGAAAGACGTGCTACCCTCCGACAACTGAGCCAGAAGAAATCCTTCAGCAACTATCTAGGCATGCACGAAGTGTCGCCGAACACGAGCGCAGCCATCAAATCTTACGCGAAATTGTTTAATGCAGACAGGCTCATACGGGCAGAGACGGCGTTTAAGCCCTGATGGTCTGTTGTTCAGATGAAACTGGACCTTAGGAAGGAATTGAAGTATCTTTATGCTCCGTCTGTCCGCAAAGTCGAGATCGTAGATGTCCCTAACTTCAATTTCGCGATGATCGACGGTGAGATCCGACCTGATGAGACACCTGGAACATCTCAGGAATACCAGAATGCGATAGGCGCACTGTATGGCGCCTCGTTCACCCTGAAGTTCATGTCGAAACTACGCAAGAAGAGCCCTATCGACTACCCAGTGATGGCGTTGGAAGGGCTCTGGTGGACTGAATCGGGAGAATTCGATTTCAACAAAAAGGAACCGTGGAAATGGACCATGATGATCATGCAGCCCCAACACATTACCAGGGAAATGTTCAAAGAGGCATTACAGCAAGTCAGAAAGAAGAGAGAAAATCCAGCCCTGCCCAAGATCCGGCTTGAGGGCTTTTATGAGGGACTCTCGATGCAGATCATGCACATCGGACCCTATTCTGAAGAAACACGCACCATTGCGAAGATGCATGAATTTGCTCGCGAGAACGAATTCAACTTGAATGGGAAACACCACGAGATCTAGCTAGGAGACCCGCGGCGAGCCAAGCCTGAGAATTTGAGAACTATACTACGTCACCCGATATCTAAGAACAAATAAGCCAGAGCGTGAGCTTTCTTGGTTCGTGTCGATGCCAAATGCCAACGAGTTATTCTTCAATCAATTCGAGCCAGTTTCCGTCTGGATCCTTGATGAATGCTCGGCGAGATCAAGTCCGATGAAACACCGGCGACCTCTCAGGAATACCAGAATGCGATAGGCGCATTATATGGCGCCTCGTTCACCCTGAAGTTCATGTCGAAACTACGCAAGAAGAACCCTATCGACTATCCAGTGATGGCGCTGGAAGGACTCTGGTGGACTGAATCGGGAGAATTCGATTTGAACAAAAAGGAACCGTGGGAATGGACCATGATGATCATGCAGCCCCAACACATTACCAAGAAAATGTTCAAAGAGGCATTACAGCAAGCCAGAAAGAAGAAAGACAACCCAGCACTATCCAAAATCCGGCTTGAGACCTTTCACGAAGGACGCTCAATGCAGATCATGCACATCGGACCATATTCTGAGGAACCACTCACTATCGAGAAGATGCATGACTTTGCTCGCACGAATGGCTACACCTTGAGTGGAAAACACCACGAGATCTACCTGGGAGACCCACGACGAGCCAAACCAGAGAAGCTAAGAACGATACTGCGACACCCGATATCAAAGAACAAAGAGAACAATGCCTGACTAGCTCGGGAACCCGCACCGACACGCGATCTGAGGGAGCTATTCTTCTATCAATTCTAGCCAGTTCCCGTCTGGATCCTTTATGAATGCTATTTGATTAGCGTCCCCTTTCAGCTTGAAGGGTTCCATCGCTATCGCAACGCCTTGTTCCCGAAGTCGTTCAATTGTGGGATTCAGATCCTTGACTCCAAAGGCGACGTGATCGAAGTTGTCTCCCTCGGCGAGCTGTTTCTTGTCGCGCCAACGGGTCAGCTCGATGGCGTTCCCGTCCGGATCTTCCAGAAAAGCAATCTCGGCGTTGTTCTCTTTGATTTCAACTCGTCGCGTCAAGTCAAGTCCTAGCTGGTCTCGATAGAAGGCGATCGACCTGTCGAGATCCATGACGTTCAAACAAGTGTGCATTATCCGCAAACGAACCACCTGCTCTAGAATGATTCAACACCGCTTGATTTGCATTATGATGCGGAAGTTCCTTAGCCGGGATACTCCGGATTCTGCCTTTTGCTAGTTTAGTAGGCATATACACCATGAACTTGGACGCCAGAGGCATCAGAATTGGCCGACTAGTCGGGCCACTCTATCAAGTGAGGCTTCGTAGTTCTTGGTGTATGGTACACTGAATACAAAGTAGTGAACGCCCGTATCGATGTAGTTGCTTATCCTTTCCTTCGCTCTCTCAGGATCCCCGACGATTGCCCATTCCTTGATCTTGTTGAGCGTGTCACCGGTCTGCTCGCTCAGAAAGACCGCAGACCGCTCGGCTTCTGCCACTGTATCCTTGACTACGAGATATATGTGAGCAGCCGTCACGGGCTTCTCGCTTGTCTTGACCAGTCGCGTTAACTCTGCTCTTCCGTTGCTGATCTCTTCCACGCTCGGATCTGTAGGAAACCAAGCATCATATTTGGCAGCCCGGCGAATCGCCGAGTGAGAGTTGCCTCCAATCCAAATTGGTGGAGGTTGCTTAGGGCGCGTTCCGATCTTGGCATTCTTCAATGTGAAGTCTGTTCCCTTGAAATTGAGCGGTTCCCCTTTCCAGAATCCACGAATGATCTCCAGGCATTGATCTGTTAAGGCACCTCTTCTCTTGAATGGTACTCCCAAGTTTTCGAACTCGTTTTGATCCCAGCCGACCCCTATGCCTAAGATCAACCGGCCTCCACTTGTCTCCTGAATAGTGCCGGCGATATCTGCGAGCAAGACAGGGTTTCTGAGGGATGCGATCAGCACCGATGTTCCAAGACGCATCTTGTCGGTGACGCCGGAAAGCACGGCCAGCGTAGTAAGTGGCTCGTATAAGCCACCTGATACTCCCGACATAACATGATCTGCAACCCAAACCGAGTCAAATCCTAGATCCTCACATCCTCTTGCATAGGAGATTATTTCGCGGAAACTCATCGCAGAGGATGAAGGTAGATGTATCCCGAACACTGCCCCACTCATGGGTCATGCATCTTCCGGAAACGGCAACCTGGATCTGTCTTCAGACCTCTTGGTCATCTTGCGTACACATTTCCTAATATGATTTACATGGAGTCCCAAGAGCGAAGAGACCGGACTGGCTTTGATATTCCTAGGTATTTTCCGTCGATCTGGAAAATCGCCACTTGTTTGCCGTTCACGGTAGCGAGGTACCGATTGTGCACGAAATCTACTTTTGAGCATATCAGTACAAACGAGGCCATGACTATTCTGAGACTCTGCCTCATGAAAAACGTCCTGATCCACAATCGGAAATGCGTCTGCTGACAACCCGTGCATTCTCTGGTGTACGCTACGCTTGCGAATATGAGAAGTGAGCGCTAGCACGAGGGTTTCGCTCGCCATTTTGCGCGGTTGAGCTATTCCATTCTCCATGGGGCCTTGAGGCGCGCAAGTGATCCGAGAAGAAGCTTAAGAGTATGTGAATGATGCTTCTCTAGTTCGTAATAGAGTTGAGAATCATATGGTTGATTTACAGAGTCTTCTTCCTGCATTACAGACGGCTCTAGTCCCTGTGGTTTTGTCTTCAGCCGGTGGACTCCTCTGCTTGGTAGTCCAAACCAGATACGGCAGAATTGTCGATCACACGAGGCAGTTACTGAATCTTCCTGCGCCTGGCGTGGAAATTGAGACGGTATTGGAGATGCTGTTCAAGCGGGCGCGCTATGCGAAGTGGGCACTCTTCGGCCTATTCGTCGGAGTGTCCTGCTTTCTCACACTTTCACTTGTGATCTTGGTCTCCATGATCTTCCCAACTCCAGTTCAGGTCGCCCTCGTTGTGGGGATCTTCAGCGTGGGGTGGTGTTCCATGGTGCTAGGTTTGTGGTTCGAGGTCCTAGAACTCTGGGATTCCTTCAGAGGTATCACTCTCGAATACGCGATGTTCAAGAAGAGAATTGGAGAACAATCGAAACTCTAATCGCGTTACGCGCCAGGTTTGCGCATTTCTCCGCAGGCCAGCACCATAAATAGGGGCCTGCCCAACGGTAGCGGCGCTTGCGGGAGGCACACCAGTAATGAGCGATCACGTCCAGAACCTAGTGATTGGAAGCGGTGTAGGAGGCTACGGAGCGGCAGTTAGACTGGGACAGTTGCACCGGGAGACCATCTTGGTTGAGAGAGAAACGCTGGGCGGTGTCTGCCTTAACGTAGGGTGTATACCGTCCAAGGCAATTGTGCGCGCCGCCAAGCTCATGAAGCAGATTCAGCACGCGCAGGATTTCGGCATCGAGACATCTCAGCCCAAGATGGACCTTCAGAAACTACAGGTATGGAAGAAAGGTGTCGTAGACAAGCTCACGAAAGGCGTCGCCTATCTCTGTAGAGGCAACAAGGTAGATGTCGTCTATGGTGAGGCACGATTCCAAGGCCCACACCAAATCGAGATCAAGAGCAAAGAAGGCTCAAGAATTGTCAACGCGGACAATATCATTATCGCGACAGGTTCGCGCCCGGTAGAGATCCCCGGGTTCAAGTTCGATGGAGACTTCATCATCACTGCGACTGAAGCCCTTTCGTTCACTGAAGCACCGCGAAATTTCGTCATTATCGGTGGTGGGGTTAGTGGACTCGAGCTTGGAATGGCGTACGCACAGTTCGGCAGCCACGTCACAGTCATAGAAATGCTTGAGCAGCTCTTGCCAGGCACGGACATAGAGCTTGTCAGAGTCGTCGAGCGCACGCTGAGGAAACTGGGCGTGGAAACGCATCTGAAAGCCCGCGCGAAATGGGCTAAGGATGGAAAGGTTGGCGCTCAGCTTGTCGACGGAAAAGAGATCGAAGTTCCAGCAGACAAGGTCATGGTTGTTGTCGGGAGACGACCGAACTCTGACCAGATCGAACTTGAAACCACAGGCGTCAAGACGGATCAGGCAGGATTCATCCAGGTGAACTCGCAGATGCAAACCAATGTGCCCGGCATATATGCAATTGGAGATGTTGTCGGACAGCCTTTGCTTGCTCATAAAGCGTCGAAGCAAGGAGTAGTGGCAGCTGAAGTGATCGCTGGCGAAGCGAGCGCCGCGGACTTCAAGGCGATGCCAGGCGCCATCTGGACCGATCCAGAGATTGCGACCGTAGGGTTGACTGAAGCACAGGCGAAGAACCAAGGATACGAGCCGATAGTCGGAAAGTTTCCATTCACCGCTCTCGGCCGAGCGGTGGCGGTTGGCGAGACTGACGGATTCATTAAAGTCGTTGCGGACAAACAAAGCGAGCAGATCCTTGGAATACACATGGTCGGAGCCGATGTCACGGATCTAATCAGCGAAGCGGCCCTCGCGATCGAGATGGGCGCCTCCCTAGACGACCTCGCATTAACGGTTCACCCTCATCCAACACTTCCAGAAGCTCTCATGGAAGCGACCGAAGCAGCCAAAGGAAAGGCAATCAACATCTTGAACCCACCATGAGCAAGACTCTGCTCGTAGATCTACAGATTCGGGACTACAAGGAGACTTGGGAACTACAACACAGACTAGTGGAACTACGCGCTCAAGCACTGGTTCCGGATGTTCTGCTGCTCGTCGAGCATCCACACGTAGTCACAATGGGCAAGTCAGCGAAACCTGAGAATATCCTGTCGAAGAGATTCCCGACCTACGAGGTGGAACGCGGAGGGGATGTCACATATCATGGGTATGGCCAACTGGTTGGATATCCGATCATGGATCTCACTCAACGCGATAAGGACATTAGACGGCACGTAAGAGGCCTCGAAGCAACGCTCATGGTGAGTCTGGGTCACTTTGGTATCTCAGCTCGGAGGATAGAAGGCCGTACGGGAGTCTGGATCGGCGAACAGCAGAAGAAGATAGCCTCGATCGGAGTTGCGGTTCGCAGCTGGATCACATTTCACGGCTTCGCACTTAACGTTTCAACAGATCTCTCCTGTTTCTCCACGATCAACCCTTGCGGCTATGACAGCGGAGTGATGACATCAATGACGGAACAGCTGGGGAGACAGGTTTCAATCTCGGAGGTCAAAGGACCTCTTACACGCGCATTCGAGCATGTTTTCGCTACAGAACTTGAAACGACGAGCGAAGAGAAGCTCACGTATCTAGTGAGACCTGATATCTCGACCAGAACACAGCGCAGCTAGTCTTGGCAGGCTCCAAGACACGAGCGCGACGGTGTCAACGCAGGGACACCGAGTTTCTGGGCTTTGAAGAATGGTTCGCGCAGCAGTACCGCATGTCTGAAGAGCTCCTCGATCTCCTCGTCTGGGGCGCCTGCTCTCATACTGGTTAGGAAGTCCACATGGTTATCGTCTCGGAGCAGGCATGGCTTGAATTTGCCATCATGCGTAATTCTGATCCTGTTGTTCTTCATGCAGAATTCTGAGTTATGCATTGGCCGTACAACTTCAACCGTGACTCCGTCTGGCAGGATGTATCTTGGACGGTTATGCATACCACGCCTGTAGGCTGCTACTGCCTCAGAGTTCAAGCGCGCCTCTATCGGCGCTAGATCACAATGATACTTCTCGTAGAACCCTGGATCGGTGACCACAAGCTCGATGAGCTGAAGGATGACCTTGCCATTGCCTCCCGACCTGCGAACGAATCGTATCAGGTCGTCAATCTCGTCGTCGTTCACGCCCTTCATCAATGTGATGTTCAATTTGACTGGCAGAAGTTTAGCCGCTATCGCCGCGCCCACAGCACTGATCGCCTCGTCGTATCCGTCAACTCCCGCAATGGATCGAAAACGATCTTTATGGAGGCTGTGAAGGCTAATGTTCACCCTCGACAAGCCGGCGTCGTACAACGATCCCGCAAGCTCGGAGAACCGAGTGCCGTTAGTTGTCATGGAGATTTCACGAAGGCCCACGCTTTTGAGCTTCTTCACGATTTCGACGATGTCTTGGCGGAGCATCGGTTCGCCGCCGGTCAGTTTGACCACATCGATACCGAAACGGGAAAGGATGCTAAGGATGCGCTGTATCTCGTCTGCCGTGATCAATGTCGGCGAAGAGGATTTGATGCCTTCCATGTGACAGTGGATGCATTTGAAGTTGCAAGTCGAACTCGAATTGAGTGAGATTCTCGCGTTGGTGACCGACCGTCCAAACCTGTCCGAAAGGACAGGACGAGCATTCACTCCTCGATCTTGGTTGAGATCTTGGAGATTCAGGAGAGGCTTATCGAGATCCAACGCTGTCCCGTAGCAACGATGATACGGACAATTTAAGGAATTGCCAATTCTCGCTAAGCGATAGGAAATGGTCGCCATCGTGACCGAGCAAATCGACTCGTTGGGAATCAGAGAGACCGTCGCAACTCAACGCTATTCTTATAGGGTCAGGGAAGGAGGTACACGAGGCCATACCCTCGGAAAAGCAAGGGACAGAGCCTACACCCAGCAACCCTATCATCGGCGTGAACCCGGTCATGGAACAAGCAAACCTAGTTCGTATCGGCAAGAAGCCTATCATGAATTACGTTGTCGCCTGTGTGACGCTCTTCAACTCTGGCGCGGAGGAGGTTATGGTTCGTGCTCGAGGGCAAGCGATAACAAAAGCCGTTGAAACGGTCCTGATGCTCAGGAACTCATTCATCAAAGACCTCGAGATCGGCGAAATAAGGATTGGATCTGAGGAAGTAACTCGCCTAGACGGGACACGCGGGAGCATCTCCATAATAGAAATCATGCTTGAGAAATACTAGGGCCGAAGAGCGCCAGCGCCTAGACCTTACCGAACACTTTTTGACTGGACGGGCGTAGCATTCGGCTTGTCGGTGGAAATAGAATGAGCGGGAAAGCTCCGTATCCGAAGATAGTAGTTACACCTCCCGGGCCCAAGGCTCGTGAGCTTATACGTGGTGATGAATCCCTCATCTCGAAATCGATGGTGAGATGGTATCCGCTTGCGGCGGAATCCGGATCAGGATGCATCGTCAAAGATGTTGACGGTAACGAGTTTATCGACTTCAACTCTGGATTGGCCGTTCTGAATGTGGGCCACTGCCATCCAAAAGTCGTGAGTGCAATTACTGAACAGGCCAAGAAACTGATCCACTACTCATACACGGACTTTTACTATCAACCGATCGTCGATCTCGGCAAGGAGCTCATCAAGATCACACCGGGTACCTTCGCGAAAAAGGTCTTCTTCTGCAACAGTGGTGCCGAGGCCATTGAAGCCGCTATGAAGATGGCTAAGTGGCACACACGGAACAGCCTATTCCTCGCCTATACGGGCGCATTTCATGGGCGAACCCTTGGAGCTGTCAGCCTGACCGCGAGCAAGCCTGTGCAACGTCGACATTTCTTCCCGCTTGTGCCAGGGGTGACGCATGTGCCGTATCCGTACTGCTATCGCTGCCCGTTCCACCTATCCTATCCTGAATGTCATTTCTGGTGTGTAGACTTCATCGAGGAAGAGGTCTTGGCCAAGTACATTCCAGCTGAGAATGTTGCAGCCATGTTTGTTGAGAGCATTCAGGGCGAAGGAGGATACGTGGTCCCGCCGGACGACTACTTCACGAGACTGCGTAGGCTCCTCGACAAACACAACATACTCATGATCGACGATGAAATTCAGTCAGGGATCGGAAGGACCGGTAAATGGTTTGCGATGGAACACTTCAACGTGATTCCAAATGCGGTCTGTGTCGCGAAAGCGATCGGTTCCGGCCTTCCAATAGGCGCGCTCATCAGCAAAGATGAGTTCATGGACTGGGAAGGCGGATCACACGCCACGACGTTCGGAGGAAACCCGGTCGCCTGCGCCGCTGGGCTTGCAGTCATTGATGTGATCAGACAAGAGCGACTCCTTGAGAACGCTACAAAGCTTGGCGCACATCTGTTGACTCGTCTCAAGGAAATGCAGAAGAAGTATCCAATAATCGGCGACGTGCGCGGCAAAGGGCTCATGGTAGCCGCGGAGATCGTCAAAGACCCCGACACGAAAGAATTTGGCACTGAATTGTCTCAGGAAATCATGATGAAGTGCTTCAAGCGAGGACTCGCAATCATAACCTCAGGCAAATCCACGATGCGATTCGTGCCCCCACTTGTGATCACCCGCGAATTGCTGGATGCAGGACTTGACGTGTTCGAGGGCGTAGTCAAAGAAGTTGCAGGTTCAGCAAAATAGACGAACCCCGGTAGATCACAGGCACAGGGAAGCCCTTGGTTACGAGGCGCCCGTCGCTCGCGTCGCAGAAGCTCATGCTTGGTAAGATCCTGCGTCGATTCCCAGTGCAATATCGCACTGGATCCTCCGCCGCGTTCGAGACGCTAATCTGGACCATCCTGTCGCAGAACACAAGTGACGTGAACAGTAACAGGGCGATGGAGACGCTGGAGAGCCATTTTGAGATCACTCCGGAAGCTCTTTCACGAGCTCCGGTCGATGAGCTGATTGAATGCATCAGATCTGCAGGCCTCTACAGAGTCAAGGCGCCTAGGATCAAGCAGATATCATCGATTATTCTCAACCAGTACAAAGGTGACCTCGATTCCGTCCTGAAGAGGGGACCCGCAGAAGCTAGATCGATCATGACGGAGTTGCCGGGCGTCGGCTACAAGACGGCGGACATCGTGCTCGCGTTTGTTGCGGGTCACCCAACAATTCCGGTTGACACGCATGTGACGAGGGTGAGCAAACGCTTAGGGATAGTCCGGAGGAATGCAAGGTACGAAGAAATTCGACTCGCTCTCGAAAGGCTCGTACCTCCCAGTCGGAGAGTGAGAATGCATCTTTCCTTGATCAGGTTCGGGCGTGAGGTCTGCAAGGCACCAAGGCCCCTCTGTCCCAAATGCCTCGTCAATAGGACTTGCCCAAGTTCTACCATACGCGTGAGAACCGCACGTTCTATAGTCTAGCTTACGAACATCAACTATATGTCGTGTATAGGTTTATATTATGACAAAAATGCCATTCTGTAACAACATATGCAACAACTAATATACCATAAGATACCCCGACAGCTGCCGACTCTGAAATGAACACGCGAGAGGTTACAGGCACCGCGATTCTCAGCGCGTTGGTTGTGGTCTTCGACTATGCGCTCAAGTTTGCAGGCATCAAGATCCCGTTTCCCATTTTCCCGATTCTGAAGTTCGACTTGGACGGCATTCCGATCGTGCTTTCTCTCCTGTTGTATGGACCCTACTCCGCCGTTACAACATGCTTCGTGGCTCTCATAGCGATTCTCGCACGGAGCGGTGACGCGCTAAGCGCATCCATGAAGGCCTTGGCCGAATTCGCAACCGTACTAGGAATGATACCGTTCTACAAGATCAACTCAAATCGGCTTAGAGGACTAGCCGTCATCTCAGGAATAGCGACTAGGGTTGTTGTAATGATCGTTGCCACTCTGGCCGCTTGGCCCCTATTATTCAAGTCGCTGAATGCTGTTGTCGCATTCCTTCCATTCTCCGCACTGTTCAACGCGGTTGCGGCGGTGATCAGTATCGCAGGCGGATTCCTAGTCTACGAGGCCTTGAGTAAGAGAGCACCTGCCCTCCTGCCTAACACAAACAGGCACAACGCACAACAGCACTAGTTCAGATCGCGGAGGGACCGCCTAGCCTCCGATTCCCTTCGTCCTTTGAATCAATTCTTGGACAAGATCGGGTTTTCCTGGTGTGAGAACCCGAGACCTTCCCACCTCGTACACTTCTAGAAGCCTGGCAGTTCTTAGAACATGGACGTGCCTGTAGATCGCAGCGTAGTCCATGTCCAAGTTTCGCGCGACGGCCTTTATGTGAAGCGGCTTCTTCGTCTCAATGAGCATTTTCAGAATCCTAAGCCTCACAACGCTGCCGAGTGCGTTGAAGATCGTTGATGCCGTTCTGAGGTCTTCTTCTGGGATCATCTCTATCAGCCTCATTTAGGGGAAGATGTCATTTATGATATCTTTGCTAAGAACTCCATATTTCCGCTACGGATTCAAGCGTTGTTGACCGAACCTTGTCAGCGCCCAGACGTATGGACGCTGCCTGGATCGCTCGAGAAGCCGCTCCTTCCTCATCGACCTGAGATGATAGATGACGCAGTCGTACCCCAAGCCGCTCCGCTTCGAGATGTCGGAAGCACCCCTCTTCGCTTCCTCTAGGACGAAGAGGATCTTTGAGCGGGCTCTCAGTCCCGCTTTGACGTTACGCTTCGTCGCAAGGTACGCCTTCGGATGCACCTCATTCCTTGCCATTTGGCACCACGATGCCTACATGAAATCCGCCAAAGCTGGCTGCTTCTCTTGACTCTCCTCGCTCTGTTCACGGAATAGAGACTTCAGCTCCTCCTGAAGCAGGAGCAGCCTCTGGGCGTTATAGGTTCCGAGGTCATAACGTCGAACAAGACCGCGAGCTAGGTCAAGATACTTCTCGATCGTTCCCCTGTAAACCGTCATTGTAATCTTCCCTCCGCACTTCGGACAGACCCCTTTCAACGGAGGGCGGCGGAACTTTGCGTTACATTTCATGCATCGCATGCGCTGAGTTGAGAACGCCCTCAAGTTACCGATCAAGTCTCTCATCAGATGCGTCGAGAGCACTCGTCTAGCCACGTCTGCCGCAACGACCGCACGTATCTTCTCCGCGAGATTGAGCTGTGCCTCCATCTTATCGATCATCGTTGGAAGCTGAGTGTAGGCGCTCTCATGAGTTCCAGTGTTTATGTCCCCTATCTCGTGCGTGAAGCCGATCGGGTGCACAATCCGGTCGCTTCCCAGTCGATGCACGACGACTTCGATCAAGTCAGCGACTGTCTTTGGATCCGCGTTTCTGGATGCCTCTTCGAAGAACCTGACCGGAAAGGTGCTTACTGCTTCGAGGTTGAAAGCCTGACGGGCTATCTCTGCAGGCTTCATCACAACTGTCAGAAGAAGCGGAGCGTCCATGATCCCACCAATGCGCGAGGGCAAGAATGACCGCGAGAAGTTGACCAGGACATCCAAGGCTAGCGTGACGGAGTCTTCGTCGCCGTCGCAGTCGCGCCTCTTTGACGCATGCCAGAATGGATGAGCGAAGCAGACTCTTGCCCTTGTGAAGCCGATGATTCTGCCAATTATGCCTACTGATGTGTGAGGCGAGAGACCAACGACAAGATGCCCTATGAGATCGTCACGGCTCTTGATGTTATAGAAAGATGGGAGACCATAGAATCGCGTCAATAGGTCATCGATGAAGTTGGCGACTTTCACCAAGTAGTCTCCGCACGAATCGTTTACGATGATGTCCTGGAGTTCTATCGGAACGACCTGATTGGAGTTCTCGAGCGGGTCCTCGTTGGCATCTGTCTCGTAGCCCAACGTGTGAAGCTTCTCCATTGTGACGCCAATCTCCGCAGGCCGGAAGTGGGTCAAGGGGGCGTTTGTCGCATCGAACCTGACGGTGCCGTCTTTGAACAGTGAGAGGTCGTGTCTTGCTCGAAGGATCCCCTTCTCAAGAGGTTCTGGACATCTTGATCCGCTCATCAAGCCTTTGACGCCCTTGACAACTTCAGGCTGCTCTGTCAAACGCAGCTTCTTCCAAGCAGCCGACCAGATTTCACTCAAAGCGATGGTTGTTCTCTCATATGAGCGAGCGTTGATCTTGCATACCGGACAAAGACCTTGCGGAACCGCTCTTCCGCACTTCGGGCACACCGACTCGATTTCTGTTCTACCTGCGCATTTCGGACACGAGGTTTGGTAAGTGATAACCCCGCAGGTTTTGCAGCGGCGTCTGATGAGTTCCGCTTCTACGATGCTGTTCGAGTTCACCGCTTCTACAATGTTACGTCTCGGGCCCCCTGCAAGGCCCAATGGAAACAGGCAATGCGTAACTGGACGCATCTCCCTTCTCTTGGCTTTCTCGGGTCTCCCCATTCTTGCTCCAATGAAGGTTGCACCTCGGGGCAGGATATGAAATCCTGCGACCGCCTGCGAGGCCTCCAGACCATTCCCTGCAATATGCTCGGGCACTGGTTTCCCTACACCAAGACATGCCGCGAGCACGATCGCCTCGTCACCAAAGAAAATGCTGTGTTCTTGTACTGTGTGAGGAATACACAACGTTTCCAGAAGCGCTTTCACCCTCGGTTCCATCGGCGTCGCGACCGCGCCCTCCGAGCCAGCCAGACTAGAGCCGATCGTCTCCCTGAGTAATGTCCAGTCTTCAAGGGAAAGTCTCTCCCAGAACCACGTGTAGCGTGGATGCAAAGGCACGCTGAGTCTCTGAGAGATCAGTAAACATTCATGGGGAGATGGAGGCGATCGTAAGGGGTCCCCCATGAGCAACTTGAGTCTCGCTTGGGACACCCCACAGATCTGCTCAGCGTCGCGCAATGAGTCAAAGCCCAGTTCGACTCGGTTCTTGAGTAGTTGCGCCCACCATTCTTCCGTGAATCCTGGAGATGCAAGGGGTCTGTTGTTCTCCAAGAACTCTCCATATGAGATGAGCAAGTCTCCGAGGAAAAGCACCGATTGAATGGACTTCTGCATCTGTCTTGCTTGCTCAGCAGTCTCAAGCCTGACTACTGAGCCGTCGGTTAGCTTGACTACGGGAGGCTCTATGGTGTCAACCGGCGTGACGATGCCTGCCTTCCCAGGTCTTTCGATTCTCAGCTGCGTCCCAGTCGCGGGGAAATCGTCGAGAACCACCATTGTCGCGGGGTGTATCCCGATCGCGGCCATGCCTGTGATGCGTGTTCGGCCGTAACGGAGTCTGAAGCCACCGGCTACGCCTGGGAAGCAGAAGATGGGACGTCCAGCGACGACATCCTCCATGAACCTCAGTTCCTTGACTTCCTCAGCCTCCGGGGATGGCTGGTGAAGCTCACGTAGCCAATCCCATCCAGTCAGGTTGAGTCTCTCGGCGATCTTCAGAATCTTCTGGCTGCGGCCTATGAGGCCGTCGTTGACGACTCTCAGAGCGCCGCCTCTGACGCGGTTCGTCTCGATCCCGGGCACATTCCTGTAGGACGCAACCTCAACAGGATCCGTCTCGACCCCCGTAATCTCAACCGGTAGTTTCAGTATCGCGTTGTGAAGTTCTTCGTCGGCGATGTGATACTGGAATCGTGCGACCTCGCGTTCGTAGAGTCGGAGTTCCTCGACAAATCGTTTGGCGTCGATTTCTGTGCCCTTGTACCTTTCAAGTCCTACGATCTGACGAACATAGTCGGCGACAACCACGGTTAGACCCATCTCGGTTCCGCCTGCGGATCTAATGGGCCCGGCGAAGTAGAGCGCTAGATACTTCGTCTTGTCAGGGTTGTTCTTGACCTTCACCGTGTTGATACCTTGCACCGGCGCCGCCGTCACACCTTCGTCGAGAATTGCAGCAGCGGTGCGAATGGCTTGTTCCGCCGCACTTTCTCCCTCTGTAGGGAAATGACTGAGCGCTATCTCCTCCGCAATCTTGATCGCGACTTCCTCGCGTGGGATCATGGAGGAGAGTTCTCGGATCCTTTCCGCTATGCCTGGGGGGCCTACTGATTTCTCGACTCTTTCGGCAACATCCTTCGCGACTCTGCACTCTGGTTCAAGCGCGGGATCCAATCCTTTCGAGCGTGCGAGCCTTGCCAACTCATGGAGCTGATCAAACTGTGTTCGAAGACGGTCACCGTTTTGACCCGTCACTCCAAGGCTTCCGGATGACAACTAAGTATCAAGATGCATCAAGCGATGTGCGCATTTAACCTACTTGGAGGAGACTTGCTCGTCGCGGGGCAGGACACGCGAACGTTTCAGCACTAGCTGGCCTGGCCGCTACTCACTTGGGTTGCGGGTTGAGGCTCTCCGGTTGCGTAGTATTTGTCCGTGAACTTGCAGTAAACGTCAACCATCTGTGTGCCTCGAGGCACGTCGAACTCCTCCTTCGCTCCACATGCGGCACATTGAACGATAGCCACGCCTGCACCCTTGGGCAATATGACCTTGATAGCATCCTCACTGCAAATTGGGCAGGTGAAGACCGTGGGGAGTTTTTTCTTCACGATCCTGATGACACGTCTACGTCGACGACCCATGCTAATCCCGCTGCACGCATGGGTGATCTGCCACTTATTTCAACGTTCCACGCCTCATCTAGCGAAACGGTCGAGCAAGGGTTATCAAGGCCAGAGGACGAGTATGCCGGGGATACGAAACTGTATCCTGCACAAAGGTTTCCAAAATGGCCACCGAACAACCTCAATCGCCCATCGACTGGTCCCTTGCTAGGCTCAAAGAGGACAGGCTTGCGAGGACGATATTGCAGAACAGTCACCTGTCAGAGGTCCAGTTCTCCTCATTGGTTATCGATGTCCTGTGGCCCACAAGCCAACCGTCCTCTGCAGATGGAGGTCAAAGATTCCGTCGAAGGCAAGTAAGCAAAGGCGCATTCAATCGATCTCTCGCTCAGGCCCGTCGGAACGTCATCAAGTCCATCTACACTGTCTTCCTGCTCGCCTACTTTGGGCTGTTTGATAGCCCCAAATTGGAGCCTTTTCTCCGTCTAGGCGATGAAATGAAGACTTTCCTTGATGCAAAACAAGAAACAGGGCATGAAGGGGGGTCTGAAGCTCATGATGCCATGAAAGCACTTGAGAACGCATTGGAGAACTCCATTGGCGAACTTGCAAGGATGGGTTCGTTCAAACGCCAGCGTGATGTCACATAATATGTCGATTCCAAGCACATCATGTTCACGCTCTACGTGAGACGAGTGTGACATCACACACGTCACAGGAACATGACGTGTGCCGTCATGCCTCCACGTACTGCAACCTCTTCTCAAGCGAACTGCCTAGAAATTGAGCACAAATCAAGGCGACGATCCATGCAGGGCACATGCAGACTCGCGCTCGCTCAAGGTATCTTACAATGACGGCCATCACTGCGCAAATCACGGCCGTGACACGTGTGACGCGTCACAGCCTAATCACACCGATGGATCACGATGGAATTGACAAAGATGAAGTATTCAAGACATAAAAGCATACGAGGCGAATAGTCAGGCGGCAAGGATTCCCTTGGATTATTTCTGGCTGCTCGTGCCTGTTTCGGCCGTTTTCGGGGCTTTGGTGACCAGTGTTATGCTCCGGAGATTCGACATCTCTCGCATGAGCTACCGTGAGGCTCGTCAGATGCTCTCTGCAATGGTTGGCTCGCTCTCAAGCCGGATCGAACAGAACGAAGCTCTGAGCGGGGAGTTGTCAGAACAGCTCCAGATCCTGTCCGCGAACCACGCACGCCTGAGCGTGGAAGGAGAGAATGCAGACAAGGAACGTTTGCTTGGGTTCATGCAGGACTGGATGGGGAATGTCAAACGGGTGAATGAGAAGGTCGATGGACTCCATAAGAGCCTCAGAAGCGTGGAGCAAGAGGTTCAGGAGATACGTGGTTGGGTGAATCGACTGAGTGTTCCAGACAAGTTAGCTGCGGGCACTGCAGAGACGCCTGTTGGCGTTGTCACGGAAGACACACTCGCCAAACTATCGCCTACAGAGAGGGGTGTATTGGAGCTTCTAGCCGGTGGTGCAAGGGCGGCGCCTGAGATAGGACGACTCGTAACAAAGTCACGAGAACACACAGCTCGGCTGATGAAGTCACTCTTCGAACAAGGTTTCGTTGAGAGAGAAGCGAACCGCCAGCCGTACGACTATCGTCTCAACGACAAAGTGAGGGAGGTACTCGCGCGGACGGTACACCAAGAAGCTAGTCCACCCGGACGCTAGGCACTCGCTCAGCCAGAGAGTAGCGCCAACGACCGGGAGAACCAGAACGGTGTAGTAGACCCCTATCGACGAACCTAGAGAGGTAGGTTGCGACGGTCGTCAGTGGTATGGACTCTACGTACAGTTGCTGATAATGTCTCCTGACATCATCAGAAGAGAATGTTCTCTCTCGGAAGCTGTGAAGCACAAGATCACGAACGCGATCCAGTTTGGTGCGAGCATATTGGGTTGGGTCACGATCTGTTGACAGAGGAGAGAGGCCACCCATCAGTTCGGCATAGTCAAGGATTCTTGCAATTTTCTCTCGGGTCATAGGACCATCAAGGGAAACTGTGTGTCGACAGCCCGAGTCATCATAGAATTCAATTCTAAGACGCTTAACTGCCAACGAGTCACACCCTCACAAAGACTTGTGAAGGGCCTGCACATAAATCGGACTGTGCGTACCGCCGTTCGTATCCCTTCAGTTTCCATCGGAAAATCGAAGTATTCCAGCGGAAACAGAGGGGTCTGTGCCAATTCACTGAATGTGACCCAAATTCATGTCTCAAATGCAACGGTGTGCCGAAGTCTTCCCGCACACAGATAGCTTTCACACATGATGGCAAAGCGCAGTGAAGTGTCCCTAACCCCTCGCTTTCCAGTGGAGTAACGTTTGATATTTCGCGGCATCACTGACCACTCTAGTCGCTCTAGTGTCTCTACTACAATAATCTACACGACCCTCCTTATCCCAAAAATCCGCTGTTAACTCACGAGGATTCTTCTCTCACACAACACATCACACTTCGAGGAAAGACTATTTCCACCGGAACCGTAGGGGTGCCGGGGAGATCCCATTTCATTCCACGAAATACCTATCTCCGGAGTTTTCCCGGTTTTTTTGTTGCAACTAGTCTGTTTCCTTCGACAGCGATGATTATTACGAGTTCAAGTAGAAACACAGGGCTTACCAGTGGAGAAGTTCTGCATGGAGTCTCGAGATGTTCTCGAAGGCATCTTCGACAACTTTCTCACTGGAAGACAGCTTTTCGTCAACCGAGAAGTGTTAAGGAACGATTACATACCGAGCACGTTGCCCCACCGTGCAGAACATATTCAAAGACTCGGCGCCATTCTCGCGCCTGCTCTCAGTGGTTCCAAGATATCTAATCTCTTCGTCTATGGCAAGACAGGAACCGGCAAGACCATAGTTGCAAAGTTCGTGTTGGAGAGGTTGAAGAAGAAAGCCGAAGACGTCGGTTCTCCGGTTCGAATTTCGTACGTCAATTGTCGTATGGCTGGGAGCAACTATCGAGTGCTCGCTGATCTCTGTCGTTGCGTCGGGGTTGAGATTCCCTTCACAGGTTTGGCATTAGGTGAAGTCGTTGACAGATTCAGAACCGGTCTCAACTCCGAGAGAATCGCTCTCATAGTTGTCTTGGATGAGATCGACGCTTTGGTCAAGGGTCGTCAAGACGATTCTCTTCTGTACGAGTTGACCAGAATCAATGAGGAGCTTGGGCAAAGTTGGATCGGGATAGTTGGTGTTTCCAACGACCTCCACTTCAAGGAGTTCCTTGACCCACGAGTGCTGAGTTCTCTAAGTGAAGAGGAAGTTGTTTTCAGGCCGTACCTTGCAAATGAGCTTTATGACATACTGCTTGATAGGGCCAAACTCGCATTTCCGGATGGAATCTTGTCGGAACCGCCTCTCCGCCTCTGCGCAGGTCTCGCCGCCGGCGAGCATGGCGATGCTAGGAGAGCTCTGGATCTGTTACGTGTGGCAGGAGAACTTGCCGAACGCGAAGGCGCACGCGTGATCGAGGAGGAGCACGTGAAGCGTGCACAACACAAGATAGAGCACGACAGAGTCGCTGAAGTCTTGAAGTCACTGCCTGTGCATTCGAAAATCGTGTTGGTCTGCGCGTACTTGGCGACTAATCATGCGCCAGAAGGGGTGATCACCGGCGACCTCTACGAGGTCTACCATGAACTCTGCCCGGTCGCTGGCCTGGATCCGCTTACGCAGCGACGTGTCAGTGGACTGGTGAATGAGCTTGATGTCATGGGAATCCTCAATGCGAGAGTCGTTAGTTTCGGCCGGTATGGTAGAACCAAGAAGATAAGGCTCGGAGTGTCGCCTAGAGTCATAGTTGAAACCTATTCGGAGGATACCCTCGTCGGACGACTATTTGGTCAGGTGCCAAGGTCTCTTCAGAAACGCACGGCAACCACCTAGAGCTGTTGGCATAGACGATGGCCCATCAACACGCAATGGAATAGTCGAATCGCGCAACAATCGCGCTTCCCTGGTTGCGGTCTGCTTTGACCGACTTGACTTCGATGAGGCCCGTATGGGGGTCGTTCAAGTCGACGGACTCGACTCAACTGACGTAATCCTTAGGCTACTCAAAGGAACGCGAACTGCCGTAATCTTCCTTTCAGGAGCCTCCTTCGCAGGATTCAACATCGTCGACGCACAGCGACTTCACAACACGCTTCACATTCCCATCATCATTATCTCCCGAGAAAAGCCCGACAACGCGTCCGTCAAACGTGCACTCAAGAAGCACTTTACAGACTGGAAAACCCGATGGAAGTTGATACGCAAACTCGGGAGAATTCACGCGTTCGCGCCGAAACCTTCGGAGCAGCCGCTCCACTTTGAATGCGTCGGTATCTCGGCGACTCGGGCAAGAAGAATCATCCGGGCCTATTGTGTCACGTCAAGGGTTCCCGAGCCGATTCGGGTTGCCGGTATCATGGCAAAAGGACTAGCGCTCGCCGGACGTGAACTACCCACCCGTAGACAAGAAGTTGGTAACGCTGAGCTTCAGCGTCTGAAGGTTCACTACGGGGAGCAGACCAGGCGTCGGCACTAGGCCCATTCGCTGTTGATATTCTGTCTGCGCTTGCCATGCACCTGAGTTCACTATGAGTGTTCCTCGGTACTGCTCGTGGCCGAAAATGTGAATGTGCCCTGAATGAAATACGTCGGGCGGCTCGTCGATCACCAACTGGTCCACCGGCATCGGGGCGATAGATGTCCGGTTCCCGTACTCGGGAGCTAGGTGTCTACACTGCAGCTGAAGCTTCATCGCTCTCTCAGGTTTCTCGAAGCTCATGCCGGGTGCGCTCGTCAACAGGTCAACTAGACTTCGGCCATGATGCACCAAGAAACGTACTCCGTGAATTTCGACTTCACTTGGATTGCCGAGCCAAGTTATCGGCCTTGCCTCGTACAAGGGCTCAGCAAATTCCTTTGGGATCGCTGGTTGGGGAAGGGCCTGCCTTGCCGCGTCATGATCGCCAGGAACGACAATAACCTCGATGTGATCCGGGATCTGCTCGAAGAACTTGGCTGCAGATTTGTACTGCTCGTAGATGTCGGCGATGCTGAGCTCGTCTTCTTGGCGTGGGTACACTCCGATTCCGTCTACGAGATCTCCCGCGACTATCACGTACTTGGTTCGCTGGGCCACGTACACCTGTTGAGGGTTTCCCACCTCGCCGTTTAGCCACCGAATGGCCCGCCTGAAAGCATCTTCCAGGAACTTCTTGCTACCAACGTGAACGTCTGATAATAGGGCTGCATAGACCTCCTCCTTCGCTCCGCGGGGCCTTCGCTCTGGAATGTCTGGGAGTGTGATTCTCTCGGCGACGAGAAGGCTCCGGCTGCTCTTCACGGCTTCAATGCAGACAACTTGGTCCAGTGGTGCCCTCAGAGCCATTTCGTAGAGCTGGCGGTCACGGTCGGTTTGGACCAGAACCTGTGCAGTGTCTTCGAGATCATCTACCGCCAGAAAGAGCCTGTTTTCTCGTTCGCGTTTCTCCATTATCATCGCGATGAACTTCACATGCTCATTCTGTTGGGCATTGAGAGCGTTCGATATTGTGCCCGCATCCTTCGCATCGCTCCTCCTACGCAGGATCTCGCGCATCTTCACAAATCGGTCTCGGAAGTGGAGCGTGAAGTCTTGCATTGATCCTCCGAAGATCGACTCATTCGAGGGGTCCTTCAACACTTTTAGTTCGCTTTCGATTTGAGCAGCAACGGGAGCCCCGGCTCTGATGGGTTCGGAGATCCGGATCGTCTGAGCCGGAGGAAGCAGGTGATTGAGAACCTGCTCCACAAGGTTGCGGTCAATCAGGCGCTGTCCAGTGGGCTGCTTCCTTGCGGCGGCGATCAATTCGTCAGCTAGCTTGTCTTGGTCAAGACGGGTGCCTGAAGCTTGAACGAGTTCGAAGGCGTCTGTGCTAAGCTGCCATCCTGCAGAGACCACGCGCTCAACTACCCGCTTGAATTCCTCGTGGACCTGCATACGGGAGGCCTCTTGGCTCGAACTGTAGAAGCTCCTGCTACGGCCTCTACATCACGCTGGACGATCTTAAACGGCGTGGTAGGCTGTAATGATCACTTCATTAATCTGAATGGCCATGGAACGAATCATTGGTGTTGTGGCGGCTTGGATCTGCGTCGGCTCCAAAGAACGTCGGACGGAACATTCTTCGTGACTCTTCCCAAGGCCTGGGTTGTTAGGAACAAGCTTGAGAGAGGCGCCATTCTGAGCTTCACGGAGCGGAAAGACGGGAAGATCCTTGCTGAGCCTTATCGTGAGCAGGAACGGAAAATCGCTACGGTCACGTTGACGCCGAGCCCTATGTTGCGGCGAGAGATTGAGGAAAAGTACCTTCTGGGATATGACGTGTTTGAGATCGTTTCTCAGCAGGTCATACACTCAGAAACGAGGGAGACCGTGAGAAAGATCGTTCGAAGCCTAGTAGGCCTAGAGATTGTCGAAGAGGACACGAAGAAAGTGGTCATACAATGCCTCATCGAACCTTCCTTGCTCTTTCCTGACAGAATTCTGCGGAGGCTTCACTTGATCACACTCTCAATGCACAAGGACGCAGTCTCATCGTTTGTTCGTGGTGATTCAAGATTAGCGCATACAGTGGTCGAGCGCGATGAAGATGTTGACAGGCTATACTTCCTTCTTGTGCGTGTTGTCAGAGCTGCTCTGACGGATCCAGCGATCGCTGAGAAGCTTGGCACGAGCGCCATAGATTGCCTCGATCACAGGATCCTCGCCAGCT
Organism: Candidatus Bathyarchaeota archaeon; assembly: GCA_963753065.1. Classification (GTDB taxonomy): domain Archaea; phylum Thermoproteota; class Bathyarchaeia; order 40CM-2-53-6; family 40CM-2-53-6; genus CAVPLU01. The sequence goes on along the minus strand of CAVWAQ010000005.1, from coordinate 302,214 downwards.
TTGTCGAGAACTTTGCAGACTACGCCACGGACATCGCAGAGAGTACATGGACTCGGGCGACGGGGAGCGACATGGGGCGTACGATTCGAAGCATCGAGAAGGCTGGCGGTATTCTCAATCGTATGCACAAGGACGCAGTTGAGGCAGTCTTTACTCGAAATCTTGCACTTGCCGAGGAAGCGTCAAGTCTCTACAAGGACGCGGCTACTTGCATCAGAACGGCCGAGCGGGGCTTGGTCAATGCGAAGCCTGAGACGATCGATCGGCTGGCAACCGTTGTGTCAGCACTCAAAACTATGTCAGAAATAAACGTCGACATTGCGGACTTGGCCGTCACCAGATAGATCGTCGCCGCTGGCCCTTGCTGGGGTGTCGTCGTTTGTCTTGATGCATCGCCAGATAGTACAGTGCGGAGATCGTCTTGGCATCTTGGATCTTCCCCCGCTCGATCGCTTTCAAAGCCTTATCCAAATGCATGGCCTGGACAGTGATGAACTCATCCTCAGCTGGCCTCGCCTTCGTGGGGACGAGTTGGCTTGCAAGGAAGAAGTGAATCTTCTCCGTGCTGTAGCCGGGCGCTAGATAGCAAGAGAACAGTCTCGTTAAACGCCCTGCCGCATACCCGGTCTCCTCAATAAGTTCCCTCTTTGCACATGCAAGAGGGGCCTCGCCTGCTTCGAGCGTTCCAGCAGGGATCTCCATCATGCGTCTGCGGGCAGCGGTCCTGTACTGCTCGACAACGAGGAGTTTCCCGTTGTCCAAGATAGGGATGATTGCGACGGCTCCCGGATGTTCTACGATCTCCTTGGTGGTTTCTCTGCCGTTCGGCAGCCTAACTGTGTCCACGTGCAGCATCAGAAGTTTTCCACTGTAGACGCTCTCAGTCTTGATCGTCACTTCGCTCATAATGCTCTCTCGCGCCTTTCATTGAGAGCCGATATAGCCTCGCTCATATGGAAGTGACTGTCGTGTACGCTGTTGCGCCCCGCAAAAAGCACCCAGATAAAGTACACTAGTACTTCCTGCGTTGGGCAGAAAGTCGCCCTAGCGTCCTATGCGTGCAGCCAGAGCAGGTACGATGCTCGACCCTTGCAGTGGGAGCACCTGCAGGCGGGGGCTGGAATGAATTCAGCTGGGATCCATGTCTCAAGCAGGTGTGATCGACTTTCAAGGCCACAGTTCGTGCAGAAAACGCCTTCCAGCGTCCATGCAAGCCTTTCCGACCCGCACTCGCAGGTTCCTTCTTCGAACTCCAGGTCGGCACTTGATATTCTAATAGTTCGCTTGATGAATTCGGTTCGGTAGTATCGTCGTCGTTTCCACATCAGGTAGCATTCGTGAGAGCAGACGCGTCGTGGTCTGCCGAACGAGTAGGGGATCTCTTTCCCGCAGACGACGCATGCGTTCTGGGCCATGGGCGGTCTCTCGTTATCTTGTTCGACTTAGCAGGCTAGGATGTCAAGTGTGTCTTAAGCCTATTCGAGCATCCGCGAAGGCTCAGATGGCCGCTTAGTTTCGTAGAGTGCGTAACCCTCCCGCTCGTACCAAGGCATGTGGCCTCAACATCTTCATTGATCTCTACTTTAGGGTCAAGAAATCTCACACGAACCAATACATCCGCTCATATCGCTCAGGTGGATAGCAAACAGAATCATTGAAAGCGTTTCAAACGCCCACACAGGAAGCCCAGCTGAGCTGTTGCAGAGAACGACATTTATGCGTGGCAAGCATCCGGTCGTGGTAGCCCGGGTTGCCGAGCCAGGTACGGCGACAGAGCCTGAGCGCATCGGTGCGCTGGGCGTTGAACCTCGAGATCGCAAAGAATCGGACCAAGCAAGCTGTTGGTCCTCTGGGCCGCGTGGGTTCAAATCCCACCCCGGGCGCTTTCCCTCTGACAAGCCCACCTGACCGTATGGGCGACCTTTTCGCGGGGAGATCTTGAGGAGGTACAGATCGTATGATAGAAGGGCGTCGTATTCTTCTCGCTTTGTGGTAACTGCAGGAAACCGCAGCAATCGCTGTCTCAAATTCTCCCGCGCACCAGAGCGGCTTTCGTAAACCCATAATACTTTAGAGAGACGCGAAGTTCTCGCTAGGACAGGGAAAAATCATGTCGCTCATGGGAACTATACTGCAAATAATCGTGAGCGTGATTATCATATCGCCGATTCTCTGGCTTGTAGGTCGCTCGATGGTTGGCGGCGCGAAAGCAAAATTCACTGACGCTATCTGGATCGTAGTCTTGGGGATTATCATCAATGCGATCCTTGGGACATTCGTTCATGGCGCAGTGGGCTTCATAGTGACCCTGGTAGTGTGGATATTACTGATCAAGCACTTCTTCGACGCGGGCTGGGGCAAAGCAATACTCATCGGCATAATCGCAATAATCGTCCTGATAATCATAGCACTCGTGCTCGCATTCCTAGGCATCGCCGCCATAGCCGGACTTGGCGGTTTGGGTGGCCTAAGCGGTCTATAGGCGGTTGCTGAACTCACTCACGTACCACAATCTCTCCCTTTCTTTCTTCTCTGGTATGCTCCACTCTGCTCCAAGCGAATCAACAGGACAAGATCTCGGTAGATAGATCGCCCAGGTAGCATCCTCAGAAATGGGTGATATGCGTTACACTAGTGACTGCTCATGAATCTCAAGGTGCTAACGCCGCGGTGATCAATGGGATGCGTCAGATGCTAGAGGATGAGCTTCCCGAAGGAGATTAGGTCTTTCATTGTTACAATGCCGACAAGTGCGCCGTCTTCGCGGACGATCGGCAGGTGGCGTATGTTGTTCTTGCGCATGTGCGCGTAGGCTTCTTCCACCGGTGCCTCTGGAGTGCATGTCACTGGAGGGCTGTTCATGACATCTTTCACGAGCTTGCGATTCGGGTCGAACCCGGATGCGGCACACCTTATCAGGTCGCTCTCAGTCACTATGCCGACGATCTTCTCTCCCTCAACCACCACAACGCATCCTATCTTCCTCTCAAGCATGGTTTTTGCTGCGTCGACTAGGTGATCGTCAGGTTTGGCGGTGGCAACTTCCTTGTTCATGATCTCCTCGATCTGATCAAGAATCTTAGGGAACATGTTCTAACCGTCTGAGGAGAGTTGAGCCTTAGACGATAAATGTGTTATCAATGGGGCCGTACGATCTGGTCGCCCAGCGAGGTAATGCGCCCCACGCTAGTGTGCGCGTAGGCCTTTCTCTTCGATGTAGTCCTCCGCGTCCATTGCTGCACGACATCCGTCTCCGGCTGCCGTGATTGCTTGCCTGTAATGGAAGTCGCGTACGTCGCCGCATGCAAAAACGCATTCTACACTGGTGGCTGTTCCTTGGCGGGTAACAATGTAGCCTTTCTGGTCCAGCTCGACTTGACCTTGGAATATGGCTGTGTTAGGTTCGTGGCCTATAGCGACAAATACGCCGTCACACTTCAACACATCCTGTTTGCCCGTCTTGACGTTTCTAACCCGAACGCCTTCGACTTTCTGTTGTCCGATAACCTCCTCGACAACGGAGTCCCAGACGAACGAAATCTTCGAGTTTTTGGAGGCGCGATCCTGCAGGATCTTGCTTGCGCGGAGCGCATCGCGTCGATGGATTATCGTCGCATGATTGACGAACTTTGTGAGAAACATTGTATCCTCAAGAGCGACGTCGCCGCCCCCGACGGTGACGGTGTCTTTGCCACGGAAGAAGAACCCGTCACACGTGGCGCAACTGGATACCCCCTTACCACGAAGGCGCGATTCTGAATCGACCCCCAACCATTTGGGGGAGGCCCCGGTCGCAATGACCACAGCATTTGACTCGTATGTCTTGCCAGCGGCGTTGATCTTTAATGGGCGCGTTTTGAAATCGACGCTTGTTGCGTCGTCTTGTATGAATTCTGCACCAAACCGTTCGGCCTGTTTCCTCATGCGGTGAATGAGATCCGGCCCGAGGATCGGTTCCTCAAAACCTGGAAAGTTCTCTACCTCGGTGGTGAGCATGAGCTGGCCGCCAGGTACTACACCGGCGATAACGAGTGTCTTCAGCATGGCGCGGCCGCAGTATACCGCTGAGGTAAGTCCTGCTGGTCCAGAACCGACTATCATCACATCATAGACCAATGTTTCCACTTCGAGTCTGCCTACTGACTAATCGAGAGTTCACGAGTTTCGTCTATTAAGGTCACGGCTTCACGACGAGCCTCTTGGCGAAATCTGGTCCACTTGGGGTTTCATTGTTCTCAAACGCTGCCACAACGCGGCCGCAGCGTCTTGGCCCTTCCTCTGTGCATCTATCTCATCAAGCGTGGTAACGGCTCGGTCTCTCATCACAATCTTCCCGTTGACAATTGTCGTCCTGACATCGTGGCCGGTTATCGTATTGATCAGGTGCCCAACGACGCTATCAGGGTTGAGGGGAGTCGGAAGGATGTCTGGCTTGATTACGATCAGGTCCGCTCTCTTTCCACGCTCTATTGAGCCTAACTGTTTCTCCAGACCGTAGAGTTCGGCGCCTCTGATCGTTGCCATCTCAAGAATCTTGTACGCGTCTATTGTATTCGGATCCTTCGTGACAGAGCGGTGGATGAGGTACGCGGCTCGCATGTTCTCGAAGCCGTCGAAGATGTAGCCGTCATTTCCCAATCCGACACGAATTCTCCTTCTGAGCATGTCCGGAACTCGGGCCGTGCCCACTGCGTTAAGCATGTTACTCATTGGGTTGTGAGCAACCTTTGCCCCGGTCTTCGCCACGATGTCCAATTCACTGTCATTCAAGTGAACACAATGGGCGAGAACAACATCCGGAGCGAGCAAACCAACGTCACGAAGTCTCTCAACCGTGCGTTTCCCGTAGCGTTCCATGTTGTGTTGTGGATCCCCTGGGCCCTCCGAAGTGTGAATCGTGATCGGTACAGAGTACTTGCTCGCGAGTTCTCGGACTGACCGGATCAACTCATCCATCACTGTAAAGGACGCATGTAGGCTGAAGAGCGGCAGAACCTTCGATTCTTTCGCTCGCTTCGTGCTTGTGGCGAAGCGAACATTCTCTCGGACGCCTCTTTCCCCTTCTGCCTTCGAGTGTCTCTCCGTCGCTTCAAATGCGAGGAGACCTCTGATTCCAACTTCGTCTACCGCTTTCGCGATTCTATCTAGGACGCCCTCGATTGAGTTGGGTCCTGAGTACGTGTCGGCGAAGGTGGTTGTGCCCGTCTTGAGGAATTCCAGACATGCGACGAGTGCGCTCGCATACGCATCATCAAAGGTGAGGCTCTCGTCAACCGGCCACCAAACCCGCTGAAGGATCTGTGTGAAATCAGATGGCGGAGTGATGTTGAGCTTCGCGCCTCGAAGGAGAATGCCATAGAGGTGAGTGTGGCTGCAGATGAGCCCGGGCATCACTATGCCGCCAGACGCATCGACTGTTTCGTCAACTTTCGTGTGTCTTGTGATCTCGTTAGTCTTCCCAATTGCTCTGAACCTTCCATCCTCTATGATTATCGAGTGGTCGGAAAGTATCCGCTGGCGCGGATCCATAGTGACGATTATGCCGCCCTTCACCAGGATCGATGTCATGACAAGCTTCCTGTGGACTAGTTTGGGCGCTCAGGCTAATGATCTTAACCTTAACAAGCGTAAACACACATCTCTAACAGTCAGAACCACCATACTTTCGACGTTACTCGAGATGGAAGCGCAGTTGGAAGGTAAGCCATGTCGTCTCTTCTGATCAAGAATGGAACGTTGATTCTCGAAGACAAGACCACCCATGCGGACGCTCTAATCGAAGACGGGACGATCACAAAGATCGCCAAGAACATCACGGCGACCACCGATGAGGTCGTCGATGCGCAAGGGAGGTTTGTTCTGCCGGGTGTTGTCGACGCGCACGCGCACATAGGGGACCCCAATTTCACTCAACGAGAAGACTTCACAAGCGGAACACAGGCCGCAGCTGCTGGGGGCGTCACCACGATTGTGGATATGGTGCTCAAGACCCCTGTGGACAGCCCACAGGCGGTGAAAGAGAAGATCGACAGAGGGACTCGAGAGGGAATAGTGGATTTCTCTCTTCACGCAGGAATGATGAGTTCATCGAACTTGGCAAACGTTGAAGCGCTGACTCAACTTGGAATCTACTCCTTCAAAGCCTTCATGTGCGCTCCCTACTTAATTGACAAAGGATCACTCGAGGCTCTGATGAAGGAGACTGCACGATTCCGCGCGATCACCAATGTCCATGCGGAAGATGAGGAGCTAAGCCAGCAACTTACTGCAGAGCTGAAGAGAGCCAATCGCGTGGATCCGATCGCGCACAATGAGTCAAGACCCAACGCCGTAGAAGCGAAAGCCATCAAAGATGCGGTCGGTATTGCACGGGCGACTCGAAGTAAGCTTCACATCTCACATATGTCCACGAGCGAGGGCGTGCATTTGATCGCCTCTGCCAAGCGAGAGAAGGTGAACGTCACAGCTGAGACCTGTCCTCATTACTTGTCGCTTACCAGAGCGGATGTGCTGAAGCTTGGACCGTACCTGAAGATGAACCCCCCGCTGAAGACGGAGGCTGATGTGCTTGCGCTCTGGCGTGGATTGGCTAACGGAACGGTCGACATGATCACTTCGGAACACGCACCAGGAGAAGCTGATGAGAAAGAGATCGGATGGGAGAACATCTGGGACGCTTGGGGGGGAATCCCTAGCATAGAAACGATGCTTCCCATCGTGCTGAGTGAAGGGGTCAACAAAGGTCGCATTGCCATAGGGAAGGCCGCGAAGGTGCTGTCCGAGAACCCTGCCAAGCGGTTCGGACTGTACCCGCAGAAAGGACACATCGCGGTCGGCGCCGATGGAGATTTCGTCATCGTTGATTTGTCGGTGGAGAAGAAAGTGAAAGCCAGTGACCTACATTACAAAGTAGGCTGGACTCCATACGAAGGGTGGATTTTCAAAGGCTGGCCGACAGCCACCATACTTCGCGGACAAGTAGTAGCCAAGGAAGGCCAGATCTTGGCGAAAGAAGGGTCGGCGCGATTCGTTCCAATGAAAATGGAGGCGAAGAGAAGATGATATCACTAATCGTGCTCGCAGCCGGCAAGTCAACCCGGATGAAGGAGAACAAGCTGCTCCTCAAGCTCAATGGTGATACACTAATCGAACATGTTGTCAAAGTCGCCAAGGGATCGAACGCGGACGAAGTAGTCGTTGTGCTCGGATACGAGGCCATGAAGATCAAGGAGCAGCTTGCGAAGATCGGCTGCAAACTCGCGATCAATGAGAACTACATGAAGGGACAGAGCGAAAGCGTGAAGGTTGGATTGTCAGCAATTTCCAGCAACGCCGAAGCTGTGATGATTCTTCCAGCTGATGTTGCTTTGATTGAACCAGAATCCATCAACAGAGTCGTTGAGGAGTACATGAGATCTAAGAACAGAATTGTGATTGCATCGCATCAGCAACAGAGCGGTCACCCAATCCTCCTAGACAGAACACTCTTTCCTGAAGTCTCGAGAATAGACGAGGACACGCAAGGACTCAAAGCCGTGATCAATCGCCACCGAGCCGAAATCAATTACGTTGAAGTCGACACAGAGAACGTGCTGACCGACATCGACACCAGAGAGGAATTCGACAAACACTTCCGGAGAACCGCCTGACATCATTCAACTTGAAGCACACGATTATTCCATTACGAGCCCTTTGTGGTTGGGCGCACTTGGTTTAAATTCGGCATACTGACTAGCCATCCGTACGTTTGGCGTCGATTCATTCGCCAACAGGAGGGTCTTGAGACGCGCGAGGTCTTCGAAAGAATCAGCAAGCTTGTGAATGAAGGGAAGACCTTCGCAGTCGCGACCATAATCAACCACACTGGTTCTGTGCCAAGACGCGTTGCGAAAATGATCATCCAATCCGACGGCACAACTGAGGGCACAATTGGCGGGGGATGCGTTGAAACGGAAGTGGCGGCTCAGGCCCTCAAGCTTCTCAAAGAAGGAGAGAAGGGCGTACACGTAAGCAGCTACAATTTGGTCGAGGAAGAGTTCGGCGGCGTCGGGATGAATTGTGGAGGCAAGATTGACGTGGCGATAGAGATCATAGAACCTACTCCGAAACTCGTGATAATCGGAAGCGGGCATCTGGCACAGGCTCTCAGCCGGATTGCGAAAATGCTCGACTTCGACATAGCTGTGCTGGATCCGATGGTCAAGAAGGAGAGCTTCCGAGAAGCCACAGAGGTTGTCGCCGAATTTGTGGACAAAGGCCTTCCAAAGATACACGTCGATCAGTCGACATACATCGTCATACTCACCAGACACAAGGATGACGTGCCAGCGCTCAGAAGCTCGCTCAAGACGGGGGCAGCATACATTGGAATGATAGCAAGCCGAAGACGTGCCGCGCTCGTCTTCAATCAAGTGATGAAGAAGGGTGTCACGGAAAAGGACTTGGAGAGGGTTTACTCTCCCATCGGTCTGGATATAGGCGCTGACACGCCAGAAGAGATAGCTGTCAGCATATTAGGGGAGATAATCAAGATTAGGAGACTGGGACGGGAACACGAGTCATCTTCGAAGAGGCTCCGATTCTCCGAGATTAAGACAGTCGGCAAATGAATGCGCAAGGCTCGCATTCGATGGGCGTGACACTGCATGGCTGTCGGAACGTTTGTCGAGAAAGAGCACCAACCCACAATGAGAGAAATATCCATCTCGGTAGGCTCGAAGAAGGATTTGTGGGACAACCTAGAGCGTTTCGTCGCAGAGAATTACCGAACCAAACGCGACTTTGCCTTCTACGGAAAGAATTACGGATGGGCTGTGCGTTTCCGGAAAGGAGGCAAGGCACTGCTTTCCATGTATCCCGGGGGAGGCAGTTTCACCGTACAGATTGTTCTTGGCGAAACTCCTGCAAGCAAAGCCTCAAGCCTAAGGCTCGGCAAGAATGCGAAGAACGTGCTTGAAAGCGCACGCCAGTTTCCCGAAGGACGCTGGCTCTTCATAAGAGTCAGCTCGAAACAAGACCTCCATGACATCCAGCAGCTGTTGCTTCTGAAAACGTCCGGCCCTCAGATTTGACACAGCTTAGGAACCGTCCGGGACTAGTCTCTTAGGATGGGCATCGTCATGCACCGTGGTCCGCCATATCCTCGGATGAGTTCGGCTCCCTCGATTTCTATGAAATCAACACCATTTTCTAGGAGTGCTCGTTTCACTCGCGCGTTGCCTGCGTAGCCGATTACCTTGCGAGGAGCAATAGCTATGATATTCGTGGCGCGTCTTTGCCTCTCGTAGTCTGTGACCTCTACAACTCTCATCCCGTTCGCGCTTAGAAACTGAACAAGCTTCAAGTGTTTCTTGAGCCGGCCATTCTCGAAAAGAGAAGCAGTGCTTCTGAGAGATTGCTTGTGAACAACAGCTAGGTCTCGGTCAACAACCATCATAGTTCCGTCCAAGTGGATCACTGAAGATGGCAACGGAACTGCAAGCAGTCTATGCAACCCGGATTGGGTTCCTCTAGTGAGCAATTTTCGAAGGCCCGTTTGATTTGTCCTGTTTCCAACGCCGAGAAGTAATGTGTCGTCGTCTAGGAAGATCAGATCCCCGCCTTCAATCGTGGCCGGCGCGACTGTTTTCATCAGCAACGGGACGGCAAGTTTTCGCAATGCCGCTTCGACGATTCCCGTCTCGTTTCTCCTTACAGGATTCTTCATTCTGGCAAGAATGTATCCTGCTCGTGTGACGGCTGCCGTATCTCGAACGTAGACCAGATTGGGCGATCGGTGAATGGAATCGAGCAACGGATGTTCTCGCAACAATTCAGTGGGCAAGACAACGTTGACTCCTTCGGAACGGAGAGAGTCGACAAAACGCTCATGATCCGCTCGGAATTGCATTGGGTCGATGGCGTCCGCGAACAGAAATCTGTCATGTGTTGTTGGGCCGACGAGCTCAAGCTCCTTGCCTGGCATGTGCATGAGTATGGTGCGTAGTCTGCCGTATTCGGGGTAACAGAATCCCAATCTTCACCTGACCTTCCTGGGAAATGTGGCTGTTTCTATCTGTCGAAAAGCTATAAGCCGTGCCTTCGTGTTGCTCGTTGGTTTCTTACCAGCGGTGACTCGACCATGGCCAAGAAAGCTGAGAAGAGAATCAACGTCCTGTTGACGTTCGATGTGGACGCTGATAGTTCGGTTCGAGGCCCCTATAGCGGGCGTCCTGATGAGCCTGTCGCACGTTCCAAAGGACAATTCGGCCCGAAGGTCGGCCTTCCTAGAATCCTGAATCTGCTTGACAAGTACGCAATCAAGACGACTTTCTTTGTGCCCGGGTGGACAGCCGAGACCTATCCCGAAAACGTGAAGGAGATTGTACGACGCGGTCACGAGGTAGGAGTTCACGGCTACAAACATGAGAACTTGGCCCAACTCAACTCGCAGAAAGATGAAGTTGAGATCTTCAGAAGATCGATCGACCAGTTAGAGGGTTTAGTTGGTCAGAGGCCGGTCGGTTTCAGAGCGCCAGATTGGGAATTCAGCCCGTACACGATGGAGAATCTGATGAAGTTCAATTTCACGTACGATAGCAGCCTCATGGACAGTGAGGAACCATACGTAGTCAAGTCGAGCGGGATAGTAGAACTGCCGGTCGCGTGGTCATGGGACGACTGGGGGCAATTCGAAATACATAGAAGGTCACCCAGCGTGGTCCTTAACGGATGGATCCAAGAGTTCAACGCTCTCTACGCGGCGAGAATGCCATACTTCAATCTCACAATGCATCCTCAGACGACTGGGAGGGCGTCAAGAATCGCGATGCTTGAGGTTCTCATAAAAGAAATGAGGAAAAGGAGAGGCGTCCGATTCCTCCGGTGCGTAGACCTCGTGAAAGAAGTACTCTCATGACATCCAAATAGAAATCGTGTGGAATCCGCGCACCATGTTCGGCCATCTCTGAAGGCAAAGGTCATTATCGTTTCAGGAGCACGGAGCGTCCCCGCCTAAGATCTGCACACGATTCGTGCGGAAAAGCATCGTTCGTGCTGCGTTCGAAGACAAGACCATGCTGGATGAGTTCGACGGCTACAAGGACTATACGAAACAACTACCCTACCGTTTGACCCCACAGATTCTTTAGAGCGCAAGAGAATGAAGTAGACATCCTTCGTCTTCCACACAGGAATAGTACGACTGGATCATGACGGACCGAGTTCGGGGGGAGAAATGATTTACATGTCCTTCCGCTTTGAGACTCGTACGACGAGCTATGGATATTCCTGGTGTGCTTGTTTCAGTGGTGCTCGCGCTTACTACTGCGCAGGGCTTGAAGATGTTGCTCATCGTAGTGCGTCATCGCCAGCGTCTGCGTCTTGAAGACATCGTCGTGACGGGCGGTATGCCGAGCGCGCATTCCGCAACCGTAACTGCTCTTTGCCTATCTATCCTTTGGACGGAGGGATGGCGAAACCCGATATTCGTACTGTCCGCGGTTCTTGCAGTGGTTGTCATTCGTGACGCGTTAGGTGTACGTCGGACAGCGGGCGAAGAGGGAAAGACGATAAACAGTATCATTCGTTTGGCGCATGTAAGGACGCCCCCTGTGCACTACTCACTGGGCCATACACCAACCGAGGTTGTGGTGGGCATCGCCATGGGAGCACTGGTCGCGCTTGGCGTGGCTGCGGTCGGTATCATCTAGAGAAAGACGTTTGAGAGTAGTACATCCGAACCATGGTTGTTCCGGTCTGGGAGAAGGCAACGGGTGACAAGGGTAGATTTGGATTGTTCGGAATCGGATTCAACCACGCCGCACAGATACAAAACGTGAGCACTTTCGCGTTCAAAGGGACACTGAAGAAATCGACAGTAGCCTTTGACGGGCGCACTGTAGTGTCAGAAGGCAGACTCGCAATCTAATCGTGTTAGTAGGCAGCTTCAGTCAAATACCTTGCAGTAGATGGTGGTGGGCCATGAAGAGAGAAGAGGTACTGGATTTCTGCCACGAATGGTTGCCAGCCTGGGAGGGAAACAGACCAGAAGACTTGATCGGATTCTACTCGAACGACGCTTCATACATCGATCCGGCAAACAAGGAAGGGTTGAAGGGACGCGACCAGATCTTTCCATACTTCAAGAAGCTACTCGCAGCAAACCCGAACTGGAAATGGGAGCTGGTCGAAGTGTTTCCGACGGACATTGGCTTCGTCGCAAAATGGAAGGCTACAATTCCTATTGGAGCAGAATTGATAACGGAATACGGAATGGACATCGTCGAAATAGAACAAGGAAGAATAACGAGGAACGAAGTCTATTTCGATCGTTCGAATGTCCTCAAGGCATTGAGAAAACTGAAATCCACGAGATATTGAGGAACTAGTTCGCTGTCGGGGCCTTTGCAACAGCCATTCCGGTCGCCCGGTATTCTCTGTTCAGGGCAAGTGGATTAACTTACGCGGAGTTCTTGGTTGAACGGAATCTAGCGTCTTCGAAAGTGTTAAGACAATTCAGAGGATGCATTCCACAGAATACGGGTGACATCTTTCATGTTCACATTGGAGTCGAAAGAGGCTATTGAGGACCTAGTTGTTGGGACTACGATTTTGGGCACCGGAGGTGGCGGAAGTCCTCAAGTCGGAAGAGAAATTCTCGAGTCAGACCTGAAAGCCGGACGGCGACTTACAATTGTGAACCTGGATGAGATTCCAGACGAATCTCTGCTTGTGAGTCCGTACTATATTGGTTCGGTGGCCCCTGATGTTAGACCAAGCAAGAAAGTGACCATTGCTGACCCGTTCGCTGTGGCATTGGAATCGGTTGAGCGTTACTTTGGGCGTAAGGTTGCTGCAACAGCCGCAACCGAGCTTGGAGGAGGAAACACAGCCGCGGCGTTGCATGTTGCCTCTCAGTTGGGCATTCCGATGGTGGACGGGGACCTGCTGGGTCGAGCCGGACCTGAGCTTCACCAGAGTACCACCCATGTGTTCGGAGCGTCGATGGCGCCATCTGTCGTCGTGAGCGAAACAGGCAACGTCGTATTCATTGAACGCTATGCCGACATCGACGACTACGAGTCGCTCGCCCGATACGTCGCTGTGCTTGCAGGTGGGCATGCCGCAGTCATCGATACACCTCTAACAAAATCCACAGCTTCCAAGATTCTGATCAAAGACACGATTTCTAAGTCCATAGCTGTAGGGAAAGCTGTTAGACAGGCTCTACAGGACCGCCACGATCCCGTCGATGCAGTCCGGGATATTCTCGGCGGATGGCTACTGTTCAGAGGTACCGTGGAGAAGTACGAGTGGAGAAACGAGAAGGGTTTTCTGTTCGGTGACGTGACCTTGAGCGGAAACAAAGAATGGCAAGGTCAGAGTCTTCGTTCATGGATAAAGAACGAGCACATCTTTGCTTGGCTCGGCTCGAAACCAATCGTGATGCCTCCCGACCTCATCATATTCTTGGACCACAGCGGACACGGGATCACGAACGATGCCCTCAAGTCAGGACTTGAAGTATCCGTAGTCGCTGCGAAGGCTCCGGAAGTCTGGCGAACTGCCAAGGGATTGGAATTCTTTGGACCGAAACGCTTTGGCTTTGATTTCGACTACGTCCCAGTGGAGCGTCTGGTTGAATCGCTGCGTCGATAGTCTTATAGGCTGATAGAGAGTCCGACTGTGTTTCTGAGGAATTGCCAAGTTGTCAGAGGTTAAGCGCAATCTGTGGAAGCTCGTCGCGATTGTCATAATTGTTATTGTTGTCGCGGCGGGGGCTCTGGGATATTACTACCAGACTCAACAGAAACCGCATGTTCCGAAAATCGTTACCTCTGCAGTCATTTCAGAAATGGTGACGGCTGATCCTAGCACAGAGTTTTCGAATTCGATCATGATGCTGAGCAACCTGTATGAACCTCTGATCTGGTATGATCCCTCGCAGGCGCCTCCTTTCGTCCCTGCATTGGCGACCAGCTGGCAATCATCCAACAACAGCCAGACTTGGACGTTCCATTTGAGGCAGGGCGTGAAATTCCACGACGGAACACCGTTCAACGCAACCGCAGTGAAATACTCGATCGAACGCACAATAACGTTGGGCCAAGGTGCAGCTTTCATTTGGGGCCCAGTCAGCAAAATCAACGTGCTTGATACGTACACAGTTCAGTTCATATTGACCTCTCCGACACCGCTCGACGTTATTGCGAGCGCCAGTTATGCCGCGTGGATCATGAGCCCGAACATCGAGAACTTGGCAAAGGCGGCGGGCTTCACAAACGCTTCAGCTTGGTTCAATGCAGGCCATGACGCAGGAACCGGGCCGTACATGCTAACCAAATGGGATCCACAGAATGAGATCATAATGGACAAATTCCCAGACTACTGGGGTGGCTGGAAAGATGATCAATTTGACAAGGCCGTCATCAAAGTTGTGCGAGACGAAACCGTTCAGGAACAGATGATCAAATCCGGCGAGGCACAGGTCGTACAACAGGTACCATTCGCTGACATACCAAGCCTCCAAGGAGACGCAAACGTGAAAGTATACACCAGTCCTCAGTACCAGAATCTACTCGGCTTTTTCAACAACAAGAAATTCCCATTCAACAACACGCTGATCAGACAAGCCGTTTCCTATGCTATCCCATATGACCAGATTGTCACGGGTGTGCTCCATGGGTTCGGGACTCAATCAATCGGGCCGATACCCTACGGAATGCCCGGGCACTTTGACGACCTTCCTAAGTACACGTACGACCTGAACAAAGCCAAGCAACTTCTGGCTCAGGCAGGCTATCCGAATGGCGGATTCAAACTACTGCTAACCTACATGACGGGCGACACGAGAGAGGAGGGCACAGTTGAGATGATCAAATCCTCCCTCAAAGACCTCAACATTGAACTTGACATTAGAGCGATGACATGGACCGAACAATGGAGCCTAGCACAAGGTGATCCCTCGAATGCCCAGGACATATTCGTAATGTACTGGTGGCCAACTTTGTTGTCACCATACGATTTCCTTCTTAACCTGTTCCACAGCGAGAGTTCGGTTGTCTTCAACCTGGGATACTATTACCACCCAGAAGTTGACAGCGTGATCGATCGAGGCTACGCATTGGAAGGATCCGATAAGACTCAAGCATTTGGTTTGTACAAGCAGGCTCAGAAGATGGTGATTGATGATGCGGCAGTCCTCTTCCTGTGGGACCTTCAAGACATCCACATAGTACGAAGCAACGTCACGGGCTTCAAGTACAACCCAGCATACACTACGGTAGTCTTCTTCTACCTACTTCACTCGACAGGATAGCGCTTGGTGTAATTGGCTAGAGGCATCGGACAGTACGTTCTACGTCGAGCAGCGCATGCGTTCGTGGTAGTCCTCGGCGTAATCCTCATCACCTTCATAGTCTCCCACGTGATTCCAGGCAACCCGGCCGCTCTCTGGGTCGGCGCTCACCCCAATGCACAGCAAATCCAACGGGCGACAGAAGAACTCGGGCTGAACAAGCCTATCTACGTTCAGTTCTACATTTACCTCACAAATCTTCTGCAAGGAGACCTTGGAGTTTCTATTAGAACACACGACACGGTGCTCTCAGATGTCGCGACGGGACTGACGGCAACACTCGAACTCATCATATGCGCATTCGTGATTGCTGTCGTTGCCGGAATTCTGGTCGGGGTCTTTTCTGCTTCTCACAGGGATCATGTTCCAGACCACGCAGGCCGATTGGCTGCAATCTTCGGTGTCTCGATGCCCCCTTTCTGGTTGGCCATGATACTCCAAATGATCTTCTCACAGACGCTTCACGTGTTCCCTCTTGGAAGCCGGATGAGCACCCAAGTGTCCATTATGTATCCGCTGAGAACGATCACCGGCTTCAATCTGATCGATAGTATGCTAACGTTCAATTTCGCTGCCTTTGGAGACAGTCTGTGGCATCTCGCGTTGCCATCCCTAGCGCTCGCAGCCTACCCATTCGGCTTGACCGTTCGAATGATCAGGACCATGATGATCGAGGTTCTACAAGAGAACTATACTCGATCCGGTTTGGCTTGGGGACTGCCCAGTCGATTGATTCTCTTCAAATACGCGCTGAAGAACGCAATATCGTCAACAGTGATTGCGCTCGGAATGTCTTTCGCGTATACACTTACAGGTGCCTTCCTCGACGAGTTGATCTTTGTTTGGCCAGGCCTAGGAACCTACACCGCTCTCTCCATTCTGGCGCTAGACTACCCTGCGATAATGGGTTCGGTGATCGTTGTGGCGATCTTCTACGTCATCATCAATCTGCTGGTCGACATCTTCCAAGCCTTTCTTGATCCGAGAGTGACACTATGAACGAAGCGATCTCTGAGCGCGCACCGGCTCAGCGGCAACAGCGCTCTCGGGAATTGCGAGTATTCCTGAAACTCGTACTGAAGAACCCCCTCTCCCTGACTGGCACCGCAATCATCGTCTTCTTCGTTGTCATGGCTGTTGTAGGCCCATTCATCGCACCGTATCCAAGGCAGGCCGAAGGGGTACCTGATATCGCAAACCAATTGCGCCCACCTGATTGGCAGCATTGGTTCGGAACTGATGAGCTTGGCAGAGACTTGCTCAGTCGCATAATCTTCGGCGCCAGAATCTCACTACTAACGAGTGTTACGGTTGTCTCAGTAGCGATCATAGTAGGCATGCCTCTTGGAGCCGTAGCTGGCTACTACGGAGAGAGACTTGGCGCAGTGATCATGAGGGTCACGGACATGTTTCTGGCTTTTCCACCGCTCCTCTTGGCGCTCGTTGTTGCAGCGACACTGGGAGGAAGCCTCCTAAATGCGATCTTGGCGTTGATTATCACTTGGTGGCCTTGGTACACAAGACTCGCATACGGTCAAGCCTCAGCGACGAGGAACCTACCATACGTCGACTCGGCGAGGGCGATCGGAGTAGGCGATGCGAAGATCATTGCTCGCCACATATTGCCGGCAACTTTAGCGCCCATACTCATTCAGGCTACTCTTGACCTAGGTTCTGCAATAATCGCAGCGGCAGGGCTAAGCTTCTTGGGCTTAGGCGCTCAACCGCCAACCCCGGATTGGGGACTGATGGTCAACATGGGGAAGACATACTTTCTCCAACACTGGTGGTACGCGACTTTTCCCGGATTGGCTATCCTAGTGCTCGTCTTTGGTTTCAATCTGCTTGGAGATGCAATTCGCGAAGCGACAGATCCGAAGCTATCTCGAAGGCGGCTCATCTAATTGCCAAAAGAGAACGTTCTGCTCTCTGTGCAGGATTTGGTCGTGGACTTTCACACTCTCGACGGCGTGGTGCACGCGCTTGATGGAGTCACCTTTGATATTCGCAAACGTGAGATCTTGGGCCTAGTGGGAGAAACAGGTTGCGGCAAGTCAGCAACTGGTCTTGCGATCCTGAAAATCCTTCCTGACAACTCAGAGATAGTCAAAGGTCAAGTCATGCTCGAGAGGGACGAGATACTGCACAAAGCCGAGAATCAAATGGTGAACATTCGTGGTCGCAAGATTGCTATGATCTTTCAGGATCCCGCGTCCTCACTTAATCCCGTCTTTCCTATCGGCGAACAACTACTGGACGTCTTGAAGATCCACAACAAGGCCACAGACGAAGACAGTCTTCGCAAGCTCGCTCATGAGAAACTCATCATCGTGGAACTTCCCGACCCTGAATCAGTCATGGCATTGTATCCCCATGAACTGAGTGGCGGGATGCAACAACGAGTCATGATGGCCATAGCTTTGTCGAGCTCACCGCTCCTATTGATCGCAGACGAACCCACTACAGCTCTCGACGTCACGATTCAGGCCCAACTCTTGGTTCTGCTAAAGAAACTGAAGGAGACACTCGGCTTGTCTGTTCTGCTCATCACTCACAACCTAGGCGTCGTACGCGAGTTATGCGACAGGATCGCGATAATGTACGCCGGGTCAATTGTCGAGTCAGCCAACACCGATCGGATTTTCAAGAATCCACTTCACCCCTACACTCGTGGTCTCATCTCGTCCGTCGTAACAGGACGGCTGAGAGGAAAGGTTCTCAACTACATACCCGGCACTGTGCCGAGCCTTCTTCATCCGCCTCTGGGCTGTAGATTTCACCCTCGGTGCAGCTACGCTATCGAAACCTGCAAACAGAGCCGGCCCGAATTGCTGGAAGTCGAAGACGAACACTTCGTTGCCTGCTACAACATGCCCAAGGAGCCTTGGTGGAGAACATGACAGAAACAATCATGGAAATCAGGAATCTCAAGACTTACTTCCCCATCCGAAGCGGGCTCCTACAGCGTACGGTAGGTCAAGTGAAAGCAGTCGACGGTGTGGATTTGGATATCAGGAAGGGTGAGGTCTTTGGTCTGGTCGGCGAATCTGGTTCCGGGAAGACGACTCTGGCTCGAAGCATTATCAGATTGATAGAACCCACATTCGGTCAAGTGATCTTCGAGGGCACAGATATCCTGAAAGTGGATCGCAACACTCTGAAGCGAATGCGTAAAGATTTCCAAATCGTATTTCAAAATCCCTTTCTCTCTCTGAACCCACGCATGACAGTCAGAAACATCATCGCCGAACCACTCAGTGCTCACACAGAAATGAGTGAAGATGAGATCACTCACCGAGCATCAGAGCTACTGCGCCTGGTCGGTCTGACGGATGAGCAACTCTGGAGATACTCGGTTGAACTAAGCGGAGGACAGGCCCAGCGAGTCTGCGTTGCGAGAGCTCTAGCACTCAACCCAAGCTTCGTGGTTCTGGATGAACCGACATCATCTCTTGACGTGTCAGTACAGGCGCAGGTCTTGAATCTGCTCAAGGAATTGCAGAAAGAGCTTGGGTTGACATATCTTCTGATTACTCATGATCTTGGAGTCGTTGAGTATCTCGTGGATCGGGTTGCGGTCATGTACCTAGGAAAGATCGTAGAGATCGGGAACTTTGAGGAGATCTTCCGAGACGCCGCACACCCTTACACGCAGGCTCTGCTGTCCGCAGTACCTAATGTGGATGGCACGTCTCTGACGCCATCGCGTATCATTCTGCGAGGCTCGGTACCCAGTCCTGCGAATCCGCCGACTGGATGCACATTTCATCCTCGCTGTCCCAAATACATTGGCGATATATGTCGTGACGTAGAGCCCTTGCAGAAACCATTGAGCGCGACAAGAAGGGTCGCCTGTCACCTTTACTCGGCTAAGTAGCTTGAGACTAGTGTCTTAGCTTCCTCTCAAGTTCTCGCAGATCTTGCTGCACAAAGCTTCCATCTTTCAAGATCTCTTTGTCGTCGAACCAGACCGACGCGTTTAGGCAGATGCCGTCACTGTGCGACTTGGCTGGACCTGCTTTACCTTTGAAACCCGATCCTTGATGTCCGAGACCCCATTCTACACAGCCCCAAATCCGTTCATCTTCGAGTACACGCCCAGTCAGTTTTGCGCCGGGGTTGCAGCCGAAGGATATGTGAGCGATGTTGAACATCGCCGGGTCGTTCAGGGATTCAAGCCACTTCCTATAGGAGACGGCATCGGACCCGCCCGCTACGTCCTTTGCCACACCGTTCACGATCTTCAAAGATATCGGGGTTCTGAGAATTCCAAGTTCTTCAGGAGGCCAAACCGATCCGTCAAACACGATCTTACCGTTGAGGCTTTGCTCGACAGGCGCCCAGTCCACCTGCCCGATGAGCATGTAATCGATTGCTCGATCGTCAATGATTCCCTCAGACAAGTATGGCCGCAGCGGATCGTTAGAGAAAGTGATGTCTGTGCCGGAGGGGTTCGTGACTCTGACTCTCTTTGCTGTGTGGGCTAGTTCGGTTAGTCTCTCTTGAAACTTGAACAGGGAAGGCGCATCGACTTTGCCGATGCAGCGGACCATCATATCCCTTGTCATGCCGCAGAGGCACAAGTACTTGATTCTCTGAGTCTTCATCGCCTCCTCCCAAGGTGCAGAGTAGAGCAAGTAGTGTCCGGCGAATTCAATCAGTAGATCCGCTTTCAACATGGCAGCTGCTAACGAGGCGGGGAGGTAGGGAGTGGTAGTCTCACCGACGCCTGGAGGAGACGGATACCACATGACAGCAACTTTTGCACCTTCGTTATGGATAGCCTTCGCAGTCTCGTTCACAACA
The DNA here is from genome assembly GCA_963753065.1 of Candidatus Bathyarchaeota archaeon. Taxonomy (GTDB): domain Archaea; phylum Thermoproteota; class Bathyarchaeia; order 40CM-2-53-6; family 40CM-2-53-6; genus CAVPLU01. Next base: position 282,071 of record CAVWAQ010000005.1, on the reverse strand, counting down.
CAAGAATCGCTCTCAGAATCAGCGTATATGAGAACTTCCTGACCCCTAGTTACTCTGGCCATGTCACGAGCAAGTATTCTTGCTGCAGCCGAAACATCAAAATCAAGACCAACCTGAGACAAGCAACGCGCCTCCGTTCGATCTATTCGCTGATCTTGCTATTGTCATTTCGCCCACGTCTCTAGGAATTCCTTCGCGGTTCTTCTTGCTTTGGGGCTCTTGCTTTTTGCCTGCTGTTTGACGAATTCTATTATCTTCTCCTTGTCTTTGGCTACTTCGAAGTATTCACTGAATGCCACAACGGCTTCGCTCTTAATCAGTTCCTTATGACCGGGTTCATGGCACGTTGCGTCGATGCTTAGCAATCTTTGTGTTATTTTGGGTTCTAATTCTGGTTTTGCTCTGACAATCTTACCGGAATTACGTGCAACGTGGGCGGCCGGAATTATGCTCTTGTCGTCTAGCAGACTGTAGTATTTGTCAAAGATCTCTTCGAACTTGTTATCTCTGTCAACGGTCGCAAGGCTCGCAAGAAGGTAACTTCCAATGTACTTCGAATGGGTGTTTTCGCGGTCAAGCAGGTTGACGAACTGATCCCAGTGAGGATACAAGAACTCAGGCTGCTCTTCGCAGATGTTCATTAGCGCCCTGAAACTCGTATATCGCGTCTTGTCTTCCTTGGATAGAATTCTCTGCAGCAGCTCTGGTAGCAATTCCTTGTCCTTGATAGTCTCCTTTGCTAGTTTCTTGGCTGTGAGTTCCCATTTGGCTGTTGGTTTGCTCATATTCAACGCGTTAAGACCTACCGATGCTTCGGCATTTTACGCTAGCGGAATCCTTGGGCCTCGTCTGGCTTGGGCATCTCTTTCAGACGAATCACGTGTTTGGATACTAGCCAGAGAACTGCTGCTCCTTGCAGGGCCCCACCGATCAATATTGTGCCAATGATACCTAAGGTGGAGCCCAATGTCCCGCCTATTATTGCTCCGACAGGCATTGTGCCCCAGTTTATTGTTCGGACTGTCGCATTCATGCGGCCTTGTACCCGGTCGGGGACAATGGTCTGTCTGAGGCTCACCTGGTTGATGTTGTAGATCGGTAGCACAATGCCGGTTATCAGACCAATCGCTCCGACGATCAGGAATGCGTGGCCGTATATCGCCAGCGGCGTGGCGATGTTGATCACCATGATCGCAACGGGAATCGCGATTGCTCGACCCAACCCTAATCGTTTCGTGACAACAGGTGTGACGAGCGTGCCTAGCAAGAATCCTACTGCGCCCACTGTGCCGAGTAATCCAATAAGCACAGGAGAGAAACTCAGAATGTTGAGCAGGAAGATCACAAAGACGGCTCCGACTATGGCGGAACCGAAATTTGCCGTTGCAGTGCACGCTGTGATTCTCCAGAGAGTCGGATTGTCAAAGACAATTCGTATTCCCTCCTTCATCTCTGCAAAGAAATCTGGACGTTCAGTCGGAGAATTACTTTCCGGCTTAGCTTCCCGTTTTCTGATGGAAATCAATGACAGGGCAGAAATGAGATAGCCAATTGCATCAACCGTGATCGTGATTGCTCCTCCTACGAGCTGATAGACGAATCCTGCTACTGCTGGTCCCACAACCTGTGCGCCTGAAGCGCTCGTCTGAAGTTTAGAATTCCCTTCCACCAAGTCTTCCCGATCTATCAGGACTGGAAGGTATGATTGGTAGGATATCTCAAAGAAGACAGTGAAGACGCCATTGACGGCGGCCACCACATACAGTTGATACAGAGTTAGTGAAGATAGGAAGAATGCCAGTGGAATTGATGCCAAACCTGCCATACGCCCTAGATTGCAGACTATCATGATGGGGCGCTTTCTGAGCCGGTCAGCCCAGACACCAACGAACAATCCCAGAATAGGGAAGAAGAGCGTCTGAAGAGCCATTAGCAGACCAATCTCAAACGCGCCAGCGTGCAGGCTTAGAACGGCAAGGATCGGCAACGCAAGGTTAGTGAACTGATTGCCAATCTGACTGACTGTATCACTCAACCACAAGCGATTGAAGTCACGGTGCGACCAAAGTCGACCGTAAGAAAGGCTCTTCAATTAATTTGTCCTGCCGCAGTTATCGCTTACACGTGTGTTCGACAGTGACAAAACGTGCTCTTCATGAAGTCAGGAGCATTGGTGGGTGAGTGCCGTAACTCGCCGTGACGATAGTCAGTGCGAGTGGGTGGAATCATCATTTTGCCGGTGCCCGAACCGGTTCTGCCATTTTTGGTCTCAGAAGATCTCTCGCTTCTCTTTGGAGTGTCTGTAGCTCCTCGAACTGCTTGTCATTCATGCAAATATAGGTCGCAATTTCGATCGCGTCTTGTTTGGCAAAGTGATCCAGGTCTTCCAGCTGTGAGATCTTGTCTGCAAGCTCCGAGCCACAAAGTGCGTAGGCGGAATTCATTTTGCCCGCGAGTCTGGCGTACTTTCCGATCGTTTCTTCGTCTATCGGACTGGTTAGGCCGATTCTGGTCAGAGCCTGTAGGGCTTCCTTTGTTCGGGCTTCTTTGTATTTTTGGTCGCTTGTCTCGCCGTAGCTAAATTCGAAGAGCTCGGCCGTTGCGCGATAATATGTCTCTATGAAGTGGTCAACCCGCTCTTCCTTAGCGACCTCTATCAGGCCTGCGTCGAGCATCTTTCGAACATGATGGTAGATGGCCTGCGGCGTCATCTTCAGTTCATCGGCGATTTGGCTGACGGCGAGTTCTCGGGCTCTCAGCAGATGGATTATCCTGCGCCTTGTCGGGTCTGCGGCAAGCTCGAAAGCCTTGGCGTCCTTGAAGACCTTCAGAGTTCTCATGAACGTATCACTCAGTATAATGCACTCTTCATGGTTAATATAGATGTTGTGTCAAGTAAAAGGTAAGTTTTAATAGCTCAGTGGCAATACACACTTGCGTGATGAAAAGATGCATTTGCATAAGCCAAGGTTCGGATTGAGGCGCGTAGGAACGCTACAAGAAACCGACTGCTACTGCCTACAACCTTCGGAACCGAAGGGACTTCGCCTAGATCATCTGACAAGGCTCACACACCTTCTGGAACGAAATCCAGGGGCGATCGGCGCATCTGTTCACTCAGAAATGAGACGCGTTCAGGCCGACGCACAACGCGCCAGAGAGAGCGCGCTCGCCAAGATCCAGCTTGCCAGACAACGCGCTTGGTAAGCCAAGCACGCCATAGATTCGGAGGAGCACACGTTGAATGAAAGCGCAGAGATGATAGGCTACTGCGGGTACAATTGCCACCTTTGTGCGGCTCGATCTGAAGACCCTGCCGTCAGGCAGAGACTGGTTGATGGCTGGAGAAAACTCTTCGGTCATGAGATGTACACCGCGGAGAACGTGAAATGCGACGGCTGCCCAAGCAACGGCAAAGTCGCAGACAAGCAATGCAAAGCTAGACCGTGCGCAAAAGAGAGAGGCGTCAAGAACTGCGCCTACTGCGAAGCATTTCCCTGTGAGAAACTGAGACAACTGATTCCACAGACCTTCTTCGCTACGGAAGCGGAATACAACCTGTGCATGAGACAGTTTGACTGTAGACCAAATCTCACCAAGATACTGATCGAAAAAGGAAAACCCCCATTCTGGGTTGATTCACAGTCCAAGGGCTAGACCAACCAGAAAGCTCCATGGAAGCGCCGTTCGACTGCTGAATTCGCATCCGGTTAACATCACTGACGAGAAAAACCTAAGTAAGATGTCAGAGGCTCTTCTCCGAGCGACTTGAGACTCATCATAGGCGGCTACGAAATCCCCGAGCGGTCCCTCTTACACGTAGATCTCTCGGTTGAGTCTGACCCTGTCTCTTTCGATGGAGTAGCACGCCTGGATGATGGAGTAGAGATACGAAGGAGGCTTAGACTAGTAACTCAGGAGAGGGCAATTCCATACGAGGCGGCTGACAAGAATGGCGTCATATCGGCAGGCATCTGTGACATCAAGGATCTGAAGTTTGAAGAGACACGCACGAAGCCCCCTCTGATCAGGTTCTCAGGACGACTGACTCGCCCATTCATCTAGACGCAAATCACCACTCTAGCCAATCATTTCTGACACAAACTCTCGCGCGAACAAGAGCAGCTGGTTACCGCACGGCAAGAGAGACTGATTCTTCCTTCATTCGGAGCTTTCCCGCCATCACGAATTGACTCATTGATGATGCTGGTGATCTTGTCGATTTCTCACGCCAGCGCACACGCACCCCATTGATCTTCCATTTCGAAACAACATGGCTCCCTGTTTGTCCTCACGTTACCACCCACAGAGGCATGTTCCGGGCTTTGTAAAGAGGGAGATTCACATTGCAGGTGGCCGAGAACAACTCACGATGAGAAATCGATGCCAAAAGGGGTTACTGAAGAGTTCAAAGTGAGCATGCTGAAGATTCTGGACGAGGAAGGGAACTGCGACGACTCATTGAAGCCTGAGCTCACAGATGATCAAATCAAGCAACTCTACGAGCTGATGGTTCTCACGAGGACATTCGATGACTTGGCCGTAAAACTGCAACGTGAGGGCAGAATCGGAACCTACCCCTCGAGTAGAGGACAGGAAGCGACACAGGTTGCCAGTGCCTATGCGCTCGACAAATCCGATTGGCTCTTTCCAGCATTCAGAGAGGCCGGTGCCTACATTACAGCTGGCTGGCCATTGGAGATGCAGTATGAGTACTGGGCCGGAGACGAAAGAGGAAGCAAACTGCCTGAGGACAGCCACATCTTCACAATATCCATTCCCGTTGGAACTCAGATTCCCCACGCTGTAGGGTTCGCATGGGCTGCAAAACTGAGAGGCGATAAGATCGCTGTCCTAGCGTATCTTGGAGACGGCGCCACATCGGAAGGCGATGTTCACGAAGGCATGAATTTCGCCGGAGTATTCAATGCTCCTGTTGTTCTATTATGCCAGAATAACCAGTGGGCGATCTCGTTCCCTAGAAGCAGACAGACCGCCGCCAAAACATTAGCTCAGAGAGCATATGGCTACGGTTTTGAAGGCATCCAGGTCGACGGAAACGACGTCTTCGCAGTCTACAAAGCCACCAAGGATGCACTCGAAAAGGCACGGTCAGGAAACGGACCGACTCTGATCGAATGCGTCACCTATAGAATGGCTGACCATACCACGTCAGACGATGCGCAAAGGTACAGAACAAGTCAAGAGCTAGAAGAGTGGGCCAAGCGCGATCCGATCGAAAGACTACGCAAATACATGAAGAAGGACAGTCTATGGAGCAGTGAGTACGAGAACAAGGCTCAAACAGAAGCCTCAGAGAAGGTCCGAGTGGCGGTCGAGAAGTTTGAATCCGCCAAGCCTCCCGAGGTCAGAGACCTATTCGCATGGACATACGCAGAATTGCCACCGAATCTGACGAAACAGTACGAAGAACTCGCTCGTTCTATCGGAGGTGGAGACTGAATTGACTCAGCTCAACCTCGTCGGAGCCGTCCGACTGGCCCTGAAGCAAGAGATGGAGAAAGACCCGCTTGTGGTGCTCCTCGGAGAAGATGTTGGAGTAGACGGTGGAGTATTCCGAGCAACGGAGGGCCTGATCAAAGAATTCGGGGAGAACAGAGTTATCGACACACCACTCTCCGAATCCGGCATAGTCGGCGTCGCAATAGGCTTGGCACTCTATGGCCTCAAACCGGTCGCAGAGATACAGTTCGAAGGCTTCCTCTACCCAGCCTTGGACCAAATAATCTCTCACGTCGGTCGAATCCGGAACCGGTCCAGAGGAAGATTCCATGTACCGCTCGTAATCAGATTCCCTTATGGCGGCGGTATCCGCGCGCCAGAACATCACTCAGACAGCCCAGAGGCTTTGCTAGTCCACACTCCTGGAATCAAGGTCGTGACGCCCTCCACCCCATATGACGCAAAGGGACTACTGACTTCGGCAATCAGGGACCCCGACCCAGTTCTCTTCATGGAGCCCAAACGAATCTACCGTGCAATCGTTGAAGATGTCCCCGAAGATGACTACACGGTTCCATTAGGCGAAGCGAAAATCGTCAGTGAGGGCACTGACGTCACGCTTGTCTCCTGGGGAGCCATGGTGCGATACTCAAACGAAGCCGCTGAAACCGTAAAAGACAGGATAAGCGTCGAAGTTGTCGACCTTCGCACTCTCTCGCCGATGGACACTGCAACGATAACCAAGTCCGTCGAGAAGACAGGAAGAGCAGTAGTCGTGCACGAAGCGCCTAGAACCGCCGGCCTAGGAGCGGAGATCACCGCCGTTATCAACGAGACTGCCTTCCTTAGTCTCGAAGCGCCTGTCGAAAGGGTCACAGGCTTCGACGTGCCGTTCCCACAGCACAAACTGGAGAACTATTATCTTCCGAACACAGAAAGAATCGTCAAGGCAATTGAGAAAGTTGCTAACTTCTAGATGATTTGTCATGCCAACAGACTTCAAGTTTCCCGACGTTGGGGAGGGCATCACCGAGGGAGAAATCGTAAAGTGGCAAGTCAAAGAAGGCGACCGGGTTGAAGAACATCAAACGATAGCTAGTATTGAAACCGACAAAGCAATAGCCGATATACCGTCTCCCAGATCCGGGATTATACTGAAGATCCATCACAAGGAAGGCGACATTGTCAAAGTCGGAGAAACCCTCGTAACAATCGGAGAACAAGGCGAAACTATCGAGAAGCTACCGGAACTTCCCAGTCGCCCCACGGCCTCAGTTGTTGGGGTTTTGGAAGAACCGCATACTGTGTCTCCGCGGCCTACACGAATCGCCGCCACTCCCGCCACTCGAAGATTAGCAAGAGAGCTAGCCGTCGACCTGACAGAGATGGCAGGTACAGGCCTCCAGGGCAGGATCACCGAGGATGACGTTCGCAAGTTCGCGCAGTCGAAGAAAGAGAGAATCGAGGTAGTCACGAAGCCTGCTGAGAAGCGCGATACATACGGATGCTATGATGTCATTCCAATGAAAGGTGTACGACGAAGTACAGCCAAGAGGATGGTAGAATCGTTTAGGACTGCAGTCCATGTCACGCATATGGATGAAGCCGACGTAACGGAACTTGTAGCGTTCAGAGAGAAACAAAACAAGATCGCGGAAAAGCGACGCGTGCACCTCACATACATGCCGTTCATCGTGAAAGCTGTAGTGGCAGCTTTGAAACAGTACCCGTATCTGAATTCTTCAGTAAACGATGAACATGAAGAGATCATTCTCAAGAAATACTACAACATAGGCGTGGCAGCTGACACGCCGGACGGCCTAATCGTCCCAGTCGTCAAAGACGCGGATCAGAAGGATATCTTCACTATCGCTCAAGAAATCCAAAACCTAACTGAAAAGGCGCAATCACGCGAGATCGGTCTGTCAGACCTCAAAGGAGGAACCTTCACGATCACCAACATCGGCTTCATCGGAGGAACACATGCGACGCCAATAACCAACTATCCAGAAACTGCGATTCTCGCAACAGGTCGAATACGCGAAACACCGGTTGTCCGAGACGGACAGATCGTAATTCGAAGCATGATGCCTCTGTCGCTATCATTTGATCACAGAGTCACTGATGGAGCGCTAGCAGCACGTTTCGTGAACATGATAATGAAGTTCCTGCAAGATCCCACTCTCCTACTATAGTGTGTGCTCGCCCCAAAAGTGGATAGACGGACTGGGAAATCTCCAGATACGATACGTGTTCTTGGACTGCTGCCGTTTATCGTTGTCCTACCGAATTCGCCTCAATCCCTTCGGATACCGGAATGCCAAGTCTGCGTAGACATCCTTGTACTTGCTCCAAACTTGCTTGTCGGAGTCTGAAGTGTCTCGTACAATCTTCGCCGGGATACCGATCGCGACTTTTCCGTCGGGGATCGAAGTTCCACTTGCTACGACCGCGCCTTCACCTACGATACTCCAGACTCCCACCGTTGCGTAGTCGCTCACGATCGCGCCAACGCCTATTACAGCATAGTCCTTGACGGTGCAGTTGTGAAGTACGGCACCGTGTCCGATCTGGATGTGGCTTCCGACCTCGCATTTTTCGCTGATGCGCGCATGCAGGACGCAGTTCTCCTGCACACTTGTCTTGTCGCCAATTGTGATGGATCCGTAGTCTCCTCTGAGTCGGGCTCCCGCGCCTATGTAACATTGAGCGCCGATCCTGACATCGCCTATGATCGTTGCGTTTTCATCAACGTATGTCGTTGAGGCAACCGACGGAATGCGTCCTTCAAACTCGTATATCGTCAAATGATCTCCCGCTCGGCTTACTATGTCCGCATACTCTGGGATGTCTATCTTCTCGTTACCAGGTAAACTATCACTAGTGTTCCCAAGACGGCGGCTGCAGCGATCTTGATCTGGAAGCCTGTCTTGCTGGTCTTGTGATGGAACGCGAACATTCCTAATACAACCCCGATAAAACCGCCTGCGAGAGAAATCAGAAGAAACCACATCTCGGGCACCCTTTCGGAACCCGCTTTTGCACTCAGCTTGTCGAACCCCATCATCACAAGGCTTCCAGCGTTTATGAGAAACAGGTAGCTCTAGGCTAGATCACCGATCAACTAGAATCACAACTAGTGTGCCATTTGGGATCGGCGAGGAAGGAACACGACGAGCGTTGTTGAGAGTCCTGAGACTATGGCAAGTTTAAGGAAGATCGTGGGTAGCATCGAGAGGTTTGTTCCGACTGCTAGACCAACTATCAAGGGTCCAACTGAGTCTCCTCCGAGTATTCCCACGCCCCACACGATTGCGTTCGATAGTGACAGGAATTTCGGCGGCACCGAGTCAGAGACGGCTGAGAGGAATACGGGATAGCAACTGTAGGTGAAGAACCCGAAGAGTGCCAAGCAGGTCACAGATATGATCGGATTCGACAGCGTATAGAGGTAGAAGATGATCGACAGACTCTGGCCCGCCGTGTTCACGGCGAGTGATGCTGTCCTATGCATATCAGAGAAGTGGCCGAAGATGATCTGTCCAGGAACGCCAAGAACAATCGCAAGCATCATTATCACACCCACGCCGAAACTGAACGAATACTGCTGAACTTGAACGATGAAGACTGAGAGAAAGGCCGCAACGCCCTGACCGAACGTTCCTCGAATCACCGCGATCGTGGTCAACACCAGGACATTCCTGACGGCGGACCGGTCAAACGAAGTGGATCTTCCAGACTTGTTCTCGCGGTCGTGTGCCTCTACGGCATCTGGTGCAACGGAAGTGTCACCTCGTGACTTTTCGAGTGGGAAGAGTCCGATCAGGCCAGCAGGGATAAGCCCTAGAATTCCAAGCGCGATAACTCCGTATGGCAAGTTGAGAGTGGAGATCAAGACAACGACGATGGTCGGGTACAGTGCTCGCCCCAGGCTGCCGACAGCGCCGTTCAGTCCGAGCGCTTTCCCAGTCTTAGAAGCCGGGTAGGCTTGACTGAGAACGGTTCCACCTACTGGGTGGCAGACTGCGGAGCCCAGGCCGCCAATTGCGGCAAACACGATGAGCGCAGGGTACACGTCCAAAGGTAGCAAAGGTCGAATTCCGCCTGTCGTGACCGACCATCCGGTTCCGATGACACCGACTGCCATCATTGCAAGGCCTGCCAACAGAAGTGCGCCGTTTCGTCTGGATCGGTCTGACAAGTGGCCGACTGCTGGGCTTCCGATGACTGACGTTATGTTCCACATTGCCGCGACCACGCCCAGTTCCGGTGCGGCCAGTCCGAACATGGTGAGCAGTAGTGGAAAAATGGAGAGCGGCACCATGGCTACGCCGTCGTTGACGAAATGAGTCAGAGAAGTGAGAATGAGCGCTCGTTTCTGACGTGGCGTTTCATAGAACAAGCATTCATCAACTAGTCTGATGAGTTCGCTTGCTTGGACTCATTGAATCCGATCAGGACTGTGCCCAAGTTCGGGTCGTTAGGATTCCAACCCGCTTTCTCTGAGAAACGGGAGTGCACCGGGATCGTGATAGTGATCGAGACGGCATCTTTCACGCTTGGGACTTCTTCGATTTCCGGGAATGGGAGAGCCTTGTACGCGAGCTTCAGCGGCTTGCCTCGGGCCTGAGAAAGTGCTTCACGATATAGGACCAGACTCTTGCCTAGGAAGAGCGCGGTTGGGTCTTTCGAGAGTCGCTCGTACTGGCCTGGTTGCCAGATCTCTTCGCCCACAATCTGTTCCCCATTGCAGATGACCAAGATAGGCCCCGGCGGATGCCTCAAAGCCGGCGAATGAGAAATCATCACAACATGCTGACGAGAAAGCGCTTCTCTGATTCCCTCATTAACGATATCCATTCCCGGCAGCCCAAGACGACTGTTCGCGCTGCTCTCAATCTCAGAGAGAGAGTCCCTATCCTCATCCGGCACAACCCAACACGCTACAACGCCAGGCGTCGCCAGTAGTCGTTTGACAACGGCCTCAACCGCGTCCATGATATCGTCTTCTCGATCCGCGTCAACCGATTCTGTAACGCGGGTGAGTTCTCGGAATCTGAATCTTCTTCTCTATTGGAAGTTGACTGTATGCTGTATCAACCATTGCCACAGCGGGAAAGACCACTTTCGCGTCATCGATCGGTCCGTAGAGTATGAAATCAGCACCGACCGCTGCGCTTATGGCATTCACCGAAGCGAGACACGGCTTGACTGCCTGCTCACCCATTTTTGTCTTCAATCCTTTCCATAGGGCGACTGCGTTGTGTGCGCCACATCCTACTGGGAAGCCTAGCTCGTCCTTCAGTTCGTACATCGCTCGGAGAGCTGAGCCCAGTGTGGGCAGGTCAAGGACGCATGTGTCGATGAGTGGTTTCTCTATTCCGAATTCTTGTCTCTTGCTCACGAGTTCCTTGATCGCGCTCGTCCGGCCTGCCGTGCTGAAATCTTTCATGTTGTATGCAAGAAACACCGAACTTGTAACGCCAGATTCGTGAACTGCTTTCAACTCATCTGGTTTGCTGCTCGGATTGATCGAGTTGTAGACTACGCGATCGAGGAATCCCTGCTCCTTCGCATATGAGAGGCCCACTACTCTGATCTCAGCTGAGGGACTATCAATCATAATCGGTGCCTTCGTGCGATCAACGAGAAACTCAAGGTACTTCTTCATCGCAGGAACGCTCCCACCCACAACATCTATCATGGCGGGGTTCCCGGTCTTGTCTGACATTTCGTCCTGAGCCTTCACGAGCGCTTCAGCAGCTGCCTCATCAAATGCGCCAGCATTCTCGTCCTTCACAACCTTGTGGCCATGGTAGAACAGGGTTCCAACGAGCACGACAGGGCGTTGTCCCGGAACGCCTCCGATGCTGATGCCTCCAATCTGGAAGACTCGTTGCTCAGCTTTGAAATTCCACAATCGTATAGGCATCTCCGACTTGAGCATTGCTGGCTCTACGGGCTTAGGCTCTTTGATAAAGCACTTGCTCAGCGTCGGGTGAAGCAATCGACTAACGATTCATGTGACCGGTCATCGTTTTCGTTTCATTGCGAAGAGAACTTTCTCAGCTGTGATAGGGAGATCAAAAACCCTTGACCCGGTCGTGTGGGCAACAGCGTTCGCAAGAGCTGCGGCCGGCAAATCAACAGGAGGCTCGCCCATCGCCTTCGCGCCAAACGGACCGATCGCTCCCGGATACTCGACAATGATCGTGTGAATTTCCGGTATATCAAGCGACGTTGGAATATAGTAGTCTCCCAACGTGGGATTAACAACCATTCCACCCAGATGAACGAGCTGTTCTGTTAGCCCGTATCCGAGACCTTGAATGGTTCCACCTTCGATCTGCCCCTCAACGGAGAGCGGGTTGATTGCGCGGCCAGCATCGTAGGCTGCAGTGATCTTGACTGGTTTCACGACGCCTAGTTCCGTGTCGACCTGTACTTCGGCTACGACGGCTCCGTACGTGTATTGCAGATATGTTGTTCCTTGACTGTTCTCACTTTCGAACTCGCATTTCGGTGCAATGTAGTAGCCTGTCTCGGTGAGGCTAATGTGCCTCTTGTAACATTCCTCGACGACCTTCTGGAACGAAACAGCTCGTTTGGGATCATCAACATGGCTGACCTGTTCGTTTCTAATCGTCAACTTTGAGGGGTCGCAGCGTAAGGAGTCGCTGACCACCTTCAGTAGTTTCTCCTTGAGTTTCTGTGCAGCGATCTGTGCTGCTCTTCCTCCGATCACGGTGACTCGTGAGGCAACCGTTGGCCCGGTCTCTTGGCACGTAGCCGTATCCGGCCGGTCGAGTTCGAACAGGTGAATCGGGAGGCCCAGTGTTTCGGCGGCGATTTGAGCAAGCCCAGAGATCGCGCCGGTCCCGTATTCGGTAAGCCCGGTTCGCAGAACGATCTTGGCATCAGGCTTGATCAAGAGGTGAACGTAAGCGTAGTCGTTGCCTTCTGGCCCGAGGCTGTTTCCGTGATACATCAGTGCGATACCGATTCCACGCCGGAACGGGCCTCGGTCGCGACCAAACTCAAGCCGTTTCTTGCGCCAGCCGGATGCTTCTGTCGCGCGTTTGGTGCATTCTTCCAGACCGCAGGCTTCGTCTACGAGTTGACTTGTCGCTGTGAGAGTTCCTGGTCTAAGGATATTCTTGAGCCTAAGGTCGAGCGGGTCCATGTCAAGCTTCTTCGCCAGCTCATCCATCTGCGATTCGGCTGCGAAGTGAACTTGAGGGCTTCCGAAGCCTCTGAAGGAGCCAGCCATCGTGTTATTCGTATACATGCAGTACGCGTCAGTCTTCACATGTGGAATCACGTAAGGTCCTGTTGCGTGGAAACATGCTCGGATAATCACCAACGGTCCGAGCGACGCGTAGGCACCGGTATCTGACACGACAAGCGCTTCCGAAGCGGTCAGGCGCCCGTCATTCTTTGCGCCGGTCTTCAGCGTAATCACGAATGGATGACGTTTCGTGTGAGCTATCATCGACTCGTCCCGAGTGTAGGCGAGGATGGCTGGTTTCCCGGTCTTCTGCGCTACCATCGCCGAAATCGCGCACACGTCCACCGGCATCTCATCTGATTTCGGTCCGAATGCCCCGCCTGTGGTCGCCTGAATCACTCTCACTTTGTCGGGACTAAGCCCGAGGACTTTGGCGACTCCGGTCTGCACATAGTAGGGTGTCTGCATCGAGCCGACGCAGGTGATCGATCCATCTTTCTCTACCCACGCCATCCCGACCTCCGGTTCCAAAGGCACGGGATCCTGAAACTGCGTCTTGTACGTGTTCTCGATTATCACGTCGGCTTGACGGAATCCCTCCTTCACGTCGCCTTTCCTGACTCTGAGGTACTTTGCGACGTTTCCACCGTCGTGGACGAGAACAGAATCCGGCTTCATCGCTTCAACCGGCGACGTTACGACCGGAAGACGCTCGTAGTCCACAGAGATCCTGTCAGCAGCTTCTTCGGCGGTTTCGGAATCTCCGGCGGCGACTACAACTATTGCTTCACCCTGGCATCTCACCTTCTTGCTCGCCAGGAGAGGCCGGTCAGGCAACAGAGCGTATGCCTCGTTGATTCCAGGAATGTCCTCCGCAGTTAGGACCGCTAGTACGCCTGGCATCTCTCTTGCCGCTTGCGTGTTGACTCGCCTAATGAGCGCGTGAGGGACAGTGGACCTGACAATTTTCACTCTGAGCGCATCTTTGGGCACGATATCGGACGTGTAGAGTGGGAGGCCAAGCACCTTGTCAAGCGCGTCAAGTCGCTGGATGCTCTTGCCAACTAGTGTGAAGCCTTGTGCTTCACGTAGCTTCTGTACCGCGGCTGTTTCTGTCAACTTTTTGCCTCCGAGATCTCTTTCGCGGCGTCGTGAATTGCGTCGATGATCTTGTAGTATCCAGTGCAGCGACAGAGGACTCCACTGATCGCTTCCTTAATCTCCTCCTTGGATGGGCTTGGATTGTGATCGAGGAGGTTCTTTCCAGCCAGCACCATGGCTGGGGTGCAGAAGCCGCACTGTGCTGCGTTGTATTTCATCAACGCCTTCTGGATCGGGTGTAGCCTTTCGCGAGTGCCTACGGCTTCGATTGTTGTGATCTTCTTGTCTCTTGCTTGTACTGCAAGTACGAGGCAGGAATTGACGAGGCGGCCATCCATAATGACCGTGCAAGTGCCACAGTCTCCGGTTCCGCAACCCTCCTTCACTCCTTTCAGGTCAAGCCGATCTCTCAATACATCCAGCAGTCTTTCTGTGGACTCGACCACGAGCGCTTGATCTTTGCCATTCACGTTGAATTTGACGAGATGCTTGGTCAATCTTCTTCACTTTCCGAGAATATTCTGTTGGCAGTCAACAAGGGCACGGCGAAGCAGCACCTTCACCGCCTCGCACCTGTACTCCGATGAGGCTCGAAAATCGGATGTCAACGTCAACTCCTCTCCAAGTCGCTCCACCGCTGACTTGATCGCGTGCTCGTCCAGTCTCTTGTCGAGGAGTCCTTTCTCGACACTCTCGACTCTCTGCGGGATCTTGCCTTTCAATCGATTCAGTGCGATTCTCGCCTGTGTGATATTGGAGCGTGAGTCGTCTGTTTCTAGGAAAACGGCGACGGATACTAGGGCAATGATCAAGATGTTGCGCATCCCAAGCTTTTGGAACGAACATGCAGCTCGCGCGCTAGGTTCCGGGAAGGAGACCTCGGCAAGAATTTCGTCAGCATGTAGAGCAGTTTTTCGTTTCGCGACTAGGAACTCTTGAAGGAGCATCTCTCGTGTTCCGCTCTTCCTGAGCGTTTTCACTTTGGCATCGAGCGCTAGGAAGACGGGGATCAGGTCCTCAGATGAGGATGCTGCGCAAATGTTTCCACCTATGGTAGCAAGAGTCCTGATGTTGGGCGATCCAAACTTCGTGATTACATCGTTGAGGAACTTGCCCCAAGCAGAATTGTTTACTTGGCTTTCGAGGTCTCCGATCGTTGTCAGCGCGCCGATCTTGATCTCTCCATCTTCGCGCTTGACGTATCTGAGTTCTGACAGACCTGAAAGATCCAACAGATTCCTTACAGGCAGTTGTTTTCTCTTGATGCGTGGTAGAAGATCTGTTGCGCCTGCTATCGGGAGCGTGTCTGACGCGTTGTTTTCCAGATGCTCGAGCGCGTCGTCAAGGCTGAGCGGGACGTAGACATTGAATCTCGAGATCGGTCATCCCCCGCTTACTGGCGGAATCACGAGTATGATGTCGCCATCCTTCAGCGGGAACTGACATATCAACTGGTTTCTGAAGGACGTTGTTGATGTACACGAATGCGTAGTCTCGGAATTGACCTTCCCCATCGAATAACACGTTTCTTTGCGTCTTGCCGTACCTCTCACCGAAGAAGCGCAGCAGCTCGCCGACGCTGTCAGCGTTAACCGTGATCTCTCCTCCGCCAGCTGCCGTTCGAAGCTCGTGAAAGAGCCTAACCTTCACCGTGGCCACTATGATTTCAGCTCGTTCTTCTTGGCTTGGAGTGCGTTGAACAGGCGTTCGGGCGTGATCGGCAGAGTATAGGATCGGACTCCGGTTGCGTCGTAGATGGCGTTTGAGATTGCCGCCGCGACCGGGACGATCGCGATTTCTCCCACTCCCTTTGCTCCAAAAGGTCCCGTCTTCTCGTATGTCTCCACGGGCACGACTTCGAGGTCAGGCGCATCCTCAATCGTTGGAATTAGGTACGTTGTGAAATTGGGAGTCAAGAGATGTCCTTTCTCGATGATTGCATCCTCGGTCAATGCGTATCCCAAACCTTGGACAACGGCTCCCTCGCATTGTCCCCTGAAACCTTGAGGGTTAACCACCTTGCCCGAATCGGGAGCGATCAGGAATCGTAGCGTTTTCGTCTTGCCAGTCAACGTATCGACTTCAACTAGCGCGATTGCTGTCGCGTACATGAAAGACCAGTGCGGAATCTCAATAGTCCCTTCGATGGGCTGCTCGAACCTTGGAACATCAAACCCAGCCTCAACTCGGAATTGGCTTGCGTGAACTCGAGTGTGAGTCGCGATGGAGGCGTACGTTGCTTTTCGCTTCAAATCGCCTCGAACGACGATCGCTCCGTCACGACATTCGAGCTTGCTCTCAGGCTCGCCGAGCATCTGAGACCCATGAGAGAGTAGGAGCTCACGCATCTTCTGCGCGGCTCTGACGATAGCGTTCCCACCTACGTAGAGGGACCTTGAAGCAGAGGATCCTCCAGTATCCGGAACGAGCCCAGTGTCTGCCGAATCGATGCGCACCTCTTCGAATTGACAACGCAGCTCTTCTGCAGCGATCTGAGCGTAGGCTGTCACGTTGCCCTGACCCATGTCCGGGCAGCTGACTCCAACAGCGAATGTGCCATCCTCATTCAACGTGATCGACGCGGCTCCGAAATCTGGGAGCGCACCAAAAGTGAAGCCCTTCAATGCGCATGCGATCCCGACACCTCGCCTGCACCACGGTTCAGACCGCTGGGCCTTGTGCTCGTTTCTGTGGAGCCAGAGATCAGACTTCGATACTGTGTCCAGAGTTTCGAGGATTCCTATGCTTCCTGGAATCTTGACGCCGAAGGTGCTGATGTCGCCCTCGCGAATTGCGTTTCGTTTCCTGATCTCCAGTCTGTCGATGTGGAGTTTCTCGGCGATTATGTCGATTTGGGACTCCATAGCGAAGATTGATTGTGGGGCGCCGAATCCTCGGAACGCACGCTGAGAAACCATTGTTCGTGTAGACGCAGTAGGCGTCGATGTCAACATTCGGGATATTGTATGGCCCGCAACAGGTCTCCATGCTGACATCGAGAATCGTTCCGCCCAGAGACGCGTAAGCGCCCGTGTCGGATATGATTTTGACTTGGTTTGCGAGCAGCCGTCCTTGCGAATCTGCTCCGGTTCGAACGGTGATGATCACTGGGTGTCGCTTCAGTCCCGCGATTCCGGACTCTTCGCGAGACAGTACCATCTTGACGGGGCGTTTAGTCTTCAAAGCCAACAACGCGAGGTGAATCTGGACAGTGATCTCGTCTTTGCCTCCGAATGCTCCCCCGACGATAGACGATACTACGCGTATCTTCTCGCGTGGAATTCCGAGCGCTCTGGCGATCTGAAGCTGGTCCCGGTATGGAGCCTGGCCGCCCACATAGAGGACAACGTTCCCGTTCTCGTCGAGGAATCCTACACCAGCCTCAGTTTCCAGGAACATGTGCATCTGGCGGCCGGTCCGATACGTGTTCTCGACCACGACTGCACATTGCTTGAATGCGGACTCCACGTCACCGTTTCTGATGTGTCCGTGGCGATAGATGTTGCCGGCTTCGTGGACTCGTGGAGAAGCAGGCTTCATCGCCTCAACGGGGTCCGTAACCACCGGGAGCGCTTCATAATCGACTTTGATGAGGTTGAGCGCGCGGTCAGCTGTCTCAGGATCCTCTGCCGCAACAAGTGCAACGGCGTCGCCTTCGTAGCGGACCTTGTCCTCACACAGAACCGGCTGATCAGGAGTCACGATCCCGTATCGGTTTGTTCCTTGAACGTCTTTGTGCGTGAGAACAGCAACGACGCCAGGCAAGGCTTGTGCCCGCGAGATGTCGATACGTTTGATCAGCGCGTGGGGGCGGTTAGCTCTGAGTACCCTGCCGTATAGCATGTTCTTGAGGTGAAGATCCGAATAGAACTTCGCTTGTCCCGTCGCTTTTTCGAGAGCATCACGTTTTGTGACGGATTTCCCAACCCAGCGTAGGTCTCCCTCGCCTCCGGCAACTGGCGGGAAGACAAGTAGTTCGTCGCCATCTCTGAGCCGAGCGTCTTCGTCGAGACGCATCCCATCTCTAACAACGTACAGGTAAAGTCGGTCGCGCACGGGCAAATGATCGATGACATCCTGAGCGGTCGCATCTTCTCGGAGGTCCAAGACGAGCTCCCGCTTCTCGAGGCCGCCAGTAGAAGCTCCGTAGAGCTTGATCATCACCTTCATGGTTTCTGTGACCTCCGACGCGAATCGATCAAGTTGTCAACAGCCTTGTAGAGGAGTGACGGTATGACGGCGCGTCTGTAGTTGGCTGACGCTCGCAGGTCGCTGATGGGTGATGATTCGTCTGACGCGATCTTGCCTGCACTCCAGATCGTGTCGTCTGCGAGTATTCGATTCTTGAGGTATTCCTCGCATCTTCTCGCTCTAAGTACGACTGGGGCGACCGCGCCGAGGGCAACGCTAACGTCTGAAAACCTGTCGCCCTCAGGTGCCCATTTAGCACGGATCGCCAGACTGACGAGGGAGATGAAGTGTCCCTCTCTCAGGCCGAGCTTCAGGAATGTTCCATCGTAAGGCTTCTCGACCGCTTCAAATGAGATCTCGGTGATGATCTCATCGGGCTTGAGATCGATCTTACGATATCCGAGGAAGAACTTCTCAATCGGCACAAGACGCGCATCCTTGTGGCTTTGAACTTTCACTTTCGCGTCCAACACGTAGAGTGGAGGAATAGTGTCGCCTGCAGGAGAGGCATTTCCCAGATTGCCGCCGATAGTGGCACGGTTCTGGATTTGTAGTGATCCGATGGTTCTGCTGGCTTCGACAAGCATTCGACAAGAGCTGTTCAACGCGTGGGATTCGATTATGTCCGAGTAGGTGCTCAAGGCACCGATGCGAATCACCGATCCTTCTCTGCGAATGTATCGTAGCTCAGTAAGACTCGAAATGTCCAGGAGTTGGTTTGTTTGAAGCGAGGCCTCTCTTAACTGAATGATCGCATCTGTACTTCCTGCAATCGGTTTGATGCTACCTGATCGGTCGTGAAGAACCTTCAACGCATCCTTGAGATTCTTGGCGGAAACGACCTCGATCTCACTAAGCGTCATGTGCGACCGCCCCTAATCTTTCTGCGCAGCCTGCTGGACCGCTCGGATTATGCTCGCATAGCCTGTACATCTGCACAGGTTACCAGCTAGAGCCGTTTTGATCTCCTCGACGCTCGGGCTGGGATTTTGGCTCAGAAGCGCTTCAGTGGAGACGATGAATCCCGGAATGCAGTGACCGCACTGGACGGCCCCGTTCTCTATGAACGCCTTCTGTACATGATCTGGCATGCCATCTCTCATGAATCCTTCAGAGGTGACGATCTCTGCTCCATCTGCCTGCGAGATGAGCACGAGGCATGAAAGCACAGGCTTCCCGTTCATTAGGAGGGTACAGGCGCCACACTCTCCCTTCTTGCAGTCCTCCTTGGGACTGGTGACATCCAGCTTTTCCCTCAAGACCTCGAGGAGCGTATAGGCCGGAGGAGCAGACACGGAGACTTGTCGTCCGTTTAGTCTGAACGAGAATTGTCTTTCCATACCCGCTGTCTCCCTTGATTACCTGTCTTCCGCTCTAGTATCGCAACATTCCTGTTGCTATGATTCGTTTCAGCATTCTGGTCCTTTGTGTGTTCAGACTCTGGTATACTTGTAAAGGGTATGGCTTCTCCTGTTCCATGCTGTCCTCCTCGTTCTCAACTGTTCTGATTGACGCCTTACTTCTGGTCTGACATCAATATCTCTTTTCACGGAGGAGGCAAGAAGGAGAGAAGGGCTCGAAAGTAGCTACCGTTGCTTCTTCCGCGCTTTCTCTAGGAATTGTCTTGAAGAACAAATAGTTGTGACACGCGTAGCTTCCCGGCAATTTCTCATGTCCTCTCTTAGGGCTAAGTCTCCTGTGACTGTGAAATCCGGCTTTGCCACAAGGACAGAAGCAAGCACTGGTGCGTCCTTCGCATCTCTAACTCTATTTTCTGTGAAAGGAACCGATTGCATTATCTCCTCCGAAGGAAGGATTTCATGTTCCGTCCTCGAAACGAATGCGTCTAAGAGTGCTTCATGCCCGGGAAATCGCCGGGCCAAGACCATCCTAGCCTCATCTAGCACAAACTCTGGGAGGATGAGAGCTATTGCTTTGTCTTCAGCAAGCTTCAGTATCTTGTGCTCATTTCCTTTCAGAAATACGAGGCCGGAGATGAGGATGTTCGTATCAATGAGAACGGTGGGCTTACCCTTTGGCATGCTTCTCTTCACGCAACTTCTCCCGCGCTCGCTCGACATCCCTCATGAGGAGGTCGCGAGTCACGCCCCTCTTCTTTGCCAGAGTCTGGAGAGTTGCCGAGATATCATCTAAGGACAACTCGTCCACCTTCTTCATCACGATGAGGCGACCGAGTCTAGTTACGTAGAGGTAGCTGTCTTTCCCCAGAGAGAGGTCGCGCCGTATTTCAACGGGCAACGTGAACTGTCCCTTGGAGGTTATCTTAACCACTTCGTTAGTAGCCATCCAAGCTCACGAATGGGATAGGGTAAGGATTCCTTACATATATCTGTAGCTCGCAGGCTCTCCGTTCATCAAGACTGTGCAGGCGCCACACTCCCCTTTTCCACAGTCCTCTTTCGGCCCTGTAACATCCAGCTTCTCTCGTAGGACTTCGAGAAGGGTGTAAGCTGGCGGAGCAGAGACCGATACTTGGCGTCCATTCAGCTTGAACGAGAATAGCTTCTCCATATCGCCGGCTCCCTTGATCAGTGATCTCCTGCTTTCACATCCAGACGCGCGACGGTCGAGCGAGCACGAAGTTCTGAGTAGCTACCGAAGAAAGAACCTATTAACGGTTTTTTTGAAGCCCTCATGTTGTTCAGAACGAGAAGGGTAGCAACCGAAGAAGTCAGAGAAGGGCAGTACAAATCATGGTGCCCGCACCCAAGAGACACACACAAATCGCTCATCTCCCATGAGGGTTCAAATTACGACGCCAAGTGTGCAGTTGGCTTTCCCAGCAGGCGCAGGTTCGTCTCGATGCCGCTGGCTTCGATCAATTCTCTAAATTCTCGATCGACGAGCTCGGCAACCTTTGCTTCGATCTCTTCGTCGGTAAGAGGCAAATTGACCACAGGAGTATCCCCGGTAACCGGGTTACGGGGCAGCCTGGTGGTCCCCCTACGCTCGCTTGTGGGGGAGCACGTGCGTCAAAATTCTCTGTGTAAGACACTGCGTCTTACACATGCATTCTCCTGCATGTCTAGGCCTGCTATGCAGACGCGGAAGATCTGCAATTCAAGTCTTGCTCAGCACATCTATACGCTGCAGAGTGTGGGACACCAGGTGCCGCTTTCCGTGAAAGAGGTGGCTCACGATCATATCCCCCAAAGGGGGGCCCGTTTCAGGGAAACGGGGGCCCGTTTGAGAACTCTCAGCAACTCGGTGAAGGCCTGGCTCATCGCCTACCATGAATGCGCAGCCGTAAGAATTCTCTGTGTAGCACGCTGTGTAGAAATTCAGGCAATTGCCAGGTTCAAATCTGGACGCCCGCACCAGCCGACCCACACACACACGTTCAACCCAAGAAGATCCGCATCAGGAAGAATGGGAACAGAGAATCAGTAGGAACCTAAAGTCCTAGACGAGCTTGTCTTGGACGCCCTTTCCCTTCCGGGTCCGTGTCCTCTCGAATGAGGCGAGAGAGCCTACCGCCTTGCGCCATTCAGAGTGAGTCGAATCTCCCTTGGGACTCATCTGATGTAAGTTGTGGAATCGGTACGAAGTCCCAATAGCCGATGGCAATCAGACGTTTCGATACTTCCTCTTTCAGGCTCTTCCTTAGTTTCGTGGCTTCAACCTTCGAATGTTTGATTAGCTCCAAAGCATCGCCGATAGTGTTACCGTCATATGTAGGCGCGTCTTTACAATGATTGAAGAGATACTCAACGCCCTTGGTCAACCGCTCGTTGCCGAATCTGAAGACAAGATTAGTCCCGAAGAAGCCAATCCTGTCTTCGGCATAGTTCTTCAAGAGTACCTCTAAGGCGGCGTATGCGAGAATCTCCAGAATCTCTTTCTTGCCGAAGTCTGGCAGATGGACGTAAGCCTGTTCGAAGTATATTGGATGCAATGAAACCGACAACGATGTCCCGAAGGCATGTTTGCCGACGGACACACTCCAAAGTCCATATGCAAGCTCTGATGGTACGTTTGGGATTTTCAGAACAATCTTATCGAGTTTAAGATTGTCAGGTGAAATCTCTGCGCCACTCCCTTCCTTCAAATCGACTCCGATGGTCTTTGGCTCCGGAGCGTTGAATCTGTCGCAACGAGGCGCACCTATCGCGTCTTTGGTCTTGACCTTGACGTACTTACTGCCATCCCTGTATCTCCATCCGTCCTTCAACAATGGCAACTCTTTGAAATGAAGAGTCTTCCTTTTACCACCCTTGTCAACGAACTCAAAGACGTGGTCAAGGTGCTTGGTATTTGCGTTGGGCGAATATTCCCAGATGGTTAGCGATACTGGCAGAGTCTTGTTAATGTCGTGGAAGTTATAGCCCGCAAAGACGTGTCCCTTCAGGAATCTGAAATCTTTCATCAAGGCATCAAACAGTTTCAGGTAGCGCTTCCTCCCACAGAACAATCCAAAGGGAGAGAAGAATGCCAAGTAGCATGTCTTCTGGGCCTTGGCGACTTCAATCAGACGCCCAACAATCGGTAAGAAAAGGTCGCCTTTCCCGTACTTCAGAAGTGCGGGCGGATACTCGATAGATTGCTGTCTTGATAATTTGCCATCCATCTCGTTCTTCTTCGACACAATCTGACCAGTCGATACCGTGCCGAATGGCGGGTTAGTGTAAAGTAGCAGAGTCTTGCTTGTCGGGACTTCCCAAGCCTTGATTAGCTCGCTGGTGTCCTTGCGGACAACATCTAACGTAGTAAATTTCCAAGCGTACCCATCGAATATTCTTCTGCAATTCGCCACGTGTCCAACACTGATGTCATTCATTGTCCCTTTCACGCGAGGAACAATGTTCTTGATCAACGACCCGCCGCCCACACAAGGCTCAACGACGTAATCGGGTTTCGTCAGCTTCAATATTTCATCGGCCAGCATATCGCCAATCTCTGCTTCAGTCCAGAAGACACCGCTCTCGCGCCGTTTCTTACGGGATAGAAGTCGGTCTACTTCATGGAGAACGTCTGCAAGGTCTTCGTGCTTAACGCGTAGGGATTCGAACCAAGACTTGTCAGTTCGTTTTATCGGAATGTACTTCGGTCTGCGATAACCACCGCCGAACTCCGCGAGCTCCCTTGCTTCTTGCTCGTACGCATATTCGTTGGTATAGATATCTCCCTTGTCTATGTTCGCAAGCCAGCCATCGGTGTTGACTTTGATGGAATCTTTCTCGCCGACTCCGTCGAGCCAATCAACCAAAAGGTCGAGATGTATTTTGTACCTATCCGTTACTGGCCTGACAGAGTTCATGCTATCCCTGTTGATAAAGAAGTATTGTGCAGACGGAAATTCGAGTTTGATGACCCTGTCAGGATTGCCTAGAATCTTCTCAGCTTGAGAGTTCAATTCTGGCTTGTCGGCTTGACTGGCTGAGAAAACAAGTGTCGGGTCGAAGCTCCTAGCAAAAGCAAGAATCTTGACATAGGACGGCGGGACATACAATCTAACTTCGCTGCTATCTGCGACTCCAAGATACACTGCGTCCTTGATTCCCTCTCTCGCAATCGCGTGTAGTAGTTGGGCAGGAGCGAAGTGGTCGGGTTTGACTTCGATATAGATTCTGTTCTTCTCATCCGCGATATCACAGAAATCGTCTATGAGCTTGAGATGCATGTCCATTGAAGTCCTGTTCAAGTAATCCCTGATCTTCATCGACAGCTCTTTTTCATTCACAGTCGAGTCCCTTTCCAGAGAACTTGGCTACTCGGAAACCGGGGATGAACCGCTTCAGGATGTCGAGGTTGTCGCCGTAGAAAAGGGTGTTGTCCTGAGGAGCGATTCGCCGCTTTGAGTATTCCTCTGCAAGTAGTGGAAAGTGCTCCTCCCAATTCGTCTCCGTCTGGCCTCTGCAGGAGACATGCTGAGGATAGTTTCTCGAAGTTCACGATTGCCCGCGGAGTCAAGCACTATTTGCGGCAAAATGTGAGGAACGGGCGGTCATTCAAGGTCTATCCAAGGACTCTGGCCAAGCTCGAAACGGCAAATCGACCTTACACAACAGCGACCTCATGAGTGGAAGTCATCGTCGAAATCAAATCCTAGCGGCTGACTGCACTCACTCTCCTGAGCCACAACACTAGTCGTTCATTCATGCCTCTAGTATCTAGAATCAGAACACTGTGACCGTTGCAGAGAAGTGTGTGCGTTCAATCTGTCAGCTTTCGAGATTGAAATAGGTGTCGAGGCTTCCGATGCCGCCGTACAATTTCGTCGCGAAAAACTGAAGCGTGGTATATTCAGTCTTAATCCTCTTGAAATAGATGACAAATCGATCGTTTTCATTTGCTTTCTTGGCGAGACCGATCGTGACGAAGCCATTCATTGCATCCTTGACCCATTTTCTCTCCACGACCTCTCTATTGCTAGGAGGTGCAAAGTAGGTACGTAGTTCCTGTAGCAATAGGTCAATCGAAGCTTCAACCTCTATGGTCTTGCGTCCCCGGGATCCGCGCAACTGCTCAGGAGTTGGCAACCTGGGGAAGACATGATCCCACAAGACGGCCATGGTATACACAACGCTTGGTTCGGTATCGTAGAATTTGACAGCCGACAATTGCTCCAGGACACGTTCAAGCGGTACCGAAATCCCCTGCTTCAGTCGGCCGTCCAAATCGACATGACCAAGGTTGCCGTCTTCCTTTTTCAGGAACACGAACATCTGTCGCTGGGCATTGCGATTGAAGGCCAAAATGCATAGATTTCTGGCAGGTCTGAAACGCCCATCTTGTTTGGCTTGTCTCAAGTATTCAGCTGCAGGGTAGCTAACGATTTGATTACACATCAAGACTAGATCATGCGATGGCGGGTTCTTCTCCCAACCTATGAGATCCTTGTCATACTTCTGGAGTTGAGATGGTATATCGTCCCAAAAGCTCCGGTTTCGAGGAAGTGATTTCTTGACTTCTGCAACCAACGCATATTGATCTATTTCGGCAACAATGTCTGGCGTTATCTTCTTACTTGTATCGTCACGCCATCGCATTGCTTTACAGATTACGGCTTGGCCTCTGTAATCGTGTATCACTACGTTACTTAGGGCAACAAGTGACTCAATGGTTTGCTGGTAATCATCCACCTCATCGAGAACATCAGTGACTGAGAGTCTCTGTGGGGTTTGCATATCCTTCGATGCTACCCTCCTTGAAGAACTCGAAGATGTGATTCACCAAACGTGCCAATGAGGCGTCACTCGCTCGAATCTGTGGGATGATGTGCACTTTGTTTCCGGTTACTACCCAAATCTCGTAAGAAGATCCATCCAAGTAATCGAGCATTGACGCGTGGAAGTAGGGGTTCCCGTGATAAATGCTCGTAGACGTAAACTTCATCGCGGTCATTGCTTCGCTGAATCTCAGAATCTGTTCTCTTTCCTGAAAAACCTCGGTGTCATAGCTTATTTCCAATCTCCTTGGGGATGGTCGCTCAATTGAGCGATTCTTCTCTCCAAATGCACGCAATTTCTTGCCTGCCATCAACATGGCTTCAGTAACAACGCTCTGAAAGAATAGTGCGAAAGAATGTCGACAGCGGAAGAACCCATATCGAGAAAGATACCCGCTCATTTCAAGCGATCCTGCAGGGCCAAATAATGAGAAACGGATTTTGTCTACCCATTGATCATTTTCAAGGACTCGATGGAATACATCTTCGAGAGTCTCGTGAGTATAGGTGACTTCAATTCTTCGTCTTTCTCCTGGTCCCTCAAGTCTCGAATATGCGGTCAATCTGTCTATGACTACATCTCCCTTGGATCTATCTTTGAGTCCCCTTAACATCAAGAATAGTTCGTAAGATGACAAGTAGAGAGGTAGAACATCTGGATAATAGCAATCGAGGAATGGATGCAGTACATGTTTCACGAACTGCGTAAGCTGGTCCGACAGGAATACGTAAACAGGATTTGCAAATCTGAATGCTAAGATATCTCCAGCAAGAGTCTCTTCTTCGGTCTCCGGAGTTACCTTTCGCAGTCTCATCCGGAAAATCTCCGAGGTCCCCTTTACTGAGGCCTCATAACCTTCCGGTTGCCATTTCTCGAACAGGTCCTTCAAGTCTACCTTTGCTGCGACTATCAAGAGATTGAGTTTGATCTTGGGGTTCTGGTGGAGAATGGACTCAAGATGAAGTAGAATGGATGCTGTATCCGGGTGTTCATAATCATACAACCAATAGCGATACTCTCTCGGCACCCAGAACACCCAAAGTGAACGAATCTGTGGGGCCGTATAACTCTTGCCAAATCGACTGTACTCCTGTGACTCGCCGTTCGAGAATGTCTGCCGGACGCTGGGTTGAGCTTGTCGCTGATCTGTGATGCCGTTCTTGGTTCTGCCGTCAGTTCGGGGCGTCGGACATCGTCGTTCATGTAGTGTGTGCGCACCAAGAGACTTGAAGACGGTTCAAAATACGACGTCCGTTATCACCAAGGAACGAGGCGTCTTCAGCCAGCCTTCTCGCGTTCTCGCATCCAAGCTCAGCTCCCTTCAGCATCCCCTTCCGGTGAACGGCAATCGCGTGATTGCGATTCAATAGCTTCCGTAATGTCCTTAGGAGCGGTTCCTACACGGTGAGTTCACACTCGTAACAGACTTAACCTTAATTCAGAACCCGCATGAGGATATCGCTCACAAGGTTGTTGCCACATGGACATCGAGGGCCTCCAAAGGTTGTTTGACTGGCTGGTGTCTCGCCGAACTATCCTTTGGATCTTTGCCAGCTCCGTATTTGGCGCATATGTGGTTTCCTTAGAAGCAGCATTATTGGAATCTGTGGACTACTACGGGCCTATGCGCGTTTTTACCACGGCGCAACTCGCGAACATGGTTCTGCCGGTCCAGATTGCGATCTTCGTTTGGATTGTCGGTTCAGGTCTTCTATTGTGCGGACAACTCAAACCCCCTCGAGACCGTGGTGATGTTCTGTTTGGCTTGTTCAGTCTGGTGATCTCTATCGTGGCATACGGGACAATTGTGATGTCACTGTCGGACGTTAAGGTTCCTTGGTTTGTCGGCTACTTGGGGCTGACGCCTACGGCAAAACTCATTGTAGGGATCGTGTCAGGCGTTGCCTTGGCCTACGTGATTTCTAGTCCGCTTGTCTGGAGGGGAAAGACGAAACAAGGCGAGATTGGTGACGATCTGAGAAATCTTGTTGTGGCCAAGGCCCGAGACGAGTTGGGCTCAAGTCTGGAAATCGATCGTGCTAGAATGCGGGTACGTAATGTCTCGTTACTTCTCAGGATGAGTTCGCTAGAAGTCCACGGCTCCTGTAATACACGCGATGGCAAAGGTGCTAATTTCATCTGCACGTTCAACTTTAGTCGTCCCAAATTGGAATCTGTAGAATTGACAACTGTGACTAGGGCTGAAGGCTAAGTCGTGTACGGATCTAGGAGGACGCGATTAGCACTCCCAGAGTAAATCTCAGAGAGAGTCG
Source organism: Candidatus Bathyarchaeota archaeon (assembly GCA_963753065.1). Taxonomy (GTDB): domain Archaea; phylum Thermoproteota; class Bathyarchaeia; order 40CM-2-53-6; family 40CM-2-53-6; genus CAVPLU01. Next base: position 254,625 of record CAVWAQ010000005.1, on the reverse strand, counting down.
TGTGTCGTCTCTGGGCGAGCGTCAGCATTTGAACCGTCGTCCATCGTCGTTTTCGTTTGATTCTTTGGGGGGGGGTGCGCACCAGCTGACCCACACACACCGATCAGAAAGGGTCTAGGTCCTGCTAGAACGCGATCGGCCTGATTCGCTGCTGACTCCTCCTCTCAGCAAAGAGGGCACAATTGCCAAAAGAACAAGAAAACCTGACATGTGAACCGCGTACCGGAGGGCAGATAGAAACGTACCTGTCTCCTCGACCAACGGAAGAATTGCTCCCTGAGCTATTGCTGAGAGCTCGTTGTACGGCATAGCTAAACTCATAAACGCAAGCGAAAGAGGCACGCTGACTACCGCTGCCGTCCAAACCACTGTGCTCCTGATACCGTTCGCTACCCCTAGTTTGTCTCCAGGAACGGGGTCCATTATGGAGCGTGCATTAGGAGACGCGAAAAGACCCCTACCAAGCCCGAGACACGCTAAACCAAAGATTAGAGCAGTGAAACTCGTATTCTCTTCCAATGTACTGAACCAGAATATTGCAATGGCGTTGAAAAGAAGCCCTATGCTACTAAGCCCCCTCGCCGAATAACGGTCAGAAAGTCTTCCGCTTAATGGACCCACAACCATTACGACGGCCTCCATTGGAACAAACATCAATCCAGTTGTCAATGGGTCAACATGCCTCACCAATTGAAGATACAAGGTAACAACGAAGGGCAAAGAGTTGAATGCCAAAGAGTTCAGGAAACTCGCAACGTTTCCAGCACTAAACACTCTCATGCTAAAGAGGGACAAGTCCAAGGCAGGATGCTTAGCCCTCTTCTCAACCAATACGAACATTAACAGAGCGAAGAATCCGCCAACTGCAAGAATGAAGTCTAGAGATGAGATTGGTCCCTCAAGAGTCAACGCCACCAAAATTAGCGTCAAAGCAACTGAGAATAAGGCCGTTCCGAGGTAATCAAATTTCTCAGAAATCCCTCGGTGAGTATCCCTGAGCCTGAGATGACCCCACACTGTGGCAAAGATGCCCACTGGGACGTTAACAAAGAAGATGAACCTCCAGCCAATCAACCCGACTATCAAACCACCCAGAGTGTAACCGGCAATCGCGCCCACATTCCAAGCCATAAAATAGACGCCTATCCCCAGACCAAGTTCGGATTTTGGAAAAACGTCCGCGACCAGAGCGACGCTGTTCACGACCAGCAGCGCAGCACCAATCCCTTGCGCCAGCCTGAATATCACAAGTTGAGTACCGGTTTGTGAAAGACCACAAAGAGCCGAAAAAATGGTGAATGCAGCGAACCCGAGATTGTAGAGTCTAACTCTACCAAACATGTCACCAACCCGGCCAAAAGCCACTAGAAGGATCGTTGAGACTAGGGTGTAGCCTGCCACCACCCAGACACCCTCAACTAACGTAGCACTCAAATCATGAAGAATGGTCGGCAGACCAACGATTACTATGCTGCCATCTACCGACGCCATGAAGCCTCCAACAGTCGTCACACTGACAACTGTCCACTTGTACTCCAAGGCTACCAGCACATCTTCCGTGCGGACCCGCTTTTGTGTCTCCTTTAGACTTTATGACCTGTCTCCACCTATCGGTCCGAACGAACTTAGCCTGTCCACAAATCAAAAATACCTGGTTCAATTTGCGACGCCCGCACCAGCCTACCCGACGACGACGAAAATACGCCGCTCCAATTCCTCTCCTGTGACGGTTCAAATCTTGATGTTCGCGCTAAGTGTACCGACACGACGACGACGCGCACCAAGTGTACCGACACACACACAAATCAACGGTTCAAATCACGACGGCCGCACCAAGAAATCACACACAACAAGATCGAAGCAAAGATATGTTCCGTTGCCTCCAGTATCGATCAATGCTGGTAAAGAAATTGAGCAAGATCAAGATTGGAGCTGTTCTGAACGAGGTTCCTCAAATGTCTGTCTCCCCAGACTACGTAGGGCTCGCAGCCCTGTTTCGCAGATGCGAGGAGGCCGGCTTCGACTCGGCATGGATAATGGACCACTTCATGTGGGGCCCCAACTCCGCTGTGTTCGAATGCTGGACGACGCTGTCGGCTTTGTCTCGTGAAACCTCAAAGATTCATCTCGGTTCCTTCTTCCTCTGCAACAGCTACCGAAACCCGGCCCTAGTAGCCAAGATGGCTGCAACCCTCGACGTAATATCCGGAGGCCGCCTCGAGCTTGGGATAGGAGCTGGGTGGAAGGAAGACGAATACATCGCCTACGGCTATCCTTTCGGCTCCGCAGCGGAGAGGATTGGGCATATGGACGAAGCTGCGTCGATAATCAAGCTAATGTGGAGCCGAAGACCAGCCACATTCCAAGGAAAATACTACCGCGTACAGAACGCCGTATGCCAACCCCAGCCGCTACAACCTGGAGGACCGCCTCTATGGATAGGAGGAGGCGGAGAGCGCCTTACCCTCAGAGTGACTGCCAAACATGCAGACGCCTGCAACTACTCAGGAACATCCCTCAGCCTCCAAACCTTCCAAAAGAAGACAGAGATCCTAGAAAGACACTGCCAATCAGTCGGAAGAAACCCCGACGAGATCACGAAGTCTGTGACCTTCGAGCTAATACTTGGGAAGGATGATAATGCAGCTCGCCGAAACGAACGGCGGGCTCCCCCAAGCGAGGCGCCTAAAGAGCGTTTCGTGGGCACCCCATCAAAATGCATCTCCCTCCTCCAACAATTCATAGATGCAGGCGCATCCTACCTCATGTTCCACATCGAAGATCTGCTGCCGAGCCTAGACCTCTTCCAGAAAGAAGTTCTCCCGTCTTTCCAGAGATAAGTCAACGAGTCACACCCAGAAGTCAACGAACCAAGCCTAGGCTTGACCAAGAGCTTATCGAAGATCAGAGAGAGATCTCAGGCCTGACGGGTCGATTTCCACCGCCAGCACGACGACCAAGTGAATCGCGCCCTCGCAACTGTCAGACTATCTTGAAGTGGTAGCTAGTCGTTCAGCTGCTTGAATATGGCTTCGGGATCTCTCAGCGCAGCTTGGTAGAGTCCTTGCGCTTGGCCTATGAGTATCTCTTGCTTGTCCGCCTTCACGCCTTCTATGATCGCTGCGGCAACCTCTTGTGGGCTGATTCCTCGATACGCTTGCTCCTCCTCGCCAGCGAAGCTCGCGTCAAGTTCTGTGTCAGTGGTCGGCGGCACCGCCTCAAACACTCGCACAGATGTCTCGCGGAGTTGATGGCGCAGTGAGATGGTGAAGGAGTGAATGGCGGCTTTGATTGCGCAGTAGACGGGCATCGTCGCAATCGGCACAAATCCTAGCCCTGAGGAGATGTTCATGATGGCTGCCGTTCTTTCTCTTCAGCAAGGATTGGCGTGAAGAGTGCGCAGAGGCGTATGGTCGCGGCGAGGTTGATCGTCACCTCATCGTCTTTGGGGGATAGGGGCTTGTTCACGGTTGGAGATGTGAAATCCATCTGCCTCTGGATTCCGGCATTGTTGACCAACACATTGAGGTTGGGAAAGTGGGTTGTAACCCAACGGACCAGGCTTCTCCTATCTGATTCCACGGAGATGTCGCACTGTCTGACGTGAAGGGCGGGCAGTTTCTGTTTTGCGGCTTTGAGTTTACCCTTGCGTCGCCCGCACACAATTACTACGCTTCCTGCGTTGACAAACTTCTCAGCCAAGGCAAAGCCTATGCCAGTTGCGCCTCCAGTAATGAGGACTGTATTTCCACTAACATCCAAATCCAGCTCAGCTCCCAGAGTCTACGCGGGGAGATTCGACTTGGTTGCATTTGAAGTGTTGGTGAGTGTTGACTGGACCGAGCTCTATCAACGAGTCATGCGTGGCATGGTGTGAGACCACATTCCTCGAAAGAGGTGGCGCTTTCCGAGTCCAGATCACCTAGTTGATTGAGCCCTTGAGTTACGAAAGCGTTCTATTTCCTTCGCTCAATCGAGCGTTCGAGGCACAACCTGGCATGAAACTAAGAGAAATCCTGCTGCCTCGTGAGAAGATCTTCTTTTGAGCTTCTCGAAATTGAATCGAACAATGTCATGCGGGGAGCCCAGGCCTTTCGCGATGCCATCCTACACCATGAGAGTCTACCTGAAAAGAGAGGTCAAATGAGAGACATCGAGCATCGAGAAGACGAGATCGTATCTGGCGCAATAATCGGCGTGGGCATAACGCGTCGGTTTTCGGCAGTACGTTAGTGAGTCGCGAGAAGACTTGTCTATGCTTGGATCCTAACCATACCTGCGTCTGCGGCAATTTCCGCTGCAACTTACTACCTACTGAGGTTGATGCTGGGAGTCGTCTAGGTAGGTCGGTTCCGTCGTCGGATCTCATGGTGCGCACACACACTTCAAACCAAACGACGACGGGTGACCCGTTCAAATTACGACAGCTACACCAAGCGACACACACACAACTATGTGCTAGCGCAAGATTCGGTTCAGGATGCAGTATCCTATTTTCTTAAACGGTTTTATCTTCGCGTGAGCTCGAACACCTAGGGACCCCGGGTTGCTAGAAGGCGGGCGTAGGCTAGCCGCGATAATGTTCACGGATATGGTCGGCTACACCGCACTCGGACAGAGGAACGAATCACTCTCTCTGGCTCTAGTTGAGGAGCAGAGGAAGCTGATCAGGCCCATCCTCAGCAGGCATAACGGCAGAGAAGTCAAGACCATCGGGGACGCCTTCCTGGTGGAATTCCCGAGCGCCTTAGATGCTGTGAGGTGCGCCTATGACATCCAGAGGGCAGTCAGAGAGTTCAACATCTCACTACCTGAGGAACGGAGAGTTCACCTCAGGGTCGGCGTTCATCTCGGCGATGTAGTGGAATCGGGAGGCGATATTTCGGGTGATGCTGTCAATGTGGCTTCCAGAATCGAGCCGCTTGCTGAGGATGGGGGCGTCTGCGTCACACGTCAAGTTTACGATCACGTCCAAAACAAGTTCGAACTCAAGTTGGCGAGTCTCGGCGTTAAGCCTCTGAAGAACGTGAGCATGCCGATCGAAGTGTACAAGATGATGATGCCATGGAGCGTTGAGACATCAGCTCCATCGAACCAGCTAGACAAGAAGCGTATCGCTGTCCTCCCTTTCGCCAACATGAGCCAAGACCCAAACGACCAGTATTTCGCGGATGGAATGACCGAGGAAATAATCTCCATCGTCTCAGGTATCAGCGGTCTTAGCGTCATCTCGAGAACATCAGTGATGGGTTACAAGGGGACGACAAAGAAATTGGGAGAGATCGGAAGAGAGCTCGACGTAGGCTCCATTCTCGAAGGCAGTTTCAGAAAAGCGGGAAACAGGATACGGATCACTACCCAGCTTATCGATGTGGTAGGTGACAAGCACCTATGGGCTCAGAACTACGACAAGAACCTGGACGACATCTTCGCAGTCCAGAGCGAGATAGCGGAGAAGGTGGCTGGGGAGCTGAGGATTCGTCTCGTGGAGTCGGAGAAGAGAACCCTGGAGAAGAAGCCCACCGAGAACATTGAGGCGTACACCTACTTCCTGCAGGGGAGGGAACTCTTCAGGGAGGGAAACGAGAGTTCGCTCAAGCAGGCTATAGGTTTCTTCGAGAAGGCCATCGAGTTGGATCCCAAGTTCGCGAAGGCGTACGTAGGAATGGCAGACTGCCACACAACGCTTGCTGACGGCGGATACGAGCTCGCTGACATCGCCCTTTCGGCTGTGAAATCATTACTGAAGCGCGCCATCGAACTCGACCCGAACCTCCCGGAGGCCCACGCGGCGCTCGCGAATATGTTCTTCACCGAGGACAACGTCCTAGGTTCAGAGACGGAGGCTAGAATGGCATTGGAGCTAGACCCGAGCCTCCCCGCTACCCATGCTATACTGTCCGAACTAGCTGGAATCAAAGGAGACGCCGAGGAGATGGTTAGACAGATCGAGACAGCCTACCGACTCGACCCTATCAGACCCAGGTTCATCTGGGTTCTCGGAGTGACATACCTCTGGATTGGGAGAGAGGGGGAGGCGCTGGAGCTCTGGAAGAAGACCGAGCAGCTGGCTCCGGCGTATATTTACAGGGGCATGACCGAGCATTACCTGATCAAGGGGGATCTCGAAAAGGCTAAGGAGTTCTACGAGAAGGCGGAGAGGCTTGAGCCCACGAATTCTCGGATCATCTGGATGGGCGGGGTTATAGCGGCCATGGAAGGCGACATGGAACGGGCGCTGCTCGTAATCAGGAAGATCGAGGACGCTAAAATGGGTCCTGTTGGCTTCAACTTCATCGGGTACGTCTACCACGCCCTCGGAGATCTCAACTCATACTTCGCGTACATGAACAGGGCTGTCGAAGCCCATGCGATAGTTGTCTCAACGCTAATGTACTCGTCCCTCTTCGCCAAGGCAAGGGCCGACCCCCAATACCTGGAACTCGTAGAGAAACTCAGAAGACAGTGTGGCCTAACGAAATAGAATCCGTCATCACACGCCAAGAGATGCACGCACATTTTCACGCTGCTCGCTTTGCTCGCTGATACTTGGTTTCTGTTTGGTTTCAGTTGGAGTGGGATTGGTTTGATTTGTGTGTGTGGTCTCATGGTGCGGGCGTCGTGGTTTGGACCGTCGGTTGGCGTCGCAGTGTGTGCGCGCCAAGAGACCCACCGCTAGAAGAGAGACGATGAAGACGGCTGTTCCGGAGGCTGCAGAGCCCGCGTCACTGGGATTCTTTCATTGGCCGAGGGGCATCAGGAGAGAGTGAGGCCGCTTCCGTTTCTCTGCTCTCTTCATTTGATAGAAGCCGTCGACGCTTCTGTAATACTCTTCCATGGCAATACAGAGTCGACCAGAGATGATCACTGCGGTGTAACCTGACCGCTTCACGATGAGTTACGCGATTAGACGCTACGATCGTGCGTGTATCTGCCTGGAGTCGTCTTTCAGGAATTCCGGAGGTGGAGAAAGGCGTGCGAACAGGAGTCGTCTCTCATGATAGTCTAGCTCGATCTTGCTCGGAGAAGTTCAATCGTCTGTCTCGCGTCTCTTGGAGGGTAGCAGAAAGATATTCGCAGAATTCATCGAGGCGATGGAACAGGGGATTCATCGAGAATAAGCGGCGCCGGATTACCTAGAGGAGGAGCCTCTTAGGAGCCGCTCTGTTCTCCACTGAGACGTGTCGCATTTATAGAGAAGGTCTCGTGAGAAACGACTCTGGTAAAGGATTTGGAGATAACAGAAGGCATCCATCTCATCCCAAGAGTCAGGGGTGCGAACGTGTATCTCGTCAAGCGCGATGGCGGCATCACCGTCGTCGACACAGGTCTACCCGGGAACGCTGGCAAGATAATAGACTACGTCCAAAGCATAGGTTGTCGTCCTTCAGATGTCAAGACGATAGTATTGACTCATTCCGACATGGACCATTCGGGAAGTGTTGCTCGTCTGAAGGAGGAGACTAACGCGAAGGTGGCGATCCATGAAGCCGACGCACCCAGACTGTCAGGGGAAAAAGAACCGAAGGCAGTGAAGGGAATGCTAGGGTTGCTCTTACGCGCAACGGCTGTCATCATGAGGTTCAAACGAATCAATGCCGACGTGCTTCTCAGAGACTCGGATATCGTTGATGGGTTGACTGTGATTCATACGCCCGGACACACTGATGGTAGCATCTGTCTTTACCTTCCTGGCCGGGCTCTCTTCGTCGGCGACGCCCTTCTTACTGATGACGAGCGGATGCTGAGTCTTCCCCGAAGATCCATGAGCACGGACTTGGATCAGGCAAAGGAATCCATCAAGAAGATATCAGATCTGAAGTATTCTGTTCTGTTGCCCGGGCACGGGCCACCTATCGAACGAAATGCATCAGCGATAACGAAGGAGTTCGCTACACGCCTCTGAACTGACAGAAGAATCACCAATGCTCGTTCCTCTTTCTGCATGGTCTTGTGGCACGTGGGCACACGAAGGAGACTCTCTTGACGACGGTTCAAATCTGAACGCCCGCACCAGCCTACCCATTCACCCCTAGGAAGTTCAGAGAGAATTGACCCGCTTGCTTCGGAAGTTCTGTTGGCGATTGTTGAGGATGATTCGTCCATTCTATGTATAAGCACGCCAACAAGGCCCGTTAAGGTAAGATAAGGTCAGACAAGCAAAAGGGATGGGCTGACGGGATTTGATGGGAAAGATGAACTCTAGGGTTGTATTGAGCCTAGTCCTTCTGTTGGCTGCGACGAGTGTCCTTTCAACGGGGTTTACTACAAGTGCGACCGCGGTTCCGTGGACCGCCTCATACTCGCACTGGTACACGAACTCTACGCAGGACCGGTGGAGACGGACGAACTATCAGTGGCAAACTCCTTGTCTTTGCAATCCAAACGATCCGAACTGTCTTTGTTATCCCAACTATCCGTACTACCAAAACTATCCAAGCTACGGCTATGGAGTTGTAACTGAGACTGTGACGGCTACGAGCTATTCGACAGTCACGCAAACAAGCGACGTGACTTCAACGACTACTTCAATTCCCGCCCCTGTGACTGCAAGTACAACGGTCACGGATACGACTACAACGACCACAAGTGACACGACAGCGGAGACGCTCTACAGTACGCTGATGGCAGTGTTCTTGGCGCTGTTCCTAGCAACTCTAGTCTTACTGGTGGGATCCAGATATAGAGGATCCAAAGGATCCAACCCGCAATCACCACAAGCTGCCTCTGCTCCTCCAGCGCAAGCGCACATGACGACCAGCTACAGATGTAGCGCCTGTAAAACTGATGTGGATCTAGGCTCGAAATTCTGCGGCAGTTGCGGTGCGCGACTAAAGTCCAAGTAACTTCGTCTCTTCAGAAACCAAGCTTACGAGCAAGACGTTTCATCAACTTGACAGGATCAACAGGGCTGGTTACGAAGAGTATTCTCTTCGGGGAACGAGAGCCTTGCTGGTAGAGTTCAGTCATCATACGTGACTCAAAGACGCTTTGATGTGTTCACCAGCACACTCGCAAACATGAAATCACTCGTCCCATGATGATTCAAATTACGATGCCCCACCAGCCTACCCACACACACCAGAAATTGACATCTGAGCGACGATGCCTACACGTTAGGGGACCAGACCCTGACAATCCCTCTATCAGCTGATGGGCTTGCTCTCGCTGGTTGGGAGTGTCACTGTGAAAATTGATCCTTCTCCAAGCTTGCTTTCTACACTGATCGAGCCGCCATGTGCTTCGACGAAACGTCTAGTGATCGGTAGGCCAAGCCCCATCCCCTCGGCTTTCGTAGTGAACAGTGGACTCCAAAGCTTTCGCATGGTGTCTTCAGTCATTCCTTCTCCTGTGTCGCTGAAGGTTATCTGGAGTTTGCCATTGGTTTCGATGGTTGCGATTGTGAGTGTGCCCCCTTTTGGCATGGCGTCGACAGCGTTCCGTATGATGTTCACGAAAACTCTTCTCATCTTTTCCAAGTCCAGTCTCATCGTGGGTTGACTCTTGGTTGACTCGACCACACGGATCCTCTTCGGAATTTTCACATGTTCAAGGGCGTCTTTTATGATTGATCTCACGTCCGTTTGGACAATTTCTAGGCGGATTTCCCTTGAATACTCCAGGAGGTCGGTTATGATCTTATCAGAACGCCGCACATCCTCGTCGATAAGTGCAAGCATATCTTTCCCTGTCTCGCTTAACTTTGAGCGTTCTTTGGTTCTGAGGTAATATGCGGCGCCTGAGATGCCCTGCAATGGATTGCGGAGGTCATGTCCTACCATCGCAGCTGTTTCTCCGATCGCGGCTAACCGTCGAGACTTGAGAAGCTCCTCCTCCATCCGCTTCCGTTCAGTGAGATCAATTATAGAGACCAGAACCTTCGCGAGCGTATTCTCATAGCCTGGAATCACGCTCAAGATCAAACTAACGTGTTTTATGTCGCCCGTCAAAGTTTGATTGTCAAACTCGCTCGCAAATCGTGTCTTGCCCTCACTCAGGGCGACGAGTTCTTCTCTGAATTTGTCGTGATACTCTTGGGTGAAAACCCTGCCTAATTCACCTTTCAATTCGTCTACTGTTTTCGCGCCGTACAGCTTTAGCGTGATTTCATTAACATTGATAATCTTCACCATATCTGTACACTTGGCAAGATCCTCCGGGTGCTCGGTGAAGTATCCTCTAAGATCCTTAACCCCTTTACTTCGCAGGTCATCGAGATGTTTCTTGACTTCTGAGAAATCTTCTTCCCAAAGGGAGATTGGGCTGCTTTCAAAGATGCGGCGGTATCCCGCCTCGCTCTCCCGCAACCTCCTCGTTCTCTCCTCCACCAACTCCTCTAAATGCTCAGAGTAGCGTCTGAGCTCATCTTCCATTTTCTTGCGTTCGGTGATGTCGATTGTGGAGACGAAGACTCTCGAGAAGGATTCCTCATAGCCCGGGGCCACCGACCACGTGAGGCTGATCCGTTTCTTATCTCCCGAGAATGTGAGGATCGTGTATTCATTCTGGAACTTCGTGGAACCCTCAGCCATTGCGATAAGTTGTTTCCGGAAGGAGTCGAACGATTCTTCCGTGAACAATCTAGCTAATCCTTCCTTGTAGGCTTCTTTGTTTGGCGCCTCGTAGAGTCTTGATGTCGCCTGGTTTACGTCGACTATCTTCACCTTGTTCAGGAGTTCTTTGACAACTTCAGGGTGAGATTGGAAGTACGCCTCAAAGTCCGAGATTCCTGAGTATTTCAGGCGGTCAAGTGATTTCTTAACCTCAGATTGATCTTGGAGCCAAAGAGGCATCGGCGAGTCTTCAAAGAGAGCCTCATAGCGGCTCTGTGACTCCCGTAACGCCTCCTCTGCTCTCTTGCGTTCAGTGATGTCGCGCATTATTCCTTCATGATAGACGATGTTTCCTTGTTCGTCGTGAACATAACTACCATGGTCCTCCACCCAAATCTCAGACCCATCCTTTCGCCGCATTCGGTATGCTTCAACTTCATCCTGACCCGTATCCAGGATGTGGCTTCCACGCTCTTCGGGTGAGAAATACAGTTCTTTTGCGATGTTCTTAATGTCCAGCATCTCCTGTTTGCTCGAATACCCGAACATCTTCACAAAAGCCGGATTCACATCAACAAACCGACCCTTGTGGGTGCTTCGGTATATTCCATCCAGCATCCTATCGAAGAGAGAGTAGTAACGTTCTACCGATTGATGGAGTCTCTCCTCTGCCTGCTTGCGTTCGGTGATATTGTGTAAACTCACAAGACGGTAGGACGCGTTGCCGATCAGTCCCTCGATGGCAGAGCTCTGCAGTTCATAGATTTGCCGATCGTTCCCGTCGCCGAGTGTCACCTCTCTTCCTGTCTTGGCCTCATAATCGAGCGCTCTCTCTACGATGGGCCACTCAGCCCACGTCTTCTCTATCGACGCCCCAACGGTCTTCGACAAGCTGGTTCCGAGCAGGCTTTGAGCCTTGGGATTCGCGTCTACAATGCGTTTCTGTGTGTCTAGGACAAAGATAGCGTCGTTCATGCTATCGACTAATACCTCATGAGCCACTGGCAAGACACCCATCATGGGCAGGTCAACTATTCTCCATAACAGCACTGCCCCAGCCACGGAGATCGCCAGCGAGGATGGCTCGAAGTTCATGAACACGCTTGGATCGAGAACATACGCCACGTTAAGCACCCAAGGCACCATTGCGACAAGAAGCGTCTGCACACCCAGAACGCGGTAAGAGCGGCGCCCAGCGATGGTCCTGCGAGCAATCATGACAAATCCGACTACCATCAATGCATAGGAATACATGACGGCCAGCGCCCAATAGGCTGGGCCGAAGGTGACCACCAATGGAAGGCTTGGATCCGTGGCATCCAGCGTAACATTGCTGAACATTAGACTGTGAGATTTGTTCGTGAAGATCAGGAACAGACTGAGAAGCGGGACAATGGTCAACGCGAATATGTTGCGCTTGTTCACATGCCTCTCATATCCTGAGATCAACATCGCAAGAACAAGCCAGGCGCCGGGTACTGTGACAACACCTACGTAGCGCAACATGTAGAATAGGAGCTTGATTGACAGACTATCACTGGTGAATTCTAGGGCTTGCATCATCAGCCATATGGAGGACCCTAAGACAAGTAGAGCCCCAGCTATGACTCTACGCTCTCGATGTCGGTATGTAATCAACGCCGACGCTATGATTGCAAGAACAGACACTGCTGCCAGTGGCAAAGAATAAGGGAACATCGTGCACGCTCACGTCGTCAGATTTGGTTAGTCCCACTCCCTCGGACATATCTTTCGAGCTGAACTATTTATTGTCATGTAACATCGGCAAGAACAGACGAGACCGCCAACTATGGATCTGTCGCACTTCGAAAGAAAGAACTCCCGAGTTCTCAATGTCCCTTGTCGTCGAGTAATACGCAAATACGAGACGAACTTGAACATTTGTTTACCTTGCGATACGTACCGAACATATATATTGTGACATTTAGTATATGCCCAGTCGCCTCGTAAGGGCAACAGCTGATGTGAATATTGGTAGACGTTGTGACGCTTGGAATTGAGATTTTCGTAGCTGTGATTATTCTAGGCATACTCCTCAGCGGTATTCGAATCCTAAGGGAATGGGAGAGAGCTCCCCTCCTCACCTTAGGTCGCTATAGAGGCCTCAGGGGCCCTGGCGTAATCTACGTGCCGCCATTCATCACCCGAATACCGTTCATAATATCGACCCGCCTACAGGTAGTGTCATTCAAGACAGAACAGACTCTGACAAGGGACAACGTGCCAGTGGTTGTGGACTCAGTAATGTACTACCAGCCTGTAGATTTGCAGAAAGTGGTACTTGGCGCAGAAGACTTTCTCAATGCGACCCAATTGTCCGCCCAGACAACGCTCAGAGAAGTCGTGGGTCAGGCAACGTTTGACGAACTCTTAACTGAAAGAGAAAAAGTAGGATCCATTGCGAGAGGGATCATAGATTCGAAAACAGAGACATGGGGAGTGAAGGTTACCTCAGTCGAAATACGTGATGTGCAAATTCCGCAAGCCCTGCAGGAAGCAATGTCCAGACAAGCTCAAGCTGAAAGAGAGAGAAGAGCAAGAGTAACCCTTGCACTAGCAGAATTCGAGGCAGCCGGGAAAATGGTAGAGGCAGCAGACCTTTACAAGGGCAACGATCGCGCATTTCAGTTAAGGTGGATGAACATAGTCTATGAGTTGGGACTGCAAGGAAAGAATCCGATCATGCTTATACCAGTCAATCTTCCGCCCGCTGGACCACCAGAAAGCCCAGTGCCAGCATACGGTCTCTTCGGCATCCAAGAGCTGATGAAGCTGGCAAAGCAGATGGAAGACAAAAAGTGAAGATATGGAATAGAGATATCTGACCCTCTAGCGATCGATTCTCAACTAGGATAACTCAACATCTAACTGATTTCTTCCGAGCCAATATGGGACTCGCGTCTTGAGGGTGACATGTCGAGGCAACGAAGCCCGCCCTCGCCAGAAAAGATACAGAGTTGAAGAAATTAGTATGCGCAAGTCGTGTGTTTGGCTGATCATTCCACTCATCGTTCTAGTTCTCGGACAGCTTAGTACGGATGTGCTTGCAAAGCCATCCTCTGATTCCGTTGTCGTAGCGACTTTCAACGTTCCTGTGGATCCGGGGTCATCGGAGTTCGTGAAAAGAGTTGTGCAGTACGCGATAGATCAAAACGCTTCGGCCATAGTTATCACAATGAACACTCCGGGTGGACTACTTGGCGACATGATCTCTATTGTATCCTCGATCGGTTTGGCTAATCAATCCGGCATACCGGTCTACACACTAGTCGTGCCGAACGGCCTAGCAGCATCTGCGGGCAGTTACATAGCAATGGCGAGCAACAAGATACTCATGGGTCCTGGATCAGCGATAGGCCCGAGCACGCCAATAGTCGTGGGAGGATCGACCTTGGAGCAGAATCATACACAGAGTGCTATGTTGAACCTTATGACGAGTCTTGCCGAAAGATGGGGGAGAAATCAGACAATGGCGTACGAGATGGTTCAAGGAGACCAAGCTTTCTCGGCCAATGTGGCGATCAGGTACCATCTTGTGGACGGATCTGCTGATTCACTTGATGCGGCGATTGCTATTCTCGGTCTCTCTGGCAAGCCGCAGGTGATTATGAACGAAGATGTCTATGAACAGTTTGTCAGCGCTTTGAGCAACCCGATCCTCGATGGCGTACTCATGCTTCTAGGTGTAGTTGCCATAGTAGCGGACATCTATCATCCTACAATCATCCTTTCAGTCACAGGTGTGTTGGCCGTTGTCGCTGGACTGGTGGGAGCCGAGGTGGTCAATGCTTCCTTGCTTGGCTTTTTGGTAATTGCTGTGGCTGCAGTTCTAATAATCCTGGAGCTGAAGCTGGGGCATGGCTTCGCTATGATGGCAGGCGTAGCGCTTGGCGTATTTGGAATCTTGCTTTTGACTCAGGGACTGAGCTACTCTCCCTCCCCATTGACTGCTTCAACGGAGCTGGAGCTTTTCCTGGTTGTAGCGGTCGGCATAGTTGCAGGGCTCTATTTCAGATGGGTAATCGGCCCGATAAGACATCGTTCCAAACTAACTGGCCCCGAAGCAATAGTCGGACAGACCGGCGTAGCCATCACTGACCTAGAACCTTTTGGAGAGGTCAGAGTCGGAGGCATCATCTGGAGAGCTGAATCAATTTCGGGACGGATCGCGAAAGGAGAATCAGTGAAGGTTAGATCCATGAAGACGCTTGTGACTGTAGTAGAAAGGTCTGGCAATCAACATTAGAGATGTAACCATCTTTCAGGCATTCTTGGTGTGCGTGCGCGCCGTGATACACACATAGGGAAACTTAACGGTACGGCCAAAGCGAAGCCCTGATTATTGGGAACACGAAGCGTTGTAGGTTTGATCGAGGATAGGAGTTCTTGGACTCTGATTTCGACGCTTTGATCACTGACGCGGAGCGCGAACCCTTCTCAGGTTGGGATTTCTCATACATTACGGCCACGAATAGGTATCGGCTGGAGCCTGTTTCGTGGGATTATCGTGCTATCGTACTTGAGCGAATGAAAAAAGCGGAATCTATGCTAGACATGGGTACCGGTGGAGGCGAGCGTCTAGCATCGCTTCAAACATTCCCTAAAGTAACTTACGCAACGGAGGCATATGCGCCCAATGTTCCAATTGCGCGAAAAAGACTTGAACCGCTAGGTGTGAACGTTGTTCAGATTATGTCGGACGACAAGTTGCCATTTGCGAACGAAACCTTTGACCTCATAATCAATCATCATGAAGCGTATTCAGTGAAGGAGGTCTATAGGATTCTGAAACATAGCGGCGTGTTCCTCACGCAACAAGTAGGGGATAGGGATAACTTGGAACTCAATGAGCTGCTAGAGAGGAAGCTGCATGGTACGACTAAAGAGGAACACTGGAATCTAGAAATCGCAAAACAACAACTGCAATCGGCTGGATTCGATATTCTGGATAAGAAAGAGGAGTTTCCGAAGACAATGTTTCTTGATGTCGGCGCAGTCGTATTCTACCTGAAAGCAATTCCCTGGAAGATACAAGACTTCAACGTCGAGAGGTATCGGAAACAACTCGCCGAATTACATCAGCAAGTACAGGCAGACGGCAAACTGGAAGTGACCAGCCACCGCTTCTACGTAGAGGCGTCGAAAAGGGCTTGATTTTCGTGTGTGGCGCACCAGCCTACCCACGCATTTGATGTCACGAACAATTTCGGCCTAGTTTAGTAGTTTTGGTGTCCGAGTCAGGCATTCTCCTCCCGTGGGGCTCAATAGTACTGTGTCTTCGATTCTGACTCCCCCGACGGGCCTGACTGTGAGTAACGAGTGTCCTATGGCTAGAGTCCAGTTCTCCTTCATCTCCAGCTGCAAGTGGCTTGGATAGTGGCTTGGGTGAGGCCACTCTTCAAACTCCAACCCAACTCCATGAACGGGCCCTGAGATCCATTGCGAACCGTATCCCCTGTCTGTGAAGAGTTTCAGGAACATCTCTGTAACCGCGCTGACCCTCCAGTTCGGACGCATCGCGTTCAACACGGTCTCTTGAACTTCGGCGTAGAGCTTGATCAAGCTCTTCTGCTAGCTGGAGGGGGATCCGCAGGTGACTGTTCGAGCCGCATCGCATGCGTACATATCGACGATCGGATGAACATCTATGACCACTAGATCTCCCGGCTCTATCTTTCGACGGACCGTGCCACCATGCAGATGCAGCGAGTGAGGTCCGCTGTCAACAAAGGTGCTTGTGGCAAAGCGCATGGCCCCTGCCCTTCGCATGGCGTACTCAGCCTCCCCAGCCACATCAATCTCAGTCCTTCCAGGGGCGATCGCCGAGATGGCGGCTTCGAGACCTTTGTCGGCTACCTCCGCAGCTTTTCGCATCAACTCGATCTCAGTCGGATCCTTCGCGTAGCGAAGCGGCATCAGTATCTCTTCGCTCTCAACCACCGTCATCTTGGGATTCAATTGTTGAATCCGATGCAGGAGAAAGGCGGGAGTACTGTGAACGCAGAAGCCGACCTTCTTCTCCCTCAAGTCGTGATCTTTCGTGATCGAGAAGAAAGTACGCATCAAGTCTTGTGGACTGCGCCAGCCTCGAACATCTTCTATCCCGGTTGCTTTCTTGGCGCTCTCAATCTCCTCGTCGAAAACGATGACTGTTGGTTCTCCTTTCTGTGGCAGGAAGATTCGGGCAACGTTACGCATGTCGCCTGTTAGGTAGAAGTAGTTCTCTCGACTGGTAACGTGTAGGGCGGCAACGCCGTGCAGAGCCATCACTTCTTGAGCACGTTGTCTTCGACTCTCGAAGATGCTCATGTCCACACCAATATCAGCACCCGCTCCTGACGAATCAATAATAGCCTTGCGTAGTCAGAGAAGCTCGGTCACAGGTCAAGCAGTCGAGATAGCAGGGGGCCTTCCCATCCACAGCCTTTGTCCGCTAACGAGCTGTACGATGTCGTTCAGATCGTCTATCTTGATCCTGCTCGGTGATGCCCATCGTTCTTAGTGGTGTGGGCGCCAAGAGACTCTCAGAAAAGGATACGAGAGCAGAGGCTATCGCTTCCTTCTTCTCAATAGAATAACGCCCCCTCCTACTACCATAACGGCGATAATTCCAACTACGGCCGCGTACCCTCCTAGAATCATGCTTCCGAGATCCTCCGTCGAAGCTTGTTCAGTCCTCGAAGCAGAGCTTGATGTTACCTGCAGTGACGATGTGGTCGACAATGTATGGCTTGACTCATGTTCAATGATGAAATTCTTCGCGAAAAGCAGATGGCCCTTGTTAAGGACCTCAACTCTCCAAATTCCAGGAAACTTGCCCAGCGCTTGGTAACCGGGATCGTACAAGAGATCGCCTTCTTTGCCTTGGGCTTGAAGGTCTTTGCCGATGAAGAGCTGGAGGGCAAACCCTGTGATTTCCCTACCGCTCGGGTCTTTCCCAAGTAGAATGGAGTATCCGCCGCTGCTCTCTCTATGCAGGGTGCCGTTGGGACTGTAGAATCTGAATGTCAAATTGGTTTTTGGTCCAATCTTATCCGGCCAATCAGTGTGTTTGATGTCAGTATAGAAGTAGGATATTGCTAGTTCCTCGTTCAAGTTGTAGTTCTCAGTGATGCCTACAGGTAAGCCGTCTTCATCGATTCTGTGGCACATACCGTAGTTGACTATGTTGAAATCGCTACTGTAGTTGCCTGGAGAAATACTCAGCGTCTTGACGAGCTCGTTGTTGTCTGGGTTCGGGTCATTTGGTTCAGACACTATTGCCTTGATCTGATGGTTACCCCGCTTGAAGACCGCATAATCAGAGATCCCGAAGTGCCATACCTGCGCCCGACCTGGAGCAATCTTTGGGCTAATTGTCGGTTGGAAGCCAGTCATGCGAACTAGCCATCCATCGACCCACCAATCATCGACGTACACAGACAGTGTGTACTTGTCAGAGGACTGTGCGTCCCCAACATTTCTGATTCTGCCATGGACAGAGAAGGGGCCTCCAGAAACTGGGTGCTCAGGCTCCCACGTGAGATATTCGACCGTGAGATCGCTGGATGCGGAAAAAGCATGATCTAGGTTAGCTAAGAGAATCGTTCCTATGACTATCAGTGACAACAACAGGCCAAGAGCAGCACGACGACGAGGCTTTAGGAAGCTCATATGTGGTTCTTCTCAATCGTTTTCTAGGCAGATGGATAAGACTTAGCGTATCGCTGGGAGACTTCCCTCGGCGCACGCAAACAATCGACATCACATCCTCAACCTCCACACGCGAAGCGTTGTGCGTTGCGGCCTTTTTGACAGATGCGCGTATTGACACGGGCTGAGCGTCATGCTGACGGACGGGTGTTGTCAGATTGCTAATTTCCAGTTAACAAAGTTGAGTTCCACTGGAAATCTGTTTCCACTGGAGGAGTTTTCGTCGTCGTGTGCGCTAGAACTTCTTGGGTAAGCGTTTTGCTTCCCTCACTGTGCGGGCCTGGACTATCCGTCTAGTCGTGAGAAAGGATTCGGAAGAAACCTTTGGAGAACCCCGTAGGACTAGACCGAGGCCGAGGGGAGCGCGTTGGAAAAGGATTCGCTCAAAGTCTATGGTGGACCAAACGGTGTGCAGGCAAAGAGACAAGTCCAGCAAATAGAGGGTGCATATCATCGACGCTAGGATATTCTAAAGGCGGCGATATCATGCAGACGGATCGACGGGCAGCTGAATTCTATTCGGCAGTTCTAACTCCTTTCGGCGTTGCCGCGATCGAATCGATAATCTTCTCTTGGTTCTCGCCCACCGGAGTCGGACCCATCACAAGTCCTGAAGTCTCGGCGTTGTTCGGCGTTCTAATTCTATCCATTGGACCATTCGTGCCGGTTGCCTACGCCGTGAGAACCAAACGAATCGATCTCGACATATCAGACAGGAACAAGCGCGGCCCTATCTACGTGATCAGTGCGATCGCCTACGCAGTGGGAGTCCTGTTCTTCTGGGCGACGGAGAACAAGATCATGTTCGTACTCTCTGTGGCATATCTTTCCGTTGGTATCGCATTGATGCTGATTACGTTTGCTTGGAAAATCAGTGCCCATGCAGCGGCGACTGCAGGCATGGCCACTGCGCTTTCGCTTGTGCTGGGTGTATGGATGTTACCTTCCTTTGTGCTTGCGGTTCTGACGATTTGGGCCAGGGTCAGGTTGGGCGCTCACACGCTCTTGCAGGCGTTGGCTGGGGCGATCCTCTCGATCGTAATAACGGCAGTCGTGTTCGTTGGCCTGTACCTCTAGATCGAATCATCATCTCACAATTGTCTCCGAGCGCGCACGACAAGATTATGATAGGAAGTTACGTGTTCGAGTCACGACGCCCGGACGGAGAAGAGCAGCAAGACGCACAGTGCTTTCATTTCTTTCCGTAGATAATGCCTATTCTCCCGACCATGAAGGGGAGTCTCAGCGCTTTCGTTATGAATTCTGAATCGCTCGTGTTCGCGAACGCCACCTCTTTGATGCCCCAGCTCTTGATCATCGCCACGAGATCATCGACATCGCCGAAGCGCCTTTTCAGAAGGAACAGATCTTGGAAGGCAAACGCGCCTCCTGTCTTGACCACTCTCAAGGCTTCCCTGATGACCTCCCTCTTGTCTTTGACATCGCCTACTTCATGAAACACGAGGTTGCTGACGACTGCGTCGAAGTGCTCGTCTTCAAATGGCAGCGCGGCCGCGCTCGCCTTCTGGAAATCCATACGGCCAGCGACGCCTTCGATCTCCGCATTCTTCTCGCAGACCGCTTTCGAGTATTCCCACATGCCGCCCCAGTAGTCAATCCCGGTCACGTGTGCGTTGGGATATCGCCTTGCCAGCTCGATTGCCAAAGGAGCGTTGCCGCATCCGATGTCGAGCGCTTTGCCCTTCCCATCCCAGTCGAGACGTTCAACGATTAGGTTGCGAATCAGTGCCTGTAGATCGCCTCCCCGTTGTGAGAACATGTAGCGTGCATATGCAAAATACGCGAATGACAGGAGAAATGGAATCGCTCCAACGACAAATAATGGGGACACAAGCGATAGCGCGAAGAATGGAATACTCAACGCGATCGAGCCGTAGATCAGTTTGGTGGATACCCAATTGCCGTATTCCGGCTCCGCCGTTTGCTTGGCACTCATGGCTCTCATCTCATTGGCTGTAACTATCTATGTGAAACCTTAGTACTAATGTTGACGTGGACCAATAGAAATTATGAAGATGATAGCTTTAACGAGCCGCCCACGTGACTGTTGCTCCTTCGCTTATTGTCGAGCCCAGGGCGTAGCAATCTGTACAAGGTGATCGTTTGTGGTGAAGGAAGAACCGATCTGGAAACGGGCTATACTGGATCTGTCAGCGATCCTCTTTCTGATTGGCGGCATCATTGGCCTTGTTAGCATTGTCATGATGATCCCATCTCAACTGTGTATCCATTCAGGCTGAATGCTGGAATCAGTTTCATTCTGATAGTCATACTAGTTGTAGGCGCTATCTGCGCGATAGAGGCCCTTGAGTGCTACAGTTTCGCATCGAAACGGATGACAACGAAAGCGGGAATGCGTGTATAGTCATCGGCGCGATTCTTCTTGTCGTAGGACTCATGAGTGGCTCGGATCTGAAGACTCAGATTCTAATCGGCAGCTCGATTCTGATCCTGATCGCTGGCGCGATAAACTACGTCTACCGGGAATAGCCAATCCAAGCAGACCCATTCAACCTCGACGAAACTGAGACCAAATTGAACTGACGCACGATCTGCGCTTGAGCCTGGCCGGCTGGCCCAGACGCACGAGCGGAGCTTGCAGGCTGAATGAAGAATTGGAAGGTACGTTGCCTGCATGTCGTCAGCGCTTCGACGCTCAAGGCTTTCAGAGCCAAGTGAGACACGGGCCGACGAGTTTGCCATCTCTTTCTGTACTTAAATCGACAATCAGTAGCTAGCTGTAGTGAGCACGATCTAGCATGCGCGTAGTGGACCTGAGAAGCGACACAGTAACCCTTCCAACGGAAGAGATGCTCGAGGCGATCAGAACCGCCGAACTCGGCGACGACGTCTATGGAGAAGATCCGACTGTGAACCGTCTGGAGGAACTTGCGGCCAAGAAGATGGGGAAGGAAGCCGCTCTCTTGACGACGAGCGGAACACAAGCGAACTTAGCCAGCGTGATGAGTCAGACCGAGCGAGGAGACGAGGTGATCCTCGAAGCTCACGCCCACATGTACAGCCACGAGGTCGGCGCATTCTCGGTGATCGGCGGGCTCGTACCGCGCCTCGTTACGGGGCACATGGGCGTCATGACCCCTCAGGACATCGAGGCTGTGCTTAGACAGCCGAACATACATTTTCCTCCGACGAGACTGATCTGCATCGAGAACACTCACAACTACGCCGGAGGCACAGTCTGGTCACCGTCCCAGATCAAGACGCTCTGTGAACTCGCGAAGACACGCAGGCTAAACGTCCACATGGACGGCGCGAGGATATTCAACGCAGCCGTGGCACAGAACATCGACGTGCGTGAATTAACGCGCTACGTGGACACACTGATGTTCTGCCTCTCCAAAGGCTTGAGCGCTCCGGTTGGATCACTTGTGGTCGGAAGCCGCAGCCTCGTCGACCGAGCTAGACGCTACCGCAAAATGCTCGGCGGAGGCATGAGGCAGGCCGGCATAATCGCTGCCCCTGGAATAATCGCGATCGAGAAAATGATCGACCGCCTCAAGGACGATCACGAAAACGCGAAACTCCTCGCGAGAGGTCTATCGAAGATCGATGGGATCTCGCTCGATCTTGACTACATCCAGACGAACATCGTTCGCTACGATGTTAGCGGCCTAGGAATAGCTGCGATTGAATGGGCTGCTAGATTGCGTGATTTGGGTGTGAAGGCGGGCGCGCAGGAAGCCGGACGTGTCAGAATGGTTACGCATAGAGGCATCGAGAAAGAAGACATTGAATACACCCTAGAAGTAGCCGAGAAAGTCGCGAAACAGATCAGGGATAAACGATAGTGGAAGATCGGTCGGACTGGTTTGTTTCATCGGACCTTGTTACCTTTCTGATCGTTGAGTCTCCTCTGGTATTCATGGATGTCATCGACAACTTCTGAGGTGTCATACGTCCCACATGACCGGGATGATGCCCCCAAATGTGGTGCGCGAATCGGTCAACACAGCAGAAGGAGAGACCGTCGCTTGTAGGGCCCGAGAGGACGATGCGATGCGAACCGCTTCCAACTCGACTTCTACACGAATTCCTTCTCTTCCCACATGTCGTAAGAAGTTGCAGTTGAGGCCGCTTGCGTCACTATCGCTAGAGCAGTGAGAATGTGCAGGAAGCCCACCGCGCTCGTGACGAGGCTTGGAAACGAGCTGGTCTTGCTGACGTAGAGCAGGATGCCAAGCACCCCCTCGAAGGCCGCTAACCCAACTGTTGCCTTCGCGATCCTCCTGATCCTAGCCGGGCACTGCAATCCGCCCAGTTTGGAGGCGTTACTGTACGCGATTGCGAATATGACGATGCCAAGAATCACGTGAACGTATAGAAGCAATGCGAATCCGGAAACTGGTCCCCAGACGAGAATGAATTCCAGAACCAGCAGCCAAACCATAGCGTAGAGTGAAGCCCACAGCTTCAACGCGAACCACAGACTGACACGTCTCCGAGGAGACTATAAGAGGACTCCAAATGAGACGCGTAAGGCATCGCATATGTATTAGCGAGGAATTTCCGAGAAGCCAACCCTAGAAGTGACACTGGAACCTGAAGAGAGGGACCTTGCGGCTACGTTGGCAAGCAAGATCAATCCATGATAGTCAAGCCGCTTTCAGTCCCATACGACATTCTCAGCATGATCAGCCACCGAGTCAACGATTTCCTCTCAGAGAGGATGATGATAGCGCACCACCGGACCATCCCCGCCCGATAAGTCGTCAGTGTAGATTGATGGGGAGTCTCATGGTGCGCACACACACAACGAGAGTTCAAATCACGACGCTCGCACTAACAGTCCCACACACAATTTTCGAACGACTGACAACGAAGGTTCAATTTTCGATGCTCGCGCCAGTGATACCACACACAGAATATCACGCTGATCTTGGGCGTAAGGCTAGATGTATAGTAGCGGTAGAACGAAGCGTTGAGCCATGTTTGCCTGCTGAAATCCAATGTTGAATCTACGCTACTGAGGAAGTGCATAGAGAAGCACACTGGCGCTCAATGTACTTCCACACCCTGAAGGAAACGAAGTTGAGTTCGTGTCCTGTCATAAGCGCGCTACCTAACGGCGTCTTGGGAAGTGGTTGGAAATACCCAGATTTCCCCTTGACATTCCATTTTCCAGGTTTCAATATCGGTTACTTTCATTTGGAGTTAAGGTCGGTTTCTCCTGGCATATTTTCGTGCTGCTATCACCGCGATACCGCAGCCAAGAACTGCGATGGACAACGGAAGAACGAGAGCTGCGCCATAGCCCTGTTCACCGGAAGTCGTCTCAGCAGCAGATATGTTAGCGCTTGATGTCGAAGTAATTTGCGAAGTTGATCCAGTCGTTAATGGGGTACCTAGCCTCATCGTCATGAGCACAGTGGTGTAAGGATCCCATAACGAGATGTCGAAATAGAGATCATGGCCGTCAGCGCCGAAAGAATCTGGCAGCATATAACCACCATAGCATAGGCCCCATCCACTTTGCATCCAGTTTGGCCGACTAGAAGTAGTGCCGCAGGGAGAGAACGTTAACGGGCCTTCGAATGGGCCGTATGGAGTGCTTGACCAGTAGAGAACGAACGTTTTACTCGTATAGTCTTTGAACATAAGCAAGTAGCTCTTGAGAGGTGCATCGTACAGGAAAGATAACTCACCCACCCAGACGTTCTCGAAACGTGGTAGCGGCTTGGCCTCGGCCATATCAGCGCTCCAAAGTGGAGACCCGTTCTTGTCATATCCGGTAAGGTAGTGATAGCCTGCAGGGTCCGCGATCTCCGATGGGACTACGTAGGCCAGGTAGATCGGTGAATCCCGATATTGAGCGGTTGTGGCCAAGAAGATGACGGGAGTGCCGTCGGGAAGTTCAGCTGCAACTGGCGCGGTATTGACAAACAGTTTGTCCATCGGCCAGCGCGTCAATTCAGTAAAAGGCCCGTTGACCACCCGTTTGAAGAGCACGCCATGGGCATCGGCCTGGTTTGTCGAGCCCCATTTATCCACCTGCATTGAGTAAATGTAGATCGTACCGTTGAGTGTGATGGCTCCGGCTGGAACCGTCAATTCATCCCCGGGTTTCCGTGAGGAAAGCAGGGGCTGGTAGAATTTTCCGCCGGAGGTGGTCAGCCACGAATAGGAGGAGCAGTTGAACGGAAGCTGCGACTCTATCGCAGAACTAGCTCCGACTAGCGGCCGGAGCCCTGGGCCGGCCCCGGCCGGGCCTGTACCTGACGGTGTCACCGAACATTAACCACAACTTTGAACCGTCCACCACGCTGACACCAAGGTCCGCGCCCCCTATGCCTAGGGCAACAGCCCGGTGGTCCATGAGATTACAGACGAAAGTGGGGGCTGTCTCTATAGTGACCTGCTGCGCCGCTACTCCCGCAGGCAACTCTACGTAGAACAAAAGAAAAGCTACGACAACAAGACAAAATGTGCCCGGTTCTTAAGCTAGCCTTCAACGCCCAGTAGAGCCCCTCTTCTTCTACTTGACTTCTTATTGTCATGAATAGTGAGACCAGGACGCTGTTAAGGTCCTCCGACTCCGAAACATAAAGTTGATTCATCGAGGGCGTTAATGAGCATGTATATCTTCCGAGGGTGTTGGCGTCTCGATTTGTTGATGACGAAGGCTAAGATTACTGTCACCGCAACGACGGCGATTGCTATGAGTGAACTTGGTCTTGTAGATATATGCCGCTTGGGCCACTGCAAGATTCTGCTGTGTGTGCGCACCAGCCTACCCAATATCTGACACCATACGAGTTATCAGAAATCTAGTGTTTTCCATTTTCACTGGCGTGGTTTCGTAGTGTGATTGGAACCGTTAGGATTGGTGAAATGTGTGTGTGTGCGCACCACGAGACCCGACGACGACTAAAAACAGAAGCTCATGTTTTGTGTGCGCGTACAAAAGGATCGGAATGAGCAATGGCACGCCTGTGAAGGAACTCCAGAACATGCCGTCGAAGACTGAGTGACGGGCAGTTCTCGATTTCCAGTCTAGCGTTAGAGCTTAGGCTGGGACTTTCAATTGCGCTCGAACTGCATCGGGCCATTCGACATCATTAGTGCCGGCGAGAGGATATCCATTGGGCAGCATGTTATCTGGGACGTATTGCGGGCCGCCTAGCGCTTTGCTGACCTTTTTCCTGACACATGACTCACGCAGCTCACCTTTGCAGTACTTCATTGTGAAGCCGGCGGCTGCTGTTTGACCCGTCTTGGTGGTGCTGATGAATGTGAAGAATTTGCATTTTGCTAAATTCTCGCAATCCATTTTGATTTCCTCTATGATCGAGCGAGTATTGGTGGCATAAAAGAGGTTGTGTGTTCGCGCAGTCGAGCACGTCTACAACTTGTTTTCCGTCCCTTATCGGTTGGAATGGGATTCGTTATTTTGTGTGTGTGTGGGTAGGCTGGTGCGAGCATCGTAACTTGAACTGCTGTTAGGCGTCGTTTTCTCTTGTTTGTGCGCATTAAGCGACCGGCATATCTTCACGTGAATGGTGCGTGCACTCGACTAGTCTTCTGTTGCCGTCTTCTCTCTTGAGGCAAGGTAACAGACAAATTTTTGATGCGGGTAGAGTTTCTTACTGTTTCAGCGAGGAGTCGAACGTGAACCTTGAAATCCGAGCCGCTACCGAGGCGGATTTGCCATCGATCCTTGCCCTGTACGTTGAAGTCGAAGATCATGGTCGAGTGCTCTCGATTGAACAGGCCCGATCGATCTACGCGCGGATGATGAGCTATCCTGACTACAAGGTCTACGTTGCAATATTGGGCGGGTCGATTGTTGGCACATTTGCGCTGCTGATCATGGACAACTTGATGGGAGCGCCATCGGGCGTCGTGGAAGATGTCGTGGTGCAGGGAGACTGGCGGGGTAAAGGTGTCGGCAAGCAGATGATGCGGTTCGCCATGGATCGCTGCCGGGAAAGAGGCTGTTACAAGTTGGCACTGTCGAGCAATCTCAAGCGGGAGGCCGCTCACCGCTTTTACGATGGCCTAGGCTTTCGACGGCACGGGTATAGCTTTGTTATGGAACTGAATCAAGCGTAAAACCGCGGGCAACCTACCGTCAGAGAGTTCTACAATGGGATACTCTCTGAAGTTGAGGAAGCGCATTATGATGATTGGCACACACCCTATCCGCCCATCTGTCGGAATTATGCATGCGCAACCAGGCGGCCCGAGTAGCAGCGGAGAGAAATGCTCAGAAAACAGCTTCGTAAGCGGAGCCGGGAGCCGCTTCTTTCCATAGGCGAGCGATTCTTTCATCCAATCGGCGATAGTATTCATCTCCGTGCCATAGAAGCTCCCGTACCGCTTCGAGATCGATACTGGGCCTCCATCGCTTGTATGCTTGGAGGGTTTGCCGCATTATCATGCCGCGGGCATTGTATCGATCCGTCATCAAACGCTTGACACCAGACTTAGCCAATCGCTGCAATCCCTGTTCGAGCCTTTCTTCAGTCACGTATGGAAGAATCGGAGCGATGAATACCCACGTATCTATGTCAGCCTCACCCAATCTCCCGAGTGCCTTGATTCTATCAGTGACACTACGACGCGTATGGCTCGAATATGGGCTGCGCGTTCTGACTGAACGTTGTTATGGTAAACCCAACATCAACTCTATCCTTCATGCGTTCGAGCAGGTCGAGGTCACGAAGAACTAGGCTGCTCTTTGTCAAGACAGAAAGTGAGAATCTGCTATCTCTGGATACGAGGTCAATGACTCCCCGAGACAGCTTACACTTCCTTTCCAGAGGCTGGTAGGGATCACATACGCTGCTGAGCCAGATCGAGCCTCCCGGCCTTCTTGGCAACTCCTTACCTAACACGTCGAGGAGGTTCACTTTCACATCCACGAAGGTTCCCCAAGGGTCCTGAAGGTGGCCTGAGAAGCGACGCATGAAGTTGGCGTAGCAGTAAACGCAGCCGTTCTGGCATCCGGTATACGGATTGACAGTGTAGTCATAGGACGAGACTCCGGTCTTTGAGAGAGCAGTCTTGCATGACTTCTCTGTGACCTTCAGTCTGCTCTCCAAAGACTTCGTTCCACAACTCAATGGTCCTGGGGGAGTGATTTAGGCCTACGCAAAGAGGTCATTGTTCAATTGCGACGACAGCAGCACAAGTGACACACACAATCAAGGGTTCAAATCTCGACGCTCGCACCAAGCCATCCACGCACACAAATTACGCATACGACGATGGACGACGGTTGGTGCG
This sequence comes from Candidatus Bathyarchaeota archaeon, assembly GCA_963753065.1. Taxonomy (GTDB): domain Archaea; phylum Thermoproteota; class Bathyarchaeia; order 40CM-2-53-6; family 40CM-2-53-6; genus CAVPLU01. Next base: position 227,092 of record CAVWAQ010000005.1, on the reverse strand, counting down.
TACACACAACTACTTTCGCGTGGCGTCGAGTGACCGGACGGTCTTCTTCAATAGCTCGTCGAACCTCGGATCAGAAGTGATTTCGTCAAACCAGCAAGAGAGTTTGACTAGGAAAGGAGTAATTGTGCGGGCTTCGAACGCCTTCTCAAGCCATTCCAAAGCCCGATCCTTGTTACCCAACTTCAAGTGAATGATCGCTAGAGCCTTATGGTTCACATCTTCAACAGGTTCATGAGCGGAAGCCTCTTCGCATTCTCGCAAGATCCGTTTCGCCTCTTCAGTCCGCCCTAATGTTGCGTAAAGAGACCCGACTTCCGCTTTCATCGCGGTCGAGAGCGGTTGATAAAAGGGCAGCGCCCACTCCCATTCGGCCAGAGCTTCCTTGAACATTGATTTGGCCAAGTAGACATCAATACGGTTAGCATGTGCTGGCACGAAGTTCGGATCAAGTTCCAGCGCTTTGTCAAGTTCTTTCAATGCAATGTCATATTTGCGAGCGGCGAAGTAAACAAGACCCGCGTACGTACGTATCATTGGAGAGAGAGGATCAAGTTCTTCCGCGATCTTCAGTTCCTTGATCGCTTCATCCAGGTGTCCAAGGGATAGAAGGTGGATGGAGTACCAGTGATGCGTTGTCGCGTAGTTGGGATTGCTTTTTAGAGCCTTGGCGAACTCCTCTTCCGCCCCGAGCCAATCCCATTGGCAGCTCAGAATATTGCCGAGTGAGGTGTGAGCTTCAGCAAGTGTCTCGTCGAGTTCAAGCGCCTTTCTCGCTGCCTCTTCGGCCTTTGGGAAACCCTCGCTTCGCGGAACATACCCATGATCCACGAGTACAATGTAGCTGTCAGCTAAACCCGCGTAGGCGAGAGCAAACCCAGGGTCCCTCCTGATCGCTTCTTCGAAATACTTGATCGCCTTTTCGACGGCGTCCCTGGATCTTTCGTTCCAGTAGTATCTGCCCTTCAAGTAGAACGTGTAAGCGCCGATGTCCCCGGTAGGTTTCTTCTCAATATGCTCCCTCTCCTCCCTCAGTAATCGCGTTTCCAGAGCATCACTCACATTTTGAGCAACTTCTGTCTGAATCGCGAAGACGTCCTCAAGCTGCCTATCATAATTCTGCACCCAAAGGTGCTCTTCAGTCGTAGCATCAATCAGCTGGGCGGTGACCCGCAGCCTGTTCCCTGCCTTGCGCACGCTTCCCTCGAGTACTGTGCCGGACTTCAGTTCTTTCCCTATCTCGCCTACGCTCTTAGCCGTGCCTTTGAAGCGCATTATGGATGTTCGAGCGATTACTTTGAGCCCGCTAATGGTTGAGAGTCGAGCTATCAGCTCCTCCGTAAGCCCATCCGCGAAATATGCATCGCTTGGGTCCGGACTGATATTCAAGAATGGCAGTACAGCGATTCGCTTCCTGTCGAGGCTGACTTGAGCTATTTCGCTGTTCTCCAAGGGGAGGATCCTGTACACACTAATCGGGGCGTCTATGTTCTTCAATTGATGTGGTCCGAGGTCTTCAATGGGGCAGTCTATCTTGTTTCTGACTTGATCGTAGACCTGTTGAGAGATACAGATCCCATCCGGCTGCGCCAACGGTTCGATTCTTGACGCAATGTTAACAGCGTCTCCAAGAACGTCGCTCTGTCGCTGTAGGACATCTCCGAGGTGAATCCCAATTCTGAGGTGGATTCGTCTATCCACTATCGACTGTTGATCATAGTTATGCAGGCTCTTCTGTACGTCTATTGCGCATTGTGTTGCTTCGAGGGCGCTTTCGAATTCTATGAGGAAAGCGTCACCCATCGTCTTTATCTCGCGCCCATTGTGGCGAGCGACTATTGGACGAACTATCTTTCTGTGTTCCTCGAGTAGCTCAAGGGCCAGTCGTTCGTCCTTCTGAGTCAGCGAACTGTATCCAACGATGTCTGTGAACATTACGGCTGCTAGTCTTCTCTGTTCGCCACTCATTTGCCGTCCCTCACATGTGGTGAGTTCTTGTGATTACGCCCCTCTTTGGCGGTCGCGTGCACGCAGTAGGAATCAGCGAACGCCAGACAGGTGAACGTGAATCTCACCAAGTCAGCATAATAGTTCGCTTGTGCGAGGATTTCACGCTTTGGATATTCCATTGACAAGGAAAGAGGAGGTTGTTAGGAGGTTCCTCCCCTAACGAGTAGGAAGCGTCAGGAGCAGGAGGGCGGAGTAGTTTTGTGTGCGTAGTAGGCTGGTGCGAGCACACAGGTCAGTGATTGGAATGTGAGACGTGGAAATCGCGTTGTCTGGGTATAGCCTTTGCGACATTACGAGGGAAGGCTTGCTGTCAGTCTAAACCCGTCTGTCCGTGCGGTGAGCCTCTCCCTAGTCTCCATCAAGGGACTCGATGATTTCCTTCTGCGTGTCTTCCGTTTTCTTGAGGATCTCGCTCAAGGTCACAATCAATTGTTGTTCCTTCTGCATCGCATCCTGGAGATCTACGCTGACTAGCTGCGACTCATCTCCCGCGCTGTCCATGAAGTCCTCAAGAATCTCGCCTATGACATAGAAGGACACGACGTCTACCCCTGAACGATCCCACTCGGCCCAGCTACTGAATCGCTTTCGAACCTCTGAGGTTGCAGCCTGGTAGAGGTCAGGAGGCTTTTCGTCTAGCAGCTTCTTAGCAATGCCGTCAGCCTTCATCTTCGTGGCAGGAGGCAGCAATCTACCGATCCTGTCATGCTCCGCCATTACCGCGTCAAAGTCCGGGTGACTGGCGACAGATGAGATTTCGAAATGGTCTCTCGGAAGCGATAGTCCTGTTTCCACGAGTCCGGTTCCTTCTGTTTCATTTGGTTTGCCTGCGTCCTGTTCGTCTTGGAGACTAGCAGGCTTTGCCCTTTTCCAAAATACGCGCGAGGACACCAGGGCTACGGCAACCCCTCCTAGGATTCCTCCAACTAGCAGCGCCAAGTCACTATAGAGGCCGAACATTCTGCTCGGCAAAGCCCCGAACATCCCCATGGCAGTCGTGACCGAGGTAATGGTATTCCATTCCGTCACCAACTGCCTGACCGTGACGTTGGACCATGTTGTGCCTACAGATGTGACGGTTGCGTATGACGTAACGGGCGTCTGGACCGTTTCAGTCACGTTTTGGATTACGGTTCGATAGACGGGCACAGTGACGGTTAGTGTGGAAACAGTCACGTCCTGCGCCCCCGCCTGACGGAGGTTTGATGTTAATGAGAAGACTCCGCCCAAAGCGAACGCTAACAAGACAACACTAACAGCAACCGTTCCAAGTCTCCTCAGCAAGTAAGAGCACCCGAGACTAAGCAGACCATTCTAACACGACGAGCATAAGGATTTGACAGCCACAAGTGACGATCAACAGCGTCAACCATCATTGAGCACCCGGTGGAACAGTCCTTGGCTAGCCTATTCTTTGGAAGCTTGCGCACATAAGTCCGAAGTACGTAGGGGCCTGATAGGAGAGGACGGACCCTCTTAATCTGACCTTCTCCGCAACACCAGCGAGCATGACCATTTGCCAGGGACTGTCCGGTTTCGCCTGCTCAACCAGCTTGGGATCAAACCTTAGAACCGAACGTAGCCGGTTATGCGTAACAAGGTCAAGAACCATCGTATCATAATCATCGGCTCTTCTGCTGAAGCCATATGGCCCAGACTTCTTGTGGGCATGTGCTTGGTCCGCACTAGCGACGAATACAATTCGCTTCCGACTTCTCTCAGCAAGATCCGCGATGGCTCTTCCGAACTCGAAGTTATGACGAAGGAGTATTTCACGCGATGGCGTCACGATTACAATGCGCGGTTTTCGCTTCAGCTTTTTCGCAAAGAACCAGAGGGGAACCAAAGTCCCCCAGTCCATCGGCATATCCGATGCCGGCCCCTCTGCTGAACCATAATTCACACCTACGACTGGCAGACCCCGTTTAGAAGCTAGATCCAATAACGCTCTAGCGAAGCCAACATCGCATTTCATCTTGAGGGTTACCGACTTCCTGCTCTGCCGTGAAGCACGTAGTATGCCTGATGAGTTCTCCGCGATCACGATTCCAATATTATGCCATAACCTGAGGTTGTGCGGGCTTGCGATCACTATCGTGTCCGGCTTCGCCCGTTTCAACTCATCAGCCATTCTCTCCATCCCAACAGTTGTGGGGTGGAACTTCCTGCGCATAATCTTCGATGCCAGTTGAGGAATAGCTTCGCTACCATGCGGCGCGATGCAAGCGTAAACTAAAGGCAAGTGTAATCATCCTGCGCGAACTGGTAACCCAGGTCTAGTGTCCTCATGTACGTTAATCGCTAATCTGGTTTTCCGATCCATCTCGTGTGCGCGCGCCTTTGAAGACACACGCTTGCCAGGACGCCCAACCAAACCCAACACAACACCGAACCGTTCTCTTAATGAGAGAAACAGACTGCCTCTGTGAGCGAAGCGAGCACATGCGGTTTAGAGAAGGGCAGTCGCGGAAGATCGCAATAAGCCTCTTAGGAAACATGCAAACCCAAATGCCCCAAATACAGTATGCTCAGAATTGCTGAGAGTTCGAGAAACAAACCAAACAGTCTGAAACCATTGTTGGGACATGGAGTCACTTGAGTTCAAACCTCCGCCGTCTACTGCCGATCTATTTCATCTTCCTGTTCTGGAGCGTTTTACGAACAGTGTCTGTCAATGGTCCAGTGATGCCGCTCTATGTCCAATCTCTTGGAATCGGGGTTATTGGTTGGAGTCTCATGGCCACATCGAACGGATTGGGCATGTTCTTTTTCGAATGGATCTGGGGGAATATGGCCGACCGTGTCAATCGCCGTCTGCTAATCATCATTTCGCTGTTAGCCATAAGCGTCATTTCTCCATTGTACACACTGCAGTTTCTGATTCCATATTTCCTAATTCTGCAGTTCTTCATGGGCGCATTTGGTGTGATGGTGGGTCCAACGACTAGAGTCTACGTGCTAGACGAATCTCCGCAGAAGTCGGTCGGCCTCTTCGCGAGTCTCTGGTGGGCAGTCTCTATGGGTGGAAGCATATTAGGTCCGTTGATCGGCACCTACCTAGCGCAAACATATTCCTTCAACTGGCCATTCTACGCATCAACCGCACTCGCCCTCGTCTTGGCATGTCTAGTAACAGTGACTTTTCCCAAAGTGGACATGAGCCGACGGAAGCGAGAGTTTCAAGGCCGCAGTTCGATCCTGCGTGTTCGCTCAGCGGGCCTTCTGTTCATGTCCGCCCTATTCGCTTTCATGACGGTCTCATTGATGAAATCCTTTCTACCACTATACGCCAAGCAACAAGTCAACATGTCGACCTTTCAGGTCGGGGTGTTGCTTAGCGCGACTTATGCTGCGCAGTTGGCGGCCATGCCGCTCCTTGGTTGGTTGTCAGACCGTTTCGGAAGAAGACGTGTGGCAGGAATTGGGCTGGTATCATCTTCCGTAATGTTTCTCTTCTATTTCGTGGCTAAGACGCAGCCTCAGCTATTCCTAGTCTCAGTGATGGTGTCTCTAATGCTCGCAGCGGATTCTCTTCTCTTGGCACTGGTTCCAAAGGTCACGTCTAACACAATCTACGGGGCTGCTGTAGGAATCTATGGGTCCTTCGAAGATCTAGGGTTCCTGATCGGTCCCTTAATTTTCGGGTTCGTCTGGAGCACCTTTAACCCCGTCCTGATTTTCGCAGTCGCCTCTCTGGCTCAACTAGTTAGCGCCATCCTCGTTCTCGCAATCAAATCAGATCATGGGCAGAATTTGTCACAGAATTCCTAAAGGCATGAGAATCAATAATTAATGTCAAGATCAATTTCACCTAATGCTTCCTGTTAGGAAAAGTCCTGAGAGGATTTGGTTGGTCGTGTGAATAATGAGCTACGCGGGCAGTAAAGCAGCAGAATTGAGTGCCGGGGAGTTGAAGCTCGCTAAGGCGAACCTACCCGGCTAGGCAGAACGATCCCATGCATCACTAGAAGCAAGCAATCCACAATGAGAGCAGAGAAAGCAGCGAGGCTGGTGCGCACACATACAAAACATGAATTCGAATTACTGCGCCCGCGCCAAGAGACCCACACATAAGAACAGCACAGACCGATTGCTTTGAGTCGCAACGGCACTGTGTTGGCGGCCTCGAACGAGAGCCGCAAGTGGTACATTGCGCCTAGGCAATGGAAATAAGGCGTCGACGCGAGATCATGGTGAGAGTGGGCAAGATTGGTTGTTCGTAAGGTTCGTTGGGGCGTGCTCAGCACTGCGAACATTGGACGCGTGGCGGTTATTCCAGCGATTCAGCTTTCTAACAATGGCGAGCTGGTGGCTGTCGCAAGCCGCGACGCGCGGAAGGCGCGTGGCTTCGCATCGGAACTTGGCGTTCCGGCGAGCTACGGCAGCTACGAGGCTTTGATCTCTGCCAAGGATGTTGACGCTGTCTACATCCCGCTACCGAACAGCCTGCATCGAGAATGGACGATCAAAGCGGCAGAGGCTGGCAAGCATATCCTGTGTGAGAAACCGCTGGCGATGAATGCCAAGGAGTGCGCCCAGATGGAGGATGCCGCTCGTCTCAATGACGTGAAGTTGATGGAGGCGTTCATGTACCGCTTTCATCCGCGAACGCGGAAAGTCTTCGAGTTGGTGCGAGGCCAAGTGCTCGGTGATCTCCGACTCATCCACTCTGCTTTCTCGTTTTGTCTCACCAGCCCAACCGATATCCGCCTGCAACCAGAGCTTGGAGGTGGCTCATTGATGGATGTGGGTTGCTACTGCGTCAATATCAGTCGCATGATCGCTGCTCAAGACCCAATTGAAGTGCAGGCGTACGCCAAATGGGGTCTCACAGGGGTTGACGAGCAGATGGCATGCAGCCTTCGCTTCGCAAACGGACTCCTAGCTCAGTTCGACTGCGGGTTTGTCTTGAGCCCCAGACAGTTCTACCAAGTAGTAGGCACGAAAGGCGTGCTCGACGTGCCGGTGGCCTTCACACCCGGAACGAGCAATACGATAATCCGACAAGAGGAGGAGCGGAATGAGGTGCTGCATCAGATTCCTGGAGATGACGAATACAGGCTGATGGTGGAGTATTTCTCAAGTTGTGTGCTGAATAACGAGCCTCTGCGTTATCCTACCGCTGACGCCGCTGCTAACATGCGAGTGATTGATGCTCTCTATCGCTCCGCCCGCAATGACGGCCGACCGGAGCAAGTCTTAGGGAGCACAGCTAGCGAGATTCTGTAGGTCTTCGTTTAGACGAACGTAAATCGGTTCTTCACGATAGCCGTGGCAATGTCTGCACTAATGCGGAGAGGGATCGATACCCTTCCGAGTAGGTCCCCCACTCTCCTCTGCAACCTCCTTTGCGAATGGGATATCGATAGATGTTCTGAGGTGAGCTACGAGTTTGGCAGTAGGACTAATTCTCTCATAAGATTCTTTCATAATGGGTCATCCCCACTAGGTCGGTTCTTGTTACAGCTATGATCGCGCTAAATCCGATGGATTGAGTATTGAGTTTCAAAGATTAGATTGGTATAGCTGGTGTGTGGGTAGGCTTGTGCGGGCATCGCAATTTGGACTCATGATTCGTCCATGTCTAGTATGGTAGTGATTTCTCTTCGAACTCTCGTATCAATTCCGGATCATCCCTCGCGTATCTGTCCACTGCTTTGAGGACACCCATCCTCTTCGGGTCGCATTTGAAATGAAACTATACGCTTTAAGTGTCCATTAGTTGGGTAAACCTCTAGAACCTGTGCAGATGCTACGTTGGGAAGGGAGTAACTTTGACTGAAGACAAAGACGATGTTCTAGCTAAGATGGACGCTGCGGCGGAGGAAGCGGAAAAAGACCTCGGGACTCTCGATCGCGCAGCTATTGAAGCTGTAGCTGCATGGTGGCTAAAGTGGTACATGAAAGCCGGACATAAACGTCTTGGCCGTATCATGGTAAAAATCGCAAAGAGCAAGTAAGGTCTTCACCGTCACATTTCTTGTGACTGCAACTCTTCTCCAGTTGACAGAGAAACTCATGAATCTACCTAGTCCAACGAGTGGGACTCTCTTGTCGACTCTTGGAAGATGGTATTTCAGAGGGCCATGTAGTATGATTCTCCATTCAGCCAGACGATGCAGTGACTGCAGAGGTGGAAGCATCTGCTCTGTCAGACGGCAAAGCGTATTACACGATGCACTGTCTCTTTCGTGTGAGAGGTGATTACGATGGGTTTCACGGTGAAGTGTCCTATGTGCAGTACTCAGATGAATGCTGAGAGTATGGACGACCTAATGAAGCAGGGGATGGAACACGCCAAGACAGCTCATGGCATAACTTCTGTTCCTCCAGCCGTTTTGGCACAGCTCCAGGCGGCTGTCAAGAAGACCTAGCTCGGCGAGGCCGCAGCAGAATCCACGTCTCCGATACTGTAGGCAGATCCGGGCGCGACCTAAGAATCTGTGTGGTCCTCTGTGGGCGTCCTGACCTGAACCCCCATTCGTCTTCTTTTTGTGTGTGCGCACCAGCCTACCCACACACACGGTTCAAAACCCGAACGCGAGAATTCTCCGCGAGCAGAAATCAGTCCTGCCATTCCTGAGTGACCAACTCCTTTAGCGTCGTGTCGCGCAGTTCCACAAGATCACGCAAAACCTTTGCCCATTGCGGCGTATTCGAATCTTCGCCCTTCCTCTTACTCATCGGAAGTTGCTTATTCGAGTGTTAGTGCTATGTTGTATCTGAGAGGTGACTAATGTATGGCAAGCAGGAGAAGTAGGGGAGCTAAGAAAGCGTGGACGGCTAGTAGAGATAAGAAGGTGGCGGAAGCACGCGAGAAGAAGAAAGAACGCAAAGCCGCCCTTTTTTGAGGGGGCGCACCCCTTTGGCCGTCAAAGGAACTTTAGCAACAGGAGCCGGATTTGCATCCGCACCCGCATTGTCCCCCCGTTTGCAGAAGCGATCCGCACCCGCAACAATGCTTGTTTTCGGCTGAGTTTTCTCTCTTGCAGGTCATACAGGTCTTAGAATCAGATGACAATGACGATCCGCGGGCCCATGAATCGTTGGAGCAGGAAAGAAGAAAAGATTTAGTTGTCGCGTTTCTTCCGTGGCTTCGCAGCAGCGAGCAGTTTGATTGATCGAGACACCGAACCCAGAATTGGGTTACTTCTGTTCATATTTCGAACTCTCCTTCGACTGCTGCGCCGAACCCCCTGGCTATTCTGAGTGAGAGCGTGATCTTCGTGTTGTAGTCGACCTTGTGAACTTCTGCATCTTTCAGGTCGACGTGTTCATGGTTGTGAATTTCTCGTGCTTGATCTCCGTATAGTCTAAACTTGACGATCATGCTAGATCGCTCCCATCGCATGTAGCCTATGCCAGCACTCGTAACAGTGGGCTGTCTTGGTGAGAGCTTTCTTTTGTTGGTGACATTCCTTGCATTCAGGCATCTTGCTCAACCCTTGAGGTACATGAGTTTCGTCTACGCCATATTACACTTGCCTAGAAAACCGAGAAGTTCTGTTTCAGATCGACGCCACAAGATACACTGAGGGGTAGCATCGCAAGTCCATGCCACAATTGGAGCAGAAGTTCGCTTCCGACCAGTACGCGCAGCGCGGACAGAACCTCAAGGCACTCCCTCACACGCATCGGTTTCGCATGATTTGTGTCTGCCTACCCACCATGCCCTGAGTCCGAGATAGAGAACAGATAGAGTAAGAGGGGTTTCGCCCACTGAAGGTTACGTAGTCGGAAGTCAGTTTGGTGTGTGTCTCATGGTGCGCCCCCCCATGTTGCCGTCAGATTCTCCTTTCCCGGCAGGCTGGCCGCGACGGCTACGTATTCATGGTAGGCGATGAGCCACGCCTTTCCCGTGTTGATGAGAGCTCGTAAAGCGCCACCTCTTTCGAGGATGTGATCATGCACCATGTCGCGCACGTACTCGGCGAGTGGAACGTCGGACTGGAAAGCGAACGCCTTCAGTTGACCAGGAGCGAGGTCGTTATGGCTCAGCTACCGAAGGAGCGGACGCGTCTTTGTGCAGTTGATCCACACAACTGTACTATATGGAAGTACAAACGATTCCCCGGCAAGACACTCTGCAAATGTCTCATTTGTGGCCGCGAGATGGTCATGCAGACGGGAGTTGTTTCATCCGTGACTGTGACTGCCCCGCCACGAGCCACACGTGAAGGAGGAAATTTGAGGCCGGTCTGAGGCGAACGTATGAGCCCAATTCCTAGACTCGTGAATTGTCCTCATCCGCGACTTGTGAAGCTTGTACAATTCAAGGGCGAGCACGTCATCTACTATCGGTGCGAACTCTGCGGCGCACACGTCACAATGCCGGAGCAACAAAAAAACCATCATGAAGCTCGCGCAAGCGCTCTAGGTCACAAAAAAATGACTGATGCTGGCCGGATCTAACTATCTATCTAACGCCGCCTAGAATCTCGGCCTGGAATCCCCAGCTCCCGAAATATGCGGGCATCTCCTGCGGGCATATCCTGAACTCTCTCGAGAGGAGGCTGATACATGTACTTCTGCCGTGGAGGTTGGTACTCGTACGTCTGAGCTGGAGGTTGGTACTCGTACGTCTGAGCTGGAGGCTGATACCAGTACATCTGGGCAGGAGGCTGGTGTACGTATGTCTGAGTTGGGGGTTGATACACGCGCTTCTCAGGTGGAGGCTGGTGGGTGTATTCCTGCGGAGGTGGCTGATAGTAGATTTCGGGCGGTTGGGGGGCTAGACGCTGCTCAACCGTGTAGCATTGCTGTGGCACGTAGACTGTGTATGGAACCGGCGGTCTGGGGATATAGTAGTATGACATCTCCGGTCGTTTGAAGAACGGACTAGGAAAGACGGATAAACGTTACGTGAGAGCGTGCAGTGTTTGCGGCAAAAGTGCAATCTCAAATCGAACGAAGAATCGTCGTTTGCATGAACAACCTCTTGGCGCTAACGTTAGATCAGTTCGCTAGTTCAGCAGGCTCGGTGATATACTTAGCATCCTCGAGCTTCTTGAGATGCGATGCTATCTTGCCCGATTTTCGTTTGCCTACTTTATCGAGGACCTTAGTTCCCCACTTGCTTACCGCACTTGTCGCAGAACGTCGCCCGTGGTTTCAGGAAGGCTCCGCAATTGCTGCAGACCCTCTGTGGAGCTCTATAATTCAAACCAGCGTAAATGAGAAAGACAACGCCGAACAGAATCAGTAGTCCAGCCAGTACATACCAGATCATTTGAATCGGCCAGGAAAGCCAAACCACACCTATCACGACCGCCAAAACACCGTACACCAGATACGCTCTCGGCAACATCAAAAACGCTCTCGCGTCATCTGCTTTTGGTTCTCTAAGTGTGATGAGCCCGAGTAGAATGAATATGACTCCAATGCCCATTAGGAAGAGAGGCAGGATGTTCACAACCGCGATGTCTCCAATCAAATAGAAGATCAAGAGGCCACCGACGAGTAGCATCGTCCCCCCGAACAATGCGATTTCATGGTGTGGTACGGAGCTCATAGGCAATCTATCCACACCTAATCTAGGTAGGGCATAAATATGCTTAACTGATTCATGAATGGGCCATACGAAGTCTAACGCTCAATTTGGATTCACGCTGAGGGTGGTGGGTGAGGCCTAGGTCGTGTGATCGACTGAAATTGGACTGAGGGAATTGATTTGTGTGTGTGCGCACCAGCCGTCCGTCGTTCGTTTTTGGTAATCTATGTGTGTGAGTCTAGTGGTGCGCACACACACACAAAAATCCAATCTAATGACGGTTCAAATCCACATTGAGCCGGTCAGGTGATGATTGTCGCGAAGACTGCTTCAGGATAGTCGCGTGGATCAGGGAACACTGCTTCAGGATAATCTGGCTCAACGAATACGGGTTCAGGATAATAGCATAGACAAAAATGTTCCACCGGAACTGCAAATGGTGATCCGCATAGGGCACAATAGTTGCTCTCGAGCCGATTCACGTGACCACAGCACATACAACACTTCGACCCAGAGGCCATTCCGTGATCCCTCTCACCTTGAATATGCCACTGTAGATTCTAAACAATTCGGTCAGAAGCTGTCTCTTCCTTCAGACTCCCGTGGCTATTGGCAGCTACTTAGACAGCCAGTACGGTAAACCTCAGACTCGACTAGAAATACCATCTATCGTGAAATACGCAAACCGTGGTATTTTGACCCTATTTCGGGCTCCTTTTGGCTCTCCTTGGATTCCCTGTGTGTGGGTCTCATGGTGCGTCGTTCGGGCGGCGGCGGGGTCTCATGGTGTGGGCGCCCAGATTTGAACCGCAGTTTTTGTGTGTGCGCACACCAACAGACAATTACGAAAGCGACGACGAACGGAATTCTAGGGAGCTGGCGACTTCGGAACATCTACGTAACCAGCTAGTCCACAGCGCTCGTAGGCGTGGACCACTGTTCCTTCGCGAAACCGCATGGTCCGTGCCGCTCTTTCCTATCCATGAGCTTTCTCTTCTTCCACGATGCTGACAGTCATAGGTCTAGGAATCGGGCTCGTGCTCTCGTGCTGTTGTTTTGTCTGTCGCTCGTGTGGTCTGGGTTATGAGTAGTGACACAAACCAAAGATAGAATCGCAAGGGTATGTTCTGTATCCTCAGACTCCAAAAGATGGGAAGGATGGTAAGCGCGAAAAGGAGAGCTGCGATCAAACGACTGATTTGAATACGTTTGTAATTGGATAGGAGGCTCTTAGGGATTAGGCCCTTCTCCTCCACGGTCAATTGATGCGTGAACAGGGCAAGAATCGCCATTAACCCTGCCATGTCCAACGCGAAAGCTACTGAAGCGGCGTTCAAGAGGATTTCATGGCCTGCGAGGTCGAAGACGGCGTTCAGGTAGAATAGGTACGGTTCAATAGAGACGAAAAAGAGCAGGATCACGTTCAGTGTGATTGTCGCTGCGTCTTCCAGCGGGAGAACGGACATGATGCTCGTGTAGCTGATCCACACAGTGATCAGAATCAGGAAGCTGAATCCAAATTCTGCTAGGTCGTAGACAATTCTTACTGGAGAACTGGGCATTCTGGAGATCAGGGAGATCGTGCCTACTGAGAGAGCTAGACCGAACACTAGGTCTGAGAGAGATTCGATTCGTGGCCTAGGACGCTTCGAGTTCGCAGACAAAGCTATTGAAACCTCCACTAGGTATCAGCCGAGGCTACAAAAGGCCTCTTACAGATGAACCGCTCCTATTTGCTCCCCAGCATTCCTCACTTGCAAATTCAGTCGCGCTAAGGTTTTAGAATCGAGCACTTCCCTTGTGACAGGCCACTCAATCCATACTTTTTCCATCGACTTTCTGCCGGCGCGCCATAAGGAGCGGCCGCAAAGGTTCTGAGCCTTAGGGTTTACATCCACAATGCGGTTCATCTTTATCTGACTTCAGCTTGGTTGTTGAAGAGTCAAATGAGCAATGTTAGAATCGGCGCCGGCTTTGTGCTCATCATTATGCTGGTAGCTAGTCTCAGCCTCGCAACAAACGTGTCGCCCATCTATGCGCAACCGCCAACCAAGATTCAGCATATCATATTCATAGTGCAGGAAAATCATTCGTTCGATAATTATTTCGGTACTTATCCGGGAGCGAACGGTTTCCCTCCGCACCTATCGGTGCCTTTGAGCCCAAACAATACCGGTCTTGGTTATCTCTCACCGTTTCATCTCAACGTGACTGAACCGATCATGATTGTTGGTGACGAATTGCCGCCAGGAATCAGTGATCCCTCACAGCTGAACCAGACGTTGACTGTGGATCCTGATGATATAGGAAGCGGATCGGTAGCTCCTTTCCCGTTTAACAACGAGAGTATAGTGGGTGATCTGAGTCATGCTTGGAGCGTGGCGCATATTGACTATGATAATGGCAAGATGGATGGGTTCGTGACGGGGGAGAAGAGTGTCAAGACGATGGGGTATTACGATCGGAGTGATATTCCTTACTATTGGGATTACGCTGATCATTACACTTTAGATGATAACTTCTTTTCATCTGAGATGGGGCCGAGCTTCCCCAACCACTTGTACATAGCTTCTGGCGCCAACGGACCAACAACCCTCACATATCGTTGGATATTGAAGGGAGGTATCATTGACAACCCTGCGTCGTCTTACAATTGGGATGAGATGCACCTGAGTTGGTCAACACTTGCCGAGGAAATGTCCGGCGCCAATATTGCTTGGAAATGGTACGACGGAAGCGCCAGACCCTTGGCCCCAACTATTTGGAACGTGCTGCCTCTGTTCACATACTTCCAAAACCACCCTCAACAGCTGAAGGATCATGTAGCAAATACTCGGCAGTTCATTTCCGACATTCAAAATGGGCAGCTTCCAGCGGTTTCATGGATAATTCCCGGCGCATGGTTTCCGCCCAGCTATCCCGCGATCTGTCGCGGCGTGATGCCGAGTGAACATCCCCCTGCGAGAAGCGATTGTGGCATGGACTACGTGTCATACCTAGTGAATCATGTGATGGAGAGTCAGTCCTGGCAGTCGGCTGCCATAATCGTTACATGGGATGATTATGGGGGATTCTACGATCATGTGCCCCCTCCTCAAATAGATGCGTACGGTGAGGGTTTCCGGGTTCCTACACTGGTCATTTCGCCATGGGCGAAGGCTGGTTTCATTGATCACACTCAGTACGAGTTCTCTTCAATGTTGAGACTCGCTGAAGATAACTTTCAGCTGCCTACACTCGGACACAGGGACAGCGAGGTGAATGACATGATGAACTCTTTCGACTTCAATCAGGCACCGCAACCGCCATTAATTGAACCCGCAAACTTTGTCGGCCCAGCCTCCGTAGTCAGCACGAGCACCCTTAGGAACACTCAGACCTCTACAAGCACGGCATCACATACAACAGAATCTATCACTGGTCCAAGTCAAATGTACCTGCAAGACCAAGTTTACCTCTTAGTAATAATCGTCGTCTCGGTAGCCGCCATCTTGGCAGTCACCGTTCACTACTCGAGGCGGCGACAATCCTCAAGAAATGAATCCGCCAGTTAGCATCGTCGAGGAGTCAATGTTACTTTCCGGAGTCGGAGGACTGAAGCGGGCGTCGTAATCTTGTGCGCGTGCGCACCACCGAACCCCCCCACGCGACAACTTGCCAGTGTACTCTAGAGGGAGTTCCATGCCTGTGGCCATCAATACCACACCTATTCTCAACTGCGACGGTAACCCGCGCATTTGGGTCTCTGGAGTTTCCAGAAGGATCTTGATGCGCCCTGAGGGGGGTGTATGCCACCCTTTCACGGGTGTATGCCACCCCTGGAGGTACAGGCTGGTACAGTTTCCGGAGCTTCGCCTCGTCATTTGGGGATGAACCGGTTCACGAGGCCGCGGAACCGTTCTAATCGTACGTACGGTTCATTTGAATTGTCAAACAGTTCATTTCTAGTGTCAAACAATTGAAGCACATGCTCCTCAAGGATCCCGCGAGCCTGTTCGTAGTGATTCATGCCTCGAGTCTGGGCCAGCAAAGTAACGCGTGCAGAGTAGGATCAGAAGCGTGAAAGGCGACGAGGGAGCGTCCTAACCCTCCCGACTTGATTCTACATATTGAGGTGGGGGTACCCCCCTGGGGGTTGGGTTGACCTGTGGCCAAGTATGAGGAACCATCAACCCCACAAGCTAGCACGAGCAAGATGACGGCCAATACTCTCCACTCACCCGCATACGGATAATATCCGCGGCAACCGCGGACCTTTCCGAGACTGCATTGCTGCGAGCACAAAACTCAGCGGTTCAAATCCGGACGCCCGCACCAGCATCCGAAACTGCGAGCCGCCCAAGACGCCGCTCAACACATGCGCTGCAAGTCAACCCGCATTGATGGATCTGTTCAGCCTTGGTACATCGCCGAGTCGGACCTAAAGTTAAGTGGCGAATGTCGCCGGAGTACATCGCTGCCCTTGAAGGCGTTCGCGTACCAGGAAGGCGTCCCAGTCTCGGAGTATGTGCGCGACATGGTGCGTGATCACATCCTCGAAAGAGGTGCCGCTTTCCGGGAAAGAGGCGCCGCTTTGCGAGCTCTCATCAACGCGGGAAAAGCGTGGGTCATCGCCTACCATGAATGCGTAGCCGTCGCGGCCAGCCTGCCGGATAAAGAGAGTCTGACGGCAACATGGGGAAGGGGATGCCGCCCTACACAGCCGCTGTTCAATTTCAGGCTCCCTAGACTAGCCACGTTCGCTCTTGAGGCTGAGGCCAGACGAGTCGGTGTCTCGCCTTCCGCATATGTCCGCGCCTTGGTGATCGTCAACTTGACCCAAAGAGGAGAAAATGCCAGTGTAAGACGCAGTGTCTTACACACCAATTTTGACCGTGCCGTCAAGCGTTTCACGCACCATCCTACCCACACACACAAGACTGAGTGAACTGACGGTTCAATTTTGGATGCTCGCACCAAGGGACCCACACACACACAAAAAACGCATACGACGACGGCTGGTGCGCACGCGCACAAGAAAATCAATCAAAACCGATGGTTCAGATTATGACGCCCACACCAAGTGTACCCTTGGTGCGCACAGGCAAGTATTGGGTCGCCTTTTATAGTAGTCTTGGCTTTTGCGTAGTCAGTATACTGGAGATCTTACCTGCGTGGATGACGGGAGGGGTCGTCAGGCCCGTGCCGATTATCGCGTCGAGTATTATCTTTCGTATAACTAACGATCAAAGGACGGTGGAAAGCGAATATGGGTTACGAGAATCGACGCTATGGTGCCCCGAGGCAAATGACGAAAGTCAAATGCTCCGAATGCGGCGCAGACACGGAAGTACCGTTTGTGCCGACGTCGGGCAAACCAGTCTACTGTAGAGACTGCTACCAGAAGCGCCGAAGGTACTAGGCAAATAGCCTAGAACCGATATTGACCGGAATTTCTTCATTTTTTTCCTCAAACGTGCGTCCTGTAGGGTTTCATGATCTAGATCTGGCACGAATAGGTCTGCCGATGTGTCTGAGGCCGTCTCCCTCGCCGGCGGGATCTTCTACCTGTGCTCGAAGACCCAGCGCGAGCATGGCGGATACAGAAGATCGTGAACGTCACATGTGTCTTGCAAGATCATGAAGAGGACGTTGTTCCTGTTCGAGAAGAGTCGATGACCTTTCGTGATTCAAATCGTCCCGTTCTCGGAGCGGGCTCTGCTGGTGGACAGTTTCTCTCGAAGATCGTTTCGGTTGAAAGCGATGAACTCTGCCGCTTGTTGTCTCATGATGTCCGTGGTCTTCACGATCTGTCCCTTTGATACTTCAAAACTAATCGCGCTAGTGAATGACCTCGTGGGAGGAGTAGTTTTGTGTGTGTGTGTGCGCACCAAGGGACCCACACGCATTCGTTCACCTAGGCATAGGCAAAGAGTAAAATGCTGCAGACCAGCAAGTTACTAGCATGTCGACCTTAAGCGTTTTTCTCGCGGGTTTACTCGGATTCATTGTAGGGATCGTTTTCTTGGTTGTCGGGTACAGCATGTTTGCCGAGGGTTCCAAGCAGGACAAGAACCTAAGCTGGGCGAATGTGCAACTCATAACTTGGACTGGAGTAGTGCTGGGTAGCTATGTGGCTTTGGCATTGCTGAAAGGAGGTTTTCCCGATTCAATTCCGGACAATCTACTGCTCCTGATGGGAGTTACCGTTGGCACGCAATCGGGCTCGAAACTTACGAGAGTACTACAGGAGGAAGCAAAGAAGAAGAACCCACCAGCACTAGCAGCGGGACCAGTGCCTCAAGCTGCATCACCGGCAGGTATTCGAGGACTAATGGCTAAAGAGAGCAATCCTGAGGAGCTCAGCGTAGCAAAGCTGCAGCAACTTGCGTGGACCGTTGTGGCAGTGTTTGTTTACCTGATCGCTGTCTGGGCTGCATTGAATTCAAGAGCAACTTCGCTGCCCGATGTTGGAAGCGGTTTGCCTGTACTCATGGGGATCAGCGCAGCCGGTTACATCGCGAACAAGATTGGAGACCCTCCACAAGTCAAGACGGACACCAAACTCTGCGCTAAGTGCCGCACGAAGATACAAGCCAACGCCAAATACTGCGCAAACTGTGGAAAGGCCCAAACCTAAGTCGTCTGAGCTCTTGTGAACGTCTAGTTATGCTGGCATTGTGGGTTGAAGTGTGTGTATTACTGGTGCGCACACACAGGTCACTTGGTGCGAGCACCCTAATTTGAACCGTCGAGTTTCTTGTTCTTAGTGTGTGTGCGCACCAAGGGACACACACACAAAACGACTCCTCCTGCCTCATCCTTCTGATTGAGCGTTTTGTTGAGGACTGGGAACTTGAGCTATCGTTTTGAGGTATGGGGGCCAAGTGAGTCCGTCTGGTGGTAGTATATCGTCAGCTATGATCCAGATTAGTTGCTCGTCATCCATCATAAGAAGTTCATCGTTGTGAATGATCTCGTCTTTGTTCTGAGGGTAATATTTCTCGACTAAGACCCTAATTTCGCCTAACAGGATGTAGAGTTGATAGGTCATCTCAGGCTTGAAACGGTTTACCCAATAGTTATTCTGTTCCGTTTCGATTTTTTTCTCCCATTTCTTTTGGGTAGCCTTGCTATACAAATGAGTCGACAAGGTGACAAGAATGGCTCCTGCGAGTCCTGCAACGAAGAATAGTGGAATATCAACGGCTGGGTAGCCAAGGCCCTTCCACAAATCAACGACCGATCCAACCCCGAGGAATGATGCTATCTTCGCGTAAAGACCGGATCCCGAGAAAGATGTAAAGTCAGCTATATCGTTAAGGTTTTGCCTTTCTTCCGCGAATTCATTCGCCCGGAAATCCAAAAATCTGACGTGTTCGTCTCTGATAAATCCAATATTCCTGACGGTTTTAGCCAAGACCATTAAGAGATTCTCAAGAAAGAGCGTGTCCTCAGCGCTGTCTTCGCGGTCATTGATTATGCGCGTAAACTGTTCGTTGAATGTCTTACCCAGCTCGCGCTGCGGTTCTTCGTGAGAAAGGTTCAGAGTTAGACCCCAACAAAGTTCAAGTATATTCTTTGCCGTGAACGGAAGACGTTCTTTGTGTCTTCGCGTTTTGACCCCTTTTTCTCTCTTCAGTAGTCTCTTAGACAATCCAGCGCACAAACTGTAGGCTATTAGTCGGAGGTCAAATTTAGCGCTTATTACATCTCGAGCACAGTCCTCGTCGAGTTGGAACTGAGCAACGTGGGAGCGGCTATACACACACACGAAAAATACGCGAGTCCCGATATCTTAGCAGCTGCGTACTCTCTGTTAGGTGACAAAGATCGCGCTCTCGAATAGCTTGAGAAAGCCTTCGAAACTCGCACCATTAGACCCACACACACTTTTCAACCGTGCTGGCTACGCTTCTATCTTCGGTATTTCCTTCAATGGAATAATATGTCGAGAGAGAATCCAGAAAATAACGTCGTTAGTTAGTCGTCGTTGTTGGTATTTTCTTTGTGTGTGTGTGCGCACCACTAGACTCACACAGACTTTTTCACGACGAACGACGACGAAACGACTGATGACGAACGACGCATGATGGGGGTTTTCTTGACGAGAAATTACCCATCCCCTGATGAGGGTATTTCGTAATGAGAAGGAGCGTTCGTCAGAAATGTGTGCGCACCATACGCACACTTGGACTAAGGGCGTTAGTAAGCAGAGATGAGTAGCTAGGTTACATGCAGTTTCGTTTGGTCTCGTGTCTAGAGTTGGAACTGGTACGTTTCTTGATCGTCGGGACAAGCCTCGCCACATTTCCAGCATTTGTCGGCGGTGGCTTGAATCAGGTTGCCGCATTCAGTGCAGAATTTTCCTTGCGGCTCCAGTCGGACAGGATTGTGGAAAGCTAGGCGACCGCTTCGCTTTAGCAGAAACAGAGGCACCAAGAAGGCTACTAATGCTAAGATAGTGATTCCTAAGACTGATTCGGTGGATCGATCAAGTACCGTTGTGTTTGTTGCGAGCTTGGGTGAGGTATTGGGTGTGGTGTCTGGTGAGGTGACTGGGATTTGCTGCGCAGCAGGTTGTGAACTGGAGGATTCGCTTGGAGCCACAGTCTCATTCCCCGATCCGCCACAACCCGGAAGATACTGTCGATAGAACTGAGGTAATCCGGGAACATTGCAGTTGCTGGATGACGATACCGTGGTCGTCGTACTGCTTACTGTGCCTGCTCCGCATCCGGGAAGGAATTGGAAGTACTGAGATAATATTGGGAAGTGGCAGTAGTTTTGCTGCGCAAGATTGAATGGGTACTGCGAGGTATCGACGGCGAACGGGGCTTGCTGCTGCGCATCTAAAGAGCCAGTAGAGCTATTGATTGCAGTTATCTGAACATAGAATGACGGAGTCTGATCCCCATAACCATAGTAACTCATCGCATCGAACTGGCTGTTGACAACGAATTGGGTTGTCCCCTGCCCAAACGAATACTGAGTCACAGAGCTTGAGACGGAGCTCACACCTAGCAGGTTAGACTCACTGAAAACCTTTGTCTGAATATTCCACACTGTACCTGGAGTTCCGCCTGAGCAGGAGAATGAGAACGTGGTAGTAACCTTCACTATTGTAGAAGAGTAATCGTTCGGAGTAATCGTACTAACGTGCACGTTACTGATCACGCAATAACTAGGCGTATAATCCCCATAGACAAATGACCCTGCTGAAGTAGAACTTACAGTCAGAACTGCAATTGTTAGCAGAAGCATACGTGTCAACGTCCAATTCAAACCGCCGCGAGCCTCCTTAATGATCCCATGTTCCTTCTGGTGTTCCTCTGCTACTTCCGCTCGCTTACAATTAACCGAATTCAGAGTTTGGCGGGTTGAGGTGCGAGCCACATAATGAGAATGGCCACGGTCGATAAATATCTGGCGTCACAACTGCACGAACTCACTTTACAACCAAAATGGAACACGATGGATGTTCGAGGAATCGGTAAGCGAATCAAACTCCGTTGAAAGTGTATATGCCTATAGTGGTGCGTGCACACACAAATCATGCTTCAAACTCGTCCGCTCGCACCATTAGACCCACACACATTCTCTTGACTGCGACCGATATTGGTCAGGACGAGTTAGAAAAACTAGTCTTGGATCATACTGCAATGTTCACAAAATCTGGCGTTCTGAGTTAGGTGAGCACCGCAATACCAGCAGAATCTGCGAGTTCTAAACATCTAAACGTTTTTTCGTCGCGAGCCATTTTTTCCTATCACATATCCGATTAGCCAGACACCTGCCACTATCAAAAGGAAAATCGGCAAATAGTCTTGCACGGTTTGTGCTGGAAGTGAGATTTGATTGGTTGTGAAGATAGATTCGGTGGCGGTCGTGATGGCCTGAAAGGTTAACGTTTGAGATCGAGTCGCCGTCGTAACTATGTAGGTGGTTGTCGGGGATGGTGCAACTTCAGAGTAGCTTACCTTGTCTTTCAACGAAGGAGGCAGGTCACCCACCAGCCAACGAGTACTCGTCGTCTCTGCAACGTAGTAGTCCAATCCGTTAATGGTGTAGTACGTGTGGTTACCGAACATCGTATGTTCTGGCGGAGCTGTGAGGTGAACGCCTACTTCGACATGCGAGGTTGGACTCCCACCAAGGTCAGTTGTGTGAGGGTACCATAGGAAAATAACATGGAAACCCAACGCGATCATCATCGATGCGTATAGCACAGACAGATCGTCGCAGACTCCTCCCATCGCCAATGTCTCAACGGGATAGAGCGTGTATTGAACCGTGTACGAGGTCAACACATAACCTGTACCCTGCACGAAACTGAGAACCGTGTCCGCCACATCTTCTTCGCCGAATTGAGCGTATGAGGCTACGCCACTGGCAATGTTCTGCATTGACCGTGCATCGACGAATTGCGAAAAGTCAGTTGAGTATTGCCCACTCGAATATTGCGTTACAGCGGACGGATGGATCATAGATTGCCAATGGTTCAAGCTGTCCTGTGGAATACTAATTGTATCCGAGACTGTGTTGGTTCCAAAGGCAGTTTTGAAAGTTATCGTTCGTGAAACATCCGCTTTAGCCGCCTGAACTCTGACTCAAGATGAGTAGCATCAAGATTATTGTGAATGCGAGATGTTTCACTTGGTGTCAGCTCCCATCTTACTGGGGGATTGTGATTGCGAGTTTCTCTTTGGCCTTATGATACGCCTTGCCTTTCTAGCTTCGGTGCTGGGTCAGCGAGGTCAAGCGCAGATGCCTTCATTGCCAAGTATCGGCCTAATTCATTCGCTTTCTGCCTAATCACAGTATCCCACTTCAATGCACGTCCCTTGTACCTGACCCCGGAATTGAATCGCTCACGAAACAAATCCAAGAACCTCTGTTTTGCTTCTGGTTCGAAGCGGTACTTGTAATCGTCGCCTGTGAAGTAGAAATCCGGCAAATCAAACACCCCAGATAGGAAGGCGTCCATCACCGCCACATCCGCGATCCAACGGAACGGCTCCTGCAAATCATACAGCACTCAGAACCAGTGAGGGGTAGTACTTGAGGGTGTCACAGAAAAGTGGTCCAAAACAATCCACGCGCCACGAATGGCACACGAAGTGACCGTCGATTCTTCAAGCAACCTCTGTGCATCATTTCTGGCGTCGGTTGTGGCTGGGGAATGGGGGAACGAATGAAGGCCGCTAGGCTGTATCGGGTAGGAGAGAAGCTGAAGATAGACAGTCTGGAAATGCCAGAAGTTGGATCGAATGATGTCCTTGTCGACATCAAGGCCAGCGGCATATGCCATTCGGACTTGAACTATCGCGACGGCGTGAGCCCGGTCGCCAAACTGCCGCTGATCTTAGGACATGAGATCGCCGGACTAGTATCGAAGACAGGAGAACGCGTGAAGGGAATAGAGGAAGGGCGACAGAGTATGCGTACACTACATAAGAAGTTGTGGAGACTGCTCATATTGCAGAGCTGACAGGGAGAACTTCTGTGAAGAATATCAGATGATTGGGAAGGACGTTGATGGGGGATTTGCGGAGTACATCGCGGTTCCAGCATCCAACGTCTTGAAACTGCCCAGCGCCCTTCCATTTGAGCAAGCATGCATACTCGGATGCGCAGTCTCAACAACCTATCATGCGCTGAAACGGGGCAGAATCAGTGCCGGAGACACCGTTGTAATCTATGGTGTCGGCGGGCTTGGCGCACAAGCGATACAACTTGCCAAAATCTTCAGTGCTGGGAAGGTTGTTGCGGTAGACACGTCTGAGGAGAAGCTGAAGCTAGCAAAGAAGCTCGGAGCCGACGAATTCGTGAATACTGCGGTTGAGGATCCGGCTGAGCGGATAGGATCGATTACGGAAGGGAAGCTTGCCGATCTTGTATTGGACTTCGTGGGTGCCGCGAAAGTTGTAGAACAGGAGATCCGTTGCGTTGGGAAGGGCGGGAGGATGGTGCTCGTCGGTATAGGTCAAGATGACATCAGGATATCTCCATACAAGAGTATCATTGGCAAAGAGATGGAACTCATAGGTGTAAACGACCATCTCAGATCAGAGCTAGCCCAACTGATTGAGATCGTTGGATCCGGGATGATGGATCTCTCAACGTCAATCACACATCGAGTGCACCTGGATGAAGTGAACACTGGACTCAGGATTCTTGAAGAGAGAATTGGAAATCCCATCAGGGTCGTCGTCGTGAAATAGCACAGCGTTGGCTCACGTACAAGGGAATCTGAACCGAGATGGGTACGTCGCTTGCGGTTCGGCCGTAAGAGTCCTGCGTGCCGGTTGTGACCGGTTCTTCGTATGTCGCTTGGGCCATCAAAGCCAATGTTGAGTGAATCGAGGATCCTCAACGTGCGGGGCAAAGAGACGGGGTACTAAGAGAGACGCGAGTGTTTTCGGCAAGAGCTATCTTCCGTGACGTGCGCATTAGTTGGTTGGGGAGTCAAGGTTGTCAAAGAATGTTAGGTGGCCTATACTTTCGGTTGCAGGCGTAGTGGTCATAGTCTTCTACTGCGCCTTTACGTTCACCTCGATAGCTCTGTTTCCGACCGCTTTCAGTCCCATCGACAATTGGTTGAGCGACTTGGGTAACTCGAGTTTCAGCCCACGTGGCGCAGTATTCTACAACGTCGGCTGCATACTTACAGGCTTGGCGTTGATGCCGTTCTTTGCCGGACTGTACAAGTGGTACACGAATGAGAGGCTTCGAAAGGTCATGATAATGGTCACGCAAGCGGCTGGGCTCTTCTCGGGGTTCGCGTTGATCATGATCGGCGTCTTCTCGGAAGACTCTATGGCACAACACGTGTTCTGGTCAAACGTTTTCTTCGCCTTCAACCTCATCGTCCTGGTCTTGGCGAACGTTTCGCTGTTTACACATCCGAAATTCCTGAGGCCGATCGCGTACTATGGCTTCATAGTGGCTTTGATCAACCTGCTCTTCGTCGTCGCCAGCAACACGCCAGTGCTCGAATGGTTTACCGTCTTCACGGCGCTAGGCTACGTAGCGTTGCTCTCGTACAACACGCTTAGGCTGCGAGCATAGTGCACATCATCCGCCTGGGGATTGCCACAGCAGGTCGTTCCTGACAGGTGGCAAACCTGCAAAAGAAAGGCGACAGCTAGAGGCAGCGTGCTCGCTGCCTGATGATTAGAGACAAGAAAAAAGAGGATAGGGTGAGTGTTGGTTTGTTGTGGTGTTGGTTTAGGTCTGCTTGTACTCGTTGAGCCAGCTCTTGCCTTTGTCAACGAGAGACTTTCTGGTTGTGTCGTTGCCTATGACTGCGCCTAGGGCGACTCCCACGCCGAGTGCGAGTGCGCCAAGGGCGATCTCTTTCTTCGATTCGCCATTCATTGTTTCTTTTTCCCTCCTGTGACGGTGACTGAGTACGGTACAATGGTGTACCACAATAAGAACATTATTATGCCAACCGTAAGCATCCCCACGTACAAACCACCAGAACGACTAACCCTAATCTTGCATCAAGGGCGAGTACGCGCCCGGTTTGTAGCCCACATCAACGTGGTAATCGTCAGCCGAACCAGTCCATTTCCCACGGTAGGCACGCGAATGCGGTGTACATGGCAATCCAGCGAAACGAGGAACGGAGATGTGTAATGTCAACTAGGGCTCAGCGAATTGCATTTTGGGCCAACGCTATCGCACCTAAGACTCCGGCCCGATTGCCCAAGGCTGCGGGGACAATATACTGGTCGATTTGCTCCAGAATTGCTGGCACTTGCAGGTACCCGTTCAGTAGTTGCTGAACATTTTGTCGTATCATCTGAAAGAGCCCGGTTTGCTGCATGACCCCGCCGCCTAGAATGATTCGCTGCGGGGAAAGCGTGCAAATCAGGTTCTCCAGCCCCAGGGCGAGATAGTGTGCCTCCAATCTCCACGCCGCATGATCGGGAGGCAGATCCTCAGCGCGACAGCCCCATCGTCCAAGCAACGCTGGCCCTGCCGCTAGACCTTCGAAGCAATCGCCGTGGAACGGACACGCCCCCGGGTAGGGATCCTTGGCCAAGTCATGCGGGACTCTGAGGTGGCCCATCTCCGGATGAGAGAGCCCATGTAACAGTTGCCCATTGGCCATGCCTCCTCCACCGATGCCTGTGCCGACAGTCAGGTACACGAAGGTTTCCAGCCCCTTGGCTGCTCCCCATGTTGCTTCGCCTAAGGCGGCAGCGTTCACGTCGGTATCAAACCCGACCGGCACGCGTAACGCTCGACTGACCCGTCCGAGGAATTCTGTGTTAGCCCAGCCTGGTTTCGGTGTGGCAGTGATATAGCCGAACTTCGGCGACTTGGGATTCAAATCCACAGGTCCAAAGGAGCCAACGCCAACCGCCGACAGCGGTTCTCTCCCTCGATATTGCTGGAAGAAGGCTATCGTCCGGTCGATGGTCTCTTGGGGTGTTGTGGTGGCGAATGATGTTTCCGCCTCGAGGCTATCAGGGCTGGAACCTATTGCGCATACGAATCTTGTCCCGCCGGCTTCAACGCCTCCATAGACCGACATTCTACTCTCCTCCTGAAAGCATCACAAGAGACAACCGACGATGGCTCATTCGTTGGTCTCTTTGCCAAATATGCTAATAGGGATACACTATGAACCGGCTGGAGTGTGACCGCAGGCCGTGGCCCCGGATATAGTACAGGAAGCGTTTGCGGAATGGACCAAGGGTCTAGGCGGCAGGGATGCCCGGATCAGCATCTTCGACCACATACGTGACATCCCCTATGCCGTGGTTCCTGAGATCAGCAACCCTGTGGACGGACCGCAAGGGCTCCTGAAGGGGATGAAGGGTTCCTGCACGCCGAAGCATTTCCTCTTGGGTCACATGTTCGAGATGCTCCAGATTCCGATCAAATACGTGACCTATCCGTTTTCGTGGAACGCCGAGTCTGTGGCGTATCCTCCGGAACTGAGGAAGTTGGCGGAAGTTGTCCCTGTTGACTATCACTTGGCATGCAAAGCGAGAATCGAAAACAGATGGGTGGTGATCGACGCTACATGGGATCGGCCGCTCGCCCGTGTAGGATTTCCGGTCAACGAAAGCTGGGACGGCGTCAGCGACACGAAACTCGCTGTCGACGCGCTTGACGAAATAGTCCACCAGAGTGTTCAGGAGCGAGTGAATTTTGTGCAGGCCCGCAAGGCTTCATGGACTCCTGACGACGACGCTCGGAGGAGTCATTTCGTCGACGCGCTCAACAAGTGGCTGGAAGACGTGAGAAGAAACTGATGTTCGCTGTTTCGTCCTTATTGTAGTCGAATGACGCTTTGATGGTCATATTCACCCGTTCGCTGTGGACAGTCGTTAGTAGCGGGCATGAACCTCATGTCGTATCAGTCGATCGTAGATTGTCTGAACCTTGCTCATAGTCGCCGCGCTAAGCGGTGGGAGAACGGCAGCCTTCACATTCTCGTCGACCTGTTCAGGTCGCTTTGCCCCGGGGATCGCGCACGTGACCGAATCGAACATGAGGATCCAGCGCAGCGCGATCTGAGCCAGCGTTGCGCCTTGCGGAACGATGGTTTTCAGCTCCTCGACGGCT
Source organism: Candidatus Bathyarchaeota archaeon (assembly GCA_963753065.1). Lineage (GTDB taxonomy): Archaea > Thermoproteota > Bathyarchaeia > 40CM-2-53-6 > 40CM-2-53-6 > CAVPLU01. The sequence goes on along the minus strand of CAVWAQ010000005.1, from coordinate 200,028 downwards.
TTCAGTCCCGTCTCCAAATTGACGCCTGAGAATGTTTCTCCCACGTCGAACGCTTGGCCCTGGCGGTTGAAGTTTCGGTGATCGTCCTCTGGAAACTTCGTTTGCGCGGTTATCTTACCTGCAAGGAGACCGCTTGCCAGCGGAACACGGACTATTACTCCAACTTTTCGCTCCTTTGCTGTTGGAAAGAATTCTGTGGCGGGCTTCGATCGGAACATGTTGAAGATGATTTGCACGCTCTGGAGATCCGCGTATTCAGTTGCCTTAAGCGCCTCGGCGACCTTCTCGACACTAACTCCATAGTATCGTATCTTGCCTTTACGTTTCAGTTCATCAAGCGCCTTGAAAACTTCAGGCCGATAGTAGACCTCGGTGGGCGGACAGTGCAACTGCAGCAAGTCAATGCAGTCTACGCCCAAGTTTCTGAGACTTCGATCCACAAAAGCCTCAAGGTTGGTTCGGTTATATCCGTCGGCGGTGTGAGGTGAGAGTCTTCTGCCGGCTTTTGTGGCAACGAAGATCTCCTCTTTGCGCTCGTTGAGCAGCCTTCCGATCAGTTGTTCGCTTCGTCCGTCGCCGTACACGTCCGCCGTGTCAATGAAATTCACTCCGAGGTCGATGGCACGGTTCAGCGCAGCGTAAGAGTCTTCATCTTTGACAGGTCCCCAGCTGCCACCGATCGCCCAAGCACCAAAGCTGACCTCGGAGACACGCATGTCAGTCCTACCAAGTTGACGATAATTCATACACCGAAAACCCGCGAAGAGTAGTGGGACCTTTGGGCTATTAAGCGATTAAGGTTGACATTTCGGAACTTGCGCTCGTGTCAATAACTCACAGTTCTCAAGAGGGAAACTCACGGATCGTAACGCGCGGGTGAAGTGAGGATAGTGGCATCGCAACTGGGATGTCGCCTATCGCGTGTTGTTGCAGAGCCGCTCATGCGACTGGAGGTCTTTGCTGTAGACGTCGGGTCCAATCAACCAGGGCCAGAAGAAGATCTCGGATGAACCCTCGTGCGGTCTCATCTGTCAGCCGCCCATTTGCGTCAAATTTCTCCTGAGCGCGCATCACTAGCACCTCAGGCTTGTTGAGAGGGAACATGTTGCAGAAGACACAGACCTGCCGTAGATGCATCTGTGCCCGGGCCGTGCCGAAGTAGCCTGTGCTCGCGCCCATCATCGCCACTGGCTTTCCATTCAGAGGCGGATCTGGCGGACGTGAAGCCCAGTCGATGGCGTTCTTCAAGACTCCCGGAATCGAGTAGTTGTATTCAGGCGTGGCGATCAGCAACGCGTCTGCCGCGGCGATACGTTCTCGGAATTGCTGAACTGGTTTCGGGAATCCAACGGCGCGCACATCGTCGTTGTAAAGTGGAATAGGTGAAAGATCGAACGTCTCCAATGTCATGCCTTCTGGTAGTAGTTCTGAAGCAGCGGTTAGTAGTCTCGTGTTGTAGGAACCTTTACGCAAGCTGCCCGAAATGCCAAGAACGTGGATATTCGCCATCCGAACCACCCATCATTTCATTCGCGCATGAAAGTTCAGAACCAGTAGGCTACGCTCCTGCTCTTTCACGGACAACTACTGCGTAACATGACGGTATGAATGTTATGAAAGTCTTCTCGAACGTGTGTTTCGTCGCAACGTGGAATGTCGCTCGATATCCAAACGATCACTTTGGGAGTCGGATGAGCGAAGCTAAAAGGTCGGACTATATGTCGCATGAGTGATGCGATCATGATACGAGCTCTGTCAAGGATTGCGAAGTATCTCGGAGGCTTGGTTTGTACATTCGGTGGAGTCTACTTGGGAAATTCGTACGGGGCGGCTTACTGGCGGTTCGGGCCCTTCAACCTCGCCTGGGACACCCTATTCCGAGGAAGCATCTTGGTACTCATCGGATTCTTGCTGATCCGACTCAGCAAGTAGCCATCCTGTTCGCTACGCTCACTTTCTCAGGAGACGCGGTTCATTCCTTCAGATTCTCGATCTTAACCGGCTCGATGTGGTCTGCGAGTTTGAAGCCGAATATCTTCGAATAGAAGTATAGCTCGGCGTCGCGGGCGCGCTTGATGTTTTCTTTTCGTCTGAAACCGTGCTGTTCGCCCTCGAACGTGAGATACGCGTATGGCAATCCTTTCGCCTGTAATGCTTTCACCATCAATTCTGCTTGGTTGGGTGTAACGATCTTGTCCTCAAGTCCTTGGAAGATGATCATTGGACAGGAGATGCGGTTCGCGAAGTGGATCGGCGATCGCTCCCGGTACAGGTCGCGTCGCTCCGGATAGGGACCTATGAGTTTCACGTTGTAGTGTGATTCGAACTTGTGGGTCTCCTTGTCAAGGACCTCCAAGTCGCTGACGCCATAGTAGCTGGCGCCGGCCTTGAAGGTGTCCCGGAAGGTCAGAGCACATAGCGTTGTGTAGCCGCCAGCGCTCCCTCCTCGAATCGCAAGCCGGTTGGCATCAACCAACCCAGCCTTGACTAGATATTTCGCGGCATTGACGCAATCGTCAACGTCTACCACGCCCCATTGTCCATACAAGCGCTGTCGATACTCGCGGCCGTATCCGGTGCTGCCACCGTAGTTCACATCAACCACCGCGAAGCCCCGCGTCGTCCAGAACTGAACCGCTAGGCTCAAAGTGGTGCCTGTTGCTCCCGTGGGACCTCCGTGAGAGATGACCATCAAGGGCGGACGTTCGCCCTGAGGCGCCTTGAAGTCTCGGTTTCTCGGTGAGTAGAAAAACGCGTACGCTTTCAGATCGTGTGTTGTGGGGAACTCTATCGTCTGCGGCACGGACATGTATGCCGCGTCGATTGTCTCAGATCGAGAGCGATAGACGACGCTGAACTTTCCCGTTGCGAAATCGTATTGAACTATGGCCTCAGTCGTCGTTGGACCGCCTGCTAAGAAAACCGCATGTCCGTTTCCAGCTCGGAGATACCATATGTCGCTGTAAGGGTTCTCGATCGGTCTGAACTCGAGACTCGTCGTGTTTAGTTCTGCCAGATTCCATGTTCCCTTGTCCGCGTAGGTACAGATGATTCGCTCTGGTGTCGCCCAAGCGTACGTGGACAGTCCGAATACCCAGTGCGGCCTGCCAAAATCTGCGTGCATTTCGTGTAGCGGTTCAATTCGGTTTCCGCGCCATCGGTAGAGGTTCCACCAGCCTGTCCGGTCCGAGACGAAATGCAGTATCCCGTCAGGCGACCATTCGGGCTGGAAGATGGATTCGTTGAGGCCCCCGGCGACTAGTTGAGTTCGGCCGAGGGAACCATCCGCGTTCAGTTCGGCTACCCAAAGTTCGGTGCCGTCCCAGGGCATGTTGGGGTGGTTCCAAGTGATCCATGCAAGACGCGAGCCGTCAGGACTCAGACGAGGCGACGAGTAGAAGTCATTTCCAGAAACAAGCACTCTGCCGCTGTCTTTGCCATCAAGGCTAAGGCTCGCGATGGTGTTCACCGCTTTCTGATCGGAGAGCCTGTGATCTTCTCGGATACAGATCATCCGACCTCGATGTCGATCCATCACCCCATCCGCATACCGCATGTTGATTTCCGGAGTGACTGGTCGAGGTTCCGCTCCGGGTTTCAGCATGTAGATGCGCTGGTCGGAAAAGTTCGAGAAGTAAACAGCATCATCGGCGACGACGAAGCTGCCACCTCCATACTCGTGCACAGTGGTCCGAGCATTGAACGGGGCAGACGTAAGGTCCACAATCCGACCATCAGCCCCCCGCTTCATAATTGCGAGGCGTCCCTTCTCTTCTGGACGCAGCTCCTTCCAGTAGACCTCGCCCGCGGCAAAGCCCACCTCGGTAAGCTGGGTTGCAGAGGCAGCCAACTCCGACGTGATCGGAGACTTCCAAGAACCGTACGGTGCCACTTTCTGCTCAGACATCGAGTGCAGATCCTTACTAGGAATAGTGAAGCCCGAGATGTACTAATCACTTTGGACGTTCTCGACCGGGCTTGTGGCTGTTCCTTCTTCGAACGCGCCATCAGACTCATCATCCCAAGGGACCGCATGCCACACTAAGCCAGCCTCTCAAAGCTCGTTTCTCTGCGCGGTCGCCAACGCTTGCAAGCTGTAATTGGAAATCCTTTTCTTCCGAACGGCTCTCTCGCACGTTCATGATCAGTGATCCCGAATCCGTCGCCACAGCGCTCAGACCAATGTCCGGAGTGAAGGACGTCGACGTAGTACGGTTTCCATCACAAAAGGAACTCTGGATAGTTCTGAGAGACCCGGTGAATCTCGATCGGCTTCGGGAAGTTTCTGAGCGCTTTGGCTACATTGTGGCGAAACGAGGCTCATGGGCGTCGATGCTTCCTCGAAGCCTAGCTGAGATGATCTGGGACGGAGTAATGTTCGTCGTCGCCAAACACACGCATGTCCCCGGAAAAGGGGAGTACTCTGCTCGCGTCATGAGAGATTTTGTAACGGGAGACACAATCTACCATATCATAGACGCAGACGGACTTGAGATCCTGAGAGAGTACCTGAGAACTTGATCACGCATCTGCAACGAAACAGATAGCGGCTGCAGAATCCATGCAGTGACGATTGTTCTACTCCTTCACGTACGCCACATAGAGGATCGTGAGGAGGAGTCCGAAGAATACTCCGAATCCAACTATGAAGATGCCGACTGCGGAAAATGGGAATCTGGCGTTGAGGAGTTCTGACGCCTTGAAACGGTCAATGATGAGATATGGGAGGTGGCTGTACTCCTGCATCGTTTCCCCGATCAGTATGATGCTCGACGCAAGAAGGCCTACGGTCACCGCCACCGCAATGCCGAGCTTTGATAGGGTTTCTCGCTCGCTTGCGCTCCTCAACCACATGCCGGCGAGGATAAGGTAGCCCACGAAAGTCAACTTCAGGGCGAAAACGTTAGGCAGGAACAGTTGGGTATCAGCAACTCCCGAGTACTGCGTGTATAGGCCCGTGACGGCTGCGAACATTCTAGGCACGTTCTGTCCTAGAGTCCAGAGATACCATGCACCTGCTAGAGCCTGAGGCACAAGGAATCCAACTCCCACAGTTACTCCTTGCCTGAAGAGGCTGTTGTTGACGGCGGCGTCTCCACGTTTCATGTAGATTCCCAGTGCCGCGGCCGCACATATGACGAATCCTGCGGTTGACAGGGATGCGAAGATCGTGTGAGCGTAAAGCGGCGGTAGGCTCGGGTTCGCGTATAGCAGGATTGGTTCAACTGCGTTCTCGGACAACCCAACCGTTTGATTTGTGAATGCGATTATGGTCCTGAAGTTTAGGGGGATCAGTGAAGAAGTCAAGGCCATGAAGAAACCTACAGCCAAGTGTAAGCTCGTTCCGATTCTGTCGAAGGTGTACCAATAGATAGCGATCATGAGGAAATTCGCTATGATGCTCGCCGCTACGAATGCGAATGGCCACCAGAGCAATGTGCCGAGAGTCTTCGTGAAGTCTGGCCAGAGCGCAAACAGTTCAACCGTTATCGCGGTCCCGAGCGAGCCTATTGTGGCGTAGATCAGTACAATTGCCTTCGAGATCGCTCTGCTCGAGTCAACGTAGGTTCTGTCGTTCCGTCTTCGACCGGCCAATTCAAGCCCGAATGCAAGCCACGAGAAACCGAGTACGAGACTCGCGCCGAGCACGTGAGTGAACATTGTGAATGCAAACAGAGTCAATGCAGAGTCTAGCGGGGTCATCCTGATCTCACTCCTTCAGGGCTATCATGTAGACGGTGTAGGATATTCCGAGAATCGCTAGGACGAGCATTCCCGCGACCGCTGCAACGGCAATGGGAGTTATTGTGAAAGTGGGCGACAGGATGTCGGTAACTTTGACTAGCCCGTAGATAACCCACGGTTGTCTCCCTACCTCTTTGATGTACCAGCCAAGAATGTTAACGACTATCCCAAGGAAGGCGGCGAGTATGGATAGCGAAAGCCAAGTTTTCGAGATTGTCTTGCCTCTGATTACTTTCAACGCGATGAATAACGCGATCAGGCCCATGATCACGGCGAGGCCGATCTTCGAGTACCATTGAATGTAGAGCAACGGAGCTTGGAAATCCACCGGATACTCTATGAGACCTTTGATCGGCGTGTTCCAGTCACCGTACGCCAGCAAATTCGGGAACCCAGAAGGAATCGTATTGTATGCGCCCTCTAGGGCAGCCAACGTTGCTGGAGTGTATTTTGCGAGCAGCTTGCCCTGCTGGTCGCCAAGGAAAGCAAGAACCGGGATTGGAATTGCAAAGGCTAAGCTTGTCAGTTTGAAGGCTGCCCAGTTCGTCTGTTCGTCGCCCTTGGCTCGGAGTAGTCTGTATGCGTACATTGCCATTACTAGCCCGAACGAGTAGACCCATCCGCCAAGCACGGCATGCGCGCCGGTGATTACGGATGCATAATTCAGGAAAGCTCGTATCACGTCCACTTGCAACTGGCCGTTCACGATAGATGCGCCAATCATCGGGTATTGCATGAAGGCATTCACGCTTGTGATGAGGAATCCGGAAATGTTCGAGCCGAGTGCTACGCCGACGCCGATTGCGACGTGCGTCCAAGTTCCTGCGAGTTTGTCCCACGATACCCAGTACAGCACGATCAGAGTGACTTCTGCTAGGAATGCGAAGACCTCTAGGAAGAATGGGTAGAACAGGTATTGGCCTGCAAGTCTGATGAACTCAGGCCAGACGGTGAAGAGACCGAACTCCATTAGCGTTCCCGAGGCCGCGCCTGTACCGAAAATGATCGCCAGTATCTTCGTCCACTTGTACGCCAATTGCTTGTAGCATGCGTCATGCCTCGTGATCCACAAGCACTCCGAAGCGACAATAAGCCACGGAATTCCAAGGACGAGACCAAGAAGTGCACCGTGTCCATAGATGCCAAATGCTGAAAGGAATCTTGCAAGATAGAAACCTGTCAGATCAGACAAGGAACTTGTCACAAGCTCCGTGAATCCACTACATTCGGAGGTTTTTCCATCAGGACTGATAAATGCCTTTGCAGTCTTCTACTGTTTTGTCGTCGTTCCTGGTTGAGAAGAGAACGAGCCTTTGTGACCCTTCGCGTTCACTGTCTGAGTTGATTTGCGGACTATCCAAACCACGAATAGAATGAGGAGAGCGTATGCGATGATGTTGAGGTATCTGAAAGCCTCCAAGACTGTGCTCCACATTGATCCGAGATACCAGCCCAAGTAAACGAGAGTAATATTCCAAGGCAAGCAGCCGGCGAGAGTACACGTAGCGAACTTCAACTTCCCCATACGATAGACGCCTGCAGGAAACGAAATCAGCACTCTCGCAGCCGGCACCAAGCGGAGAAATGTCACAGCGATGGGCCCGTACTGATTGAACCACAAACCAACTCTGTGAAGATGAGTCGCATCAATGAAAGGTATCTTGGATTTGCCGGACAATAAGGCTTGTCCAATTCTCATTCCTAGGTAGTAGTCGATGAAGGATCCTATGAGGGCCGCAATGGTGCTCCAGAGCACAACGAGCCAGAAGTCCAAGTATCCGCGATAAACCATGTAACCTGCGAATGGAAGAATGAGTTCACTAGGCACTGGAAAAGCGGCAGCCTCTAAGAGCATTAGAACAAATATCCCTGCATAACCGGCTTGGGATGCCAGAGTAATGATGCGCTCTCGGCATGTCTGTAACGAATGATATCACTCCTTCAGCGGTTCCCATGGCACCCGTTTCAGCGAGATCCTCAAGATAGCTCAGAGAAACCACGACGATCGGAAGAACGATCAGGATCACTATCAGGAGGTTGCGGATCCAAGGTCTCATAGGGTCAACATCTCATCTTCTGGAGCTACTGAGGATCTTCGACGACTTGGTCTCGAATCAAAGAGGCATACCGCCAGGTTCGCCAGACGAGTTCCCGTGCAAACGGCATTCAACCATGCTTGAAAGTCAGTCTTCCTTCAACACGTGCTGGTCGTATTCTCGTTCAAGTCTGTTCTTGTGAATCAGTTCTTCTTCCGCGAGTTTGGAGAAGAGTTGGCCAGCGGTTGGAAAGTAGCGGGCGAAAGGTCCAGCAGCCAACGACCGGTAGTGCTCATACGTGTCTTTCTCTCGTTGGGCAGCGAACAACAACAGTGTCGGGTAGTCTGCATCCTCTGAGAGCGCAGTCTTCTCCTTGAAGTCCACTATCTTGAGGTCCTCGATTCGGCCTGTGGGCGAGCCCAGCTGTGAGATGTCGGCTTTGCCTTGCATCATCGCTAGGAGTTTCTCCTTGTGACCGAGTTCAGCCTGCGCGAGTTCTTTGAGTAGAACCTTAGCGGAATGCAGCGTCGCCTTCTCGTACGCTTTGGCATAGAGAACGTAGGACTGCTCTTCGATCTTGACCGCATTTTCAAGGAGCTTCTTCAGTAAAGATTCCGGCATGGTTGATATCTCGCATGTTTTCCTAATCTTCTCTACAGAAAAAGGTTGAGTTGCACTTAGTAGGCAGCAGTGCGGATAGCATTGGGAACCTGAGCGGGCGTATGATTTTGCACACAATTGGGATCGCAACGACGGGCGGAGATGCCCCGGGAATGAACGCTACACTTAGAGCAGCTGTGAGAACCGCTGCAGCTAATGGTTTACGAGTAATCGGCTTTGAAAGAGGATACGCAGGAATCCTTGCGAACGAATCTCGGCCTCTAGACGCGAGAGCGGTAGGCGGGATAGTTCACCTCGGCGGCACTTTCCTCAAAACAGCTAGGGCTGATGAGATGAAGACTCCGGAGGGGATGTCGCGCGCAGTCAACGTGCTGAAACAAAGCGGTCTAGACGGCTTGGTAGTGATTGGAGGTAATGGTTCGATGAGGGCAGCTTGCCAGCTTCATGAAGCCTGCGGCATCCCTATTGTCGGCATTCCTGCGACGATCGACAATGACCTCGCCGGCACCGACACCACAATCGGTTTCGACACGGCGGTGAACACCGGCCTCGAGGCCCTTGACAAGATACGAGACACCGCAACTTCCCACGAGCGGGTCTTCGTTGTTGAGGTCATGGGTCGGAACCGAGGTTTCGTAGCTTTGGAAGTCGGCATAGGCGCCGGCGCGGAGGTGATACTCGTACCCGAGATCAAGTATGATATCGACAAGGTATGCCAATCGCTTGTCGAGAGCAATCGTCACGGCAAGAAATCCGCAATAATAGTCATGGCTGAAGGCGCTGGAGATTCCGCAGAGGTCGCTCAGGCGATAAAGGAAAAGACCGTGTTCGAAGTTAGGCTCACACGGCTCGGGCATGTGCAGAGAGGAGGACACCCGACGGCTCAGAGCAGGCTCATTGCATGCGAGATGGGTGCAGCAAGCGTCCAGTTCCTACTCGACGGCAAGAAGAAGCATATGACAGGAATCCAGAACGGTCGCATAGTCCCGGTTGATCTTGAGTATGCGTCAACAGTCGAGAAACCCATAGACGAGCGACTGCACAAGCTGGCACTGGCCCTCGCGACCTAACATCATACGACAACCTGAGTGCCAAAACGTCGTGTGCAGGATTCGCAGCCGTACATCCAACATGGTCGGGATGATATTGCATGGACAAGTCCATTTGGCGTCGCGTGATCTCGTCCATAGAAGAGACAGTGCCGCTCTATGATGAGGTCAATGAGATCATCAGCCTCGGACGTGCCGGCAAGGCCAGAGCATACGCTGCGCAGAAACTCATGGAAGATAATCCGAAACTGGTTCTCGACTCAGGTGTGGGGCCGGGTAGCATGAGCATGATCCTTCTACAGCAGCATCCACACTCAGATATTGTGGCTCTCGACTATTCGAGCCAGCTTCTAAGTAGCTTCAACGAGAGGACGAAGAACTATCGAGACAGGCTCCACTTCGTTCGCGCCTGTTTTGAAGAGCTTCCTTTCAGACCAAACTTATTCGACGCTGCCGTGTCAGCATACGCGCTACGTGATTCAACTAATCTCGAACAAGCAATCGGTGAGTACGCGAGATCTATCAAGAGCAATGGACGCTTGGCGATTGTTGAGTTGGGGAAGCCAGACAACATAGTCAAGAGATTCTTCGCGACGATTTATGTAAGATTCATTGCGCCACTAGCTGCGAAGATCCTCATCTCAGGAAGACTCGAAGGTAACCCGTGGCGAATGATAGCGCCGACCTACCAGAACCTGCCAACAACGGGTAAGCTTCTCGAAATGCTTGAGGCAAGGTTCGATCTGCTGGAAAAGAGAACCTTTCTCGCCGGAGGAGTGTTGGTTATACTTCTGCGATCTCGCGGTTCATGGAGAGCGCGTATCTAGAGATACTTCCAGCCCATCAATGGCGGTTCGATTTCCATCTGCCACAGGAGAGCGATGAGTTCTCCCCGGTGATGGACTTCCTCTTCGAAGACATGAATCAGAACGTCTTCAGCAGTGACACGAATCACTTCGCCCAAGTCGTTGGTGACCTCATATTCCTTCAGAAGTCCTTCGGGAGTCAATGAGGCGGTGTATGTTCGCATGCGCGCCTCCACATGTGCCATATACTTCGCAATATCTTCCATAGTTTTGTAGTCATCGAACGCTCGTTTCGTTCGAAGTTTCTCGTTCAACAGGAAATCCAGCCAGTGGTCTACTGCACCGAGAGTGTGGATGAATATGTTGCGGAGGGAGTGGAAGCTGGCTTCACGATTCTTTGTCAGCTCTTCCCATGGCAGCTTCGCAAGTGAGTCAAAGTATCTATGTCTCACTTCCTCGTTGTACTCAATTAGCTTCCTCACATCAACCATTCACTTCACCGCATGCACATCGCACAAGACCCAATGCACGAGAGAACGTATAGTGTGTTCTCCTTTGCGGGGAAGCGTTTGGAACTTGTCAAGAGCATGGTTTCCTCAGTTGATTCTGATTCCTATCATGCGCAGAAGGATCGGCATCAGAGTACCTAAGACATATCCGGCTCCGCCGGAGAATGCGCCGATAACCATGACCTCCAATCCTCCTCTCAGCATCTTTCCATGTGCAAGCTTGGATTTGTAGACCCCCAGCCCGAATAGCGCCGCCAGTGTCAAGCTGACCGAATAGAGGAGTGCCGTATGCAGAGGCAATAGGAGATACGGAACGATCGGGAAGAGCGATCCGCCGAGATAGGAGAGGGCCATGACCAATGCGTCCCTGCGTCCGCTATGAGTAGGCTCGTTGGACAGCCCGAGTTCTTTCTCTACCATAGTTCTGATCCAGGATTTCTTCGAAGTTGTGATCAGGTCGGCTACCTTGGAACTGTCGGCTGGTGAGAGTCCTTCGCTCTCGAAGAGTACTGCAATCTCTTTCTTCTCTTCATCTGGGACAGTCTCTACTTCATTCATTTCCTTCGTGATCGCCCATTCTTGGACCTCACGTTCCGCCTTCGACGACAAATACGCGCCGGCGCCCATCGATATGGATCCGGCAAAAGCTTCAGCGAGGCCCAGCTATCAGCACGTAGAAGTTGTTGGTTGTGGCTCCGGCGACTCCGGAAACGACGCCTAATGGTACAAGAAGTCCGTCTTCTGCACCGAAGACTATCTCTCTGATTTGTGAAAGCTTCGCAACTCTACTCTTTTCGTCGAAGAGTTTCTCCAAATCCGAATGGCCCATCTTGGATTCCACTTCATCTAGTAGGTTGTGAGGTTGCGAACAGGGATTTATGCACGAGCTTCTGAACCAAGGAGTATGAATACGCCGAGCTACTAGAGAGGATGGGTTGACTCAAGCTGGGTGAGAGCGTGGACAGATCCATAGTGGACGGCTTAGAAAACATCGTGGGGAAAGCTCACGTCATAACCGACCGTGCGCAATTGCAGAACTTTCTAGCTGATGAGACGGCCGCAGCGATGAGACCTAAGCCGGCGAATGACCTCGTCTTGGTAAGGCCAGCAAATGCGCAGCAAGTTTCTGCTGTGCTCCATATTGCGAACAGGCATGGCATCGCTGTCTTCCCTAGAGGTGGAGGAACAGGCTTCGTGGGCGGAGCCATCCCGACCCGAGACGGCATAATCCTCTCCTTCGAGAGAATGAACAAGAATCGAGATCGACAACGACAACATGATGGCCATCGGAGAGGCAGGAGTGACGCTTGGAATGCTCGCAAACGCAGCCGGCGAGGCCGGCCTATTCTTTCCACCTCATCCTGGCGACGAAAACGCGCAGTTAGGAGGACTTGTGGCCACAAACGCAGGAGGATCAAGAGCAGTAAGGTACGGCGTAATGCGGAGTCAAGTCAAAGCTCTGGAGATCGTCACTCCCACAGGAGATGTGTTGAACCTTGGTGGAAGGCTCTACAAGAACAACGTCGGCTACGACCTACTGCAGCTCATTACCGGAAGCGAAGGAACGCTAGCAGTGATAACCAAGGTGACTCTCAGACTGTATCCAAAGTTTGCGGCAACAGCGACCATGGTTCTACCCTACAATAGCCGTAACGACGCGATGTCCTCTGTGCAGAGGATACTACGAGATGTGGGCACACCGCTTGCGATAGAGTATGTGGAAAAAGATGTTCTTGAGATTACCGCGAAACATCTCGGTGAGAAATGGCCTGTCACTGTCGGCAACTATTATCTCATCATAATAATAGCTGAAGCGAGCCGAGATCAGGTAATTCCACAAAGCGTGAGAATACGTGAGATATGCCGAGAGAATGGGGGCCTCGAGCCATTCTACGTAGAGTCACAAAGAGATCAAGACAAGATCCTCAGGATAAGAAGCAACGTCTTCTACGCCCTGAAAGCCAAAACGCTCGACATTCTAGATATATCGGTGCCCGTCTCCGAATTGGTGACCGTGATAGACTCCGTAGAGAGAATTGCGAAACGAGACAAGCTCTTTCTCCCGGTTTTCGGACACGCGGCTGACGGTAATCTGCATATTCACCTGATGGAGAGAGAAGGCGACACATTAGACGACATGGTGGCGCTCAGGAACGAAATATACAAGATCGCCATTGACGCCAAAGGAGTAATCACAGGCGAGCACGGCATAGGAAAGATCAGAACAGACACACTTCAATCGTGCCTTGCGAAGGAAGAGATCGCGCTCATGGTCGCGATAAAGAGACTCTTCGACCCGAACAACGTGCTGAATCCTGGAACCAAGATACCCGTCTAGACTCTGCTTCGGTTCTTTCGCACTCTGAGATCCGCCGTCAAACAAGACTCCAACGAGCCTTCCGGTGCATGCCACCTATCGTTCACGGTAGTCTGCCAAGACGATGCGCATCTCGCGTGTGTGCGTTGCCTCTTTGAGAATCGCCTCAACCTCTGCCCTGTCTTGAGGGTTGCTGATGCGTCGCACGTAGGGCTGGTATCCTCTAAGAACGCAGTCGAGCACACGGTCTTGCAATGGTTGGCCGCCAGTCGCCGTTGCTTTTCCGTCAGCGAAGACCAGGACTTTCAACGGAATCCCGCGATTGGTTGCCTCCACTAGGCCAAGGTGGCCTGCGGCGGCGAATGAGAAGTCCCCAGTCAGAGCCCACACGTCATGATAGCCAGCCATGTAGGCGCCGATAGCGAGCGGAATGCTGCCGCCCATGTATGTTCCGACATCAATGCAGTCATACGGTGGAAACGCGAAGAGCATCGAGATGCCTGTGTCTCCGGTTACGATTCTGCCGCGTATTTTTCGGAAGACCTCGAAGAGGGGCACGTATGATTGTGCAGTCGGTTGGAATGCCTCCGGAAGATCATCGGGGACCTTAGGGAGAGTTGGCTTCTTGATCAGGTGCCAATTCTGTTCTGACAGTTTGGTCTCCAATACTCGGTGCTGGTACTGGGCCAGCTGAGGGCAGACCACATGCTGAGACACATCTCTCTCGTAGCTTGGTGAAGGCGCTCTCTTCCGGACAGGTGAATACTCAGCTGCCTGGTCAAGATCGTCCGCATCCACTACCAAGACGACAGGCAATCTCAGCTCCTCTGATCGCCTGAATGCGTCCAGGACGTCCAAGTATGCGTGGCGCGGCTGCAATACTCGGTATGGCATGCCGAGTCCGCGTAGAAGGGCAGTGACATCGAAGACACTGTCCGAATGCTCTCCGAGTTTGTCGTCAAATATCATCACCACGAAGCCTGCGGTCGTTCCAGCCGAAAGTGAATCGATCACAGCGTTTGCGGCCTTGGCAAATCCATGTGCTTTCATTAGAGTTGCAGAGCGCTGTCCGAGAAGGCTTGCACCATGCGCAATGGAATAGGCTACCTCTTCATGAAGAGAAATCGGATGGACTGAACGAGTGATCTTTAGGTACTCAGCAAGGACCTGTGTGCCGCCAAATCCGGGCACGTTTGTGACAATGCCTAACCCAGCGTCATCCACGGCGCGAGCAATAACTTGAGCCACATTGTTTGCGCGCCTCAAGATCTTTCACAGGAAGCTTTCAGCGCAGGCTTTCATAAGTCTAGCATCGGCCTTTGGCTCAAGATTCTTTTTCTTGTGGGATGATCATTAGGGCGCCCTCGGGGGCAGCAGGGAGGTTGCTCGATTGTGCCACTTGACAGGCAAGCCCGAGCATTGATAGAGAGATTCGTGCGCGAAGGCACTCCACCGGTGAGCAAGCTGACGCCGGCTGAGGCACGCCGTCTCACTCGAGAAGTGAATCGTAGATTGACGTCACCGCCGGAAGCAGTTGCCGTCGTAAAGAACATGAGAATGTCAGATACGTCAGCCCAAATTCCTGCACGCGTGTACATTCCCCGAGAAGGCGAAGTCCTTCCGGTTCTTGTGTACTTCCATGGAGGCGGTTGGGTCCTAGGTGATCTCGACAGCGTAGATTCTTTGTGTCGATCCCTTGCCAACGCAGCAGATTGCGTGGTCGTGTCCGTGGACTACAGGCTGGCGCCAGAACACAAGTTCCCTGCAGCAGTTGAGGACGCATACTCCGCAACAAAATGGACCGCAAACAGCGCAACTAGTTTCAGTGGTGACCCGAGGCGGATCGCCGTCGGAGGAGACAGTGCAGGAGGAAATCTGGCAGCAGCCGCCTCACTCATGGCGCGTGATAAGCGTGGTCCGTCCATAGTGTTCCAGCTTCTAATTTATCCGGCAACGAGTCACGCGTTTGATACGCCTTCGTACAGCGACAATGCAGAAGGCTACTGGCTTTCGAAGGACGACATGAGATGGTTTTGGAATCACTACTTGCGCGACGAGGAGGATGGAAGGAACGCGTACGCGTCGCCTTTGCGTGCAGGCAGATCTTAGCTCTCTGCCGCCGGCCTTCGTGATAACTGCGGAGTTTGATCCGCTGAGGGATGAAGGTGAAGCTTACGCGGCTCGGTTGCGTGAGTGTAGAGTCCCTGTGAAGGTGGCTCGTTACGATGGCATGATCCATGACTTTGTCAACATTGCTGAACTGCGACAGAGTCGGGTTGCTGTCGGCGAGGCTGCCGCCGAATTGCGCAAGGCCTTCGCGACATAGCGGTTACTTGCCTTGGAAACGGGGTGATCGTTTCTCGCGAAAGGCTCGAATGCCTTCTCCGTAGTCTTGGCTGTCGTAGACGCGGCGACGTATTGCCTGGATCTCCTCACCGGTCTCAGCGTCGATTGGATGACCTTTCGAGAGCAAGCGGAATTGCTCCTTCAAGGCTCGAACAGCCAGTGGAGCATTCCTCAGAATCTTACCGGCCAAGTCTCGTGTGAAGCGTTCAAGGTCGGCGGTTGGGACGAGGTGATTCAAGATGCCCGCGTTAAGCGCGTCGGAGGCGCTTATGGGTTCGGCGGTAAAGAACTTCTCCTTCGCTTTGTTGAGTCCAAGGATGTTGATGAAGTGGATCAAACCTGATGCGTTGTAGGGAATCCCGATCTTTGCAGGAGTTATAGTGAAGGATGCGGTTTCACAACCGATCAGGATATCGCAGGTAAGCGCCAGATCGCACGCTCCGCCCCAGACGCTCCCCTCGATCATGGCAATTACCGGCCCAGGATAGTCTTGCACACGACGCAGGAGACGCTCAAACGGAGCCGCATAAGGAAGCGGATCTCGACCAGGTTGAGGGAGCTCGTTAATGTCGTGGCCGGCGGACCAAACCTTTGCACCCGGCGGGGCGCGCAAGATCACCACGCGGATGTCAGACGCCACAAACTGATCCAATGCCTTGAACAACTCATTAATGAGCGAGGCGTTGAGGCAGTTGCGTTTCGCTGGGTTGTTCAGAGTAATGATACCAAGGCGACCTTCCATCTCGCTGAGAACAAGTGCCATAACCTCCGCCTTCCCTATGATTATTCAGTGGAGACAAGAATAAGCTTCTCTACACTTCAGCTGGCGCTACGCATCGCGCGCGCATAGTTTCAGCTCAGGGTGGTTCGGGAGAACCCTGCTCCTCATGATGCAGATGAAGACCGGATTTCTCATGCTCTGATGCCATATCCTCTGCCTCGTTAATCAACAATGGAACGATCAGCGCCTTGAGTGTGGCCCCTCGCTTTCAACAAGCCTTCCCATGTCGAGCGTTTACGCTGTGAAAGAATTAACGAATAATGCCCCCTCTCCCGCCACAATCCGGGGAATCCTATATTGAGTACCTCATTGCCTAACGACTTGGACCTGAACTCCTTTTGTTATGCAGGAAGTGTTTGAGCTTCATGCTACGATTCTTTGCAAGCAGTCTCCTTCTCCTGACTTTGGCGCTATTCCCTTACAGCTCTCCTGTTCTGAGAGCGAGTCAAGCGACTGCGCAGGTTCCCGTAGAATATCAGCAGTTGTATTCGAATCTCAAAGCAAGCTTGGACAGTTATGAGAGATTCCTTGCCTCGCGCAGCGCAGGAAGGAACTCATCGGTTATTTTCGGTGCCGAACTGCTGCCTGCAAACTCGAACAGAGGATCGGATCTGCTTAACCCCGGAGTGATTCAGGGAGTCGTTCTCTATCTTGATCGACTGAAGGAGCTTGGCGTTCAGGGCGTAACGATGCCCTTAGGTTACCCGCTGTACACTCCAACATTCCCGCGTTATCAGGAGTATGTCCAGTTCTACAAGATGGTGGTTCAAGAGATCAGGAAGCGAGAAATGGAACTAGACATCGAGTCCTCTGTTCTGTTCGGGAACACGATCTTCTCCGCCGTGAAAGTAGACTACTCTGGTCTGACCTTTGATCAATTCAAAACTCAAAGGAAAGAGATGATTGCTACAATCATCCAAGACCTGCCTCCTGACTACCTGAACATGGGCGCCGAACCTGACACAGAATACGAACTCACAGGTTTCAAGGAATTCAACTCCCCGGAACAGTACACGGCGTACCTCAACTACGTCCTGAACGGCCTTGACAGAAGCACTACGAAGATCGGGGCTGGGATTGGAACGTGGGGCAACATGGCATACGTTCAAAGCTTTGCAACGAACACGAATCTTGATTTCATTTCCATGCATGTGTATCCGATCGTTGGGCAGGCATCCATGGACCAGATCTTCGACAATTGCAGACCTCGCAAGACAACACGGCAAGGCAGTTATCCTTGATGAGGCGTGGCTGTACAAGATCGACACTCTTCAGACTATCAGCATCGCCGCCAACGCAGACATATTTCGAAAAGACGCGTTCAGCTTCTGGGCACCTCTAGACCAACAATTCCTCGCAGACATAGCCAAGTCAGCTCAGCTTGCAGGCATTGAGTACATCTTACCATTCTGGACAATGTACTTCTTCAGCTACGTCGACTACGATACGAGTACCGCGCAGTTATCATACAGTGAAATTATATGCCCTTGCGCAGAAAGCCGCAACACAGAACATGCTCGCTGACCAGTTCAGCTCTACTGGCGAGTTCTACAACAAACTGACAGGCACCCAATCTCCGCCCCTCATCAACCGTAACAACGGTCACACCGTCCATGACGGAGAGCGATCGCAAAGATTCTAGGATTCACAGTTTCGCGATTTAGCTGCTGGAATCATCAATAGGTCTTGTGGATTTGATTGTTTTGCGACGACGCCATGGCCATACAACGATGAACGTTGAATCTCACTGACTTCATTCCAAGAAATGTGCAGTCCGGAGGAATCTGCCATGGCCTGAACGTGGCGGGTCTACATGTTTCCCGCCGCTCATGACGCTTCAGGTCTTGTACTCTGGCTCGGGAAATCTGCGCGTTGTGGAAATTTCCAAGGTTCAGAGCGGATGTCACTCATAGTTCATCAGGAAGAATCTCACCTGAGTAGAAATCGTATGTCTGCGGGTCCTCACCGTGCAAGTCTTACCTCGCTCATGACCTACCCTCACTCTTGAGGGAAAGATTCACGCCAGCACCTTGAACAGCGCATATCGTTCTCTGTAGCAATGCCCAAGCACAAGCAGCGGGTGGAGAGAGCATTCAGCAGTGAGAGGTAAGAAAAACGTAAGAAAGCGGGCATATGAAAGAATCTCTTGGATCTGTGATTTCATGAAACATCCGCGTTCTAAGGAGGAGTACGCATGGTATGAGGACCGCTACCAAGAGCTTCTCCAGAAAATGATGGAAATTCACGACAAGAAGAAAGTCGACTATGCAACAGAAAGGGACTCCCTATCAAACTTCAAGCTCTGCGAGGAGATAGGGATTCCAGCGTTCGCAGGCACGGCTATCAGGCTAAGCGACAAATTCGGCAGGCTCATGCACCTGACCAAGAATATGCTTGAGGGAAAAGCACCCGCTGTGAAGAATGAGAAAATCACCGACACTTTGCTTGACATGTGCAACTATTCGCTCATTATGATTATCCTAGTTGAGGAGTATCTGAAAAAGGGTAAGAAGCCAAAGCTAGCTCCTCACACTGTAGGCTTCAGGATGCTGCGCGACATCAAGAAGGCAATCAACTACCTCTAAGCGTGCATTCGTTCAATCAAGCCCACGTTCCCTAGTATTCGAGCGTGAGAGCGCATGGGAGGGTAAACGAAGACGGTTGTCAGCTAGCCATCATGCCATAAGTCTTGTCGGGGACCCACGCAAGCTAACTGACGTATCAGCCTATGTCCTGTCCTTTGGTGAAGAAGGTTCTCGTGTCATTAACAGCTGCTGTAGCTCAAGGTACTCTTTCCACTGGAAATGAAAACCTTCGGTAATGCGTCGACCGACATTTCCTTTGGAACAGGGACCTGATGTCGCCTCTGCGAATTAAGTTAAACTTACATCCTAATGTGCAGTTTCTCTCCTGTTAACCTTTAATTACAAACCAATGTGTACAATAGGAGTATGACATGCCATTTACATGCCATTTGGTGGTTGTAACTATGAACTGGCGTTGTATTTTCATATCCTCCAAAGAGGCAGCAGCACAACAAAACAAGGCGATCTAAGCGAGGCCATTGACGAAATGCACATGTTAGTAAGCGATAACACAAACAAGGAACGCCCATCAGTTCAGAGAACTCTGACAGACGAGATGGTAGAGTCCTTCGTAGATTCTAACCCGGGAAGATTGTTAGATCTCTGGTATGGCTTGCTCAAAGGGCTATCATCGCTCGCTCGAAATGCCGATGGCGATGCCGACATTGGCATAGCGACAATTGAACGAATAGAGAAAGAACTCCTGAGGTTTAATGAGCAAATTGCCCCAAAGGACTACATGACAGCGTACTTCATCTCGACCTCATTTCCTGATTCTAGTCATGATGAACTAGCTGGGGACTTCGATAAGGCGAAGTCTACCTTGAATAAAATCAAGGGGGGTATTGCAACGAAAGAAGAAATTGACACTGCTCAGGATTTCCTCAACTCCCTCATAGAGAATTTGAAGACAATTTCAGGACACCGTTACCTCAAGAGCTCGACTGTCAACCTAGATTCGCTTAGGACTTGAATTTGTTTTCTTGTCCTTTGAACCGCTGACCATTACTGCCAAGTCGTCACTGGCAGATGCTGCCAATCTACGACAAATCATCTCAATACTGAAGAATCGACCAGAGGTTAAACTCAACGAGAGTCTTGCTGTTTTTCTTTCCATGGTTCTATTTTTCCTTGAAACAGCAGAACAGGAATTGACGGAGTCAATCCAGGTCAAACCGGGGACTGCAGAACCGATATACCCAACGGCGACGATAAAGCACAAACTGGATTTCAACGATGCTCTGATCTCCGGGATTGAGGAACTAGTCTTGCTCGCTGAGCAGAGCCTCGATATTATGCCGGAATTGACTATGCTGGTTCGCGAAACCTTTGCATTATTTGGAGTCAAAGCAGATTTTGTCATTCTAAGAGATCCGAAATTGTATACGTCGATGCTAATAGACAAGATACCGATCGGTCTCCTACCGCAACATGTGAAGACTTACCTGATGAACAATACGTTCGCCTTGATCTTTGTTCCCCACAAGATAGGCAAGAACCCAGAGTATTGGCCGCGGGTCGTTCACGAAGTTGCTCATCATGTCAACCGACAGTACCAATTAGCTGACAAAGCTCTCAAAGGTCACGAACGGAGGCTCGGTCAACTTGGATATGAGTATTCGAGAAGTGTGAGATCACTCTGTCATGAAAGAATTGCTGATCTTTTGTCAGTTGGCGCGTACGGTCCGTCCTACGTAGAGAGTTCGTTCATGGTCTTTCTGCGCGGAGTGCCTAGCATGCTTCCAACTCATCCATTCGGAACCCGAAGATTACGAGATCTAACATCAGAGCTTCAAAGAATGGGTTTTGCCGACGAATCTAAGAATATCTTAAAACGGATTGATGAATTGCAGGAAAGCAAATTAGAGGGGACAGTGAAACTCCCCGACATTGGAGAGGAATTGGAAGAGGATGTCAAGAAAACCGTAAGAGAGTTCTTTGCAGAGAAAAAGATCCAGATTACGCCCGATAGGGTGTCAACCTTGAAGAGCAAGGTGAAAGATTATCTGATCTTCAATAGCGCACAAGGAAGATTCGAGAAGCTAACACCATGCGAGCTTGAGATACGAGAGATTTATGCTTTATACAACATCTTTGCGAACAGCAACTCTGGTTATGACAACGAACTCTTGGACAGTTGGATCGGCGCCTCCATTAAGTTGGTTGGGACTTCTCGGCTCGACCTTCCTTCTCAATTCTACCTTTCTCAACGAGCCCATACTTAGATACCCAGAGTCGCTCAGTGATGTCTTTTCCCCAGATTTCTGCAAGTCTTTCACGCTTTTTATTTTCTAACTCTCTACGCACCGCCATGATCGCCGAGATATCTTTGTCTAGGAAAATCTTAGTTCCGGTTGTTGAGGATTGTGCCAGATACTTGCCTGTGTAAGGTCTCAAAACCTTTCCGACCACTACATGAAATTCCATCGCTGCCACCCTCATAAGCGGATACAAAGCCACAGGCACTTTGCCGAGGTTGGATATTTCGAAGATTAGCCTGCCTCTAAATCCAGGATCAACTTTTCCCGCTGTTGCGTGGACGATGACCCCCAATCTGCCTAGCGAACTCCTTCCCTCGATTCTTCCCGTGATGTCGTCAGGGATCTCTAAGTATTCATATGTTGAGCCGAGAGTAAATTCTCCGGGATGAATTATGAAGCTCTCTCCAATCGGAATCACCACTGTATCGAGATAATCTCTTGCTTCCAAGGGATTACTGACGTCAAAATATGGTGATGTGGCCTGTCTTGGAACCAGAAATATGTTGTTCAACCTGAGGTCTACTGTAGCGCCCGAGATATATTCATCAGATGGTCTAGGCACTATGATCAGCGATTGTTCGTCGAGACGTTTGATTATCATCTGATCGCTAAGGATACCCGGTCCGACTTCTTGCGCCATGACCGCTCACATGCGTTGAGGGTGCTCGCGCGCTTTTATGATTTGCCAAGCCAGAGAGTAAAATCAGATAAAGCCACAGTACATTATCCTAAGCTGAGGAAAATGCCAAATCGAATACCTACCCAACTAATTCCTCTTAGGTTCCAATTAGCAAGAATTCGAGGTGCCTACGTGTTGACTGCCTTGGTTGCATTCATTATCTTGGGAGGAGTCCTGGGATGGTACTTCGCTGCGCCTACAATTCTATCCAAATTTGCTGGAGCATTTAGAGGTATGGGCTTGGTTGGCAACGTCTTGGCCCTAGGGGTGCTCTTGGTTTCGATCAGTATAGAACGATATACCAAAGAAATGTACGTGTCATCCTATTTTGATCAAGCCAGATTGATAGAGGCTTATCACAGACTGTCGAAAGAGGATCTCGTCACTATTCTGGGTAACTTGCATGGCGATTTGAAGGCTACGACGCAGAATGTGCTTGCATCCGATGTGGGGGCTGCTTTGATTGCAATATCAACGATCCTAACACTGATCGGAGATTTGACGAGGTGAACCGAAGCTGACTGACGTGACTTTTGATGGAATCGCTCCGATTCCGAGCAAAACCAAAGTTCGGATGCTCCTCGACGATCCAATGAAGCCCGTCAAAGTTCTCCAAATCGAAGACGAGTATAATCGGATAACTTACACAAGTCAAGAGATTGAAAGGGCTGGCTTTGAGCCCATTGAGAACGCAGGGATACCAAACTTTGTAGAAGTCCAAGTGGAGCATGTGATAATTTCAAGTCCCCAAAATAAAACCATCATCAGCTTCACGCCCCTATCTTCACCCCGAATCTGAGAGTATTGGGTGAAGATTCCCATCAGCATAGTTCAGGAAGAAATCTCCCTGTTCTTTTCACCGAGATACGTTCCAGTGTATCCAGTTTCTACCGGCTTCGCCAATCTCAGAAACACAAGTTGGACTACCCTGGCATTCTTTTGTAACACTAATCCCGCTTCATTTTGGACCGTGAGTAATGACTTGCCTTGACCTTCGTAGCCTGCGTCCCATAGGGCGGTTGACACAGTTGCCCCATACCGCAACATGGTTGACCTCGGTCTAGCAACCGCAATCAAATCTTTGGGGATGTGAACGTACTCGTTGTAAGTTATCCGATAAGCTCCTTTGCTAAGGTGGACACTCTTATCGAACTTGAGCTCTTCGGTCGCAGGCTCCTTCCTATCATCCTTTCCGAAACCCAACATTCCATATCCTGTAAATTTGTCAATCTTGCCTACACTTAGGTCGATTCCATTCTCTCCAACTTGAACACTAGAGTCGATCATGTCTTGAACCAGGGGTGGGTTCGCTTCCAGGTATCGCAGCAGATCTGCCTTCGATAGAACGCACATCTCGGGACCATCTCAGGAAGTTGCTTCCGCTATTTCTAATCGAGAAGAGCATAAAATGTTTAGCCATTACTATTCGAGAAGACCAAGATCCTTGCTTGAGTGACAAATCTTAGACTTATTCGCGGTGGCTCACCTTG
The DNA here is from genome assembly GCA_963753065.1 of Candidatus Bathyarchaeota archaeon. Lineage (GTDB taxonomy): Archaea > Thermoproteota > Bathyarchaeia > 40CM-2-53-6 > 40CM-2-53-6 > CAVPLU01. Next base: position 176,803 of record CAVWAQ010000005.1, on the reverse strand, counting down.
TTAGAGTGGCGTAACCCGTTTTCACCCTCCACTCATGCTGCATCGAATTCGCATTTCAGGTAGGTCTTTAGGTCTTATTCCGTCGAGACCTTCATAGTTGCCTTCGGAGGCTGGTCTGACGCCTGAGAAGGCGATCATTGCTCCTGCGACGCCCGCTCTGTCGTCCCCCTTCTTGCCCGCGATTAGGAAGCAGACTTTCAGTTCGTCTATTTCGGGTACCTTCTCGTTGCTGATTCTCGGTGTCTCGTCTGCGCCTTTGACATTGATGCTCTTCGTGACATCCTTGTCATTGTGTGCCAGTCAGCTTCTCGCCGCCTTCACATAGTTGCTTATGTCCGAACCAGCATATCCTTGGCTCTCCAGCTCCGCCACCATGTCGAGCAGGAACCGGTAAACCTCTTTTCGGGTTAAGGCGGCGATAGCGTTCGGAGTCGTGGTGAATTTGCTGCAAATCCGGGCCAACCTTCCCAAGTGATGGTAGGCGGTGACCTTCGATTTACCTTTCACATTATTGTACCAACGCCGAACCTCACGATTTCGCAACAACCTAGCTCTTCGCACATCACGCTGCCTCACTCCTCCTTTCTGCCAAGTACTAAAGCACGGAGACTTGGAATTCTGAATTTTGGGTGGACTAGCCATGTTCGGAAGGTGGCGGGTCCGGATGTATTCAGAACCATGGGAAAAGCCTTAGTTGCAGAGGCACTTGCCAAGAGCACTCAGCGCTTGCGTGAGGACCAACAAGAAGGGCCAACATAGAAGGCAACGTGTCTTTGAAGCATTCCAGGAATTGGATTCTGTTTCTCTTCGTGGTCTTCGTTTGGAGTTCGGGCTGGTCTGTCATGAAAGTCGCGCTTGCCTATGTTGATCCGTTGAACTTTGCACTTCAGAGGTTTGTGCTGTCGGCACTTGTGCTGTCGCCGCTCCTTGTCCATGCACGGAAAAAGATCCGGGTCAACAAGAGGGCAATCCCGAAACTGCTGATGCTCGCTGCAGTCAACACTGCGTCAATTGTCCCGATGTATTGGGGATTGGTCTATGAGACATCGGGGATAGGCGCAATCCTAACCTATACCCAGCCTCTGTTCGTGTTCTGCCTCTGTGTTCTGTTCTTGAAGAGTGAAGCGAAGCCTGTGAGGCTCCTGGGGGCGTTCGTAGGCTTCTCCGGCGTCGTCGTGCTCTCGGTTGAAAGAGCAGGCTCGATTCAAGCCTCTGCAAATATCGGGGACGTGCTATTGTTGCTTGGGGCTTTCCTTTGGGCTGTTGCAATCGTTTACTACAAGAAGAGCTTGAGCGATGTCGACCCGGTTCTGGCGAGCGTGATTCAGCAAGCTCTCGGCGCCGTTATCGTCGCACCTTTGGCTCTGAGTGTGGAGGGCTTCTCGTTCCCATTAGCGCCACCCTACTTGATGATGGTTCTGTATCTCGGGATATTCAATAGTGGCATAGCCGTGTTTCTTTGGCTATTCATGATAAGAGATGAAGATGTCACGGTCCTCGCTTTGTCGTGCTTCCTGATTCCGATGGTTGCGGTGTTCCTCGGATGGCTATTCCTAGCGGAGAATATTCAGCCGATCTCCTTTCTGGGTGTCGGGATGATACTCACGGGGCTTTACCTTACCAATAGGTCAGGGTCCTCTTCCTAGGAGCTACAAGAGCTCTACAATGGGATCATGTTCAGGAAGGCGAACCTGCAGTCACAATTGCGATATCATTCGGGTTGTAGCTGGAAAGCCTCGTAGTGAGCGAAGCCTTTCGGCTTCAGGAGCCGACCAAGTCTGGCGGATAGGTACTTCTTCGCGTAGAGATCATTGACATATTGCCTATCCGAGTCCGTCTTCAGTGGGAGTAATTTCATTCTGTGTGTTGTCCCGCCGATCGTAATATCGACGGACGGGTTCTTCATCGCGTTCTTAACCCAGTCTCTCCTCGTGTCTTGTGTTGCAACGAAGAGCCTTCCGTCACTATCTATGGCGAACCATGTAGTCACATCATGCCTTCTGCCGGTTCTTCTGCCAATTGTTGAGATCTTGAGAGTTCCCTTCTTCTCGAACCCAACTGACCATCCTGCTTGCATGTGAAACCCATCCAGATCATGGTTGGCGACGATTTAGGATTAGCTTAGCGGAAGATGCGATGTTAGTTCACGTTCGGCAAAAGCAGGAATCATGGCAATTGATTCCTCGAGACTAACACCTTAGTCGCCTTCTTTGACTGACAGTTTGCATGTTATCGAACCTGCGATTACGAGCAGGCAGCCGGCCCACAGATTCCATCCAGTTCCTACTCCAAGGTACAGGGTTCCAATGATGATCGACAGGAGAGGAGTAAGATACGACAGGGAGGCTACTAGAGTCACATTTCCTTTTCGCATTGCCGTATCCCAGAATGAGTAGGCAAGGATTGTGGGAAAGACTGCCATGTAGGCAAGTTCAAGCATTGACTGGCTTGTCCATTCAGGTCGCTCCGGAAACAGGAAGCGCAATCCGACGAGCACTAAGCCGCTAGCGAGAAGGAACACAGGCACCGCGCCACTCTCCGCGTCTTTTGCCCATCGTCGGGTTAGGTTCGAGTAGAGTGCCCAACAGACTGCCGCTACGAAGGCAAGCATGTATGGAGACCAGTTGTTTCCGAGATTCCCGACAAACGTCGCCCACGATTCGCCAAATTGTGCGGAGGCAAGCAGTACGCCGCCGAATCCGAGAAGGCACCCGGGGATCAATGTGAAGTGAGCCTTGCTCCTGAGAATGGGAATCGTCATGACGAGAGTCAGGCTTGGCCACAGGTAATTCACGAGGGCCACTTCAAGTGTCTGCAGACGATTCGTTGCAGTTCCAATCGCCAGATAGAGGCTCGCCGTGTAAACGACGAACAAGATGCCGCATCCGAAGAGGTAGAATCTGGAGACACGAAGGATCCTCTGGAGCCGGTGCGAGACGATGAGATACGCGCAGGAGAGACTGCCTGCCAACAAGAAAATGCAGGACGCAGACGTGAGCGTTCCGAGTTTTTCTGCGAGGTTCCTCGAGAAGGCGATCGTGGAACTCCAGAATAGTAGTGCAAAGATCGCCTGAACTGTGCCACGCGTTTTCTCATCCACAGGAAATGCCTCGTGTTATACTGAGAAGCTTCGCCTCTAACCCGACTAGCCTTCTCCGCGACGGATGGTTGGTCTTGCTTGCAAGAAGTCTTTTTCTATGGCATATCTGACCTGTCGTGGCTGGAAGCAGTTGAGGTTCAGACGATGGCTGATATGAGCAAGTATCAGTGCAATGTCTGCGGCTATATCTACGATCCAGCTGAGGGCGACCCAAGCAATGGCGTGCAGCCTGGGACAGCTTTCAGCGAGCTTCCGGAGGGATGGCGCTGTCCGCTCTGCGGTGCTGACAAGTCTCAGTTCACGAAGCTCGAGTGAATACGGCTTGAGGCTAGGGTTTCTTTCCGATCACTATTGAATTGCTTCCATACGGAATTGTCTGGGTGAATCTGAACCCAGCCTGTTCCAACTCTCGAATTAGTTCGTTCTGATCGATGATTGGCGGGCCTGACGCCCATGCGAGCGGTCCGCCACGGGTTTTCTCAACGATGGCTAGTCTTCCGGATCGTTTCATGATCCTCAGAAACTCGCTGAGGACCTTTGGTCTGTTAGCGACCTCATGGAAGACATGACTCAGGAAAATCAGATCTACGATTCCATCATCGAGCTTGATCGCAGTTCCGTCACTCACTAAGGCCTCGACGGTCATGTGGTTCTTCTTTGTGTTTGAGATGGTTTTCTCCAGCATGTGCGAAGAGACATCAACTGCGATTGTCCTTGTCACAACCCTCGCTATCGGAATCGTGTAGAAACCTGGACCACAGCCGAAATCCACAACAGCATCGGTTGCTCTGAGGCCAAGTTTCGAGATTAGCTGCTCAGGCGGCTCAAGGAATCTTCTGAATCGATTGTTCAGCGTGAAAGCTAGCCTCTCAGGATAACGCTTGTGCACGTGCTCCCCCTGAGACTCCAATCCAATGCACACTCCGCAGATTAACAGCTCACAGCGATAAGAGCTTGATTCCATTAGTCAAGCAACATTTCCAGTGTCTACGTCTTACGAGGAAAGGAACAAAGCTACTTATGAAAGGCGCGGCGAACGAGGCCCCAACAGAAAGCGCTGAGAATCTACTGTGACCGAGACGAAAGCTGCGAAGTCGAAGACGGGCTATTCGCCCTTCCTTGTTCTGGGACACGCAGTCAACGACACATCCGCTAACCTGTTTACTGGCCTGTTGCCAGTGTTCACAAGCCTCTTCGGCCTCTCCTACCTACTCGCAGGACTCCAAGACTTTGGCCATCGTTATCTCGTCTACGTATTTGCCCTCTTTGAAGAACTTCTTCGGAATCCTGCCGGTCTCCACGAAGCCGAGTCTCTGGTAGACGTGCCGTGCGCGTTCGTTGGTCGCATAGACGCTTAGTGTTAGAAGCTTCAAGCCCACAGCGCGAGCTTGCTCGATCAAGCTCTTCATTATCTCCGTCCCGATTCGCAAGTCTCTGTAACCGTTGCCGATTACGATCCCTAACATCCCGACATGCTTGTCGTAGCCACTGGTCTTTCTACCGAACTCGGCGCTCCCAACAACCTTGCCATTCACCTCAGCAACCAAGTGGAATGTCTCGTCCTTCTCAAGGCGAGCTAGAGTTTTCGATAACCAGTTGATCTCCTCGTCCCTCGAAAGCTTCTCGTCAATGAGTATGTCGGCTCGTTCTTCGACAAGCGAATTGATCAGCCCCAATAGATCATCAAGATCATTCCACGTGGGGGTCCTCAGGACTACTTCTCGCCCATCCTTTGCGGAGAACGTTCGGATAATTCTCCCCGCCTTCATGGCAGATCAGACTAGGTGACGGCAGCTGGCTATTTGGTGTCTATGTTCTATCTCGATGTGTTTATGGTTCAGAACCAAGCATCCTATGCTCGCAGGCGCTAGTCATGTCTCATGTTGCCCGTCATGGAGAATCTGTAACCTTGGAGTCTGGGTGGCACTAGAAATGGGGAGAATGGCTCTCTACCTTCAGGATAAGCATCCGATCAGAGATGGCATCAAGTATGCTCAGTTTGCAGAGAAGCAAGGGTTTGAAGCGGTGTGGCAAGCTGAGTCGCGTCTCGCAAGAGACGCGATAACCCCGCTGGCTGCCATGGCGACAGTGACGAGCAAGATCAAGCTTGGCACGGGCGTGATCAACAACTGGACCCGGAACGTGGCTTTGACAGCACAGACATTTCTCAGCCTTGACGAGCTGTCGGGCGGCAGGATGATCTTGGGCATAGGCGCTTGGTGGGATCCGCTCGCTTGGAAAGTGGGTATCGATCGCTCACGACCGCTGAAGGCGATGAGAGAGTACGTGGAAGTTCTCAGGCGTCTCTTCAGAATGGAGACGGTGACATTCGATGGCGAGCACGTCAAGGTGAGAGACATCAGGCTGGACGTGGTCCACGGCGACCCTGACACTCCGCGGAACATTCCAATCTACATAGGCGCGACCGGATGGCAGATGATGGAGCTCACAGGAGAGATCGCTGACGGTGTGGTTCTGAACTATCTCGTCTCTCCACAGTACAACCAGACCGCCATGGAGTACCTGAAGTCGGGCGCAAAGAAGGCCGGCAAGAAGGTCGAGGACATTGACCGACCTCAACTTGTCGTATGCTCACTTGATGAGGACGCGGACAAGGCCATGGACGGAGCGCGCCCATTGATCGCACAATATCTCGGACAACAACCGCACATCGCCAAAGCCAGCGGCGTCAAGGACACACTGATCAAAGAGGTCACGGAGGCTCTGGGAGGATGGCCTGCAAAGCCAGGCGGCCTCGAGAAGGCAATGGAACTTGTCGATGACAAACTCGTTCAGCTGATCACCGCATCAGGGACAGCCGAAGGCTGTCGGAAGAAGGTCGAAGAGTACAACCGAAGCGGATGCACTTGCCCGATTCTGTACCCGTTGGGAGAAGACGTTGAAGCAATGATCTCAGCCTTCTCCCGAGCATGAGTCAAAGCATCAAGAGATAGTTGAACTCGTCTGACGCATACGTCGCGTTTGGGGGGTATTGGGCGCTCACTATCCGATGATTGCCAGTATCTGGCGCATCTCCACGGACTCGCCCTCTCTTACATTGAGCTTCTTGATCACGCCCGATTTGTTGGCGCGTAGTTCGTTCTGCATTTTCATTGCTTCAAGAATGAGAATCACATCGCCAACTTCGATCCGATCTCCCTCCTTCTTCAGCACTTTGGCGATCAAGCCCGGCATGATGGCTGTGATAGCATCGGCCTGACCAGCAGCCGAGAACGTGGCGGTTTTGCGTGTTTTTTGCTCTGCATGTCCCATGGCGTCGAACGGGTATGCGATGCCGTCCACTGTGGCTGTGTTGCCGCTGATCTCTACCGTGTGGGTATTCCCTTGTACAGTGACCGAGTTTCCTTTGATTGTGTAGGCGATCTCTTGCCCGTCAACGAGCAACAGTTTTCCCTGACGTTCAATTTCGTAGGGCGCGCCGTCCAGCATTAGTTTGAATTTATCTACCATTGGCGCCACCCCGTAGCCAGCCCCGACCGGTTCGCCATTTTCCACGGCACGACTTGGGCAGCGTGTGGTGAAACCGGCTCGGTCTTGGTTTTCGAGCGTTGCTCGTACAACATCGCTGCGACAGCCGCGGCCATCTCTATCTTGTCACCTAGTCCTCTGGCGCGTCTTTCCAAGAACATGCGCCCTACTTGCGGAAACAGAGCATAGCAGAGGAGGTCTTCTTCTGACTTGGCCAAGTCACCAATCTCCTGTCTTGCTTTTTCCCATCCAGGGCGGAGCATGTCGGCCGGCCGGCAGGTGATCGGTTGCTCTTTCCCAATCGCCTTGTGCTGCAGCTCGGGATTGATCGGCGCCGGCGGTCTTCCGTAGTAGCCCCGAATGTACTCCTTCACTTCTTCTGGGATCACTTTGTAACGTTCTCCCAACAGCACATTCAGTGTTGCCTGTGTGCCAACGATCTGGCTGGACGGCGTGACCAGCGGCGGGAAGCCCAGGTCTTCTCGGACCCGCGGGATCTCACCGAGCACATCGTAGTAGCGATCCATCGCGCCCTGTTGACGCAGCTGGCTGACGAGGTTAGAGAGCATGCCACCCGGCACTTGGAACTGTAACACGTTGACATCTACGCCGCTAATGCCGGTCTCGAAGTTGGCGTATTTCTTGCGTATTTCGCCGACTTGACGGGCAATGTCGGCAAGGGCGGCAATGTCCAAGTGTGTGTCCCGCTCAGTACCTTGGAGTGCTACGACGAGTGTCTCAGTAGGCGGCTGGGAAGTGGAAAGCGCCATTGATGAAATAGACGTGTCCACGATATCCACATCAGCCTCCACAGCCTTCAGCAGTGTAGCCGTTCCCATGCCGCTTGTGTAGTGAGTATGCAACTGTACTGGGAGACTCACATCTTTCTTCAGTGCAGAGACTAGTTCGTAGGCCGCGTACGGCGATAGTAACCCGGCCATGTCCTTGATGCAAATCGAATCTGCGCCTAAGTGAGCTAGCTCGCGCCCCATCCTCACGAATCCAGGAATATCGTGTACGGGGCTGATCGTGTAGCAGATGGCTGCTTGCACGTGCCCACCTTCACGTTTGGCGATCTTCATTGAGAACTTCATATTGCGGATATCATTCAGCGCATCGAAGATGCGAAACACGTCTATGCCGTTGCGTTTGGCTGCGACGATGAAGTGCTCGACAATGTCGTCTGGGTAGTGCTTGTAGCCGACCAAGTTCTGACCGCGCAAGAGCATCTGAAAGGGGGTGTTGGGCATCTCGCGTCGGAGCATACGGAGGCGTTCCCATGGATCCTCACGTAAGAATCGCATGGCGCTATCGAATGTGGCGCCACCCCACATTTCTACTGACCAGTAGCCGATCCTATCCAGCTTTGCAGCAATCGGCAGCATGTCAGAAGTGCGCAGGCGTGTTGCGAGCAGCGATTGGTGTGCATCGCGAAGAAGCGTTTCACAGATCTTCACTGGATTCTTGCCCAACTGTGGCACTCTCGACGTTTTCGGAAACTACTACAATGGGATGTTGCCGTGCTTCTTTGGCGGATTGGTGTCCCTTTTGTTCTGTAGCATGCGAAGAGCTTCGATCAAACGCGGCCGAGTTTCCCGCGGCTCTATCACGTCATCTAAATACCCGCGCCCAGCAGCGACATATGGATTTGCGAATTTCTCACGATACATTTGTACAAGTTCGGCGCGTTTTGTGTTCGGGTCTTTTGCTTCAGCGATCTCCTTACGAAAGATTATGTTGACCGCGCCTTCCGGTCCCATCACCGCGATTTCGGCGCAGGGCCAGGCTACGTTGTAGTCTCCGCGGATGTGCTTGCTGCTCATGACATCGTATGCGCCGCCGTAGCCTTTTCGCGTGATGACTGTCAGCTTGGGCACAGTGGCCTCGCAGTAAGCGTAAAGCAACTTCGCTCCATGAACGATGATGGCACCGTGTTCTTGATCAAGACCTGGCAGGAAGCCAGGCACGTCTTCGAAGGTGACGATCGGAATGTTGAAGGCGTCACAGAAGCGCACGAAGCGCGCCCCCTTGATGGATGACTTGATGTCGAGCACGCCAGCCAATACGGCGGGCTGATTTGCGACTATTCCTACGCTGTACCCACCCAAACGTGCGAGCCCAACTGCGATGTTTTGCGCGAAGTTCTCATGAATTTCGAAGAATTCCTCATTGTCGACGACCATGCGGATGACCTCCTTCATGTCGTATGGCTTCCCGGGATCGTCAGGGACAATGGTGTCGAGTCGGTCGTCCATTCGCTGTGGGTCATCGTCGGTCTCCGCGTATGGTGGGTCTTCCAAGTTGTTCGAGGGCAAGTAGCTAACCAGCTGTCGGATGAGCGAAAGAGCTTCGTTCTCGTTCTCGGCCATCACATGGCACACGCCGCTCTTCGTACTGTGAGCCAACGCTCCACCTAGCTCCTCAAATGTCACTTCCTCACGCGTTACCGCCTTTACCACATCTGGACCTGTGATGAACATGTGACTCGTATCTTTCACCATGAAAATGAAATCCGTCAGCGCAGGACTGTACACTGCACCGCCCGCGCAAGGGCCCATGATGGCACTGATCTGTGGTATTAGACCTGATGCCAGCGTGTTACGTAGGAAGATTTCCGCGTACGCCCCTAAACTCACAACGCCCTCTTGAATTCTTGCTCCTCCTGAATCATTCAATCCGATTATGGGCGCGCCATTCTTCATCGCAAGGTCCATCACCTTGCAGATCTTCTCTGCGTGAACTTCTCCCAGACTGCCTCCGAACACGGTGAAATCTTGACTGAATACGTATACGCGTCGTCCATCAATCGTGCCCCAGCCGGTCACTACACTGTCTGACAGCACTTTCTTCTCGTCCATCCCAAAATCTGTGGTGCGATGAACGGCGAACATGTCCAGCTCGCGAAAGGACCCTCTGTCCAGCAATGCCTCGACGCGATCACGAGCAGTCATCTTGCCCTTGGCATGCTGTGCCTCGATCCGGTCAGCACTCCCGCCTTTTTCAGCTTGCTTTCTCAATTGGCGCAAGTATTCGATGCTATCAAAAGACATGTTTGCGTCTATCGGCAACAGCGCTAATAAGAGATGTTTCCTTCTCGCCCTGTTCCCGAACCCAGCTGGCTTCGCCTATCGGGACCAGATCGCGCAATATCTTGGATGGTAACCTCATATCACGAAAGCAAGCGGCGCCAAGGGCAGTCTGATCATGGATGCCACGGAGGCAATAGGCGAATGACCCGCAAGGCTAGGTGTTCTCGAAAAGCCATGGAGCTCAACGACAGTCAATCCACCGAGCGCCTGAGCCTGCTAAGAGGAATAGCGCTAATGCGGTGATAGTGATCTTAGCTTTCCTTATCCGGTGAGACGTGCGACAGACTCGTCCTCAACCATGGTACAATCTTAGGACGTAAACCAGCGTGACTACGAGTATGATTGTTACCAACAATATCCCCGCTGACGGAATCGCGTTTAGGATTCTATTTTGAGAATTCATGTGCAGCCATCACGACTTCTTTGTCTCCAACTCGTTTCTATGATATGAGTTGCTGCACGTTCCTTTGTGCGAAACAAGCTGCAGTCGAAACCCGTCCTCTTCCCTTGGAAACGGGATAGGGCCCGAGACTAGCTGACGGCAGGCGTCCGTTCAGAACCTAGTTTTCCGGTACAATCTAACCAGGAGGAAAAGGGCCACCGCGGCCACTATCAGAACAAGGACGAGCAGTAACTCCAGCATTTGTACATAGACTACTAGGGCTTCGCAGGAGGCGGTACTCGTCTGAACCGGAGACTGGCCTCCTAGGGTCGTAGCAGTAGCGGCAGCTCTGGTCCGCCCTGACAGTATTGGCGAGGGCAGCAAGTGAGACAATAATCAGTAGCGTGCCAAGGAGACTGGATCTCAATGATGCCAAGCTCGACACTACACGGCGCAAAGGCTACGGTTTAGTCTTTCTCCCCCGAGCACGGCAGCCTTGACATGTGTACAAGGCGGAGCGGTGGGGGGCGGGCGTCACGAAAAGCTTGAGAGTCGGCATGTGAGTGCTCTCGTTGCGTGGGGGTTCAGCCAATCCAGCCGAACATGAGGAAGGGGCTCATAGTTCTGATGTTCGTTCTCGCCGCAGCATTCGGTATCTATGCCGGGGCCGCCTTGGGTCCCAGTCTTCCTTGGCACGCAGCGTCGGGAACCACAACAGTCTCGTTCACGGCCACAACGACTGTCACATCAATTGTAACATTCGCAGCCACGACCGAAGCGGCAAAAGTAGAGGGAGACTTCACGCTGCCGATCGTTGGCTCCAAAGGGCTGACCGGCGGTAATTTGACTTTATCCAGTTTCCGGGGTAGCGTTGTAGTGCTTGAGTTCATGAGGCCCTCATGTCCGATCTGGCAGAAAACGTCTCCGTTTATGGAGGAGCTTTATCGGGAATACGCGAAGAGAGGGGTCGTTTTCATAGCAGTTGCTGGGCCTTGGGATTCGCCCGGCGCCGTCGGAGGGTTCATCCAGACATACAACTCGAGCCTAACGTACGTCTACGACACAACGGGTGAAGTATTCCAGACGTACGGCGTGAACGCTGTCCCGACGCTCTTCGTCTTGTCGAAAGGCGGAACTGTTTCGTCATCATATCTGGGTGCCCCGTCCTATGACATCATCGCAAAAGTGATAGACGAACAGATCGGATGAGCACTCCCTCACTCTGGTTCCTGTGAAGGAACAGCCACCGGACCTTTGGGCGATTGACATTTGACAAGAGGAGGACGTCGTTACCGACGCGGATATCCTCTGGCTGTTCTGGTCGGGCTTGAGGAGAGAAGAGCGGTCCTGTGGCGCGTGTTCAGCGAAGTGGTGAAGCTGGATGGCACGGTGGAACGTGGAGGAGAACTGTACGACTTCCATGAGTCAATTGTGAACGCGTTAAGGCCCACCTTCAAGGAAGGCATCAGAAGCATAGTAATTGCGGCTCCACCAAGGACAGACTACGCTGGGAGTTTCCTTGATCATGTCCGAAAGCACCACGCGTGGCTTGTCCGGGAAGGCCCCAATGCCGCGACCTTCGGAGAATTGATCGGCTCCGCGAGTCAACCTCATGAAGTCCACGAACTCGTTAGAACGAAAGCATTCCGCGAGATGATAGGCGAAACAAGGTCTCGCGATGCTGAGAACATTTCCGCAGTCTTGGAGAAGAGCCTTGGCTCGGATGAAAGTGAGACGGTTGTGTCGTACTCACTTGAGCAAATAGAGGACCTAGTTTACGGTCGACAAGAGCACAATAGCCTCAGAGCAGAGCACGTTGTTCTAACTGACAAGTACTTGGCGGGTACAAAGAACAGAGGAAGAGTCCTAAGGCTTCTGCAGATCTCAAAGAACAAGGGCATCAAGACAACCATCGTGAACGCTGAGACTAGAGGCGGGAATTCGTCTCGGCCAACTCGGAGGCCTCGTATGCTTTGCCAAACCAAATAGAAAGAAGAGAAGTTGAGGAGAAGCACCCCGAGGCGCTTGAGCTGGTCATGGACTCCACCTCTCGACCCCCGCTCTTAGGGAGTTCCCTCGTCTGGATGCGCCGTCTTTCAGCGCTTCATTGTCGCACTGATTCTAAAGTCCCAAATAACGACTCATGAGACTGAGATGCTGCATTCGCTTGCCATCATCTCGAAAACCAACTGGTCGTCGCACATTTGAGTCAGGCCTTCTTGACCCAGTTTGTGAGCAGTGCGCCAATGATTATTGCGGTTGCTCCGATCAGAACTGTTGGACTCGGCATCATGTTGAAGATCAGTGCTTCTCCAATGAACGCAACGGGGGGTTCCAAGTACTGCCAAACTGCCACCTTCATCGCTTCCATCCTCGAAAGAGACAGATTCCAGAGATAGTAGCCTCCGCAAGAACAGACAAGGGAGAGGTAGAGTATGCTTAGCCATTGTTCAGGTCGGAGAGATGCAATTGAGCTCCACTCGGACGTTAAGGACATAGGAATCAACGCGATGGTTCCAAACACCGTGACACATGCGGCATTCATTAGCGGTCTCCTTGTTCGATTCATGAGGCGTCTACTTAGCGTGGAATATAGCGCCCAGCATATCGCGTTGAGGAGCAGACAAAGAACACCTAGATAGAATAGCCAGTCAACTCTGTTCACAAGGAGCCCCGGCACAGTAACGAGTGCAACGCCGAAAAGACCGATGGCCGTTCCGAGCAGCTGTTGCAGCGCATAGGTCTCCTTCAGAGCGAAGAAAGATGCAACGCCTGTGAGAATGGGTATGAGTCCCACAACTAGCAGAGCGGAGATGCCCGCGCCCGCGTACTTGATCCCCGTATACTGGAGCCAGAAATAGACGGATACGCTGAGGACACCGAGCAATGCAAGCTCCATAAGCTCTCTAAGCTTCACAACTCTTCCATGTTTGAACTCCCATACTATGATCGGAATAAAGACCAATGAGGCGATGCTGAACCGGATCGTGGCTAGAAGGATCGGCGTCAATGTGGAAAGGACCGCACTAGCTGCCACAAAGGAGAGCCCCCAAATCGCTGATACCACGATTGCAGGGACCGAACCGTACAACGCATTTTGATCCAAATGTTTCACCAATTGCTGACAAGTTCGCGGCGCACAGACAAAGCATGTCAACTTGTTGTCACTTACAATATCAAGAGTTGTGTCTCAGCGAAGATCCGGAATCCCCTCTGGCTTATCGTGGAGGCTCAGTGCTTCTGACGGATTCCTTGAATATTCCTCGTGACGAGCTCTGCCTTGTGTCCTACGCCCGCCAGCCGTCTTCGCCACACAAGCAACACGTTCCGAAAGAGGAGTCAATCTCAGACGCCCGCATCAATGAAAATTCTCTTCTCTCGTGCTTCTCGTCTTGATGTGGGTTGGCTGACTCATGCGGTTTGTAGGCTTGATTCGGTGATTCGTTCTAGCCTCCTAACCTTGTTCGTGTAAAGTCCGGTCTCAAGCCGCGGTATTTGAACCCTTGAATCTTCCTAGAAGGCGTCAATAGTGCGCGCATGGGTCTTCAGGGATCTGCGCATAGAAGGCTTACACATAAGTCCTAATCAAGCAGAGATGCTGTTCGGAAGCTTCCGCATATGGAATCCATTCTGATAGGAACATGGAGTAGTTGTCACGCTTGACGCGCATCGAAGAGTCATTCGTGATGGTGCCGTGATGGTCGAAGGCTCGCACATCACCGATGTGGGCAAGACGGACGAGCTGCATCGGAAGTATGCGCCAGAGCATACAATTGACGCAACACGAAAGCTAGTCCTCCCAGGTCTCATCGACTGTCATGTTCACCTTGCGCAGGCTCTGATTCGAGGCTGCGCCGACGATGTCTCCCTTCTCGATTGGCTTGGGAAGTATGTGTGGCCTCTTCAGGGCAACTTTGATGCTGAGGATGGGAAAGTCAGCGCTAAGCTCTGCATGCTTGAGATGATCAAGTCCGGGACAACTTCGTTCATCGAGTCGATGACTCACACCAGATACGGGTTCGATGGAATCGCCAAAGCGCTTGAAGAGTCAGGAATGCGTGGCTGCTTGGCCAAGACGATCATGGATACGCCAGCGTATGGGAGGAAGCAGATGATGCATGAGGGAATGATTGAAGATGGCGAGAGATCCCTTAACTGAAACCACCACTATGTACGACCGCTGGAATGGAAAAGCCAACGGCAGAATCAGCGTCTGGTTCGGTCCACGCTCCCTCGGAGCCTGTAGCAAAGCTCTGTACGAGAAGATCTCTGAAAAGGCCGCGGAGAGAAAGGCCGGCATCACGATGCACCTGTGCGAAGTCAAGGAAGACCTTCAATACGCTCGGCGCAAGTTCAAGAAGAGCCCAGTCGCCTTCGCGAACGAAGTCGGGTTGCTCACCCCAAGGACGGTGCTGGCTCACGCCGTCTGGCTTACAGACCGCGACATGGCAACACTGAGTAAGACGCGAACAAATATCAGTCACTGTCCATCGTCGAACACGAAGCTCGCATCTGGGATCGCACGTGTCCCGGAGATGCTCGAGAAAGGAGTAAACGTCGCAATGGGCTGCGATGGCGGCCCCAGCAACAACTCTTACGACATGATCAGAGAGATGAAACTAGCCGCCTGCATACACAAAGTCAGACTATCAGACCCAATGACGATGCCCGCAGAGACGGTTCTTGAGATGGCGACCGTTCACGGAGCACGAGCAATAGGCATGCAGGACAAGCTTGGGAGTTTGGAGCCGGGCAAGTTCGCAGATATTGTCCTCGTAAACTTGGACAGCGTTCACATGGTTCCAAACAATAACCACGTTTCAGATCTCGTCTATGCAGGATGCGGAACTGATGTGGACACGGTCATGGTCGATGGGCAGATAGTCATGGAGAACAGAAACGTGAAGACTCTCAACGAGCATGAGATCATCGCGCAGGCTCGCGAACGAGCCAGTGCACTGCTGAAAAGAACTGGCCTGAAACTGACGACCCACTCAAACTACTGCTGACAAGCCGTGCTCAGGAAGGCCAATTTAGACTAGTATGCGTGAAGCGGTCAGCTTCTTCCTTTAATATGAGAGCCGCAGAAATAGCGGAGGTAATCACAGATGCCTATCCCAATTAGGGATGCGCTCACTTTTGACGATGTCCTACTAGTTCCGAAACGCAGTCCGATTCATTCAAGAAAAGACGTCGACCTCTCAACGAGACTCAGCAGGAACATCAAACTGAACATTCCAATCGTAAGCGCGAACATGGATTCGGTGACTGAGTCAGCCATGGCTATCTCCATGGCGCATAATGGTGGAATAGGTATCATTCACCGTTTCATGTCTGTGGAACGACAGGTCGAAGAGGTTCTGAAGGTCAAGCGAGCGGAGAGCGTGATCATCGAGGAGCCGTACACGATTTGGCCGAGCGCAACAATGGCCGACGCAAAGAGACTGATGCAAGAGAAAGGCGTAAGCGGACTGCTGGTAGTCGACGCGAACAAGAAGTTGCTCGGCATTCTCACAGCCCGTGACTTGCTCTTCGAGGACAACGACTTGAATCGAGTCTCCGAGCTGATGACACCGATGAAGTCTCTTCACACAGCATCTGCGGATGCCTCGATTGATGAGGCGAGGCAGCTGCTTCGCAAGTACAAGCTTGAGAAGCTGCCACTCGTTGACGAGGAAGGGCATCTTCGTGGTCTGATCACGAGTAAGGATATGGTGACGCTAGCTGAGAGGCCGCAGGCCTGCAAGGATTCCAAAGGCCAGCTCACCGTTGGAGCCGCTGTTGGGATAAGGGAAGGTTACATTGAGAGGGCTCGAGCATTGGTCGACGCAGGCGTTGACGTGCTCGTCGTCGATGTCGCGCACGGTCATTCTGACAGAGTCCTCAACGTGGTGCGTGAACTCAAGAAAGAACTCGGCCAGGTGGACGTGATCGCTGGAAACGTGGCGACACCAGAGGGAACCAAGGACCTAATCGATGCAGGCGCGGACGCAATCAAGGTGGGAATTGGATCTGGTTCCATATGCATCACACGGATCGTAACCGGCGCGGGCGTCCCACAATTAACCGCCGTCCTTGAATGCGCCGAAGCCGCGAGGAAGTCGGATATTCCGATAATCGCGGATGGAGGGATCAGAAACTCCGGAGACATCACGAAGGCGCTAGCGGCGGGGGCATCGAGCGTGATGATTGGAAGCATGCTGGCAGGAACGGAGGAAAGTCCCGGCGTCACAGTCATGCGCAATGGAAGGAAGTACAAGATACACAGAGGGATGGCGTCCGTCGGCGCTTCAATGAAGCGCGGAACAGAGGAAGCAGAAGACGAAGCAGCGCTTCTGGAGTATGTTGCCGAAGGAATCGAAGCATTCGTACCATACAGAGGCACCTCTCACGAAATACTCGCACAGCTAGCAGGCGGCATACGCTCAGGTCTCAGTTACTGCGGCGCGAAAACACTCGCCGAGTTGCATCAAAACGCGTCTTTCGTGCGTTTGACTTCTGCGGCGCTCAACGAAAGTTATCCTCACGATGTCGAGAGCATCGACTAGTCGAAGCTCGCTGGCCGAATATTCCGCTCTCACGATTGTACCGGCAACGCGACTCACGACGCGCCTTAACATACACGTGTATACATGGACACCATCTGACAAACCTTTTATGCAAAATCCTGTAGGATGATGTCTCACAGGATTCCTATCTGGTTGAGGAAAAATGAGTAATCAATCTAAGAACATGAAAACAATCGCGGCCTTGGTAATCGTCATCATAGTCGTCATCGCCGGCGCGGCCTACTACCTAACGCAAGCACCCCCAGCACAGAGCCCAGTCACAATGACTGTAACGGAAACAACTTCGGCACCGGGCCCAACAACGACTGAGCAGGTCAAGATCGCCATGATTCTTCCAGGAAGAATAGATGACCTGGGTTGGAATCAGCCAGGCTACGAATCGTTCACGAATCTCTTGACTAGCTACAACGAAGGCATCAATACTTGTGGATGCTGGGTACAGAACCACATGGAAAAGGCGCAGATCCAAGCAGATGTCCGTGACTTCGTGAGCAGAGGATACAAGATCATCATCGGCCACGGCTTCGAGTTCCAAGTTCCAATGCAAGAACTCGCTCCACAGTATCCTGATGTCAACTTCCTAGTCATCGGAGGCTGGAACAACTCACTGCCAAATCTCGCGATTGCTGATGTGCGAACAGATCAGACTGGATACGTGCTCGGCTACTTGGCTGGAAAGATGACTCAATCCAACAAGATCGGCTACATCATGGGTGCCAGAGTGGCAGAACTTGCTAGATTCGAACCAAACTTCGCAAAGGGAGCCAGTGACGCGAACCCGAGCATCACCTACTCATATGGTGCATTACCGGGTGGCGGCAATGGAATATTACCCGGCGGCAGCATCAGTGTTGTCGCCGTAGGTGACTTCCACGACCTGCAGGGCGCCAAAGCAGACGCAGAGCTAATGGCAAGCCAAAACGTCGATGTCCTCGCAGTAATGGGAGACGGCGTGGTCCGCGGAGCAATCGAAGGAGCAATCGACAAGAACATCAAACTGATTGGAAACGGAGTCAACATCGCAGACGCTCCACCAGTCGGTGGTGAGAAACTCGTGCTCGGCAGCGGTTCCTGGAAATGGGACGCAGTCATGAAAGCTTGGTTGGCTGATGTAGCCTCAGGTAAGCGTAACGGCAAGTACTGGGCAGATTTCACGAACGGAGGAATTGGGGTCGAGCTCAACAAGGACAACGTTCCGTCAGCGGTTCAGCAAGACGTGTTGAGTGTCCTAGACAAGGTCAAGAGCGGCAGCATCACAACTGACCCGTTAGGACCTCTGATGGTTGGCAACCCACTAGCAGAGCTTCAAACAAACTTCATCGCACTAGTACTACAACAAACGCGTGAGTAGACGGCACCAAGATCGTATGTCGCCCTCTACGTGAGGGCGCTCTCTCTTTTCTTAGTCTGAACCTGTCAGTAGGTCCCGCGAAGATGTCCAAAGACTCGAAGAGTCAAAGCGGCCCGGCAGTTGTAATGCAGGAAGTAACCAAGAAGTTCCCGGGCGGTGTTATTGCAAATGATGCCGTGGATTTTGAGTTACGAGTCGGCGAGATACACGGGTTGCTGGGAGAGAATGGTGCTGGCAAGACTACGCTGATGAATATTCTGTACGGGTTGTACCAGCCAGACGGTGGCACGATTCGAGTTTTCGGGCAACCCGCGGTTTTTGGATCACCAGCTGATGCAATCAGATCTGGAGTCGGGATGGTCCATCAACACTTCAAGCTTGTAAGCGACATGACAGTCACAGAGAATGTTATCTTGGGACTGAAATCATCGAAAGGGTTCCTTACAGACACATCTTCCGCTGATACTCGAATCTCAGCGCTTGCTGAGCAGCATGGTCTTCAAGTTGATCCAAAGGCCCAGATCTGGCAACTGGCTGTTGGGCAGCGACAGCGCGTGGAGATTCTCAAGGCTCTGTATCGTGACGCTAGGATTCTGATCCTTGATGAGCCTACTTCGGTGCTTGCTCCGTCCGAAGTCAAAGATTTCTTCAAATCGTTGCGAGGCCTGAGAGAGAGCGGCATCTCAATCGTTCTGATAACTCACAAACTCGACGAAGTAATGGATGTGACCGAACGGGTCACTGTTCTGCGGAAAGGACGCAAGGTTGCAACGCAACCGACGGGCTCTGTTAACCAGGAGAGCCTTGCTCATATGATGATTGACGAAGCTATTCCTCCGGTGGCCCACAAGGTGACGGCAGCAGCTCATGATGTGGTCCTGCAAGTTACAAACCTACGAGTGTTCGATGATAGGGGAATAGAAGCACTCAGAGGTATCTCTCTCGAAGTTCGGAAGGGCGAGATACTGGGAATAGCGGGCGTTTCTGGAAATGGCCAGAGAGAACTTGTCGAAGCTCTTGTGGGATTGAGAAAACCAGCCTCGGGTTCAATAGCATTTGCTGGCAAAGATGTTACTGGGAGAGCGCCTCGAGATATCATAGACCTAGGCGTGGCATACGTTCCCGAAAATAGGACTGAGGACGCCAGCGTAGCAGATTTTCGTATTGACGAGAATTTGATCCTCAAAGACTTCAACAAGGCCCCGATCTGTGGGATGCTCGCCTCCAAGATTCCGACATTCCTCAACGATAGGGAAATCAGGAGCAGAGCGGAGCAGGCGATGACTCAGTTTGGCATAAGGGCCACAGGCATCTCCGCGAAAGCTCGATCGCTGTCTGGAGGTAACCTTCAACGGCTCATTCTGGCAAGAGAACTCTCCGGTAGCCCGATGCTCATCGTGGTTTCACAGCCAACTCGCGGTCTAGACGTTGCCGCCACAGAATACGTCAGAAGCCTGCTCATACAGCAGAGGAACCATGGCGCGGCAGTACTTCTTGTCGACGAAGACCTAGCCGAGCTAATTGCTCTAAGTGATAGAATTGCGGTGATGTACAAGGGTGAGACGGTCGGATTGTTGGAACCAGGACAGTCCAGCTCAGAAGAGATCGGACTGCTAATGACAGGCGCGAAGAGAATGGCTGCAGCAGCGTGAGATCATGGCCAGATTGAAGGTCACAGCGAAACTCGATGTCAGCCGTAGGTCCATACTGATCATTACACTCCTAGCCTACGCCGTCTCGCCTCTAGTCGTTCTTGCAGTGCTAGCTGCTGCGGGAAAAAGCCCGCTTGTTGCGTTGGACGCATTGTATAGGGGAACAATTGGAACAACGGCAGGCTTCGCCGAGACTATCGTTCAGGGAACTCCTCTGATGCTCCTGGCTTTGGGTCTTGCCATAGCGTTCAGGGGCAAGGTCTGGAACATTGGAGCTGAAGGACAGCAAGTCTTCGGAGCAATATTGGTTACGTGGTTTGTGCTGCTTTTTCTCAAAGATCCTCTGCCAGCATACGTCATGATTCCACTCGCGTTGTTGATATCGTTCTTAGGTGGCGCATTGTTCGCGTCAGTGCCCGCGCTCATGAAATCAAGGCTTGGGATTAACGAGATCATAACCACGATCATGATGACCTACGTTGCAGTAGAAGCTTTGAACTGGCTTGTAAGAGGGCCGTTTCAAGACAAAACGATCCCGGGTAGCTATCCCGAATCACCGATCTTCCCTCCTCAAACAGCTCTGCCGATTATTGTCCGCAATACGAGCGTGACGATCGGGATCATCATCTCAGTCGCTCTATGCATCTTGGCGTACTACTTTCTCTTCAAGACACCGTTGGGCTACAGTATACGTGCTGTTGGGTTCAATCCATCGGCGGCAAGGACAAGCGGAATATCTGTGAAGCGCGTGATCAACTCCGCAATGATTCTTAGCGGTGCCTTCGCCGGTCTGGGAGGAGGAATCTACATCCTCGGCGTTACACACGAGCTATTGCCGGAACAGGCATCGGGAATCGGATACACGGCAGTCGTGGTCTCTTTGCTTGGAAACATGCATCCGCTGGGAGTAATCTTCTCCTCGCTGTTCTTTGGTGGTCTCATTTCTGGCATGTCGTCCGTCGAGCGGGCCCTGCAGATCCCCAGAACCCTTTCGCTTCTCTCGCAAGGAATCATTATTGTGTTGATTCTGATCATTCAAGTCCTAGCCAGATACGAAATCAAGAGGGCATAAGAGATGGCCATGATTATTGACGCCGCATCGGTCTCCGAACTAATTGCTGCGATAATAGCGCTGAGTGTTCCTATGGCTTTCGCCGCTCTGGGCGAAGTCATCAGTGAACGCGCCGGCGTTATCAATCTGGGCACAGAGGGGGTGATGCTTGTCGGAGCGATTTCCGCGTTCTCGATCAGCTTCTTCCAACATGACAACTTGTTCGGTATCCTAGTAGGGGCTGCCTCCGGTGCTCTGATGGGGCTCCTGTTGGCTTTCGTTTCGATTTCCCTGAGACAGGATCAGGTCCTTTCCGGTCTGGGGATCTACTTCCTGGGAGTCGGACTATCAGGGTTCCTCTACGACATCATCTTCTCTAGCCAGATTGGATCGACAATTAGGATCAGTGGACTGCCCGAACTGCCCATACCTCTACTCTCAAAGATCCCTGTGATAGGAGATTCACTGTTCTCTCAAGATATCATCGAGTATCTGGCGTTTGTCACGCTCATTCTCGTCATCATCATGGTTGGCCGCACGACTTTCGGACTGAACATCAGGGCTGTTGGCGAGAATCCATCAGCTGCCGACACGTTAGGTGTAAGCGTCACCAAGATCCGATACGCTGCTGTGATAATAGGAGCGACCCTAGCTGGCATAGGAGGTGCCTACCTGGCACTATCGTCTCACGCGTTTCAAGCAGAGAACATTACCGCCGGAAGAGGTTTCATAGCCGTGGCGATGGTATACTTCGGTAAATGGCGTCCAGCAAGAGCATTCTTCGGGACCTTTCTCTTCGGCGCAGCATACCTGCTCGGCGCCTTCTTCCAAGTTGTCGGCTCAATCATTCCCTACTACTTCCTACTAATGGTGCCCTATATCCTCACTCTAGTGGTCCTCGTCGGGATCGCTCGAGGCGCACGTCCCCCCTCCGCACTCGGAGTTCCCTACAACCGAGAAGGCGGCTAGCAGCACTCACATTTGGCAGTGAAATAGGAGCACAGCACCGATCAACTTAGAAAACCCTCAACGCTTCCGGTGAAAGCGGAGACGCTTCACTGAGTTGCTGAGCTGAGACAGATGGCGTACGTAACCGGACTACGTTGTACTAAGTGCGGGAAACTGTACTCGCCAGAAGATCGAGTGTTCACGTGCAAGGAGGATGAAGGACGGCTTGACGTAGAATATGATTACGAATCGATAGCAACCAAGATCAGTCGAGAAGTCCTCGAACGCCGGAGAGGCGGACTGTGGAAATATCATGAGCTTCTACCGATCGAGAATGAAGAGAACATCATCACACTAGGCGAAGTCCAGACACCGCTCATTCGATGCAAGAACCTCGGCAAGATCCTCGGAATGAGGACTCTGTACATTAAGGATGAGACGAAGAACCCGACAGCCTCATTCAAAGACCGGCCAATGACAGTAGGCGTATCGAAGGCGGTTGAACTTGGATTCGACACTACAGTTTCCGCTTCTAGCGGCAACGCGGCCGCAGCGCTCGCAGCTTACTCAGCCAAGGCGGGACTCGCATGCTACACATTTGTCCCGGAGAAGGCGAGCCCCGGGAAGATTGCCCAGCTGAACATTTTCGGCGCGAATGTGGTCAGGCTCAGAGGACTCGAGAGCGGTGTTGATCCAACTGTTACGATGTTGCGACTCGTCTGCAAACGCTTCGGGTGGTACCCATGCCCGAGTTTTGCGCTCTTCAATCCGTACCAAGCTGAGGGACCGAAGACCATGTCGTATGAGATCGCTGAACAGCTCGGCTGGACGACGCCCGACTGGGTCTTCGCAGGCGTCGGCAGTGGTGCACTACTCGCTGGGAACTGGAAAGGTTACGAGGAGCTGAAGCGGCTCGGCTTTGTGAAGAGTCAGCCTCGCATGGTTGCCGTTCAGTCGACCGGATGCGCGCCAGTTATCAGAGCATTTGACGAGAAGATGGACCCGCACAAAATAGTTGCCTGGGAGCATCCCGACTCGGTCGCCACAGGCTTGATGGATCCTCTCCCATGGGACGGAGATGCTGCGCTCGAAGCACTGCACGACTCGTCGGGAACAGCTGTGAAGGTCACAAACGAGGAGATCCTTGACGCGCAGAGGACTCTAGCGAAGACAGAAGGGGTATTCGCAGAGCCCTCAGGGGTGGCAGTCTTGGCAGGATTGACAAGGCTGCGGAATCAGGGCAAGATCGCAGGTGATGACTGCGTCGTACTTGAGATCACAGGTAGCGGTCTGAAAGACCTGAACGTGATAGGATCCGTGGAGGCTCCGTTGATTGATCCAGATATCGAGGCCTTGCAGAAAGTCCTCAAGTTGAAGAGATAGCGGTCGCGAATTCCCTATCCTGCAGTCTATCTTCTCTTCTTCTCGCCCATCGTCATGGCGAGCACGGCCATCTTCGTGTAGAGGCCATTCTCGGCCTGCGGATAGATTCGAGAGTGAGGTCCATCCATAACGCCATCAGTTGCCTCTTCGCCTCTTAGCACAGGAAGAACATGCATCACTATCGCTTGCTTGCTAGCCATGTCAAGGATTTCTTCGGTCAACGACCAGTGCTTGTACTTTTCATGCAGCGCTGTTTCTCGCTCTTTTCCGAAACTGCTAGCTCCAACTTCGAGCAGTTCTTTGCTTGCCCAGTTCCTGGGGAATATCGCGTCTGCGCCTTCGAGGGCCGTCTTCAGATCATGTGATACTGTGAATGTCCCTCCTGATGCAGCTACGTTCTCTGAGCATGCTGCAACTATCTTATCGTCGATTCCGAATCCTTCAGGATGCGCCAGTACAACGTCGTAACCGAACCGAGAGGTAATGAGCGCGTCTTCCTGTACGCTGCATCTTCCGCGGAAGCCCTTCGAGTACGCCCACATGATGGCATACTTCTTCCGTTTCTTCGCGCCATATTCATCGCGTAAGGTCATCAGGTCAGCAAGTCCTTGAGTCGGATGGTATGTGCAACAAGCCATGTTGATTACGGGGATACTCGCGTGCTTGGCGTACTCCCTTACGACGGCTAGGCCTCGGCCGTAAACGTAGTCTATCACGTCGTCGAGAATCCTCACGCCCAATCCGTGACCGTACCGCTCGTACATCTTCGCAACATCTCTAACCGCCTCACCTGCGCCAAGACGAGTTGTTGAAGCATCAATGTACTGAGCGTGACCGCCTAGGTAGGTCATTCCAGCTTCGAAGGCCGCTCGCGTACGCGTTGACGACGCATAGAATAGCGCAAAGAACGTCTTGTTTCGTAGCAACGGTACAACGTGATTCTTTCGGTGTTTCTGGCGGAAGCTGTGTGCGAGGCGCAGAGTCGCCTCGAGTTCATCAATGCTCCAGTCTTGAGTCGTTATCAAATCTCGACCGGAAAGATTCGGCAATGCCCTTCCCATCCGTCTAGTGATTCCCATCTGAGACGGCCAAGCGTCCCACTCTAAAGAGTTGCGTGACATCTCTGGCCTGCTCTAGCGGAGGATGCAAGATTGATAAGCGATATTCGCTCAATCTGTGCTTCCTTCGGAGTGCAATCTGGATGCCAACTAACGATCTGGTAGTTGTCGCGCTGGGCGGCAACGCGATTCTCAGACGAGGCGAAAAGGGCTCTTTTGAAGAGCAGTACCGAAACGTCTGTGACACAGTCAAGCGCATCGCAGATCTTGTGCAAGACGGATACAGAGTAGTCATCACTCACGGGAACGGGCCACAGGTCGGAGCCACGGTCTTGAGACACGAGGCCGCGAAGAACATTGTTCCCCCGTTTCCGTTGGATGTCTGCGGCTCCGAGACGCAGGGTTTCATCGGTTACATGATCCAGCAGGCTCTTCGAAACGAGCTGAAGAAGAGGGGCATTGACAAGTACGTCATAACCGTGGTTACAAGAGTCATCGTTGACGCTGACGATGCAGCGTTCAAGAACCCAACAAAGCCCGTCGGACCATTCTATACGAAAGAGGAGGCCGAGAAGATCCGGTCCCAGCGTCCCGATCTGGTTGTGAAGGAAGATGCCGGCAGAGGCTACCGCCGGGTGGTCCCGTCTCCAGACCCGAAGATAATCGCTGAACGATCCGCGATAAGAACCTTGGTTGACAACGGGTTTGTCGTCGTGGCATGCGGCGGCGGGGGCATCCCAATCATAGAGGAAGAGACTCAAGCGCGCGGGGTTGAGGCTGTTATCGACAAAGACCTCGCCGGGCAGAGACTAGCGACACTGATAGGTGCCTCAGTCTTCGTCATACTCACCGACATTGACGGGGCGTATCTGAACTATGGCACTCCGAAGCAGACACTGATCAAGCAAGCTACACCTGAACAGCTGGAACAGTACGCGAAGGAAGGTCACTTCAAGGAAGGTAGCATGGGACCAAAAATCACTGCCGTCATGAGATTCGTCCAGAGCGGCGGGCAGAGCGCTATCATAGCTGAATTGAGCAAACTCAGAGAAGCTATGCAGGGAAAGAGCGGAACCCACGTAATGCGAGTCGCCGCGTAGACTCAACTACTCCCAGGCAGAGACTGACAAATTAGCGGGTGTTCTACTTGTTCGCGATTCTCGGGTAGTCCTAGAATCGAGCTATCAGCAGATGAGGAGACATCGTCCGCAACGATACTCGCCACGCGGGAGCGAGGGCGAAGGAGCCTGAGCACAGCATGAGCACGCAGGAAACTGACCATAGTACGATGGCTCGTACATAACCGGCGCGCCATAGAAAGCCGGCGGCCCGTACATCATCGGTTCGAGGGGCGCGGCGGGTGGAACATAGTATTGTGGGACGGTATAGTATGATGCCGTTGACGGAACCGGGGTCGGGAATGCTGAGAGTGGCGTAACCCACATCATTGGTCCGCGTGAAAGGTAGTACATCATCATCAATCTCTGACCTATGTCACTCTGCGCGTAAGTTAAGCATATCTAAACACGTTTTCGATGCCCGGCTGTTACAACTCAACCTGCAATCCGGTATCATGTGGCCATTAACACGGCTCAGTTAATCGTTCGCCCCTTAACGAGCCCGAAATCGAATTCGTCGATGTTCAAATAGCTGAGAACCGTGTCTGCATGGTTGAGAACAAGAATCCAAGCGGACAAGAGCAGGCATTAGGATTGATGGTGAAGGCGATACTCATCGACATGGACGGCACGATCACTAAATTCAACCTCGACTACATGTGGATGCGCCGAGCCGCACTGCAACTGCTCGATGAGGCCGGTCTATGGCGTCCTAACTTCAGTGACCAGATAAGCATCTACGCCATGCTCAACGAACTACGCGGCTCAATCAGCAACGAGAGGCTCGACGAAATCAAGAAACGCATCTACGAGAAGGTTGAGACAATCGAGAGCGACGCGGCTGAGCGAGCTGAGTTGATGCCAGGCGCCAAAGAGACATTGAACCAGTTGAGACAGATGAAGAAGAAGATAGTCGTCGTCACGAACAATGGAAGGCTCGGAACAGATCGAACCCTTGAGAAGCTGAATCTGGTCGGAGTCCTTGACGCGGTCCTCACAAGGGACGATGTCGACGAGTTGAAGCCTGATCCAGGGATCGTGTTCAAGGCGTTGAAATTGGCGGGCGCGAAGGCTGATGAGGCTATCTTGGTGGGTGACGCAATCATCGACATAAAAGCGGCAAAGGCAGCGTCGGTAAGGTGCGTAGCTGTCCCATCTGGCCCGTTCCCGGCGACACGACTATTGCAGGAGGAGCCAGACTTCATCGTCAGTTCCTTGTCGGATGTGCCTGAGCTCGTACATCGCCTCGATAGCAACAACTAGGCGACGACCGGCGCTGGCCGTGTCAAGGCAAATTCTTATCTTGACTATCGAGTAGGAGTTCACTTCAGAGAACATTGTTCTCAAAGATCCTAGTAGGTCTAGACGGCTCGGACTTCTCCCTGAAAGCACTGGAATTCGCTATCGACCTCGCAAAGAAGTATCAGAGTCAACTTGTTCTGGTTCACGTCGTCATGCGACAGATATACGCGATCAACCCACCCGAAGCAGGGGTCCTAGCAGGCACAGCTATCGTTCGGGAGCTTGAGGAGGATGGAAAGGCGATTCTGGCCAAGGGGGAGGAGACCGTGAAAGTTCAGGGGATCCCCGTGGAAACTCGGCTGAAGCAAGGAGTACCTGCAGAAGAGCTTCTCCGAGCAGCAGTCGACGAGAAAGTGGATCTTATAGTCCTGGGCAGCCGTGGGCTCTCTCAGGTTAGGGCTTTCTTCCTCGGAAGCGTCTCAGACAAGGTAAGCCACCACGCAAAGTGCCCAACCCTGATCATAAGGTAGTACAATAGAAACAGTCTACGGACACCAAATCCCGGGATTCGTCCTAGTTGCATTCTTCCTTCAAGACGATGAACTAGGATTCTCTTGACTTTCACAATACTTATTACCGCCGCTCCTAGGCGATCTTGTCTCATCATTTCATAGGTGAACAAAATGGCACAAGCAGGCGGGAATATTCCCGTACTTATCCTTAGGGAAGGAACCGGTAGATCGACCGGCAAAGATGCCCAGAGAAACAACATAATGGCAGCGAAAGTCGTCGCAGAAACCGTGGCGAGTTCGCTTGGACCACGCGGCATGGACAAGATGCTTGTCAGCGGAATCGGCGATATCATCATTACTAACGACGGCGCCACAATAATGAAAGAGCTTGATATCCAGCATCCGGCTGCCAAGATGCTTGTCGAAGTAGCCAAGACGCAAGATAACGAGGTCGGTGACGGAACCACCACAGTCGTCATGCTAGCGGGTCAACTTCTATCGAAAGCGGAGAAACTACTAGACCTAGACGTCCACCCCACTATAATTGTGGATGGATACAAGAAGGCTGCTGATAGAGCTTCAGAGTTCCTCAGCAAGATCGCGCTAACGGTGGATCCCAAAGATGTGGCACGGTTGCGCCAGGTTGCCGCCACTTCAATGGCAACCAAAGATATCGCAGCAGAGAAGGAGTTCTTCGCGAAGCTCGTGGTCAAAGCAGTGGAGCAGATCATGGAAGAACGGGACGGGAAGATCAAAGCTGACATCGATCTGATCAAGGTCGTGAAGAAGCACGGCAAGAGTGTTGAAGAGACCGAACTGGTCGAAGGCGTCGTGATCGACAAGGAAATCTCCCACAGTCAAATGCCAAAGCAGGTCCAGAAGGCCAAGATTGCTCTGCTCAACCAGAAGCTAGAGATAGAGAAGACTGAATTTGACGCGAAGATCAACATCGAGAACCCAGAGCAGATGCACATGTTCCTCGACGAAGAGGAACGAATGCTCAAGGAGATGGCAGACCAAATCGCAGCCTCAGGCGCGAACGTGATCTTCTGCGAGAAAGGCATAGACGATATCGCGCTTCATTTTCTCGCGAAGAAAGGGATCCTCGCAGCCAAGAACCTGAGCAGTGGCGATATGGAGAAACTTGCCAAGGCGACCGGAGCAAAGATACTCGCGAGCACCAAGGACATGTCCCCCGACGCGCTCGGTGAAGCGAAGCTGGTTGAAGAAATCAAGATCGGAGACGACAAGCTGATCTTCGTGAGAGAATGCAAAGACCCCAGAGCCGTCACAATAGTCCTCCGCGGAGGATCCGAGCATGTGGTCGACGAAGCTGAGCGATCCTTGCATGACGGCCTCTGTGTCGTCAGAAACGCCGTGGAAGACGGAAAGATTGTGGCGGGCGGTGGAGCTTCCGAGGCAGAAGCTGCGAAAGAGCTCAAGAGCTACGCCAAGACTGTCGGAGGAAGAGAACAGCTTGGCATCGAGGAGTTCGCGGAAGCGCTTGAATTCATCCCCATGACGCTTGCGGGCAACGCGGGACTTGACCCTATCGATATCATGGTCGACCTAAGGGCGAAACACGAAAAGCCTGAGAACACGTGGATGGGCGTCGACGCCGTAACCGGCAAAGTCGAGGACATGCTCAAGCAGAACGTGGTCGAACCTCTGAGGACGAAGCTACAGGTCATCCGTTCAGCAACCGAAGCAGCGTGCATGATCCTACGAATCGACGATGTCGTCTCATCAAAAGGCACATCTGGCCCTCCAGGCGGCAGGCCTCCAGGCATGCCCGGCGGCATGCCTCCTGGTGGCGGGGAAGAGTTCTAGACTAGCTCTTCCTCCCCCCTTTCCCTTTTTCCTGATTTCAGAATCTTCGATACTCGTTTCATCAGAGTCAAGCCATATAGCGGGCGCTATCCCTTAGAAGACTCAGATTCGCAGGATGGTCTCTTCATGCTGTTCGTTGTGGCGGTGACCGGCGCGAGCGGATCCATCTATGCAAGACGCCTACTTGAAGAACTGAAACGCAGCGGTCACGAAACGCTTCTTCTGGTAAGCGACGAGGCGAAGAACGTCATCAAACAGGAGAACGAGGACCTGCACAAATTCGAGGAACTGGCAACTCGAACATTCTCTGAGCACAACTTGGATTCACCGGTCTCAAGCGGTTCAGTGAAGACTGCTGGAATGATAGTTGTTCCATGCAGCATGAAGACCGTCTCCTCAATCGCTCACGGTCTGGCAGGCAACGCCATAACAAGAGCGGCCGATGTCACATTGAAGGAACATAGGCAATTGATCCTGGTGCCTAGAGAGACTCCGTTGAGCACAATCCAGCTTAGAAACCTACTACTTGTCGCAGAGGCAGGGGCTATTGTTCTTCCCGCAATGCCAGCGTTCTACACGAAACCCAAGTCTATCGATGACATGGTGAACTTCATCGTGGGCAGAATCCTAGACCTGCTGAATGTCCCCCACAACTTGTTCCGACGCTGGGGCGAGACTGACTAGCCCCAGAGAAACTCATGAGAGGAATGAATGAGAACCTCAAGGCTTTTCTCTGTAGGACTTGACAAGGTCGACATAGGCTTCAGCCGCGGACTTGATGGCCGCCAAATCCGAAGTGTCGAGGTTCCTAACAGGTTTCGCTGGCACACCTGCCAAGAGGATTTTTGGAGGCGTTTTCTCTTTCTCCAGAATCACGGATCCCGCAGCAACGACCGAGTTGGGTCCAATCTCAGACCCCTCTAAGAGGGTGGAGTTCATGCCCACAACCACGTAATCGTGCACTATTGATCCGTGAATGACTGCGTTGTGCCCGACGGTCACGAAATCACCCACAACGCATTGACCGCCAATGTCGGTATGTATCGTACAGTTGTCTTGGATGCTGCTGTGTCTTCCAATTCTTATGCGACCCATGTCTGCGCGTAACACAGCGTTCTCCCAGATGCTGCTGCCTTCGCCGACTTCAACGTCACCTATCAGGGTCGCCCTTGGGGAGACATACGCGCCAGGGCTGACCTTTGGCTTGGTTCCTCGGAATTCGATCAACGACATATTGAACGATCCTCTTTGTCTCGAAAACGGTTGATGAAGTGCTCCTGCATCTAGCGTCCGTCTAGGAGATCTGCTTGAGAGTGGGAGACGTATTCTTATCTATTTAACTTGCCAACGAGCGAGGCATTGCATCCTGTGGGTTGGCTAGACCGTATGACACGCAACGTAGTACAGACCTCCAGCCTCACGAAGAAGTTCGGCAGTCTAGTCGCCGTCGACCACATGGATCTCTCCGTCAAGTCGGGTGAGATATTCGGATTCCTCGGCCCAAATGGAGCAGGCAAAACCACAACTGTCAGGATCTTATGCGGTCTCATGATGCCAACATCAGGTACGGCAACGGTCGTGGGTCACGACGTTGTGACGGAGCCTGAGGAAGTGAAGCAGCGAATTGGATACATGCCTCAGGCATACGGGCTCTATGACGATCTAACCGTCGACGAGAACCTGGAGTTCTTCGGAAGCGTCTATCGGGTTCCACGGGAAGAAAGACGAAAGCGCGCAGATGAGATCCTGCAGTTAGTCCGACTGGAAGAGTTTCGCAAGCATTATGCAGGAGAGCTCTCTGGAGGCATGAAACGTAGATTGTCCCTTGCTGTGTCCTTGATCCACAATCCGGAGTTGCTTATTCTGGATGAACCTACGGCCGGGGTCGATCCGCCCCTTCGAAGAATTTTCTGGCAGTATTTCAGGGAGCTCAACAAGCGCGGCGTGACATTCTTCATCAACACACATTACATGGATGAGGCGGAACTCTGCGACAGACTTGCTCTGATCAGCTATGGGCGGCTCGTGTCATTGGGCTCGCCAACAGAGCTGAAGAGAAAAGCGGTCGGCGGCGAGCGAGTTGAGTTCGTCACAGCAGACTTGCCAAGGACTGGTGAAATACTCAAGGATTCGGAACTTGTGCGTGAGGTCCACACTTCCGACGGGGGCATCCAGTTGATCGTCGAGGAAGCAGCCTCCGCCATCCCAAGACTCACATCGTTGCTTAGAGAACGCGGAGTCGAGGTCCTGCAAGTAAGACAGCTCCAACCGAGCCTAGAGGACGTTTTCATCAAACTCGTTGAAGAAGGTGGTGAAAGAACACGGCTCTAGACAGACTTCTCCTGATGACGAAGAAAGAGGTGACGCACCTCATCAGGAATCGTCGCGTCTTCGCCATTACCCTCTTCATGCCTCTTCTATTGATGACGATAGTTGGGCTCGCTTTCACTGGTGAAGTCAAACACATCACCACTGTCATCGTCAACAAAGACGGGGGACCACTGAGTCAGAAATTCATTGATGCGCTAAAGGTGAGCGATACGCTTCGGATCAAATACTACGAGAATGACGAGCCGCAAGCGGAAGCGCTCGTGCAAGATGGCCTAGCGAAGGTAGTAATCGTCATTCCATCAACGTTCGAGGATGACCTGAAAGCCTCCAACGCTATTGTCTATCTGATGGTGGATGGCTCAGACCCTGTCTCGGCAGGGGCAGTGGGTCCGGTTGTACAGGGAATAGCACTTGGCTTCACGCCGAAGCTAAGCGTTCAAGTTGAGCGTTTGGTATTGTACAATCCATCGCTTAGGTACATCGATTTCATCGCGCCCGCCATCGTTGGAATCTTTCTCCAGATATTTCCAATGATTCTGATTTCCATGGCGATTGCGGGGGAACGAGAGAGAGGCACGATAGAGCAACTCATCGTGACGCCCGTCAGTAGCTTTGAGATATTGTTCGGGAAACTGATCGTTTACATGGGATTCGGGTTCCTCAGCGCAACAACGATGCTTGTTGTGGCTGTGTATGCCTTCAACCTTGTAGTCCGAGGTAGTGTTTTCCTGATTGCGCTGTTCCTAGCCGTGTTTCTGACCGCGTCCTTGAGTTTGGGCACGCTCGTCTCTGCGGGGTCGAAGACTCAGATGCAGGCTGTACAGACGATAATGCCCGTGGTCTACATCATGATATTCCTGTCAGGCACGTTCTATCCGATTGAGGCTATGTCTCCGCTGGTGCAACCCATATCCTATGTTCTACCGCTCACGTACATGATTCACGCACTCAGATCGATCATAGTCAAGGGAGCTGGCTTAGAGGTGGTGGCGGGAGACTTCATCTTCCTCTCAGCGTATACGATTCTAATGCTCGGCTTGGCAATGGCTGTGTTCCGCAAGAAACTCGAATAGGTGTCGAAACTTGAAGGATGCATCGAATGTTCCTAAACTCTTCGGGACCTCCGGTATACGCGGAAACGTTCGGAACAGAGTAACAGAGAAGTTTGTGCTTGATCTGGCGCGAGCAATGAGTACAATGCTCGCGAATGAAGGTCAAGTCGTTGTAGGCTCGGATTGTAGAACCACCTCACCCGAGCTGAAAGCAACCCTACTCGGCGGCCTCTTGGGAGGAGGCATCGATGTGGTCGACGCCGGAATACTGCCGACACCAGTTCTAGCCTTTGGCATCCGAGCTGTCGGAGCCAACGCAGGCATCATGGTCACTGCATCCCATAACCCTCCGGAAGATAACGGGGTGAAATGCTACTCGCACGAGGGAAGAGAGTACATTCCCGAAGAAGAGCAAATCCTTGAACGGTTCATTGCAGAGCGCCAGTTCACTGATGTTCCTTGGGATCGAGTGGGCACGCAGATCGCATCACTCGATTTCGTTGACATGTATAGCCAGAGGATTCTGGATCGGGTGGGATCATTACGACGAAAACTAAGGGTAGTGGTGGACTGTGCGAACGGCACCACGTACAATCTGACGCCGTTGATCTTGTCGAAGCTAGGATGCGAAGTCATCTCGTTGAATGCACATCCTGATGGGCGGTTCCCAGGAAGGCCGGCAGAGCCGAGTCCTGAGCATCTTGTCAGAGCATGCAATTCCGTGCGTAGCCTCAAGGCTGACTTAGGAATAGCTCATGATGGTGATGGTGATCGTTTAGCGGTGATAGACGAGAAAGGCAGGTACGTCAACAATGACACCGTGCTTGCCTTCTTTGCTCGCCTGCTGCTCGCGGAGAATGGGCCGGGTAGAATCATCACGAGCGTGGACACCTCTTCACGCATCTACATAGTCGCTCGTTCATCAGGAGGTACGGTCGAGCGGACCAGGCTGGGGAAGACTCATGCTCTACTCGATGAGGAGAACCGGAAGAGCATCAGATTGTGCTGTGAACCTTGGAAGATCATTGACCCCACTTGGGGATTCTGGGGAGACGCCGTGTACGCCGCATGTAGGCTCATTCAGAGTCTGGATCAAATCGAAAGGCCCGGTTAGTTCACTCTTCCGGGGAATACCCGAGAACCCTCAGAAGAGATTCTTCTTCCGATGTCCAGATGAGTCGAAAGATGTCGTCATGGCCAAGGTCGCGCAGGGCCTGACGACACAGAAAGATGTCAGCGAAATCTGGACCTTTGATGGCGTCAGAGTCAACTTCCGCGACGAGAGCTGGATACTAGTTAGGAAGTCAGGGACTGAAGGTAAGATCAGAATCTACTGTGAAGGGCGCACGCCGAAGAGACTAAAACAACTCGTCTCAAAGTCTTCCACCCTTGTGACGAGCGCGATCAAGGGCGCGCACAAATCACACGTGAAACCCGCACAGAACTGACGGAATTCGATGGAAGACTTTCATACGAGTCGAACGACTTCATTCAGTAAGACCATACGTTGATGATGCGAAGGGATCAACAGGAGCGCAACACGCATGCTTGAGATGAAATTCATTCGTGAACATCCAGACACCGTTAAGGCAGACCTACAACGGCGCGGAGCCATCGACAAACTTGCTTGGGTTGACGAGCTACTGCAGAACGACCAGAAATGGAGGTCACTGCAGGTCCAAGCGAACGCTCTGAGGCAACAGCGGAACAAGCTGACTGAACAGATCGCAAAGCTACGAAAACAGGGACAAGATGCAGCGCCTGTAATGCGTGAAGCGGAGGCCATCCCTGACAAGATCCGAGAATTGGAACAGGAAGCAGGGAACGTTCGAGAGAGAATCAACCAGACCCTGATGCAACTTCCAAACATCATGCACGAGAGCGTCCCAACAGGAAAAGACGAACATGACAACGTCGAGATTAGGAAGTGGGGCACGCCACCGCAGTTTCCCTTTAAGCCTTTGGATCACATTGATCTTGCGACCAAGCTCGACCTAGTCGACTTTGAAAGGGCCGCCAGAGTAGCTGGCGCCAGATTCTACTATCTCAAGAATGATCTGGTGAGGCTCAATTATGCTCTGATTGGCTACGCGCTCGACTTCATAGCGCGGAAAGGCTACACAGTCATGCAGCCGCCATATCTTCTGAAAAGAGAAGTCCTCTCAGGCGCAGTTGCGCTTTCAGATTTCGAGGATGTCATCTACAAGATCGAAGGCGAAGATCTTTACCTGCTCGCAACATCTGAACACGCGCTGAACGCATTCCACTTTGGTGAGATCCTCGACGGCAAGACTCTGCCACTGAGGTATGGGGGAGTTAGTCCATGCTTCAGGAAAGAGGCGGGAGCTCACGGCCGAGATACAAAAGGGATCTTCCGAGTCCACCAATTCGAGAAAGTCGAACAGTTCGTCTTCTGCAGACCCGAAGATTCGTGGAAAGAACATGAGAAACTCATCGGAAACGCCGAGGAACTCTTCCAAGCCTTGAAGCTACCCTACAGAGTGGTCAACGTCTGCAGCGGAGATCTCGGAACCGTCGCCGCCAAGAAGTATGACCTTGAGGTCTGGCTGCCAGGGCAGAACACTTACAGAGAAGCAGTATCCTGCAGCAACTGCACATCATACCAAGCCGTCAGATCAAATGTCAGGTACAGAGACAGGACAAGCGACCCAACCGAGTACGTGCACACACTAAACAGCACCTTCGTGGCCACCGAGAGGACTCTGATAGCGATCATGGAGAACTTTCAGCAAAGCGACGGCTCAATAGCCATCCCTGAGGTTCTCAGATCCTACATGAATGGGCAGGATGCCATTCGAGCCAAGTGACGCGCCGTCTTCGTTCCAGTTACAGGGCTGGGCTTCTGCGTGGTCTAGCTGCATGCGCCCCAGCCGCATTCGGGGCAAATGTAGCATCCTTCTTGGAAGACAACGAATCCGTAGCATTGTGGGCAGTAGCTTGGCTTCTCGCCATTTTGGCTCCTCGCCAAGTAGTTTGAATCCGGACTGGCTATGGGCGCACCGATCGCTAGAACCTGCAGGCGCTGCCTTGTTCCCGTTGCGACGGCCCGTGTTCCACCCGGCGGCTTCCCCGTGCCGGCTGGGTTCTCGCTCTTCTCCGCCTTTCCAGGCGTGACCAGCACTTGGCCCTTGATTGAGGTGTCTCTGAACACCGTCACGTCTTTGCAGCCTAGCTTGTAGGCAAGCAGGTAGCTCTCCCTCATGTCGTCGACGGTGGCGTCGGCGGGGAAGTTGTTAGTCTTCGATATCGAGGAATCCACCCACTTCTGGAAGGCAGCCAAGGCTCGAATGTGATCTTCGGGAGTAATGTCCATGGCTGTGACGAAGGTTCGCTTGATGTTGCTTGGAATGTAGTTGATGCCTTGAATGCTGCCGCCTGCACCGCTAATGTCTCTGATCAATTCCTCATCGTAGAGTCCCTGTGCCGTCATTATCTTCTCGAAGACCGGATCAACGTAATAGAAGCTTCCAACTTTCACGTTCTTCTCGTAGACGAGGCTGTAGACGGGCTCGATTCCGCTGCTGCAGCCGGCAATCATCGAGATGCTGCCAGTTGGCGCGATCACGGTTGTGTAGCTGTTCCTCAGGCCTGACTTCTTGATCTCTTGCGCGACCTTGTCCCATGGAAGTCTCCATCTGTCCTTCTGGTCGAATCCCTTGAACGGGAGTCTTCCCTCAGGATAGAAGCTCCTGTCATAGTATGGGAACGGTCCTCTTTCTTTCGCGAGTTGTATCGACGCCAGCTTGGAGTGGTAGTTGACGAATTCCATCAGCCGTTCCATGAACTCGCGAGCGTCCTCACTATTGTAGGATTTCTTCATTTCGTAGAGGAGGTCGCCTAGGCCCATTACGCCGAGGCCTATCTTCCGCGTGGACAAGGTCATCTCCTCGATCTCCTTCAATGGGAACTTGTTCACGTCGATGACGTTGTCGAGGAGACGAGTCGCCAACTCAACCGTCTGCTTCAATGCGTCCCAATCGAGTTGGATCTGTCCTTCAGGTTCTTCCTTGACGAAGGACCAGACGTTGACGCTGCCGAGGTTGCATGACTCGTTAGGATAGAGAAGTACCTCTCCGCATGGGTTCGTTGTGACTATTGGTCCAAGCGATTTGAGGAACGGGTTGTACTTGTTCACTTGGTCGTGGAATATGACGCCTGGTTCTGCGCTCTCCCAGGCTTGGAAGACGATCATGTCGAAGAGTCGTCTGGCGTTGGTTGTTCGCACAACCTCCTTCGTGCGAGGGTTCACCAGCGGGTATGGCTTGTCTTTCTCGTAGTACTCCCAGAAATCTGGCATGATGAGAACGGACAGGTTAAAGTTCCTCAGCGCACGATTTCCTTTCTTTGCGGTGATGAACTTCTCGATGTCAGGGTGATTACTGTTAAGAATTCCCATGTTGGCGCCACGTCGTATTCCACCCTGCTTAATGACCTCCGTCATCGTGTCGAAGAGAGTCATGAAACTTATCGGACCAGACGCAATCCCTGATGTGGAGCTGACATAGTCGCCTTCGGGCCTCAACTTCGAGAAGTTGTAACCCATCCCGCCTCCTGCCTTGAAAACTATCGCGGTCTTCTTGAGTGCATCCATGATGCTCTCGATGGAGTCTTCAACGTCAAGCACAAAGCAGGCAGACCCCATCCCGAGGACATTTCCAAAGTTGGCAACGGCCGGCGTGTTAGGCATGAACCGCTTTGAGACCATCAGGTCGTAGAACGATCTCACTTCGGCCTCATGATTGTTGAACTTTCCTTCGCGGAGATGAGCCAGGAAGTCGCTCCAACGAAGCTTCGCTCGTCCTTCGCCGTTAAAACGGTCGTACATTCGCTTCAGTGCTTCGAGGTGGAACCTGTTGAGCGTATACTTGCCGATCGAGAGCTTGCCTTCGTTTGCGGCGGGGTCGAAATCTTCCCCAGGATGCTCCGGAGTTTTCCCGGATCTATCGAAGAACTCCTCATCGTAGAGTAGGCTCGGAAGACACGCGTGAATTGCGACCCTTGCAAACAGTTGTTTCGGAGTCTCGACGAGTTTGCCGTCAGTATCCTTCCTGAGGTATCTCGCCTTCAGGACGCGGAGAGCGTTCAGGTCGAAGCGCTTGTCGACCTCATCAATCTCTTCTTTCTCGAGTATACGCTGTTTCTCTTTCCTTGCCTCTGCTCTTTTCTGTCGGTATAGGATGTACGACTTAGCTGTCTTGGCTTGACCGTTTTCGAGCAGTACCTTTTCGACGGTGTCCTGAGCTTCTTCTACTGTGGGAATGGTGCGCCCGTCGAATTTCTCTTCAAGGATCTTCACAACTTGGTCGGATAGCCGTTGGGCTAGGGCCGGGTCCTTCCCGATCGTTTGAGTGATGGCTCTCGATAGGGCGGCTGTGATCTTCTTCTGGTCGAAGGTGACGAGTCGTCCGTCACGCTTTCGAATTTGCTTTATCGTACCGAATGGGTGGCCGTCCGTCTTCCCGGCTGAGTGCGTGCTATCCTCTACCAAAGTATCTTGCTCCAGAAGTGTGAAGCTATCGTAGCGTCGCTTCGTGCGAGTATAATAGTTTTCGACAATTGTGTATATAATCCTGTACTAGTGGTAGCCCGACCCTATTCATCCGCGTCAACGGGTCCACCACTCAGTCCGATGGATTTGCGGACAACGCGGTCTGTCTCCATCACAGTTTCTGGAAAAGTCTTTTATGGCAGATAGGGTTCGCGCCGGCGACCATCACTCGGATTGCACGCTTGTTTTGAAACTTGAGATGATCTCAAGCGCGCTGGGCGCGTCCGATGCGCTGAGATGGCGAAGCATTTGAGGCGTGTGAGAAGGACCATGAGGGTTCGGAGACGCTGGAGGTTGGAGTGTCTGGCCTTACTCGCTCGTTATCCTCAGCGATTCTTGTGCGAGTCGTTTTCCGTCGAAGTAGAATGATAGGATCTCGTTTCTCGGGATCGAGTAGATCACGTATGAGAGGCCTGGATAGTTGGCTCGTGCCTTGTCAGTCTCGGACGCATCTGCCGACCAGAATGGGTGACTGTGATAGAAGCCGACGACCTCTAGTTTGTTCTGTTCTGCATGGGAGAACGCGCGAAAGAGTGTCTCGGGATCAATCTCGTATGAAGACTCGGAAGAAAGTCGATTCTTGGCAGG
Organism: Candidatus Bathyarchaeota archaeon; assembly: GCA_963753065.1. Classification (GTDB taxonomy): domain Archaea; phylum Thermoproteota; class Bathyarchaeia; order 40CM-2-53-6; family 40CM-2-53-6; genus CAVPLU01. Next base: position 138,489 of record CAVWAQ010000005.1, on the reverse strand, counting down.
CCAGACCTCAGTGATGGTCCGCACATCGCCAGCGAGTGTACCAATCAGTACTCCGCAAGCCTCGACAGGGTGGGACTCCTTGGAGTGGGAAGAGATCCGCTCAACGTGTTCGGCTGATATCTCGAGTGTCATTCGACGGAGTACCTTGCCAATGAGTTGGCGAGGAGCAGGAGAGCTCCTCTAGAGTGTCGTGCCTACAGTTCGCCCTTCAGGAAGGCGTCAATGGTTGCCTTCCTGCACTTGGGGCAGATGCGCAGGTGGTATCGTTCGTTGGGTAGGGGCTGGTGGCACCACTCGCATTTCTTGAGCGGGCTTTCTTTGAGGTCCTGGAATTCCTCTATCAGGAGTCTAGTCGTGGGATCGTTCATCAATCCGTTTTCTTCTCCTTTCACTTGTTGCGTGTGTTTCGCGTTGCCTAGTGTGAACGGTGTAAGCATCTTAAGACCTTTAACAAGATTTATAAGCAACTTATGTAAGCAATGTAAGCAAGTAAACAAGATATACGGAATAACCTCTGCAGGGAATTTGACTTGTCTACAAATGCTGTCCTCATCCGCGGCCTCGACAGGAACCTCTACAACAAGATCGTAGCACAAGCCAAGGAGCAAGGCAAGAACGTAGCCGACATCGTGAACGACGCCATGCGAGCCTACATGACTGAGGCAGGCGGGGCAATCCCCAATATCTACGACACCAAGAAGCTCGTCTTCACAGGATCCGTTAGCCTCTCCAAGGCAGACATACTCGGCCTCCACGAGGAGCTGGGACAATTCCAGCTGGAGAACAGCGGGACGCTAACCCTTGACAAGGACATTGACAGAGAGGCCTTCCACCGAATCGAAAGAATACACAATACTGGAAAACTTCGAGTGCCCTCAGCGGTGCATCACCTAGCCCTGCTTAAGGTAGGTCACGTGCACGGAGAAGTCGAGAAGTACTGACTTCTTCTACACATGCCCGCTTTTCACCAATCGGCATTTGAGGATTCTTCTGCTCAAACCATACTGAGCACATCATTCTCTCCATCCGGACGCACGAGTTACTGAGGAACTGTCCTCAGCTTTCCTGCGGGCTCCTTCGGTACCAAGACCAGTCGCTATCGCTTGGACACGAACGGATTATCCTCGATGAAGAAGCGCCAAGGTTTCTCCACACTGGTTCTGATCCCGATTCTGGTGGTGACTGAAACTCTCGCTCGCTCCGCGTGAGAAGGTTTGATGATGTACAGCCTTTCTCCGGAGGTGAGGTCGTGGCCGTTCAGCGCCTTGTCCACGACGAATGCTTGGGTGAGCTTCGCCGGCCCATTAGAAAGATCCTTCACGTGCTCTGTTCCACGCCGTCTCTTCATCTCGGCGATGCCCTTGATGGGTTGGACGGCACGAATTAGCACCGCTCCCGGTTGCCCTAGGGGCTCGGTGGTGACGTTAAGGCAGTAGTGCATTCCGTAGGTGAAGTACACGTACGCGTGTCCCGGTTCACCGAACATCACCTGGTTTCTTCGAGTTGGGCCTCTATAGGCATGGCTGGCCGCGTCGTCGTGCCCCCGGTATGCTTCCGTCTCAACGATGATCCCCTCCAACCGGGTGTCTCCGAGTCTCCTCACGAGGACTTTTCCAAGGAGCTCCTTTGCCACGCGCACTGTATTTCTTCGATAGAAGGCCCTCCTGAGAATGCGTGATGAACCACCAATACGGGAAGACTTCTCCATCTTCTGATTCCAGCTCGGCGCGACGATGGTGTCAGTCAGGGGTTCTCAGGGACAGGATGTACTTGAATGCAAAGTACAGGTTTCTCATTCTTAGACCGAAACTGAACTTCGTCCGTCCCAATCTCTCGCGGAAGCCAACAGGGAGTTCTTTCAGCACCAATCCGCATGATCTCGCCTTCGCGAAGATCTCAAGCTCAATCTCAAATCGTGTGGAATGCAGGTCGGGGAACAGTCGCTCGACCGCGTTTCTGTTAAACACCCAGTAGCCTGTCTGAATATCGGTGAAGTTCCCTCCATATCTGGCTGAAAGCAAGTATGAGACAACTCGGTTCGACGCAATCGTGATCCAATTCATGGATCCAGGATCCCTTTTTCCCCGCGTCCTAGACCCCATGGCAATGTCAGCGTCTCTGGCCCTCACGGCCTCGATGAGAGGCGCCAAGTCTCTTGGGATGTTGGTGCCGTCACCGTCAATGACGCACATAATCTCGGCCGCTTGGGACAGGAAGAACTTCATGGCGGTTCTGACTCCACAGCCCTTGCCAGGCCCAAACTCTTGGAGGATAACCGTGGCTCCGAGCGACTGAGCGATCTCCCGGGTTCGATCAGAACTATGGCCGTCGACAACCACGATTCTGGGAAACAGCGAGGAGGCTTCCTCCACGAGTGGTCGTATGGCTTCTTCTTCGTTTAGCGTCGGAATGACTAGCATCACTCGTGAGTTATCGTCGCTCGTCACGGTCACTCTACCTACCGAGGACTGCTAGGTGCGAGTGACTATTTGGTGGCTCTCGTGATTCCAACATCCTCAACGATGATGTGAGGCAGGTAAACGGGGATCGGGACTTCCCACCACCTGATCCATTTTCTCTCCTTCGAAAGCGCGGTGATTGACTGCAGTATGCGAGGCATATTGTCGCTGATGCGAAGTCCTTTCACGGATCGAGCGATCTTGCCGTTCTTGATCTCGAACGCACCATCTCTGCAGATGGAAGAGAAATCGCCTGTCTGATAGTTCTGGAATCGCGTGTACCAATTGTTCGTGAGGTACAAGCCATCTCCTACTTGCTCGAAGAGCTTCTCTTGACTATACTCTCCAGGCTCGACGACGATGTTGAGAGCCACGGGAGCTATGCCCCATGTCCCGCCAGCATAGAACGCACTACCTGTTAACGCTCCGCCGTACTTGGCGACGCTGTACGAGCTGTGCAGGTACGTCTTCAAAGTGCCACGGTCGATGATGGTCGTCCGCTGAGTCGGATAGCCTTCCTCGTCCAGCGAGCACGAGTTGATCCCGCCTGGCATGCGCCGGTCGTCAAGCAATGTGAGCTTCTCGGAAGCAACCTTCTGGCCTATCTTGTCTGCGAAGAAGGATAGCCCGAGATCAACGGAGTAGGCGCTTGCGAAGTCTGCGACTCTGCCGAGGAACTCCGCCATTATGGAAGGACCAAAGAGTACTCTATACTTGCCTTCGTCTCCGAAGACTGGGTTCTTAGCTTGATTCGCGATCTTCCCCGCTTCCGATCCTGCGAGTTTGGGATTGAAATCTTCAAGTCGAGTGGCGCAGCTGTTGCCTTGACCGCTTGAATCGTCGTCGACGAAAGCTCGTACCGACAGGCTGATGTCTGTTCCCTTGTCTTCCCCTTCCGCTCCAGCAGAAGTCTTCACGTGTCTTTCCCATTCGCTGGTGGCGAGCACTCCGGAGGATCGTCGTGCTCCTTCGGCCCTAGCTGCTTTCATTGCCTGCTCGGCGAGGTCTACGAGCTCGTCGGTCATCTTCGGGATTCGAGCATCAAATATCTGCGGAACTGGCTCGTAATTGAACGGTCCTTTGGGAAGAGTGGACTCGACTTCGCCTGGTTTGGTGATGTCCATCGCGGCCTTCAGCGTCTTCATGACCTCTTTGAGTGCGTCGATGCTCGGATTCTCCACACGGGCTCCCGCCCGTTTGCGCTCTGTCAACAAGTAGACTGTCGGGACGGTTTGATCCCACGACTGCACGACCGTGACGGAGTCGTTCGCGAACTTGAGCATCTTGCGTCTCTCACGGGTCACGGCTGCCGCTACTTCTCTAGCTCCAAGTTTCTGGCCGTACTCGACAGCCTGATCGCACGATTTGTTCCAGATTCACCTAGCTAACCTCCTAGTCTGACCTTCCGCAGGCGTATAGGTGGCCCGCCGTGCCACACGGGAGCTGATTGATCCGGCTCCCCTTTTCCACACATTGCTGCCTCGTACTCGACCTTCTTTCCGACAGCGTCCACGCTACCGTAGAATCCCGGCGTGGTGATCTCCAAAATTGGGTTCCTTACGGCGCTCGTGATCTGCCCGTTCTCGATCAGGTATGCCTCGAGCCCCACGTATCTCTGATTGTAGCGCCTATCGTCGATATTCCATTCCATGAATGTATTGATGAAGACGCCTTTGCTCACGTCCTCCATTAGCTCGTCGTCGTTGTAGTCGCCTGGAAGCATGAACGTGTTTGCCATTCGGATGATCGGTTCCCTATCGTAGCTCACGGCCCTAGCTGCGCCGTTACTGCTGACTCCAAGCTCCGCAGCAGTCTCGCGATTCTGCAGAAACCCTGCAATAACGCCGTTCTTGATCAGCGTTCTTCTGCCGGCTCGCACGCCTTCTTCATCATACTCGTAGAAGCCGTAAGAGTTTGAAACGGTAGGGTCGTCCACAACGGTGACGGCTTCGGTGCCGATTCGGTGGCCGATCATGTCAGGTTTGAGGTAGGATTCCCCAGCCTGCGCGGCCTCCCGACCCAGGATCCTATCAGCTTCCTGAGGATGTCCACACGATTCGTGGCAGGCGATACCTGTGACCTCTGACCCGAGAACGAGATCCAACTCTCCCCGGGGGGCCTGCTTTGCCTCACGAAGTATCTTCCCCAGACTCTTCGCTTCTTCAGCAACGCATTTTGGAAGATCCCATGCTTCGAGTCGTTCCCATCCGCCTGTTTCACCTTTCTGGCCGATTCTCTGGATTATCCCCTTTCCAGGCTCACTTGCAGTGAAGACAAACAGAAAACCGATCCTGGAGGCCACTCCATGTATCTTCGACCCCTCAGTGTTGGCGAAGTACCGGTCGGTAATGTCGTCGATCAATACGAGCGTCCGGGAAGGAAGATCCACTTTCACGACGCTTGGGCTGAGGTTCTTCTCGATCTCCTCTAGGACCGCCAGTTTCTTCTCGATCGTAGCGTCGAGGAGTGGTTTTCGCGCTTTCGTCTCCCAGTTCGCCTGCTCTGCTTTCTCCTTTGAGAGGCGTACCGGGTTGGTGACCAGTCTCTTCGACGCCTTAGCAGTTCTATACGCTATCTCTACGGTTTCGTCCAGAGATTCTCTGGACAGGTCGTTTGTGGATGCAAATCCAAGGGCGCCATCAACGAGCACGCGGACTGCGATACCTTTCGCCTTGGCAAGCTGAACTGGCTCCGGTTTTCCGTTGGTTAGCGTGACTCCGCTGCCGCTGTCGATGTGAAGCCGTGCTTCAGCATACTGAACTCCCTTCGCAGAAGCAGCTTCGACTGTGCGTTGAACAAGGTCCTCCATTGGCGAGACCGAAGCTTGAGCGTAGGAGGATTTGATTTAAGGGTAGCGAAGTGCCCGCGGCACATTTACTCTTCGGAGCGTGCCTGCAGAGTTACCACTACTGTGCGAAGCAACCTCAAGTTCTAGAGTTCGAACTTGGAGTGGCCCGTTTCTAGTATCTTCCCCGACTCCGGCCGCGGCCGCCGCCGTATCCTCTGTCTCGCCCTCTGTCCCCGTAGCCGCCTCCTCCTTCGTCCCGATATCTGGGTCTGGAACTCGGGTACCTACGTCTCTCGGGCATGGGGAACTCCTTGTTGGAAAGGTTGTTGTCAGTGTTGACGTTCTCGATTGGCGGGGCGCCTGTCTCCAGTGAACCGTAGCGGCCTATGTTCAGTCGCATTGATCCACGGAAGAGCGTGACGTAGCCGTTCTTGACGTTTATCGTGTCGCCCTCGTTGACTTTTTCGATGTTGTCGTCCCACAAGGTGAGGTAGACTGCGCCGGTTTCATCTCCGACGAGAGCATCTACAACTTTGTGTGTGGAGCCATCTCTCCGGGAAACAGTCTCGCGGGCCTCGCCCTTCGAGACTACTTTCACGGTGACGTTCACTTGCCTAGATTCTGGGTCAAGGCTCTCGACCTTGACGTTTACAGCAGCGGTTGGCTGCTTTTCTCCTTCTGCTTCTGATGACATCTGCTTCAAACTCGGCTAGGACTACCGGACACAAGTGGAATCTTAAGTATTGCGATTCCCTCGCGAGGCCAAGGCCTGTAACGGAGAACCTGAGGGAGGAGACCGCTTGAGGTCCCTACCCGTTGAGAGGGCAACTGTCCGCCCTATGTTCAAGAACTATCGCCGAAAATGATCTGTTTACGTGGTTCCATCCGTCAGCACGGTGAGTAGTCCCGAGACACCGGCCGCCTTTGCTCTCTTTGCAAGATACTCGTAATCCAACGCGCTCTTCTGCCGCTTTAGGACGGACACCACGTCCATTTCATCTTGGACGCCTCTGTCCTTTCGGGACAGTTTGTTCACGATGAAGTCTTCTGGCCCGATTGTGAACACCTCGAAATCATCACCAAAGGGGCTCACCCTGACCCGTCTGCGCAGGAATTCGTCATCGAAAACGATCCCGTCAGGTTTGGCCCATACTTCGATTTCCGCTTTGTTCACAAGGTCAGTCACCAGAAATCGTGGTGCCTGTTCGTTTGGTGACGATGGTAATTGGAAGCCGCGTTCGACCAGTCGCCCCTGGAGTCTCACCACTTCGGAAAACGTCGTGGCTATGGCGATGTCAATATCTTGGGTTGCTCGGATTCTACCGTAGGCGGGCAGAGCGTACCCGCCGATCAGCATGCTTGGAACATTCTCTTTGTCAAGAGTCTCGACTAGTTTGCGCAGTGCTTGCGATATTCCTGGCGAGTTCGTTAACCTCCTGGAACCGAGTGTAAGGATTGACCTGCTGCTCTAGTAGTCTTCGTGCAAGATCGGCTTGGTGGAGAGCTTTCTTGATGTCATTGTCATTGCAGTGGAGCCGCAGGTTCAGCAGTCGATCATATTCTTCGACGAATTGCTCACCGAGGGCGGTTGTGCGGAGTAGGCTTCGCGGTCTCCCTCGGCCTCGGCTATCTGTCCTCCTGATCAGAAGGCCTCGAACCTGCAGTTCTCTCACAAGGTCGATGAGTTTCCCATGATTTCCACCCATCTTGCCGGAGAGCTGTGACACTGAGAGTGCGCTCTCAATGCAAAGCGAGAGTGCTGTCGCTGCAAGTTCTGGCTCGAACATATCCGTCATCCCCGATAGTATTTATTCCCGAAACGGGAATTAATTAACTTTCTCCAGCTACGGTGAGCGTTGCTTGGAGAGCTAACCTAGCAGGAGCAACCGATTCTGCTGGGCAAGAAACCGGTCGACGAATACTGCGAATACAGACGAGCTAAGATACACAAGTGCCTTAATCATGTTCCAAGGGGTGGGCCCGTTTGAAGAAGCGGTTGGACGAGTTACTGTTCGCGACTGTGGACGTGGGCAGTCTGCCAGTTGAGGACGATTTTGACGGGGACAGGAGGAACACAGATCGGGCAATACTGGACAAGCTTTCAGCGGGATTGGACTACCCGTGTTATCCTCAGCTTCCAGGCTCGCCCTCCAACCCCATGGACATGGGACTGCAGTTTCTGATCCCGCTCTCAAAGGTTGAGCCGAAGATCCAGATCCGAGGCCAAGAAGCTGAGCTGCTCTCAGATGAGATCAAGACCCCGTCAGAACCGATCGGTGTCGAACGAGCAGAGTACTTCCTGACCTATCTGCGTCAGCATGGGCTGACCTCGAAGGTCAAGGGGACCAAGGCCTGCATCACGGGTCCTTTTACCGTCGCGAGCTATCTGAACAGAAGGAACCTGATGACGTGTGGCGCTTCAAAGCCTGTCGTCGTCAGGGCGCTCGCTCAGGTTCTTGCCCAGTCATGCAGACGGCTCAGTGAACTAGGATTCGACTTGATCAACATAGACGAGCCCTTCTTCTCCATCATGCTCGGACGGAAAGTTCTCTTCAAGTACGACGCGAAGTTCGTCATCGACACGCTAAACATGATAATCTCTGAGGCGTCTAGTCTTACCGCGATCCATGTCTGTGGCACGGTGACGCCGCTCGTTAAGGAAGTTCTACTGAAAAGCAAAGTCGACATTATCGATCATGAATTCGCCGGATCCCCAGCAAACATTCATGCGTACACAAAGGATGACTTCGAACGTGCAGGGAAGTTTCTGGCATACGGCTGTGTTTCCTCAGTGAAGCCTCAGGTTGAGTCTGTGGAGGAGATCTCGGCCTCGATACGGGGCGCGTTGAACGCGTTCGGGCGTCGGATCGTCGTGAAGCCTGACTGCGGTTTCGGAGGCATGCTCGGCATTCCTGGAGCATACGAGCTTGCCTTGAAGAAGCTTCAGAATATGGTTAAGGCGGCCCGAGTTGTCGCGGAATCGGACTAGTGTATCTGAGTCAGAAACTTGTAGATTATCAAGCCGAAGAGAAAGATCAGGTACAGCCTGAGGAACGAGAGCACGGCCCTTACTGTTCTGGTTGTTTGTCTTTTTGGGATCCTTATGCTTCAAACAGACATCGTTGGCAAAGTGTTCATCGCGTAAGGCATCAACAGAACCGACGCGTCCCTCCCGTGCAAACGCCAAGCGTCGCTCAGTGCGTCCTGTGGCTTCTTGCAGGTCCTGAGAATGATGGAGCTTGTCTGGAACTTGTTGGATGCGACGATGATCTCGGCTCGTTTCGCGATCTTGCTGAGAGCGAAAGCCTTGTGGGCACCTAGGATGAAGTGCTTGCTCAGTTTCTCTCCGACTTCATCCAGACTGGACGCGCTCGTCATCCAACTCTCGAATGTACCGTTCCCGTAACCTTCGCGGCATTCCGCGACCAGTATTATCGTGCCGCCATTCTTGACGGCGTGGGAGGCGTTCTCGATCGCCTTGTGAGCCTGATACAGGTTGATATCTCGCGGATAACCGCCCGCGCTCGCCACCACAATATCCGCCGGCTCCTTGACAGGCACCTTCACCAAATCGTCAACGGTCTTGATGGCGACTCGTTGTGCGGCGATCGGATCACCCGCGAAACTACTCACGATCCGTTTTCTCTCATCCTGAACGACGTTGACGACGTATCGTAGTCCCGTCATTCGGCCTGCTTCTTCGAGGTCCTCGCGGACGGGGTTCGCCTCGACGACGGCTGGTTCCGCGTTTGGGAGCGTCATGAGGCTGTGGTTCCTCTCGATCGTCTCCTTTCCAGCTAGGCCTGGTACCACGGCCTTGTAGCCGCCCGTATAGCCGGCAAAGTAGTGTACATCGACGTTGCCGACGGCTAGAGCGAAGTCGGCGTCGAGAAGAAGCGGGTTAACGGACACCTTGGTGCCACGTCTCGTCGTCCCGACGTATTGCACGGAATCCATATTGTGGTCAACGATTTGCGGAATCGAACTTGCGTAGGATCCTAGAAGTGTGCGTTTCTCGCCAGGCGTGTTTCCTCTGTGGGTTCCAGTTCCGATGAGGATTCGTACGTTGTCGCGAGGAACACCCGACGCCTTGAGCGATCGCATGACGAAAGGAAGTATCGCCCGTGTCGGGCAGGGCCTCGTGATGTCACTCACAACCACTGCGACCTTGTCGTTTCGGTCGACGAGTCTCGGAAGAGGCTCAGAACCCACGGGCGCGGCGAGCGCTTCTGGTATGCTTTGGCCTCGGCGGACTGATGGTCTCGGTTTCACGACCTCAAGTAAACGGTCCTTTGGGATCTCGAGTCTCACGGAACCCTTTCCGTATTTCAGAGAAACTTGCACTGTGGCAGTCTCCGTGTTGGCCGGGCCATTCTCGGGGCGTCTCATAGACGTTTTGATCAGCAGGTGTTTCCGCAAAATCGTTAACTAGAGGTAGTCGAAGTAGCAGAGACCGAGCGGGGGTACCCGAGGCCAGCCTTGACGCTGGCGGGAACCAGGTCTAAGGGGTAGAAGCGCCCGAGCGCTGCCTTAGCTTCAGGAGCCTATGGCGTAGGCCTTCGGGGGTTCGAATCCCCCCTCCCGCACCACGATCTTCCCTCCGTATCATCCGTAGTTGACGCGGATTTCATCGTACGTGGATGAGTAGGGGAAGACTGGCCAGCATTCTGCTGGCTTGTCGGGTTGATGGTTCCTCATGCTTGGTCACAGGTCGACCGGTTCTGGTAACTTGGATAGGGGGCTTTTCTCAGTGGTAACTGGAGGGGGGAAAAAGGCGACCAGTCTTCGACTTGTTTCATCAGAGCCGGTATGTGCCGACTATGTTTCTAATGTCTCGGGAAAGACCCCTCAGTTGCTTCTCAATCTTCTGCGCCAACTCAGACATATCCCGCCCTGTGGTCATCTGCTGTTTGAACTCTGCTAATCTGAGCCCTATGTCGGTGATTCTTAACCGAATCTTCTTGGGAGCAAGAGTGATCACTCCAGTGTCTTGCAGTCTCTTCAGATCCGCAACGCATTTCAGCAAGAGTCCATTCGTGGTGCGATGCCATTCAGCTTCATTCTTCATGGTGACAACGGAACCCTGCAAGACAAAGGTTGCGATCTCACCTTTCTTGAGGGTGTCATGCATTCCGTAGAGGTTGCACAAGTCCCAAAGGAGCGACTCAAGTGAGAAGAAGTCCTGAGTAAGAACCCGTTCAAGGAAGCAATCTATTGCCTTCTCCCTCCGGCGTTCTCTCTTTTCGTACCAGAAAATGGCTATACCAGTCAGACCAGACCCAGCGAGAAAGGCCGAAACAGACTGTATGATCGAGAGGAAGTCGTCCAACTTGACCAATCAAGCAATCGTATCGATTCGGATTTAAGCCATTTCAAGAGAATCTCGGGATTCGACTAGAGTGTGCCCGACAGCTTCGTGGCCTTCTTGATTGGAGATTCCCACTTGCTCTTTCCGAACTTCGGTTCTGGTAGCTTAGTGGTGGCTTTTCTGAGTGATAACAAGAGGGGCTCTACGTGGCGCATTTTCACATTGAGAGTAGATGAGCATCAAACAGAGACTATGGGATGCTGGCTACGCTATGGCAGAGCCATTCATCAAGATGCCTGAATCCAATATGGCCGTATTCGGGGTGGCTTTTGCAGAACTTCTTTTCATTCTTGCTGCGTCACGATTCGGGCTTGATGCTAGAATGATCACTGGAACAGTTTTCGGTTCTATGTTTGCTGCTGCTGTCGCTCATTATCGGTTCTATGTTTGCTGCTGCTGTCGCTCATTATCGGTTCTATGATTCTCGCTGATCTCGCCCATAGAACCTTGTGCTGAAGTCTCCGAACACTAAGGCACTACAGATAAGGCTAGACACGAGGATCGTCGTCCATTCCGTCTGGTAAGGAGTCAGGCTCACGCCAGCAGCAGTCACCGAGACTACTACTCCAAATTCCATGGCCTTGAAGAGCGCCTCTGAGAAAAGGGCACTAATGGCTGTTGCGAAGAAAATGCCGAAACAAAAGGCAAGGAAACTCCGTCCCTTAGTTTGAATTTGATTTCCCCACAGTGGAATCTTGGCGAGTCCACTGCCGCCCCTCACTATCAAGTTTATGAAGAAATCGCTAACGACCCAAGCGACTGCGGCCGAGAATAAGTATATCCAGAGATCACGGTACACGCATCCCACAAGGGTGAGAACAACAAACGCGATTAGAAACGCAACAATCGCGTTATCAAATGGAGATCTCTTCTTTCTCTCCTGCAAATTACGAAGCCCTCTTAGTGGGCTGACTCGAAAGATACGGTTCTGTTAAGTTGCGTGGGGGGCAGAATGGCAGGCCGTATTTTCGGGGTCTTCTTGGGTCTACTGTCGATAACCTTGTGCCCAACGGTGATAGTAAGCAGAGACAAGAAACTGAGGCATGTCAACGGAATCGATCCAGCAACACCTGCCGCTCCTTTACTCACTGTCACCGTCGTGTAGACAACACGGGTACTATTGGAGGTTACCGTGGTCGTGTAGCTAGTCGTCGTCGTGGTGACTGTTGAATCTAGGAATTGGGTGCTTTGGACAGTTGAGGTCGTCGTAGTTGGAAGCAAGACAACAGTTGTCACAGTCGGGACCGTACTCGTCAAAGCCACTGTGCTAGTGTAGCTGGTCATCGTCGTTGTCGCAGTCGAATTAAGAAGCTGCGTGCTTCCGACCGTTGAGGTCGCGGTCAACGGGACCAAGACAACAGTTGTGGTCGTCGGAATCGTACTCGTCGAGATTGTCGTGCTCGTGTAACTCGTGGTCGTCGTGCTAAGAATTGATGCCAGATATTGGATACTATGCACAATTGAAGTCACCGTCAACGGAACCAAAGCAACGGTCGTGGGGATCGTACTCATCGAAATGGTCGTACTAGTGTAGCTAGTCGTCGTTGTGGTAACAACTGGGGTTAGAAACTGGGTGCTTTGGACGGTGGAGGTAATCGTCAACGGAACCAACACAACAGTCGTGACAGTCGGAATCGTACTCGTCGAAATGGCCGTGCTAGTGTAACTCGTAGATGTCGTCGTCGCGGTTCGGTATGAATATGAAGTCGAAGTCTGTGTTGTGGTCATAGTAGTCGTGACAATGACGTAATAGGTGAAGGTCCATGTTTGCGATGTCGCAGACCCGTAACCCGTCTTCGAGGCTGTGGCATACCAACTATACGTCCCGCCATCCGTGAATGTGAAATTGCAGGAGAAGTAGCCATTCGAATCCGAACCACTAACGGCACAAGCAAAGAACTGTGACAGGTGAGTCACTGTGATGCCGCCCTGTGCGCCTTGAATAGGTACGCCTGTGGAATCAGTCACCTGAACCTGAAACGTCACAGGCGAAGAAGACACAGTTCCCCCATTCGGCGGACTAACAAGAGCAACATTCAGCGTGGCAGAAGTCTCAATGAAAACTATCTGTCCATTGCTGTTTGAAGAGCAAGAGACTGAATTGAGGTTGTTAGTCTCCCCGGTGTATCCCGTATTCACGCATGATGGTACGATCACATTCCCACTCTGATCCTTCAGAGTATTCGTGACAGTAATCGTTGTGCCGGAATTGAAATTCGCTTGGGAACCACTACCGACCCCGAAGACGTTGAATTCAGAATACTGCCAATTCTGGTATAGATTCACAATCTGATCCGTGACCGTAACATCATAACAGCTTCCAGAGATACAGAACATGTTCACGTCAGTTGCAGCATGATTATAATTAGAAAATCCCTTCAGGCTCAGGCTAGCAAGGTTCGTAGCTGCCTCCAAAGGAGTAGACGCACCAGGACTGTTAGCATAGCAATCGGTTGTAGAATATGCCATCCAGGAGCTTCCGCCCGGAGGGCCAGTGGTTGGGCAACTTCCATACTTACTCTGGTAGCCAAGTAGCCAATATTGGATATATTCGTAACCTACACTATTAGTGTGTGGCCAGTTTATCCACACGAATTGCTCCCAGCCTGTGGTTGACTTGCCTCCGGTGTAAGTTGTACTAGTGGTGAAAGTCTGAGAGTTGATTTGGAGACCATAGTTATTAGCCCCGTACATGCTGTCAGTTTCGCTCGCTAATCCGCTAACCTGAAACGATCCAATCGAACTACCGATTAATGTGCCGGATGGCGCCTGTGCAACTTCATCATCCCCATTACCGACCGTTGCTGAACCAGCGCCACCGACCGTTGCCGGTGAAGGTTGTAGAGGAATTAAGGGCGCGGTAACGCAGTTAGTCGGTTGCCAAACGGTACTCGGATAAGTATCCACAAAGCATCCTGCCTGCTGCACCGGAGTACTAGACACTTGTACGCTCCATGCAGACCAGTTGGGTTCGATTGATTGGTTAGATGTTGATGCAGTGGTAAACGTGCTGGTGCTTCCTGCGTTCGAATCTGACGGGTTCGTTGCCTTGGGAGCTTTCAGCAGGGATTGCGACGAAAGTGGTATTGATTGAGCACTCTGAATCAGTGAGACCGTGCTCAAGAGCAGGAGGATAACCAGGTGCCTTGTCTTCAACCTGAACTGAACGGACGCAAGCATTCGTGTTTGGCCCTTAGCAAGCGGCGCCGAAAATGAGACACCTTTACGCCTTTTATCACTACTTCAATAAGCTAATAGAACTTACGCAGTCGAGCCTAGCCCAATTCTAACAGTGTCCGAAGAATCGGCATCTCACCCAGCTCCAGAACTGCTGTAAGAACCTAGGCACATCAGTTAGACTCTGCGGAGGACTCGGAAAGCTGCTAGGTGGCAGTCCACAACCCCTAGATGGACAAGGCACAATTTCTTGACAAACACCAGAGGGAACGGGTAGGTATCCTCCAGTGTGAGTCCATGTCGTTGTGCATGTCGTTTGAATCGTGCTAGTGTAAGTTATCACACTTGTAATCGTCTGCCCATACTGGTTCGTGGATGTGTATGTTGTGTACGTTGCAATCAAGGGTATGGTTGGTGCAGTGACGCATTGGACTTGTTGCCATGCTCCAGTTGGTGAATTACTCTGGACCCAACATCCAGTTGCGGTGGGAAGGCTTGATGTTCCCCAGTATGGTCCCCATGTCTGCACAAAGAAGGCAGAGCAGCCATTTACTATTGGACATGCGGACTCTTGACCGTAGTACCCTGTAACCACAATCGTTTTTCCCACATCACTTTGAGAAGGAGAAGAATAGGGAGACAAAACCTGAGAGAAGTCTAAGACAAGATAACTTGGAATGTTTGGAGTTGTACCGTTAGTAATCAGTTCGAAATAGTTCTGGCAGGGACCCACTAGCGGGTTGGTGTAGGTTGTGGACGCGCACTGGTTAGAAGAAAGCTGCCCATACACCGTGACATAGGTTGTCTGGTCAGGCACGTTCGAGGCCTGTGTCTGTCCATTCAGTGGAGGTAGAGCCACTATCACGACTATGACAAGAAGAACTCCAATTAGCAGTGGAGAATTGGACTCCTTAGGCATGGCCTCACTCATCAAGAGAGAAATCCACCGGAAATACATCCTGTCCGAGTATTAGTGGCTACTTCCTACGTTGCTTCTTCGATGGTGATTTGGGTAACTTCCTGCGGCATTCTTACCTAGCCTAATGGAGACGCAGCATTAGACTTTCTCTGAGACGAGGATTTCCTGATGAGTGATTCCCACTTGTTCACGCCTAAGTCCAGTTCAAGTCCTGCCGCTTGTCCGGGCGTTTTCTTGAGCGTTTGATGCTCACGGATGTGATTGTAATAGATTCTCTGACCGTCCAGAATCGCAGTGTCAGTTGTCTTGAGTCTGTCAGATCTGGATGCTGAGATCAAGAACTTCAGATCATCCGAGTTCTTTCAAGATGTCATTTGGCAGAGAACTTGTGTTCTTGCCCTTCCGAGAATTATAACGCGTTTGCTGCCACTGGAGAAAGAACAGTTCAGGACCGAGTTCTACAGGACTTTCGAGAAGTACATCATGCTTGGAAGAATGGGTAGCCGGGCAATAGATGCAATCTTCGACAACAATTCTGTCGAAAACATCAAGCGAAAATTGATGGATATGTTCCAAAGCGATCTGCCTCCGCTAAGACGCCTCGAATCAATCACAAGTCTGAATGGAATTGACCTTTTCTTCGGTAGCTACCTCTTGTCGGCATCTCATGATGGAGCCTTCATCGTGTATCAAGACGATGTGCTGAACGGGGTAAAAGAGAGCCTGCCTAACCTAGCCGAAGTTCTGAAACTGCCGGGGTCGATCTCGGAACTAGAGGAGTATTTTGATTTCAATGATGTCTGTAGGGCAATCAGAGAACTCCTAGGATTCAAGAGTCTGGCAGAGGTGCATGAATTCTTCTGGCACCGTCACAAACAAGGGCGGTTCGTGGAGAGTTCGAGCAAACACTAGACAAAGACCCCCCAACACGTTAACGGGCGATGAAAACGGGGCAAGCACCCTAACTAAGTTAACAGAACCGGGTACCCCCCGCTCAATATGTAGAATCAAGTCACGAAAGCTCGGACGCTTCCTCGTCGCTTTCCACGCTTCTGACCCTATCCCGCACACGTTACCTTTGTTGGCCCAGACTCAAGGCATGAATCGCTCCGAACATGCTCACGGGGATCCTTGAGGAGCATGTGCGTCAGTTGTTTGACACTGGAAATGAACTGTTTGACAATTCAAATGAACCGTACGTACGATTGGAACGGTTCCGCAGTCTTGTACACGGTGGACCTTGAGAACTGCTCGCACAGGAATCACCTTTCCAAGTAAGGATGATTCTCATCGAATTCGTGCATGGGTGGCATACACCCAAAAGAGGGTGGCATACACCCCCCCAGCCACGTCAAGACTCTTCTCGGAACTCCGGAGGCCCAGATGGGCGTCCCAGGCTAATTAGAACGAGGCACTACTGAGAGAAGAGTGACTGTTCAGAAATGAAGCCTCTGGAACGTGTTCTCACATCTCTTGAGCATGAGAACCAGACAGAGTGCCTGAACCAGATAGGGTGCCGAGGTTTGAGGTCTGGATCAATGATGATATGGTGGCTGAACTTGGATACAAAGACCTGCAAAGTGCGCATGTCGGGCTTGGGCTAGATTGTG
Organism: Candidatus Bathyarchaeota archaeon; assembly: GCA_963753065.1. GTDB lineage: Archaea > Thermoproteota > Bathyarchaeia > 40CM-2-53-6 > 40CM-2-53-6 > CAVPLU01. Next base: position 122,168 of record CAVWAQ010000005.1, on the reverse strand, counting down.
TGATGATACCTACTCGCATACCCAAACGGAGCAACTATTGGAGAAACGGATTGGACGAGTGGGGCCAAGTCTGGAAGAATGGCGTCTACGTGAACGGCGTGGTCGACACGGATACGGATCTCGAAAAATACAGTCCGCCGTTGGACTATGTCAACGAGTTCTTCAATGCTGTCGAGATTAAGGAGTCGATGCGACGATACGCTGACCACTGTCACATCTACGGGTCTCACATTGGACCTTTCATGATGGCTTACATGGCCATGGGGTTTGCTCGCTTCTTTCGGGCTCTTCATGAAAAGTCAATGTTTGTGCGCGAGCTGCTCAAGGCTCGCACGAAGTGGTGTATTGCTATGTGCCAGAAGGCAGCGAACCTGGGGGTAGATCTGATAGTTCTTGGCGACGACGCAGGCCACCGTGGCGGACCGATGATCCCTCCGAAGATGTGGCGTGAACTCGTGCTACCATGCCATCGCTCGATTGTCGAGGAACTGGACATCCCGGTGATATGGCACACCGACGGAGCCATCGAGTCCCTGCTGCCAATGACCATAGAGGCAGGATTTACGGGAGTCCACGGGTTGGAACCCGCCGCGGGAATTGATCTTGGGAAGGTCAAGCGAGCATTCGGAGACAAACTTGTCCTAGTGGGAAACGTGGATGTCGCTGTTCTCTGCGGTTCTGATGTCAACGCGGTACGTAGTGAGGTCACGCGCTGTATAGAGCAAGGCGCCCGCAGCGGGGGCTACATGCTGTCAAGCTGCAATAGCATCTTCAACGGCATGAATCCTGCATCGATCGTTGAAATGTACCGATACGCGGAAAGAGCCGGCGTCTACGATAAGAGCTGCGTACGAACCTAGGTCTTTTGACTCAGTTTCTTGGCTGCCTTTAATGGCCAATCCGGATCTGCGAGGATAGCTCTGCCCACGGCAACCAGGTCCACTCTCTTCTGCCTGATCGCCTCATCGGCAAACTCGGGGTCCTTGATGCCGCCTACGCCTATGACTGGGACCCCAATTGCCTGCTTGATCTTTTCGGCTAGAGGCAAGAAGAAACCTTGAGACGTTGAGCCCACGGGCTCGGATCCTACGAGCCCACCGGACACGTCGATCACGTTGATACTCGCTTCTACGAGTTTCCGAGCGAAAGCTTGGCACTCGCTAATGGTCACTCCTCCTTCTTGCCCATCATCGGCGCCGAGACGATAGAGTAGCGGAGTGTCCGACCCAACCACCTTTCTGACTTCCTCAACAACTTCCAGCGGGAATCTGATTCTGTTCTCAAATGGCCCGCCATACTCGTCTGTTCGTCTGTTGCTCAACGGAGATGCGAACTGGTTCAATAGGTAGCCATGTGCGCCATGAATCTCAACCGCGTCGAATCCTGCCTTGCACGCTCGTCGAGCGGCTTCACCATATAGCTTCACTAGACCCTCAATCTCATGCTTTTCCAGTTCTCTTGGGGCTTCGTCTGACTCGCTTGCCCGTATCGCCGACGGAGCAACAGGCTGACTGCCGCAAATCGAGCTGTTAGCCCTTCGGCCTGCGTGGGTGATCTGTATGCAAACTGGCGTTCCCTTCGCATGGATTGACTCCGCTAGATTAGAGAGCCCTTTGATCAATGCGTCGTCATAGATTCCAAGCTGTTTCGAGGATAACTTGCCGCCTTTGGCCACGTACGAGTGCTCCACGATCACAAGTCCCACTCCTGCGGCCCGCCGTGTATAGTGCGCGATCAGGGCTTGCGTTACTTCGCCTGTCGTCGTTGCCAAATCGTTTGCCATCGGAGGCATAACAATACGATTCTTCAGCGATAACCCGCCAATACTCAGGGGATCAAGAAGCTTTGGCGTACACGTCTACTCCGGTCCCACTAGTGCGTGGGCGTCTTCATATCAAGCTTAAGCCTGAGTCACGCGGATCTAGGGCGCCGGCTGTTGTGCCTTGCTAGAATTCCTCAAGGGCAGAACTTGTAGGAATCGCACGAAGCGGACGCGACTCAACTTCGAACTCTCCCGTATCGGATCCCACGCGACCCAACCCCTTGCATGTTTAGAATTGAAAAGGAAAGCTCGATTCGCGTTGCCACGAAAGCACTCCGAGGCCTTGCAGAGCTCAGGCTCTTGCACTTGCCTGCCTCCTCTAAGCAAGAATGCCAAGCGCGGGAAGCAGCCTATACGCGACCGCGCCTATCAATATCGCGAGACCGATAGTCGACACCATTATCACGAGCGTGCTTTTCCGACCAACCTCCCTCGCTAGGACGCTCATCGTTGCGATGCAGGGAAAGTACAACGTGACGACGAGTCCAAATACGAAGAGCTGGAGCGGCCTCATGAAGACGAGCAGATTAGTCGCTGATGGTCCATACTGCATCACGGCTAAGGCAATCAGCAGTTGCAGCGTCAATTCTTTGCGGAGGATTCCGAGGACCAAGCATATGCTCGCTACAGCAGGCAGGCCCAGTAGTATGTACATGATCGGGTTCACAGGTGCGAGAAGCATCTGAAGGTAGCCTGTCTCGTAGAGTGCTCCGAGTGCTAGACTCCCGATCACGATCAAGGGGAGTGCGAGTAGCATGAAGGCCTTGAATCTGAACCAAGTACGCTTTAGGATCGTTGACGCCCTCGGTCGCCTGAACGTAAACATCTCCATGACCATTCCAGATGCTTTCCCGGGAAGCATCCTGTTTAGCAACCAACCAGCGGCACCTATGACGGCCAAGTCTATCGCGAAAATGGCTAGAGCATACTGCCATCCCGCAAAGACTCCCACCGCAGCCATGATGACAGCTGTTCTGGCGCTACATGGCGTCAGAGTAATCAGAGTGCACGCAAGTATCCTCTCGCGTCTTGTAGTGAGAACTCGTGTTCCCATGATTGCGGGAACGTTGCATCCGAAGCCCATTATCATGGGAATTACCGCGCCCCCGTGAAGCCCGATCTTATGCATCACAGTGTCGGCGAGATATGCCAGGCTGCCCAGATAGCCGCTGTCCTCCAGAAGCGACAACACTAGGTAGAATGTGAGTACGTACGGTATACCAACCGATAATGCGCCGAGAATCCCGGCGTCAAACCCCCACAGAAGAATTTGTGACACCAATCCATTCCCGAGGGTAGTCGTGACAACGAACCTGATAGTCGGCGAGGCGAAGTTGGCCCACAAGAAAGTCGTGGCGTCGCCCAGAAGTCTTCCTACACCTAGCATGAAGGCGAAGATTCCCGCCATCACACCCAAAGCGATTGGAACTCCCGTGTATGGTGAGACCGCATAGTGCATTAGCTTCTTGGATAGAAGAGGTGGCTGGTCTGCCCGCGTCTGCACGGCCTCTGTGATCTGCCTTGCTAATTCTTGTCTTTGACGGGCGATCACCATGCTGGCGGTCTCGTGGTATTGGGATTCGATGGCTTTGTCCAATTCTTGGGCTAGTTCGGTAATTTTGGGTCCGTGATCCTGTTGATTTAGGAGCCGTGTGAACTCTGGATCGTTCTCAAGCAGTCTAATCGCTAGAGCTCGAGCGCTTAACTCAAATGGTCTTCCTTGAACGTCGCTTTTGATCGCTTCTTCCATTTTGTTGATCGCTTGCTCGAGGTGGAGGTCAAATGTGGCAGCGCCTTTGGCAGGTGTAGTCGCGGCATATCCGGTGAGGCATTTCAGTAGCTCTTCGATGCCTTCACCTTTAGAGGCAACCATCGGGACAAGTGGTGCCCCCAGCATCTTGGAGAGCTTCTCATAGTCAGTTCTTATCCCAATCTTCACGGCGTGATCTACGAGATTGAGTGCGATTGCAACCGGGAACTCTAACTCGATGAGCTGGAGTGTCTGGTACAGGTTCCTCTGAAGATTCGAAGCATCAACAACGGCCACCACAACATCTGGTCTTTCTTCAAGAATCGCCCTACGCGCAACCCATTGATCATCAGAAGTGGAGTCGAGGCCGTATGCTCCAGGGAGGTCTATAACACCGATTCTCTTTTCGCCGAATTTCGCAACCCCGCAATTCAAGGCGACTGTCTTGCCTGGATAATTCGCGGTGACAGCTTGAAGCCCTGTCAGCCTGTTGAATAGCGTGCTCTTGCCGACGTTGGGGTTTCCTGCCAGTGCGATGGTCATGTCTACTTTGTGTATGGCTTTCTCGATAATTGCGTGGCAGGACATGGATTCGCGGCCTGGAGGATTACAGTTTTCGGGCTTGGACGATTGAAGCTACGTTTCTGCCAAGTGCGTATGAGGCGCCCATGACCTTGACGATTATTGGCCCTTCGAAGGGTGCCTTCTCCTGAACCTCTAGGACCGCGCCTGGCATCAGACCTAACGACGCTAGATATCGTAGCATATCGGATTTCTCGTCCGTGATCTTCACAAGGACCGCCTTATCCTTCGGCTTGAAGTGGGAGAGGGGCTCGGACTTTTCTTCGTGGAATCGGCCTGACTCGTCTGGTATCGGGTTGCCGTGTGGGCAGGTTGTGGGCTCCTTCAACGTTTTCTCAAGCGGCTTGATCATGTCGTCCGTCATTGCGTGTTCGAGCTCGCAGGCGGCATCGTGAACGCGGCTCCAATCCATCCGCAGAACTTCAGTCAGTAGCCGCTCGGCTAGGCGGTGTTTTCGTATTACGTCGAGGGCTCTCGCTCGGCCTTTCTCGGTGAGCCTTATGCCTCGATATGGGGTTCGAGCTATCAGCTTGTGTTTCTCAAGGTGCGTCAGCGTGTTCGTCACAGCACCTGGGGTCACCTGAAGCTGTTCAGCCAGTTCGCCTGTCTTGACAGGGCTTGTTTTCTCTTGTAGTCTCCAAATGGCCTCCAAGTATTCCTCTAGGACGTGAGATATTGTATCTCGTAGATGCATTTTTAGGCCCTCGTAAACTAGACGAATAGGATTCTTACTATTATGCTTTGCCCAGACACTGATCAGAACGGGCTTTCTTCTTGGGTTGAAGACCGCGCAGAATGCTTAAGCGGCTAGGCCAGGGTTGGACGGATGCTGGCGAGGCGGTGTGTTGTGAGGGATACCACAGGAGCGCTCATAAGAAGGGTCAAGAGGACGGAACATGGGTTTCTCGACATACAGGAAGCTGCAGACGAAGTTGTAGTCAGCAAGACAGTCGAAGAAAGCTTCCAACTTGCCAGAAGATTGTATGATTCGGAAGTGTATCAGGCACGCAGCCTTGCGACATTCATATTCGGCAGACTCGCTGCCAAGTCCGAAAAGAGTCTTAGATACCTAAGAATGCACGTAAGCAAAGACAAGGACTGGCGCGTACAGGAAATTCTTGCAAAAGCCTTCGATAGATATTGCGCCGATGTTGGATACGAAGAAACACTACCTGTCATCAAAGAATGGCTTGCCGACCCAAACCCTAACGTGCGGCGCGCCGTGACTGAAGGATTGAGAATCTGGACAGGCAGGCCTTATTTCTGCGACCATCCCGTGACCGCCGTGCAGCTCCTGAGCCATCATACAGACGATGACAGCGAGTATGTGAGAAGATCGGTTGGAAATGCTTTACGCGATATTTCGAAGAAACACAGAGAGATCGTCAAAGCTGAACTGCAGAAGTGGGACGTTTCCCGAAAAAGTATCAAACAGACATACGAACTAGCCAGCAGGCTATTGCGATAGTCCATGCAACAACACACCGCAACGTTTCCTTCACCTCTCATCTTGAGAATCATAGTCTGGAAACATGGCGACCGAGCTTACGTGACTTGTGGCTCTTCACTTCCGCCTTTGCGCTCAAGAATTACGCCGCCAGTCCGCAGAATGTCTATCTTTGTTATGTACCGCCACGTTCGCGGAGGCATGAGGCTGCCTATCTCGGTCAAAGCCGCTGCTAGTATTCTGGATAGACTTATGTAACGACTACCGGGCTCTCTTGCATTGCCAAGCGCCAAGCAGGAAGGCAACGGAAGAAAGAGACCACGCTGGGAGAATGTTCACGGAGCTCGTCTAGTCGATGCAACGCATTTTCTACCCCCAGAACATTGTCGTTATCGGCGTCTCGGAAAGACCCGACAACTTGGCTCGCACGGTCGTCGAGAACCTTTGCCATTTTGGTTACAAGGGTAAACTGTTTGCGGTTGGACGCAGAGGAGGAAATGTGCAGGGGATTTCTATCGCTACCTCATTGGATCAGGTTCCTGATGGGCTCGATTTGGCAGTGATCCTCACTCCCGCGGCCACGGTGCCAGATTTTATGGAAGCGTGTGGTCGGAAGGGCATTCGTCGCGTGGTCATCGAGTCAGGCGGCTTCAGTGAGTTCTCTCAGGAAGGGCGTCGATTGGAGCAGCGGCTTGTGGAGATTGCTCACCGATGGGACATGCGCTTCGTCGGTCCCAACTGTATCAGCGTTGTCAATCTTGAGAATGGGGTTTGCCTGCCTTTTGGGGACATGTCTGCTGGTGCCGCACGACTTGGTCCAGCATCGGTGGTGTCTCAGAGCGGTGGAGTCTCTTTGACGTATGTGGATCGGCTCTGCATGGCCGGGGTGGGAGTAGACAAGGCAGTCAGTATCGGCAACAAGACTGACCTGAACGAGAACGACTACTTGGAGTATCTGCTGCAGGATCCTGGCACGAAGATCGTCTGCTTGTATCTTGAGTCGATTGGTGAGGGCCGGAGACTGATGGATCTGGCTCGCTCTTCCAAGAAACCCATTATCGTCCACAAGGTCAATCGAGGTGAGGCCAGCCACCGCGTCGCACTCTCACACACAGCAGCGCTGGCAGACGACGATCAAATCGTAAGCGCGGCTCTTCGTCAAGTAGGCATTATCCGGGCTGAAGATTTTCGCGAGTCCGTGGCAATCGCCCAAGGACTGACTCTCCCACCCGTCCGAGGGAAGAAATTAGTTGTTATCTCACGTTCCGGCGGTCACGCCGTAATCGCGGCGGACGCGGCCGAGCGATACGGTTTCCAATTGGCTCCGCTGCCCGACGAGTTCACCGAACACGTACGTGCGCTCTTTCCCGCCGATGTTATTGCGGTGACGAACCCGATCGATCTCGGCGTCATCTTTGACTTTGGCATGTACGCGGGGATCGTGGAGGAATGCCTCAAGATGCTTTCGCCGGATGCGGTCCTCCTCATCAACACTTACACTCTGGCTGAAGCTGAGGGGGCGCACCGGTTGGCACGACGGGTCGAAGAGATCGTGCGAGAGTCGGGGCGACCGATTGCGTTCTGTGTCTATTCTCAAGGCAACGAGAGCCAAGTGGTCCAACAGCATACCAGTCTGCCAGTTTTTGCCGAGATCGAAGACGCGATTACGTGGGCTAGCTGCGTCCCGAGATTGGAACCTCCGGCAAGTACGCCTCACCGAAACAGCAGGTGGCACTGTGCATACATCCCGCGAAGAAGCACAACGGGTGTTGACGACATCAGGAGTGCTCACGGCGCATCAGGCCCTTGCCCTGTGCCAAGCCTACGACATCCCTGTTGCACCTTCGGAGGTCGCCAACAACCCAGAGGAAGCCGTGCGAGCTGCGGATCGACTTGGCTATCCTGTGGCTCTCAAGGCGCTTGCGGCACAACTTGTCCACAAGACGGACATGGGCGGCGTCACACTGGGGTTGACGGATGCGGCGGCAGTCAAACGTGAAGCAACAGCGATGCTGGCACGGATTGCGTCACCCGCCAAGTTACTGGTTCAGCGAATGGTTAGCGGCGGGTTGGAGGTTATCCTTGGAGGCAAGCGAGATCGCAGCTTTGGCCCAGTTGTCATGTTCGGGTTAGGCGGCATCTATGTCGAAGTCTTCAGCGATGTGGCATTTCGAGTTGCTCCACTCAGCCGGGTCGATGCTGAAGAGATGATTGAAGAAGTTCGCGGGAAGCGCTTGCTTGAGGGAGTGCGCGGCAAGCCACCCGTGGATCGGGAAGCACTCATCAAGGCAATCTTGTCACTTTCTCGCATGCTCGTTGAGAACCCCCGCATCACCGAGCTGGACATCAATCCGCTACTGGTTCTTGAACACGGAGCAGCAGCGGTGGACGCACGAGCAGTAGTGGCGCCCGACTCTCCAGCTTCAGAGTAGATACAGCAGGCAATGAAGTACGTTGAGTGGATTCTGTGGCGGGAAATAGGAGATTCGTTCACGGTGTTGTTGCTCCCAAGGAGAGGTTGGAGGCAGCTTGGTGGTTCGCCTATCAGGGAAGCAGGCTTCTCGTTCAGCCAGAATCATCTCAGGTAAGGGTTCCATGTCTTGTGGACTTCGCTGAGCTAGGATTGCCGGTCTTGCGCCAGAACTATGTTGGCTGCCTTGATGGCCGCCACTGCTATGCGGTTGAGCTGCCGGAAGGAATCGTTCCTCCGCAAGGGATGACCTTTGAAGATCTCCGTCGAGCATATGGTCGGATGGATGAAGATCTATTCTCGGTGGCCGGTCGGGCTGTGCAGATCATCGACTGGGATAGGACGCATCAGTTCTGTGGACGCTGCGGAGCCAGAACGAAAAGCCATCCGACCGAACGAGCCAAAGAGTGCCCGCAATGTGGCATCCTTCATTTTCCCCGTCTTGCCCCCGCGATAATTGTACTCGTCGAACGTGGTCGGGAAATGCTGCTGGCCAGAGCTCGCCGTTTTCCAACAGCCATGTACAGCACTCTAGCCGGTTTCGTAGAACCTGGCGAGACACTGGAAGAGGCCGTCGTCCGCGAGGTACAGGAGGAGACCGGTATTACTGTCAAGGAGATCCGTTACTTCGGGAGTCAGCCTTGGCCTTTTCCCCATTCGCTCATGATCGGGTTTACGGCCAGTTACGCAGGCGGCCAAATCACATTAGGTGATGAGGAAAACGTAGATGCTGGCTGGTTCGCGGCTGACAACTTACCCTCCCTGCCCGACAAGATCAGCATCGCCCGCAAGTTGATAGATTCATTTCTGGAAAAGCAAGGAAAAGCTCCCAGCTCTCAGGACTAGTCTAGGTTGTCGGGTGATGGTTGCTTGAGTTCGGGCACGAGCCGACCTACCCCGCCGCCGAGCCGCTCTAGTCGTAGTGCGGTTCGTTTGAATTGTCAAACAGTCCGTTTCTAGTGTCAAACAATTGACGCATATGCTCCTCAAGGATTCCGTGAGCCTGTTGTGTCTCAACGGTTATATGGTGACGCTCACCTCGGGGCCTTCAGGGAGTAATGCGTCGTGTCCGATACTGTGGAACTGATACTGGACGCGCGATCCGTCCTGGGAGAGGGCGCCATCTGGGATGAGGAGAAGCAGGTGCTCTATTGGGTCGACATCGACCTAGGATTGGTTCACGTCTACGACCTCGCGACCCACAAGGACCGTTCGTTACAGGTGGGACAACCGGTCGGCACCGTGGTGCCGCGCGCATCGGGAGGACTCATGTTGGCTGTACGTGACGGCTTCATGTCGCTCGACTTGGAGACGGGGAGAACCGCGTTGGTCGCCGTACCCCTAGGGCACAATCCCGAGAACCGGTTTAACGATGGCAAGTGCGATCCGGCCGGCCGCTTCTGGGCGGGCACCATGGAGACGCCTGATCGCAAAGGAGCGTTGTTCCGTCTCGACCGGGACCTATCGGTGCACCAGATGGTGGACGGTATCGGTTGCTCGAACGGGCCCGCGTGGAGCCTAGACAAGAAGACGATGTATTACACCGATACTACGACAATGAAGATAGATGCCTTCGATTACGATCTTGTGACCGGCGGCATCTCAAATCGTAGAACCGTCGTGTCTGTGGAGGAAGAACACGGCCTACCCGATGGCATGACCATCGATGCCGAGGGGAAACTGTGGGTGGCACACTGGGACGGATGGTGCGTCTGCCGCTGGGACCCAGCCACAGGGAGGCTCCTACAGAAAGTCCGACTGCCGGTGGCGCGCCCCACTTCATGCGCCTTCGGCGGCCGAGCACTTGACAGCCTCTACATAACCTCGGTGACCACCGAGCTGGACGCGACTGCGCTGGCGAAACAGCCGGGAGCGGGCGGCCTCTTTCGCTTCAAGCCTGGTGTCCACGGCCTGCCCGCCTTCTCCTTCGTAGGGTAAGACCAGCGCGAAAGAAGTCGGACAACCGTGCGTACGTGAGGATAGATGCTAGTTTCAAACTAAGGTAGTTGTGGTTGATTCATTCTCTGACTCAAAATGAATCCGGTTTGACGAGATCGTTCCATCAGGATTATCAGAGAGGTTACGCGGCAATGTTCCCGTGATGGTTTCAATGAGCTTCTACAAAGTGAACGTCGAAAAGAAGGAGGATGCACCGGTCAAGGAAGAGGGGGCTGAAGGCGTCAAGATCAAGTGGCTGATTGACAAGTCCGTGGGGGCCCCGACCTTTGCCATGAGACATTTCACAGTTCAGCCCGGAGGACACACCCCGCTCCACAAGCATGACTGGGAGCACGAGGTGTACGTCCTCGAAGGCGAAGGCTTCGTGAGACATCAGGACCAAGAGTACCCAATTCGATCCGGGGACGCTGTCTTTGTTCCTCCGAACCAACTGCACCAGTTTCGAAGCGCCGCATCCAGCCACCTGCGGTTCCTATGCATGGTCCCCCTGTGATCGAGTCAGCGAGCTTTCTATCCTCGAAGACATGGCTCTCCAATAGTATGTCGCCGAATAGGAGGACAGGGTGAATCAAGATGCGTTTCGATGGCAAGGTAGCTGTGGTCACGGGGGCTTCGCGCGGAATAGGTAAGGCAACCGCTCTAGCCCTGGCTAGGGAAGGTTGCACCGTCGTTGTGAACTACAGCAGGAGTGAGGAGAAGGCACGCGATGTTGTTGAGGCGATCAAGGCTGCAAAATCGCGAGCAATCGCCGTCAGATGCGATGTCTCAATCAGGAACGAGGTTGAGGCCATGTTCAAGACTATCGTGGACGAGTTTGGAAAAGTGGACATTCTCGTGAACAATGCGGGCATTGGTGTCATGGCGCCCATATTGGAGACAACCGACGATGTCTGGGATAGGACTCTGAACACGAACCTGAAGAGCGTATTCCTATGCACACAGGTGGCCGCCAGGCACATGATGCGGCGGAGGTATGGGAAGATAGTGAACATCTCATCGAACTCGGGATTCGGCATAGCGTGTTGGGGCGAGACGGCCTACGCGGCCTCCAAAGCTGGCGTCATCCAGTTAACGAAAAGTGCGGCCTTTGAGCTCGGCCAATATGGGATCAATGTGAACTGCGTCGCGCCTGGAGCCATCGACACGGAAATGCTCAGAGGAGACCTGACTGATCAGAAGTACGCGGAACTGATTGAAGGTAGAAAGAAGATATCGTCTCTCGGTGCCATCGGCAAGCCCGAAGACGTCGCCAACGCGGTTCTCTTCTTCGCCAGCGACGAATCGCGATTCATCACAGGAAAAACTCTGCTAGTCGACGGTGGCAGAAGAGATTTCATATGACACAGCTGCTGGCCAGCCCTGTCCTTGCAACCATCCGGGATCTAAAGAGATAAGAGACGAGCGCGAATGAAATCTCCCGAGATCCATCATGACCGATCCTGAGTTTCTGAATAAATTGGCGCTCGTCAAAGAGGTTGAGATCACGGTCACCGGCCGAAAGTCGCGACGAAGTATCTCAACACCTGTATGGTTCCTTCACGAAGGGCAGAAGCTGTATCTGGTTCCCGTCATGGGAACCAACTCTAACTGGTACAAGAACGTCCTCGCCGAACCCACAATGCAGATCTCCACTGGTGGAAGAAAAGTGACAGTCAAGGCCGCCCCGGTGGCCGATTCGAGCAAAGTCGCCGAGGTGGTTGAGAAACTCCGATCAAAGTATGGAGCCGGCGAAGTGAAAAAGTACTACTCCAAGCTTGACGCTGCCTTAGAAGTCGAAATCTAGGATTTCGGGGCTCGAATGCCCTCCGCACCGCAAACGAACGCTCCGACGGTGACTTGGCCTGACGGGCATGCAATGCTCCGGGCTATGAATGGAGAAGCAGAATACTGGGAGGTTCGTCGGGACCGCTAACGCTCGACGCTGGCCTTGTCGAGCGGAAGCATGTTTTCCACCTGGCCGGAGTGCCTCCATGCCATGCGTCACTGAATAGATGAAGCGCATTCAGAGAACCTCATCGCGCCATCAGCCATTTATGCGAGTTTATGTATCTGTATAGAATCGGATGACCTTGGCAATTACGAGACAGGTTAAGCGTTATGTCTATCCAGTTCAACTTGACGAAGAGGAACTGGAAGCTCTTGACGCGATAGTCAAGAGATTGCACAGTTCAAAATCTGAAGCTATCAGGGAAGCTATCCGGAATTATGCAGACCAGTTGAAAGGAACGGAGGTCATCAAGATCCGTGAAGTGTCTAGACGCCAAGCCCGGAAGGAGATACTTGAATTCTTGGAAAAGAATGAGCGGGCATGGTCTTCGGAAATAGCCGACTCGCTCCGGATCGACCTGACACTAGTCAACAGCATCTTGGAGGAACTCTGGAGTGAAAAGCGCGTCCAACCAACAGCCTAGCAGGCTTGTAGGCGAGCGACTACGATGCATCGGACGAAGGATATCCAAACCACGTCTGATTCACTACACGCACGATCATAGAGCTGTGATAGTGGATATCGAAGGTTACCCTGCAGTCTGCGAAGTCGTAAGAGAGTGGAGAATCATTCGCAAGAAACCGCAGTGAACATTTCGAAGCTGATATGAATGTTGAATGCCGCCCGCCCCACAACGGGAACACTCCTTGGATTTCGAATTGAGTGCCTGTCCATGACTAGATCGTGACCTAGACCGATAGAAAGGACGATCCTCAATGGATGACGAGTCCGTCAACTGGATCAGTGCTGTCTGTACAGTCTTTCTCCAGCTTCTATCGTAACGTCTAACCAGTTCTCTCTTGGAGCCATCGGGCATACGTAGTTGGGATTGTATGCGCAGAATGGATTGTATGCTTTGTTGAAATCGAGCTCATAAATCCCAGTCTCGTTCTCGGGGATGTCGAGGTATCTGCCGGCACCGTAGGTCTCGCTTCCCGAAGTCTTGTCACGAAACGGGACAAAGAGAGACTCCTCTGTGCCGTGAGAATGCTCGGGCTTGAAGACTTGAAGCCGATGTTCCTTGCCGTCTACTGAGAACTCGAAGGATCCGTAACGCAGGTAGCGTTGTTGCGTCCCAGTGCTCGTCGCCATCACAACAACGTCCGCGGACGAGTACTTCTGCAATCGAACCGTGAAACGATATTTCGCGTTCACTGGGTAGTACTTCAGTCCATCAAATGTGTCTCTTTCTTCGTGAGGAATAGGTGATTCATGAGCATACTTGAACGCGTTGTCCTTCTCCTGTCTCTCTCGTTCAATCTCCGAGCGCTTGAGCTCATCTTCATTCATCGATGATCTCACCGCTTGCTCGTGCCACTCCCGGAGATTAGGATCTTGTCACTACCTCGTCCGCGAAGAGATTCATTGCTTCGAGTTCTCTTTGTGGTTCGAAGCTCAGAATGAGGTACTCGATTCCGACATCTCTAAAAGCCTCGACCTGGCGTCGAACATCTTCGGGGTTCCCGTATATTACGAACTCCTTCACCCTCTGTTCTGGGGCTCCCTTGAAACGTTCTTCGACTCGTTTGCGAGCGGCGTCCCTATCTTTGTCTATCGTGACGGTTCCCAACTTTGTCTTCAGAATGGAATTGTAGTCTCGACCAACGTCTCGGCAGTGTTCGCGAAGAACTGCCAGCTTCTTCTTCACTGTTTCAGAAGAGCCGAAGAGGTTGCAGGCGTCGCCATATTGAGCAACAATCCTCAGTGTCTTGCGTTCACCGCTACCGCCGATTAGGATCGGCGGGTGGGGTTTCTGGATAGGCTGAGGATTGCAGTGCGCATCACGGACTTGATAGAACTTCCCGGTAAAGCTCGCGGGCTGCTCAGTCCACATCTTGCGAATGATCTGAACAGCCTCCTCAAGGCGTTGGAACCGCTCACTCGTTGACGGGAAAGGAATACCGTATGCTGCGGCTTCCTCTTCGTTCCAAGCGGCACCGATGCCCATGAACAGTCTGCCTCGACTGAGCACATCCAGTGTCGCGCCGATCTTCGCTAGAACAGATGGATACCTGTAGACGATGCCAGTAACCATCGTTCCGAGCTTAATTCGCGATGTGAATCCAGCGATGGTAGATAGTGTGGTCCAACTTTCGAGCATGGGTTCCTTCGGTTCCCCAACATTCCCGATCTGATGGAAATGATCCATGACCCAAAAGGAATCGAAACCAGAGCTCTCAGCCCGCGTTACCAAGCGCCGAAGGGACTCAACAATTTCTGCGCCTTCTCCGTCAAAGGAGAAGTTCGGATGCTGTATGCCAAACTTCATGCCTAGACCTTCCTTTTGTAGAAGCGATCAGTCCCAATTAGGCACTTAGCTTGTCAAAAAGCAAACTCCAGCTTGGAACTTCAGCTCTTTCTTGTGGAAAGCTCGGGAAACCGCCGCGTCCATTCAAACGAGCCACGGTTCGGCGCGAGGCTGACAAACAGATCGTCCAATCAAGTCTCATGAACTTACCAAAAGTTGACCAGATGGACGGCGTCATTGATTCGCTGTTCACATCGTCAGGATGAGACCGATCCAGCAGACTTTTCCGCGCCGACGGCAGAGATGATCTTCGCTTGGACGGGACCTTGTTGAAGAGGAAGATCAGGCTGTACTATTCTGGGATAGAGGTTCGTGAACTCCGCAGATCGCTCAAGTTTTACCGCTCACTCGGACTCACGATCAGCCATCGTGGCACGATGGCTCATGGCGGCAAATATGTCCACATGAAAGATCCCATCCTCAGACCAGAGGTTGGAGTTGAATTGGTACCCGAAAAAGAGCCGCTTCTATCAGAAGTACAAGAACGGGAGCGAACTCGACCACATCGGCTTCATCGTGGATGATGCAGAAAAGTGGTTCAAACTCCTCGTCAGACGAGGAGCAAGACCGGCCGCCAGACCGTTTAGAGATGAGTCGGAGACGCTAGCATACGTGAAGGACCCGGATGGTATCTGGATCGAGCTAATCGGACCGGGCAGAAAGCCCAAAGAAGAGAGATTGGCACGCAAGGGCACACATGGATAGCTCGCGTGTCCGTCTTGTGTCTCACGCTGGGAGTTTCCAACACGTATCGCAAACGCTTAAGTGAACTTGCTAGGGTTGCGGATGTGCATGGCAAATCAGATCCCCCTCATGACGACCGTCGTCTCTGCAGTCTTCACTTTTCTCCTTCTGTGGCAATACGCGCATAGAAAGAAGAGGCATCAACTCGTCTGGACAGTCGCTCTAGCCCTCTACAGCCTGACCGCATTCATGGAGTATCTTGCAAATCCTGATGTACTGGGTCCGAGCTTGTCGCTAATCAAACTCTACTATTCAGGCACAGGGCCGATGGTGGGGCTTCTAGGCGCAGGAGTGCTGTACCTGCTTACATCAAAACGTTGGAGTGACATCTACCTCGCCTTAGTGCTCGCATTGAGCGCTATCGTGGTGTTGTTTACCGTTTCTGCGCAGATACCATCTGCAGAAATACAGTCAGCATTCAATGCGGGGCTTCCGCAAGGCTTCATAACGATAGTCAAGGACCTGCCTATGACTGCTCGAACCCCAACAATGATTCTCAACATTACAGGAGCCGTCTTTCTCATCGGCGGGTCACTATTCAGCTACATAAGAGATCGGAGTAGGACGTACAACATCCCTCTACTCTTCGGGGGAATACTCCCGTCGCTCGGCGGCGCATCACTCGGCTTCTTCAACAACGCGGACATTTTCTTCGAGTTTGAACTCGCCGGCACCATCCTACTGTTCCTCGGCTTCATTCTAAGCATGAGATATCTCGGCACGCCAAGGGATGATCTCCATTCAGCCAAGAACGCAGGCGCGCGATGAAGCTCACGTTCCACGATTCCCCTGACCGAGAATGACCGAAGAGAGGACCTGCGTAGAGAGAATGCAGGCGTGCCCCGCTACGTCTGGAGGGGTTCGAATCCCACCACGCGCGCATCTCACGTTCAGCAATTTCTAGAAGGCAAAATGAGAATTTTCCGAAAAATCGGAGAAATTTAAATATGCGGAGATCCAAAGCCGTTGCCCATCGGAAGTGGCGCTGAACAATATGAAGGGCATCAAGAAGGCCAAACCCGGGTGCTCGACGTCGGGACCCAGCCTAATGGATTACAAAATGGAGGCCATCGTCACTCTCGATTCGAGAGGTCAGATACTCCTACCCAAAGAGGTCAGACAGAAGGCTGGAATCAAGCCCGGCGACAAGCTTACCGTCGTCACATCCTCACCGGGCGGCAAGCTTTGCTGCATTAACCTGTTCAAGACCGAGGAGCTGGCCGGCACTGTGAAGAGACTGCTTGGCCCGATGGCAGAACAGATCTGACCCGAAAACTCAGGATGAAGATCAAGATGTCAATGATAATGCAGACAACGAGCGAGCTTACCGACGAAGACAGAAGAGTATGGCTCAAGGCTCGTCTTGGGATAGACCGCATGGGGCATCGTGTGGAGCCGGGTCTCTACTCCCTCGGGAACCCGGAGAGGGATTCACCAGTTTTCGTTACTGCAAATTACAAGCTCAGCTTCAATGCCCTTCGCTCGCAACTAGGCGACACGAGTTGCTACATTCTTGTACTGAATACCGAGGGCATCAATGTCTGGTGTGCAGCGGGGAAGGGCACCTTCGGAACTGAAGAACTTGTCCGCAGGATAGAATCCACGAACCTGAAGGATATCGTGAACCACCGGACTTTGGTACTCCCTCAGCTCGGAGCACCTGGAGTGGCCGCCCCGGAAGTTAGGAAGAGGACCGGTTTCAAGGTGGAGTGGGGCCCAATACGTGCCTCCGACATCCCAGAATACATGCGAACTCGGAAAGCCACGGACGAGATGCGCAGGGTCAGGTTCGACCTCAGGGACCGAATGGAAGTCATCCCCGTCGAGATAAAGAACATATTCGTCCCGTTGGCCGTCGCGCTCGTCGTCCTGTTCCTCCTCGGAATGCGAGGCACCGCTTTCATGATACTAACGATAGTTATTGCCGGGATTGTGATCTTTCCAATCCTTCTACCTTTCCTCCCGACTCACGAATTCGCATCCAAGGGGTTCATTTTGGGCGTGGTTGCCTCGATACCATTCATGGGAAGGGCCTATTTTGCCAATATTAGTGGGGCGCCTTGGGTAGCCCTCGTATTCACCCTCATTCCGGCTCTGATGATATCGCCTTGGGTCGCCTTTCTCGCCCTCAACTTCACAGGCTCCACGACCCTCACATCAAGGACCGGTGTCAGGCGGGAGATATTCCGCTACATTCCCGTGATGGCGGTGACATTCATCCTTGGGATCGGTCTTGAGGTCGGATTCGCGGTCGCAAGATGGTACGGGGTGATATGATGGTATCCCAAGCGTCTTGTCAATGCCAAACCCACGAAGCGGTTGAGAGCCCCGTCAATACGTTGAGGTTCAGCCCGTCGCTTTGCATCAACTGTGGTGCATGCCTTGACGTATGTCCGCATGGGGTTTTTGCAGCTGGAAACGGGCGGGTTCAGATTGTTAGGCATGAGGCCTGTATGGAATGCGGTGCCTGCCAGCTCAATTGCCCACCCGGCGCCATAACAGTCGACAGCGGGGTCGGATGTGCCTCTGCGATGATTTACGCCGCTCTCATGGGCAAGAAGGATGTCTCTTGCGGGGGCGATGAGCCCACCTGTTGCGAATAGCACGGCAACTCGTTATGCCCGGATTTTGAATTAGAAAGGCAACGGCACATAGGAGCCTCCGATTGCATTCCATGAATGCAAAATCCATCGGGATTCTGTCCGTGCTTCTCGCGAGTTTTCTGTGGGCTCTAGAACCCGTGTCTGCAAAACTATCGTATCAAAACTCAGGCTTCCAGCACACCCTAGCGGTCAGAGCGGTCCTTGTCACTCTGACGGCATTCGTTTATGGCGGAATAACAAACAAAGCCAATTTCAAAATCGATAGACGACAACTATCGGCACTGGTGTACGTTGTAGTTGTTGCAAATATCCTCGGCGATGTCGCGTAATTCTTTGCTTTGACCCAAGTTCCCGTCACTAATGCTGTTGTGATCAGGTACATGCAACCCATCTTCATAGTAATGATGGAGTTTCTCGTCCTGAGAGAAGACCGGCTGAGTAGGTTCGACCACCTTGGAGGATTCAAGCTTCACGGGAGTGACGTAGACTTCACACAGACGCGCTTGCCCATCCACAATGTGGTCCGACCAGTAGTCAGCTGAGTCACGTAAATACGGACAGAAAACCTATCATCTCTGCCACATCTCCCTCTTGCTTTCGGATCGACTGAGGACAGCACAGTTGGCAATTGCAGAGTTCAAGTATCAACCTCGCAAAGTGGAAAGAGGCTACAACAACAGAACACTGTACATCAACATCTCGGACAAGCGCATTGTCGAGAAGCCAATTACCAAGGATATGAAGGAGAAATTCACAGGCGGCCGTGGATTCGATCTTTGGCTTCTCTGGCAGTCGTTACCGAGAGATCGTATCACCAAGTGGGATGATCCGGAAAACGAGATCTGCATTGCCTGCGGTCCGCTGGGCGGGACACCAGTATACCCGGGTAGCGGGAAAAGTATTGCAGTTGCGATATCTCCACTAACAGGGTCTGTGATCGATTCGAATGTCGGTGGGTACTTTGGTCCTTACCTGAAGTTTGCCGGCTGGGATGCGCTTGAGATTCAAGGAAAAGCAAAGTCCGATGTTGTCATTTTCATAGACGGAGACAACGGAATAATCCAGATAGAAGACGGATCCGGGCTCCCCACCGAAACGCACTTGCTAACAGACGCCTTAGCCCAGCGATATGGAGGAGACAAACCCCACAGCATTTCTGTAGTCTCGTCAGGCCCAGCAGCTGAGCACACGCTCGTGGGTTGTCTCAATTTCTCATGGTATGATGCGGCCCGTAAGATCCATAGAATCAAGCAAGCGGGGAGAGGCGGGATCGGAACAGTACTTCGCAACAAGAGAATAGCAGCAATAGTCGCGAAATACTCTCGCGGAATAACAGTTGAGTCAAACGGTCCAGCCGATGCAGAGCTGATCAAGAAAGTAGGGACCGCTCACGCACAGGAAATACGAGCACTCGACCCCAAGCAGAACGAAATGGCAGTGGTCGGAACCACACATCTTATTCCAATAATGAACGAGTTCGATCTTCTCCCAGTAAACAACTTTCGATTTGGAAGTCACAGTGAAGCAGAGAGAATTGGCAGAGAGGTCTACCGAAGGAAGTTCCACAAAGGTTTCGACGGGTGCTGGATGGGGTGCGCTCTGGCGTGCGCTCATGGTGTCAAAGGGTTCGAACTCAAGACAGGCCCATTTCGTGGACAGAGCGTCTACGTGGACGGCCCGGAGTACGAAACCATCGCTGGCATCGGCAGCAACTGCGGAGTCTTTGACCCCGACTATATCATCGAGATGAACTTCTACTGTGATACGTACGGTCTAGATACGATCTCCATCGGTACCGGCATCGCCTTTGTGATGGAGTGCTACGAACTGGGGCTAATTGACAAGAAAGTGACCGGTGGTTTGGATCTTAGTTTCGGCAACAAGGAGGCAGGCCTTGAATTGCTCCATCAGATGGCCAGCCGGCAGCGGTTTCGGCGTCGTGGTTGGACAAGGCATCAGACGAGATGAAGCGGATATTTGCTGAGAAGTATGGTGCCGATCCGAAGATCCTGAACGATATTGGCATGGAAGCTAAGGGATTGGAGTTCTCTGAGTATGTGACCAAGGAGTCGCTGGCTCAGCAGGGCGGATACGGGCTCGCGTTGAAGGGCCCTCAACATGATGAGGCTTGGTTGATATTCCTAGACATGGTGCACAAGCTGATGCCAACTTTTGAACAGAAGGCCGAGAACTTGCACTGGTTCCCGATGTTCCGCACATGGTTCGGGCTAAACGGTCTGTGCAAACTGCCTTGGAATGACGTTACTCCAGAGAACAACAGCAAGATCAAAGGAGCCTGCAAAGGTGATGGCTCATGTTGAGAGCTACGCTGCCTTCTTTTCGGGAGTCACGGGAAGAAAAGTCACGTCTGACGATATCATCTCAATGAGTGAGAGAGTATACAATTTCCAACGAATCTTCAACCTGAGGATGGGCTACGGCACAAGAGAGCACGACGCTATACCATATCGTGCCGTGGGGCCAGTGACGAAGGAAGAGTATGAAAGCCGTCAAGAACGCTACGACAAGCAACTCAAGGAAAAAGTAGGCTTCGATCCAACCGGTAAAACAACTGAGGAGAAAATGAACGTTCTACGGAAATACCGTGAAGCAGAATACGAGAGGCTGAAGGACGCAGTCTACGAGAGAAGAGGATGGACCAAGAACGGAGTGCCAACATTGGAAAAAGTCAAAGCCCTCGGCATAGACTACCCGGACGTAGTGGAGCTACTAGAAGAGCATCAGTGACCAGTCCGATATTCCAGCGCGTACTAGATACGAACCTCCGAGGCTCTTTGGACCCGCGACATGGAGAGGATCTTCAGCGGATTCCCGTATCCTTGAGATGAGCCCCCTCGAATATGCCGTAGGGCACGTAAGCACTCTTGTTTACCCTTCGCATTTATGTAATCTATCGTCCTCATTTGCTCTCTGCGAGATGTGAGGGGATCGCAATGAAACTCACTTCCAAAGACGCGACGGTTGTTCCAGCGATGGCGGTTGTCTCAGCTATCGGTCACATGGCAGTCGGCCCGCTCGTCAATAGAGCCTTCCACGTTCCGGGGCCCACTCTCGCTGGCGTGTTCATCATGGCACCTCTCTTGGTAGCCGGGGCACTGACCTTCAGGAGAGGCATGATCATACTGACAAGTACCCTGAACGGAGTAATACTCTCCGCGTTCGTACCGATAGGGTTCATGGCAATTCCAATCTATGCAGCTGTGGGCGCAACGCTTGAACTGTTCTGCCTCAAATCATTCTCAGCGTTGTATCGACCATCGCGCGCCTTTCTCGCAGCAGGCGTAGCCAACGCCATCAGCGTTCTCTTGATCGCGATGCTAGCTTTTGGTTTGGGGAATCCCTTGGTGCTTACGCTTGCCGTTGGAGTCGGTTTTTTGGCCGGCGGATTCGGTGGCACGATAGCCTCTGCAACGGCGTCAAGGATCCGTGCCATCTATTTTCCGAACAGCCCATGATCGAATTCGAACAGACGCTAAGTTCCCATCAACATTGGCGGTGGTCGCATGGACGCTGTAGTGTACAGACCAGTCGGGGTCGTCCATTCACCACTCAAGGAAGCCCACGGTGCGCCGATTCAGTCGATTGCCGCTCGTGATGTTGAAGGCGTAATCGAAGTGTTCCCTCAATATGCTGAAGGGCTTCGTGATATTGAGGGATTCTCACATCTCATTCTCATCTATCATTTCCACTTATCCGACAAGCCTTCCCTGATCGTTAGGCCGTACTTGGACGACGGGACACATGGGGTCTTCGCGACTCGGGCACCAGCTCGTCCTAATCCCATTGGAATATCCTTGGTGCGCCTCGTAAGAGTTGACGGAACGAGACTCCATGTTACCGGCGTGGACATCTTGGATGGCACGTCTGTCTTAGACATCAAACCGTACGTTCCAAAGTTTGACGCCATAGAAACAGAGCAGATAGGTTGGCTCAAGGATCGCATCCACATGGTTGACGAGACCAAGGACGACGGCAGATTTCAAGAATCATAAGCCATTCATTTCAACGCATAACCAGTGCGAGACCAGTGGGGTCCTCCCTTGTGACTCGCGCTTTTCATCTCGGTTTTCGGCTAACTAAAATGATTTGATGAAGAGCCAGCTTGAGACCAACAATCCAATGGCAACCACGCAATAGTGCACAAGGCGAGGGTTCACACGTTTGGCTGAACGCGCGCCACCGTAGCCACCAATAATCGCACCCGCGGCCATCAGAATCGCTAAGGGCCAAATTACCAAGCCTTTGAGCGCGAAGAAGAAGAACGCTGTAATGTTGATGATGGTAGCGAGGGGGGTCTTGATCGCGTTCATCTTGTGTATGTCGCGCAGACCCATGATACTGAAAGATCCCAACATCAAGATGCCTATGCCCGCTCCGAAGTAGCCGCCGTATGTGGCGACGAACAGTTGGAATAGGACCCCCCAGATTCGTCCAAGAGTCGTCAGATGTTCTTCATCGGCGGGATTGTTACCGAGCTTTCGTGCAATAATGTCGCGTGAAGCAAGCAGCAAAGTAGCGAAGAGAACCAGGAATGGGACGACGTGTTTGAAGGTCTCTGCTGGCGTGATCACTAGAATCACGGCACCAAGAAGACCACCAACTAGGCTGGGAATAGCGAGCATGACAAGCAAGCCTCGATGGACTGATGTGTCCTTTCGATAACCGAGTGCGCTGCTGAGCGATCCAGGCCACATCGCAGCTGTGTTCGTCGCGTTGGAGATTATCTCTGGTTCGCCGAAGGCCACAAGCGAGGGAAAGGAGACGAGGGTGCCGCCGCCAGCCACAGAATTGATAGCGCCAGCTACCATTCCTGCAAGGAAGAGGCCCGCCAAACCCGCTAGATCGCTCATCTGAGTTGCGCGGCTCCATCCCATTTACTGCTGCAATACTTGAACTTGCCCGGCGCCACCAGCGGCTTCGTAGTACTCAGATAACACGGACCTGCATATGCGATGCTCGCTAGGTTGATCTATCGCGCTCGGATTGCCAGAGGGTTGTCCTCTAGCTGATCTCGCAGGGTTATTGCGTATAATGCTAGATTCTTGCTGAGAGCCAACTGTCTATGTCGGCGAGAACACTTTCCTTACCAATCTCGTTGAGGCTCTCGTGGTAGAAGCCGTCGTAGACTTTCAAAGTCTTGTCAGTGCCTTTGATTCTCTTGTATAGTTCCGTCGCCACGGTTGGGTCGACGATTCCATCGGCGCCTCCCTGTATTATCAGGCAAGGCAAAGTGAACTCGTTTGCCAACCGCATAGTCTCTTCCTGTGCTCGACGATATTCGGTGAACCATCGTGCAGTTGCAACTTTGTGGACCAGTGGGTCTTCCACGTACTTCTTCACAACTTCCTTGTCATGTGAGAGGAGGTTCGGGTCCAAACCCGTGCTAGTCGTGAAGGTCGGCATGATCCTTGAGAATGTCCTGGCCATGAAGGCCGTCACGGGTGGGATCTTCATCTTCTCCCTCAATGCGGGACCGCTCGCGATCAGGCCATCAAGGTCGCTGGGGTGTTTCTCGGCATAGAACGTGGCAATTAGGCCTCCGAGACTGTGTCCCAAGAGGAAAGTCTTGACCCCAGGAGAGTGGTCTTTCGCGATTCGAATCATCTGACCCAGATCGGCAAGGTAGTCATCGAAGTTGTCTACGTGCCCGCGCTTTCCTTCGGACTTGCCGTGTCCGCGATGGTCACAAGCCCACACGGCAAGATTCCTCTTGGTGAAGTAGTCTGCCACGTGAGCGTATCGGCCACTGTGCTCGCCTATCCCATGAGCTATCACAAGTACGGCCTTCGCCTTTCGAGGTGGCATCCAAGATTGGTAGTAAATTCGCGTACCACGCGCGCCCTCAAAACCGCCCTCCGTATGCTGCAAACTTGTGTTCGACAAAGTCCTTCCACACTGACTGAGTGATGCTCTAACGTATAAGGCAGCGCGGCGAAGCATTGTATTCGGTAGTTATGCCTGCTCGTAGGGACTTCACGAAGTTCGCCAAAACGGAGTTCGATGTTGCAGTTATTGGAGGAGGAATGATCGGGACAGGCGTCGCCCGAGATGCTGCCATGCGGGGCCTGAAGACCGTCCTGTTTGAGAAAGAGGACTTCTGCTACGGCACGAGTGGTCGTTCAAGCCGCATGATCCACGGTGGACTGCGGTACTTGGCGAACTATGATCTCGGCCTCGTGAGGGAGGGACTCAGAGAAAGGGAAATCCTCCTAAGACTTGCGCCGCATCTTGTTCATCCTCTGAAGTTCCTAATCCCGATTTATGGCGGTTTCCTTCACAAGACGAAACTCAAGATCGGCATGATCCTGTACGACCTTCTCTCCTACGACAAATCCCTCCCAAGCCACAAGTCCCTCAGCAGAGCGCAAGTGCTTGAGGCGGAACCCGCGCTTGCTGAGAACGGGCTCAGAGGCGCATTCGTCTACTACGATTCACAAATCGCGCTCACGGAACGTCTCTGTATGGAGAATGTTGTTTCTGCGAAGAGTCACGGAGCCTTGTTGCTGAATCATGCGAAAGTTGTGGGGTTACTGAAAGAGAGCGATGTGGTTTCTGGTGTGAAGGTCGAGGATGTGCTCTCGGACAAGACGGCACAGTTCCGATCGAGGCTTGTCGTGAATGTCGGGGGACCGTGGGTTGATGAGGTCGTACTCGGAGTCAGAAAAGCGGAACAGCCGTTGGCTCGGACAACAAAGGGCATCCACCTTGTGACGCCCAAAGTGACGAAAGACGCGGTGGCTCTCTTTGCAGCTGATGGCCGAGCATACTTCGTGATGCCCTGGCTCGATTTCGAACTCATCGGAACAACGGACACCGACTATGAAAAAGACATGGACGCGGTGAAGGCCGAGGTTGATGACGTCAACTACCTACAAACCGAAGTCCAGAAGGCCTTTCCGAAAACGAAGTTCGATCGGATCTTCTACACGATCGCGGGCGTGCGATCCCTCCTACGCATCGAAGGCGTCAAGGAGTCATCCGTCACCCGTCGCCACATAATCTACGACCACGAAGAGAAAGAAGGACTCAGAGGATTAGTCTCCGTCATCGGCGGCAAACTCACAGCATATCGCGGCATCGCAGAGGACATTACTGACGTGATTTGCAGGAAGCTGGGATCGAGTGCCGAATGCGCAACGGCAAAGGAGAAACTGCCTGGGGCTGAGCCAACTGAGCTCGGGAAGATCCAGGCCAAGAGAGACTCGCTCGCTAAAGAGCAGGGAATCAGCGTAGAGACGCTCGACCGTCTCGTCTCCCTCTACGGTTCCCGCTACACGGAAGTGCTCGACTACCTCAAGAAAGACAGGCGACTCAGAGAACGAATATGCAAGACTCAACCTGACATCATGGCTGAAGTCGTTCACGCAATCGAGAAGGAATCAGCGCTCACTCTGACTGACTTCATGATTCGAAGGAGCCTCATCGCATTCAGGGAATGCGAAGGCCTAGACTGCTGTACCAAGGTCGCGAAGAAGATGGGCGCGATCCTGCACTGGAGTAGTCGAGAGGTCGCCTCACAGGTCAACGCCTACAAGAAAGAGATCGCAATGCGGCACGCGTATGAGAAGAAGGAACAGCCCAAACCCGCACCCAAGCGATCACGAAGACCGCGTCGTGCAAGGAGAATTAGGCGTCGTCGGGCCTAGCCCAGTCCAGAGCTCTCTCAACGGCTCGCTTCCAGCCTCCACGCATTTCAGCGCGGACACTCGCCCCCATGGCCGGTCTGAACACCCTGTCGACTCTTCTCAGACTCTTCAGCTCGTCCAGATCATCCCATACTCCGACTGCTAGACCCGCGAGAAATGCAGCACCCAACGCTGTAGTCTCAGCGATTGCTGACCGTTCAATTGGAAGTCCAAGCAGATCGGCTTGAAGTTGCATGAGGAAATTGTTGACTGATGCTCCGCCGTCCACCTTGAGTGACCGTAACCGATCTCCTGTAGTCTTGGTCATCGCTTCGAGCACATCCACCGTTTGGAGGCAGATGGACTCGAGTGCCGCCCTGATGATCTGATTCCTTGTTGTGTCGCGGGTGATTCCGATTATGAGGCCTCTGGCGTACATGTCCCAGTAAGGCGCGCCGATACCGGTAAGCGCCGGGACAAAGAAGACGCCGCCGCTGTCCGGCGTGTCTCGTCCGATGCGTTCAGTATCCGACGCTTTCTCCACTATCATGAGTCTATCTCGAAGCCACTGGATTACTGCTCCTCCGATGAACACGCTTCCTTCCAAAGCATAGTTGACTCTGTCTTTGAGGCTCCAAGCGATTGTTGAGATCAGTCCGAAACGGGGAGTCGGGGGGCGGTCTCCTGCATTCAACAAGATGAAACAGCCTGTTCCATAGGTGTTCTTCGCGGCGCCCTTTTCGAATCCGGCTTGACCGAACAGTGCAGCCTGCTGGTCGCCTACGACGCCGCCGATTGGAATCTCTCGTCCAAACAACCTCGCGTCCGTGTAGCCGAATATCTCGCTTGAGGGCTTGACTTCGGGCAGCATGTCTGCAGGGATTTCTAGCAAATCGAGCAGATGCGGATCCCATGATCTCCTTTTGATGTCAAAGATCATCGTCCTTGAGGCGTTCGACGGGTCCGTTGCGTGAACTCGACCTCCAGTAAGCTTCCAGACAAGGTACGAGTCCACGGTTCCGAAGAGCAGATCGCCCTTTCTCGCTCTCTTCTTGGCTTTGGGAACATTGTCCAAGATCCATTTGATCTTCGGCCCTGAGAAGTAGGCGTCAGGAATTAGTCCCGTGTTTCTTCGGATATATCGTGAATAGCCTCTCGACACGAGGTCATCCACGATCGAGGCGGTTCTTCTATCCTGCCAGACTATCGCGTTGTGTACGGGTTTGCCGGTGTGTCTGTCCCAGACGATCGTGGTCTCTCGCTGATTGGTCACTCCGATTGCAGCGATCTTGCTCCTGCCTTTGGTAGCGGTTTGTTTGGCTGTGCGGATCTGAGTCGACCAGATGGCAGTCGGGTCATGTTCGACCCACCCAGGACGTGGGAAGATCTGAGTGAACTCTTCTTTTGCGTATCGCAGTAGCCTGCATTTGTGGTCGAATAGGACTGCGCGTGAGCTTGTGGTTCCTTGATCGAGTGACAGGACATGTTGCTCCAAGGGAGTTCGCTCCCACATTGGTGGGGGAGGCATATGTCGCTTGCCGGTGCTCGTCTGAGAAAGTGCCCTCCAGTCGCAACTGTTTTGAACCTAGGGACAGTCTCAGATTGAGGGTTGTGAGGCATTAGGCAGCCAGCTGCGAGGTTGACGGGCCATGATCGACTCCATGCTTAGAAGGCACGATCGAGCGAGCGATTGTGAAGTGTGTGAAAGGAAGCCGGCGACTAAGCGAGCACATTTCACGGCACATTTCCTCCAAGCAGAGCCTACGCCGCTGTTGGTTGAGGAACACGTCGCCAAAATGGAGCTTGAGAAACGAGTATGCGACGACTGCGCCAGACAACTGCAAAGCATGAAGAACGTGACCGATCTGAGCTTAGAGGAGCTCTAAGCATAACTGGAACTTGATCCAAAACGAGAACTTGACGCCCTATTCGACCCGACTACGCAAACTTGACGCTGCTTATGCCTTCTTTTCCGTAGACTATCTGATTGCTGAAAAGTCCTAGTAGGCTGCTAACTTCCTTCGGGTCATGAGCAGACGGGTTGAGCAAGAAAACGGCAGTCACGTCCGAATCGGACAACTGTCTCAATGCGTTAAGCGCGAATTTGTAGGCTGTGCGAGGGTCGGCAGACAGTGCCAGGTCGGTCAGGCTATCGTAGACGATGTTTAGCGGTCTTTCTTGATGGTCCTCCAGAATGGAAGACAGCATGAGGTCGTGGGTGAGGCCAATTATCTCGACGCTTTCGTCATCACGGACGGCTTGCTCCACCACGCTTCCGGCTGGGGTCAGAATGAGCACTTTCTCCTTGTTGGAGATGCATTCAAGAGCGAAATCTCTCACGACGGTCTGGTACGGCATGGACGGATCAAACTCGAACAGAATCCTC
Organism: Candidatus Bathyarchaeota archaeon; assembly: GCA_963753065.1. GTDB lineage: Archaea > Thermoproteota > Bathyarchaeia > 40CM-2-53-6 > 40CM-2-53-6 > CAVPLU01. Next base: position 94,464 of record CAVWAQ010000005.1, on the reverse strand, counting down.
TTTCCGGTCAAAGCATCGTGATCAATCCCGAGCTGTCCCGAGAACTTTGCCTTCCGTGAAGGTTCAGCACGCTCTTTGGGTCGAGGTACTCGGGCTTCTCGCCGATGGGAGTATCTTCCCGAAAAGCTTGCCAATCCAGAGATCACGAGGATGGCTCCCAACCCCGCCACGAAATACGCCAGCCAAACCTGAGTAGGCATCACGGTTTTCTGCGACGATAGGATGAGAACGCCGATTAGTAGCACTGTCAAGCCAACGGCAAGCCAGCGTGCTGGGTGTCTTTCGCGCTTCCGCGCTACCGGTGTGGTCACGTCTGCAGCGGCCCCACACTTGGGACAGAATCTCGTGCTTTCGTCGAGATGAGCTCCGCACTTGGTGCAGAATCTAGTGGTTGACATCGACGTTCATGGACGCGTTTCCCGGTTTGCGGGAAAAGAGTTTCGGTTCATTAGAGCACATTCTTCGTGTCATTCTCGAGGACGCAGTCATTCCTCGAACCAACCAACACCCGCTATGGGCGGGATCCTCTAAGTGCTAGATGGATATGGTTCCTATCGGTGACGTTGGTCTCTTCTATCGCGTGAGTCTCTCTGTTGCCAGTCTCTCTTTCTCGAGGTCTGAATCCTCGTCCTACCAGATCTGAAGGACATCGAGTCCCTACGGTATTCCTGAATCCCAGAATAGAAGGCGTAGTAGCTATCTTCGCTATCGTCCTTTGACAGGGAAGATATCAGCTCATTCAATCTGGCTCTTGCGGCGTCGGACTGGTTGTCCTCCCAGCCGCGGGCATAAACAGCATAGGCGACATGGAACTTGAAATCTTGCGGTCTATCAATCTCCAGCTTCTGCGGAACCTTGTTTTCCGTGCCCTTCTCTGACAAGTCTGTTGGACTCTCTTCGATACCAGTCGGATTGGGGCCGTCGTATTTAGGTCGTGCTGACGAGTCTGAGGACATCAGGCAAAGCACTTGGCTATTGGGCGATTGCGTCCGTGGGCTGCACGGTTGAGATGGTTCCGGTCTTCCATGGCAGCGATAGTTGCATTTCTCCTCTGAAGTTCTTGACAGTGGCGTCGCGGATGACCACTGTGTCATTCTTCGCGATTGTGTCGATCTGTCTGTTCCACAGGGGCAGGCGGATCTCTCCTGTACCGTCGGAGAGGGTTGCTATGCATACCGCGAGCGGTGAACCGTTTCTTGACTCGACGGCTCTTACCTCTGACTTCTGTGTGACTCTAGCCTTCAAGCTTACATGTTTCAAGCCGTATTGAAGGTCGCGGATTCGTCTTTCTGATTCCGCTTGATCATCGAGAGTAGACTGTGAGCGTGGGCTCTGTAGCAGTCGCTTGAACTCTGGAGGCACGTCTCGGAGTTTTGCCAGTGAAGTCTCGGAAACTGAGGCCTGTGCGACGGATCGGTCGTCCTGTGAGAACATAAAGCGACAAGTGCTCTCTTGACGTTCTCGCAGTTCTATCGACAAAGGTCCGCATGATGACTCTTTGTTGCCTTTTGCCTTCACCAAGGCATTGTGCAGGTCGATCGGCTCCAGACCATACTTCCTTGCAAGCATGAGTAGGTAGACGAGATCGCGGTCCGAGCCGCGCCCGCTCGTGAGTTTTCTCATCGCTACTGGCATGTGAACCCCGCCTCTCACGGTCGGAGGTCCGCTATAGGCGCACCGCTTTGTCCCCGTACGCCTCGAAAGGGTGGATCCCGACTGTGCCTGGTGTGCCTATATGGGGTTCTGTTGAACCTTGGGCGAGCTTCCTCGTGAAATCTCTCCGGCCTTTCGTTCCTCGGAGTGAAGGCGCTCCGCTCGAGCCTGCCGATCTCAAGGCGTTCAATCTGATAGTCCGCCATAGTCTCTATTGCCCTGAAGTCGGCACTCTGGTCTCCGGATACGATCGTCACCGCCGTTCCGGTCTTACCCGCTCTTCCTGTTCTACCGATTCTGTGGAAGTAGGTGAGGGGCTCCTCAGGGACATCATAGTTGATGATGTGCGTGACTCCGTCAATGTCTAGGCCTCTTCCAGCCAAGTCAGTGGCAACCAGTATGCGGCTGTGGCCGCTTCGAAAGTCCTCCATTGCTCGGTCGCGTTGATTCTGGGAGAGGTCGCCGTTTATCGCTGTGGCATTCTCATGTCTTCTTCTGAGCGACTCGCTGAGCCAAAACGTCGTACGCTTCGTCCTGCAGAATACTATGGCGCGTTGCACGTTCTTATCATGTACAATCTTCAGAAGTGCGTCAAGTTTCGTATCGCGGTCCGCTTGGCAGAAGTACTGCTTGATTTCTTTGACGTTGGGGTCCTCTGATTCGATTAGAACTTCGCGCGGGTTTTTCATGTGTCTGCGAGCGAGTTTGCGCACTTCATCGGGCATAGTTGCAGAGAAGAACGCAATCTGGCGCCTTCCGGTCTGATGCAGAATACGCTCAACATCGTCTATGAAGCCCATGTCGAGCATTCTGTCCGCCTCGTCAAGCACGACGCACTGAACGTTTTTCAAGTTTAGAGATCCGCGTTCAAGATGGTCGAGGATACGGCCCGGTGTTCCAACTATGATTTGTGGGCAATCCTCTAGAGCATCGATCTGCGCGTGGATTGACTGACCGCCGTATATTGCTAAGGCGTGCTTGCGTGTGTTCTTTGCGTATGAGTTGATGTCGTCGGCGACTTGCATCGCAAGTTCGCGTGTCGGAACGAGCACCAACGCTTGTATGTTCAAATTCTTCTCATCGACGATCTCTACGATTGGTAGGCCAAACGCAGCGGTCTTTCCAGTACCTGTGTGAGCTTGACCAATGACATCGCTCCCGCTCCAGAGAAGCGGAATGATTGCTTCCTGGATGGGAAACGGGACGTCGAATCCGAGCGCTTTGACAGCGCTTAATATCTCTGGGCTTAGGCCCAGTTCTTCGAAACTACTCATTTTCTGTTTCTCCTTAGCCTCAGCGGCTAACCCGTAGGTCCGTGATAATCGCCGAAAACTCGATCCGCCGTTCTGTCAGACTATGAGCAGTTACGCGAATTAGGATTCGGTTCTCTCAGACTTCCACGATATTGCTGCTTTGGCTTTCGTTCATCTCGGAAGAGCTCTAAGTCTCGTGGATGTCCACGCAGCTGTGAGCGCTTCTCCAGCACGCAGATGGTCGCCTCAGGTAAAAAGCTACTGGTATGGGACTAGCAACAAGAATCGCGTTTTCGAGCTTGAAACTGAGCTCCTCTACTGGTCAGATGGCTGGTCGGATGCGCCTAGACGCAGGAAAGTTCATTCCCTCCTAACCTCCCTTGGGTTGGAGAATGATCGTGAGAATTCCCGCCCAGTCGTTTCGAAGTCGCTGAGCGCCTAGACGAGGAACAGATGGCTGGCCTGATCGATCACACGGAGCTGAAGCCCCACGTTTTCAGGAAGAAGATCAGATCGCTTTGCGATGAGGCTGATGCTCACATTCAACTTTCAGAGAGGTTACTGTGAAGACGCCCGACGCAATTTCCGGAGAGACCATCAGAGAGCGATTACTGGAGAAGAGAGTCGCATGCGATGCTTGTGCAATTGCATGCGGAAGGGCAACGAAGATTCCCGGAAGTGATAGACAGGGTGAGGGACCGGAATATGAGACGGTGTGGGCTTTCGGCGCCGCTTGTGGCGTGCCCGATCTAGAAGGCATCGCAGAAGCAAACTACCTCTGCAACGAGTATGGGCTCGACACGATCCCAACCGGCAGCACGATTGCATGTGCGATGGAACTCTCCACCACAGGTCATCTCTCAGGCGGCCAGGTTCGGGGACGCTGACGCCAGGATATCTCAGCCGCAACGGACTCGATGGGTCTCCGTCGATTCTCGCAGTTCGCCATGAATCCGGGCCACTACGCACACCTACTTCAGACTGCTACAGGCGTACCCTTCACAGCTATGGACCTGATCAGTACCGGCGAGAGAATCTACAACCTTGAACGCATCTTCAATGCGAGAGATGGCTTCAGTCGAAAGGACGATTCACTTCCAGTGAGGCTCTTGGAGACGCCTTTGCCGGAGGGACATTCGAAGAACACAACCGTCATGCTAGATCCTATGCTAAACGAGTACTATAGGCTGAGAGGATGGACACGAGAAGGTATACCAACCATAAGTACTCTCTCAGAGGCCAAACTAGGATACGCATCGAAGCAAGTCGTGGAGAACTACGCGATCTAGCTTGCAGACAATGATCATGAGTCGAACAGCCGTGAAGGAGAAGAAGATCCTTCGACGGAGACCGAGAAATCATGTCAAGAGTCTTGGCGACAGAGACCCTAAGCGAAGATTCGAAGGACTGAAGAGAAGTCCTGCGCAAGTTGGAAAACCGGTGAACAAGCGCCCTGACATGACACGAAATCAATTCAAGGAGAAACCAGTCACAGGGCATGGTTTGCTTAGACAAGATGATGCGTTGAAGAGACTCGTAGCTGCGTTGCAGGAATCGGAGGGTCGCTACAGGTCGCTTGTCAGGTCCTTACCAGACCTGATTGCTAGGTTCGACTTGAACCTCAAGCACATGTACGTCAGCCCATCGTTCACGAAGATGCTAGGACAGCCAGATGCGGTCATCGGAAAAGGGATCGAGGAGATAGCCGAGGCCAAGAGCCAAGCAGGCCTCTACAATCAGAAGCTACGTGAAGCCATATCAAGTGGAAAAACCACAACGGTCGAGGCCACCTTTAGATCTTCGCAAGGACCGAGGTACTTCCACTCAGTCATGATCCCAGAGCGCGACAGACAGGGATCCGTCGCAACTGTTCTAGCAGTGACCCGTGAAGTCACCGAACTCAAAAAGGCAGACGAAGCTCTCCGCGAATCTGTTTCGCTTCTTCGAGCGACGTTGGAATCAACTGCTGATGGAATTTTGGTGGTTGACAGAGAAGGAAAAGTGAGTACCTTCAGCCGCAGATTTGCTGAAATGTGGCACATACCGGAACCTCTTCTGGAGACCAAGGATCACGCGAAGCTACTCCAGTTTGTCATGAACCAACTCGACGATCCAAAGCAGTTTCTTGAGAAAGTGCAACAATTGTATTCCGAGCCTGAGAAGGAGTCATTTGACATTCTAAGGTTCAAAGATGGTAGAGTGTTCGAACGCCATTCACAACCTCAAACAATAGGGGAAGAGATCGCAGGAAGAGTTTGGAGTTTCCGCGATGTCACACAGCGCAAGAGAGCGGAGGAAGCTCTTCGTGAAAATGAAGAGAGATATCGCACTTTGGTCGAAGGCGCTGTTACCGCCGTGGGTGTAGCGGATCCGATGGGTCGGCTCACCTATGTGAATAAGGCATTGGCGGACTTGTTGGGCTACTCTGCCAAGGAACTGTTAGGTCGATCATTCGTTGACTTTCTACGCCCAGAAGACAAAGACCGGGTGATGAGCATCTTCCCGCAAGGCGCTTCGTCACAAGAGAAAGCGCCAGACGTGGAATTCCGAGTGCTGCGCAAGGACGGCAACCTGCGGCATGTCTGGACTAGGCCCACGAGGCTCGCTGTTCGAGGCGAGACAGCCGGCTTCGAAATGATCGTCGTGGATATCACTGACCGTAAGCGGATGGAGGAGAAGCTGAAGGCACTTCACAGACTCGCGCTGCAGCTGAACATGGCTGGCTCTATTGACGGGATAATCAACCGGACCTTGGATGCGATGGAGTTCGCCCTCGGTTTCGATCATGCCGATTTCTGCGTGGTAAGAGACGGATCGATCTACATTCAACAGTCTAGAGGGATGCCAGGAACCGTTTCCGAGCTACCCTCGGAGGGTCCGAGCGTGATCGTGAAGGCCGCAAGAACCAAGAAGGCGCTTCGGATCCGTGACACTAGGAAAGAACCCGCTTTCCTCGACGCTCCCGCAGTTGGTCCAAGAGGAGAGTTACAGCACATGTTGTCGGAGTTAACGGTGCCCGTGCTCGTAGATAGCAAGACGGTTGCCCTCCTGAACGTGGAGAACACTCGAGTCGATGCATTCACTGAACAGGATCAGATGCTTCTTGAAACACTGGCAGCAGATGTCGCATCTGCTCTCGACCGTCTGGAACAGAATGAGGAGCTTCGTCGATACTCTGGACACCTAGAGAGACTGGTCTCTGAGAGGACCAGGAGGCTCGCCGAGAGTGAGAGGAGATTCAGGGAACTAGCTGACCTGTTACCGGAGATCGTATTCGAGGTTGACGCGAAGGCCAACGTTACATATTTCAATCGTGTTGGACTTGAATCCGGTGGTTACTCTGAGGGTGACATCCGCAGAGGATTGAACGCGCTTCAGTTGTTTGCACCGGAAGATCGTGAGAGAGCCATGGCTCAAGTGCAGAGGATACTGAACGGGGAAGAAGCAGGTCACAACGAGTACACAGCACAGAGGAAAGATGGCAGCACATTCCCTGTGGTCGTGCATTCCAATCTCATTTCCGTTGAAGGGAAACCTGCTGGGGTGAGAGGCGTCGCAGTGGATATGACTGAACAGAAGGCGATGCAGGAACGCCTTCTCAGAGCTCAGCGGCTTGCTGCTATCGGCGAACTGGCCGCGATGGTGGGACACGACCTGCGCAATCCGTTGACTAGTATCACAGGCGCAGCATACTATCTGAACACGAAGCTAGGTGCCGAGCTTGGAACTAGAGAGAAGGAGATGCTTACCATCATTGAGAAGAGCATTAGATACTCTGACAAAATAGTGAATGATCTTCTAGAATACTCAGGTGAGTTGTGCCTCGAACTGGCGGAGGCGGACCCCAAATCAATCACAAGAGACGCATTAGCTCATATCACAGTTCCAACAGGAATACGCATAGCGGATTCGACTGAGAACGAACCGAAGATTCGGGTCGATACTGAGAAGATGCAGCGAGTATTCATGAACCTGATGCAGAACGCCTTCGACGCCATGCCTCAAGGAGGCACGCTCACGATCGCAAGCCAGAAATCGAACGGTAGCCTTCAGATTAGCTTCGTGGACTCTGGCGTGGGCATGAAAAGAGAGATTGTGGAGAATCTTTGGAGCCCACTGTTTACGACCAAGGCGAAGGGGATGGGGCTTGGTCTGTCGGTTGCAAAACGGTTCGTGGAAGGACATGGGGGCTCAATCAGAGTCGAAAGTCAGCCTGGAAAAGGCTCAACCTTCACCGTAACGCTTCCAATCACGCCGAAGGCTGAGGAGATGAAGAAGGGATGACAGATACAGAACAGGTGAGGATCCTCATCGTGGATGATGACGAGACGATACGCAAATCCATCACAACTGTCCTGGAGGAGAAAGGATACCTTGCCGATACTGCTGAGAATGGACGAGCAGCAATTAGGAAATCGGACAAAGAGGTCTACAACTTGGCTCTGATTGACATACGGCTCCCAGACATGGATGGCGTGCAACTATTAACCGCGTTGAAAGAAACCACTCCCAAGATGGTGAAGATAATCATCACTGGCTATCCTTCGTTGCAGAACGCTGTGGAAGCCGTGAACAAAGGGGCAGACGGATACATAGTCAAACCGATCAAGATGGGCGAGCTTCTAACCATGATCAAGGAACACTTGAAAAAGCAGCAGGAAGCAGGAAAATACACTGAACAGAAAGTTGTGGAGTTCATCGAAACGCGTGCCAAAGAACTAGAGAGTCGCTGATAGTATCTTCCTAATTGTCAACGGTAAGCCTGATCTGTTTCGTTAGCAGAAAGTCTGACGAGGGTTCCGATTGGCCAGAGACGTAGTATGCAATATGGAAGTAGAGGAAAGGACGGCGAAGTGGAGATCTGAGTACAAGGCGAAGACCTACTACTTCTGTTCGCCCATATGCAAACAGAAGTTTGACAGAAGCCCTGAGAAGTTCGTCAAGTCCGCCTAGAGTGTGCAGATCCGCTAGGTCCGCTTGGGCAGACGGCTCATGAAATCTGTCATGTACTGGACTCCTAGACGCGGACTCGACAAGACTGGCACATGCATCTCGCCAGGTTTCATCGTTTCCAGAACTCTTGCCATCGAGGCTTGAGCCAGCACTATCACGTCAGTCTTCGCATCGAGTTCACGCAAGGACTGGCTGACTATACGATCATGAGTCGATGTGTCTCCACCAACAACAGCCTCAAACGCGCCTTCACAGAGCTTGGACGTGACCGTGTGCTTCTCTCCGGTTAGTGCTGCCTTTCGCTCGATCAGTTCGGTAGTGGGTTTGAGAGTTGTCGCAAGAGTTGCGGCGACGCCGATCCTCGCACCTGTCTGAACTGCTTTCTCAGCCATTGGTTCATCAACACGGATCACTGGGATCCCGATCATGGGACGAGCTGCCTCGACACACGGTCCCATCGAAGAACAGGTAACCAACACGGCATCGGCACCAGCCTCTTCGGCTCCGCGCAAATAGCTCGCGAGCCGCCTGTACGTAGCGGGACTGGGCGCGCCTTCTCGAATCGTATTCTTCAGCAGACTTTCGTCAACGATGTGGTATATCTCAACGTTAGGCATCAGTTCTGTGCACAGTTGCTGAAAGGTGGTTGTGAGTCCGGCCACCGTGTGCATCAGTGCTAACTTCTTCTTAGTGATCGCCATGTCTCGTGCAATCCTCAGCTAGTCCCTCTAAGGTATCCTCCAATAATCGTTTCCGTGACAGTCAAATGCGAGTCTGCTACAGGACGCTCCCTGCATGAAGATGCTGGGAGAGGCTCACAGTGCACTTCTACGTGACGTTGACGAATAACTGCAATATGAAGTGCAGGTATTGCTACGGGAAGGCCTGCGAAGATTTCGGCAGTGATTTCCGCGACCTCGCGATCGACTACTCGCTCCCCAGCTCGATAGCGTACGATACAGAAACACTACGGAAATTCATGCAAAGAGACCGAGATCCTGCAATCGTATTCTATGGCGGCGAACCGCTGCTTCAGATGGATAAGCTTAGAGAAATCATGGATCAGCTGACGGCCTGTAGATTCATGATTCAGACTAACGGGCTCTTGCTCAGCAAACTGGAACCCGAATATGTGAACAAGTTTGAAACAATCCTCGTCTCGGTCGATGGTGATGAAGCGTTGACGGACTACTATAGAGGAAGAGGAACCTACCATAATGTTGCAGAGAACGTCCTTAGAATTCGCGAGAACGGTTTCAAAGGGGAGATAGTCGCGCGGATGACGGTCGGAGAGGAGACCGAGATCGACCGCCAAGTCCTCGGATTGATCCAAAGCAACGAATTGCCTGTATCGTCAGTTCACTGGCAACTTGACGCATTGTTTTGGCAAAACGATTTCCCAAAACGACGATTCGCAGAATGGGCCACAGGAAGTTACGATCCTCGATTGAGGAAACTCATTCGTGCTTGGGTCGAGTACATGGAGAAGAACGGAGAAGTCTTGAGACTCTACCCGTTCGTAGGGGTCATGCAGTCGTTCCTGATGGGTGAATCAACCCGACTCCGCTGCGGCGCTGGGTGGATCATGTTCAACATTCAAACGGATGGAAACATAACCCCATGCCCAGTCATGGCAGGTATGAAAGACTTCTATTTGGGAAACATCCGAGGAACTTGTCCCGAGAGCCTAAGAGATGCCGTGTTTGTGTCAGAACCCTGCACCGGATGCGAGATCTATCAAATCTGTGGAGGACGATGCCTCTACGCGAACGCCACCAAACTCTGGGGGGACGAAGGATTCAACCAAGTCTGTGGCACGGTCAGGAATATGATGGGCTCCTTGTATGATGCGCTCCCTCAAGTCAGAGCTCTAATAGCTAAGGGAAGGATCCGCATGGAGCACTTCGAGTACCCTCGATACAACAGCTGCGAAATAATCCCCTAGCCGTTTGCGAACCTGACATTCCAGAAGGACCACGATCACAATCAGTCAGGATGATATTCCTCACCGAATCGACATGTACAATCTCCTGCGAAAATCAAAATTCCCCAAGGAGGAGTTTGTCATGGTCAGTGGAATACGACGCGGAAGGTTTATTCTGGGTGCCCCGGTTCTTCTCGCGGAAGTGAATGAGAATGTCGTATTACTATGTTCCGAGACCGCCGGTTCCATACACAGTCTACATGCCCCAGCTATGCTACACGGCTGAGCAACGTCTAGCCCCCCAGCCTCCAGAGGTCTTCTATCAGCCTGCGCCTCAGTACTACTGCTACCAGCCTCCTGCACAGATGTATACCCATCAGCCTCCGGCTCAGTACTACTGCTACCAGCCTCCGACTGAATACTACTTCCAGCAGGTTCCTGCCCAGGCATACGCCTATCAGCGTCCGGCCGTTAGGGTCTGTTGAAGATTCTATCTTAGGCGTACTTGCGCACGGCCCTCACAAACGCTAGCACGTTTTCCCATTTCACCTTAGGTTCCAGATCATAGGCTGGAGCTATGACGAGACCCTTCTTCTTGCCAATTGTTCCAATACGTTCCTTTACTTCTGCTTCGATCGCTCTGGGCGAGCCGTAAAGCCAATCTGAGGCGGTTCCGACGGTTCCCCAGAATGCGAGTCTGTTTCCATACTTCTCCTTCAGCGCGGCTGGGTCCATGACGTCGGGTTGAACGGGGTTTATCACGTTGACTCCAATCTCAATCAAGTCAGGGATTATCGGCTCAATGTAGCCATCGCTGTGGTAGAGGATACGCACTGCAGGATTCTCGGTGCTTGCTGTCTTGATCATTCGGGAAAGATGACCTTTCAAGAAGTGCCGCCACAGATCAGGACCAATCATCATGCGGCTCGGTTCACCTATATCATCATCCAGACAGATCACGTCAACCCCGGCGCCGGCAAGGATTGCCACGCTTTGCGAGGCGATGCTGGCAAGTTGGTCGAAGAGATACTCGACAAACTGTGGGTTGCGAAAGAAATCCGACATCAACTGCTCGAATCCCCTCAGCCGCTGAGCCGCCTCGAAGATTTCTCCTCCCATGTGTGGGGGAAGACCCACCACGGCTATTCCCCTTGAATGGATCTTCCGGACCTTCTCTTTCAAATCGTGATAGCGACGTTTCTCGAGAAGATTCGGAAAGGAGAATGATTTCAAGTCGTCTAGAGTCTTAGCGTTCGCCAGAGGTTCGGATCCGACTGTTTCTGGGTGATATTCCCATTCGGAGTACGTTCTCAATGTCCTAAGATTGCCGACGGTGACATGATTGGGTAACCGTCCTAGGTATTGCAGGAATCTGCTTTGTTCACTTGGCGGGTCGAACTCTACGAACCGAACATCTGTTCCGAGTTGTTCGTCTGCATCGTTTCCCTGAGTCTGAGGAAGCGCCGTCGGATAGAAAGAGAGTGCCATAGGGACTCGATCGGGCTCATGGAGTGATATTGCGGTCAGCACGCGTTCTCGCGATGTTAGGCGTTCTCTTCGAGTAACGCGACTCATCTACGCCACGTTTGGTTCTTCGGTCAGATCACACGCACGGGCTAGTATAGCAGTGATCGGTCTCCGGCGTATTCACGGAATCGCGAAGTACATTCTCCTGTTGCTCTTGCCCTTGTTCTCGAATTTCAACGGTTCTATCTTCCCGACTTCGCCGAGATTCTTCACGTGCACTCCGCCGTCGGCTTGCAGGTCGTATCCTTCGATCTCAACTATCCGCAGATCTTTCACATCAGGTGGCATCACGCTTGCGAGTTTGGTTATGCCAGGTATCTTGAGTGCTTCCTCCCTTTTCATGAAGTACGTCTTCACAGGCGGATTCTTGGCAATCGCTTCGTTTGCTTGACTGCAATAGACGAGCATCTTCTCTCTGTCAAAATCGTCTAGGCTGAAGTCGATCCTGGACTTGTCTGGCTCTATCTGGTTTCCCGTGATGAGCGCACCGGTCTCCTTATTGAAAATGGCGCTCAACAGGTGGGCTGAAGTGTGCATCCTCATTATTCTGTGCCTTCTGTTCCAATCGAGCACGCCGTGGACTGTATTCCCAGCAGCTAGCGAGTGCGTTCCCTCCAAGACGTGTGCGATGGAATCTGCGCTTGCTTTGATCGTGTCGAGAACTCTCACCCCATCCAACGTTCCCAGGTCGCCAACTAGACCTCCGCCTCGGGGATTGAATGCGGTCTGGTCCAGCACAACCTGATTGCCATCGACAAAGCTAACTATGGCATCAAACTCCCTGACGTATGCGTCTTCCCAGAACAACTTCCTCGTCATATGACAGACAGGGAGTAGGCAGTTCAGCGGCAAGAAAAAGGTTTGCCACTTGCGTGTGTGTGAAATATGAGCGAAACAGAACTGAATTGGGCTGTTGGGTCTTGATGAACCGCACTGAGCTGGTCGATGCAGCAACAGGCAGGGCTCCGGCGGATCTTGTAATCAGGGGAGCTACACTTGTCAACGTCTACTCGCGGGAGTTCTGTCCCAAGACAACGATTGTAGTGAAAGGTACAAGAATTGCCGCCGTCGGCGAGTATGAGCCGCTGGTCGGACCTAAGTCCGTGGTGGTTGAGGCAGATCAGCACTATGCACTTCCAGGGTTGATTGACGGACATATTCACATAGAAAGCACGATGCTCGACCCGGTGGAATTTGCCCGGGTCGTACTTCCAAGAGGAACGACGGCCGTCATGATCGATCCACACGAGATCGCAAATGTCCTCGGAGTAAACGGTGTCCGGCTCATGATAACACGAACCCAGAAGATCCCATTGAAGGTCTACGTCCAAGTGCCATCATGTGTTCCATCGACGAAGAATCTAGAAACGTCAGGCGCGAGGATCGGACCTAAAGAAGTCCAGAAGATGCTCAAATGGCCAAGGGTCGTTGGGCTTGGCGAGGTCATGAATTACCCTGGCGTTCTCGCAGGAGAGCGCAACCTTCGACTAATGATCGAAGAGACCCAGCATGCACGAAAGGTTGTGGAAGGACATGCACCGGGTTTGTTTGGCAGGGAACTGAGCGGATATCTCTCTGCAGGAATCAGTGGGGATCACGAAAGCACAACCGAGCAAGAACTTGTTGAGAAGATTCGTCTCGGATGCGTGGTGGAAATCAGAGAAGGATCCACTTCGCACAACCTGTCGGCGCTCATTCATGCTATCAAGAGTCACAATCTGAGTTCAAGACGGGCGATCTTGGTCTCCGACGATCGGCATGCAAGCGATCTCATGAGTCTGGGTCACATGGACTACAACGTAAGAAGAGCGATCGAGGAGGGCATGGATCCAATTGACGCCATCACGATGGCCACCTTGAACCCAGCGGAGCATTTCAGAGTAGATGATGAGATCGGCGGAATAGCACCTGGAAAGCGGGCTGATATCGTCCTGACCAGAGACCTCTCCAACATGGAAGTTGAGACGGTGATCGCGGACGGACGAATAGTGGCCAAGGACGGAGTTCTCGTCACAAAGATCAACTCGCCTCCTTTTGCTCCACGATCACTTAGAACGGTCCGGCTGATGCGACAGCTCAAGCCCTCAGATTTCGTAGTCAGGTCAAGCATTAAGGACGGTACGGCGCGGATCGTAGTGATAGACACATCAGGTGAGGTACTAACAAAGAAGATGTGCCAAGAGATCACGGTTAGGGACTCCCAGATCCAAAGCAATATTGAGCAAGACATTCTGAAGATCGCTGTGATAGAAAGACACAAGCGAACAGGTAACATTGGCCGCGGGTTCGTGAAGGGCTTCGGGCTCAAGACTGGTGCGATCTCAAGTAGCGTCGCCCACGACAGCCACAACATCTGCGTTCTGGGAGCGAACGATTCGGATATGGCTCTGGCTGCTAATGAGATCGCAAGAATTCAAGGTGGACTGGTCGCCGCCAAAGACGGCAAGATACTGGCTGAACTTGCGCTGCCATTTGCGGGGCTAATGTCCACGCGACCGATTGAGGAAGTCAACGAAGCCGAGAAACGTCTCTCCGAAGCGGCTCAGAGTCTCGGTTGCACGCTCTCGTCGCCTTTCATGGTCATGTCATTTCTCTCGCTTGCTGTGATCCCAGAGATACGATTGACTGACAAAGGCATCGTCGACGTCAGCGCCGCGAAGTTGATCCTGATGACGTGCTAGTTAGTCAAACAGTCCAGCCATCAGTCCTTCGATATCGGATATTGGGAGCGGCGGTGAATCCACTGCATTGTAAAGGGACAGGTTTTAACCGTGCTTTGTGTTCAACCCGGGCGATTCAGCTTGTCACAGCCGGTTAACTCTGAGGGAAACAAACAAAGGTTCGTCTACCTCGACAATGCCGAGACGACTAGGCTAGACCCCGCCGTTCTGGATCTAGTCGAAGGATTCATGATGGACAAATACGGCGTTCCGGCCGGTGAATTCGGTTACAAGCTGGAGGAAGAAGCTGGCGAGGCGATGGAGCAAGCAAGAGAGACAATCGCGAGAAGAATCAACGCGAATCCGGACGAAGTGATTTTCACCTCAGGCGGAACCGAAAGCAGCAACATAGCCATCCTAGGAGCAGCACGTTCCAACTACTACAAGGGAAATCGCCTCATCACAAGCAAGATTGAGCACACATCCATTCTCCGAATTGTCGATAAGCTCACCACGCAGGGTTTCGAGAAGACTCAGCTTGATGTTGATCGCCAAGGTTTCGTTGACCCAAGCTCCCTGAAAGCCAACCTGGAGAACGCTCGGCTGATGTCAGTCCAACACGCAAACCAGGAGATAGGCACGTTACAGAACGTGGCAGCAATAGGAGAGATCGCTCGCAACAGTGGGGTTCTATTTCACTGCGATGCTGTACAGTCCTTCGCCAAGGAAAAGATCGACGTTCAAGCGATGAAGATAGACTTGCTTTCCATGTCCTCGCATCTGATCCACGGCCCGAAGGGTGTCGGTGCACTTTACGTGAGGGACGGAGTCAAACTCGAACCGATCCTCGAAGGAGATGGTAGAGAAAAGGGATTGAGGCCTGGAACACCGAATGTAGCAGGCATAGTTGGCTTCGCGAAAGCTGCAGAGCTGTTGACTGATGAGGATGCCTTGAGGATGCGCCGGCTGAAGGGATGAGTTGATCGGGTCTCTCTTGGCGGTTCCTGACTCCCGTCTGAATGGACCCAAGGGCGACCGCAGACTCTGTAATAACGTCAACGTCTCCTTCAGGTTCGTGGAGGGAGAAGCGATTCTCATGCACTTGGATCTGAAAGGGCTCGTGGTGAACACCGGCTCGGCATGTTACAGTCAGAAGCTTGAGCCAAGTCACGTTATCCGAGCCATCGGAGGCACGCTCGAAGAGTCCCATAGCTCAACCCGTCTGAGTCTCTCAAAGTGGACGACGAAAGAGGACTTAGCCTACGCGACCGAAACGGTCAAACAAGTCGTGGAGGCTCTTAGAGCCCATAGCCCGCTTGCGAGGAGAGCGTATCAGAGGAAGTGATGGCAATGTCTGAAACATTAGCAAAGAAGTTCGGGTACTCCGAGAAAGTGATGGATCATTTCAAGAATCCTAGAAACGTCGGCGTCATGGAGGACGCAGATGTCACATCCAAGGTCGGCAGCGTGGCTTGCGGCGACCTGATCAAATTGTATTTGAAATTCGACCCTGATCGAGATCAGATCAAAGACATAAAGTTCGAGTCATACGGATGCGCCGCCAACATCGCGACAAGCTCCATGATGACAGAGATGGTCAAAGGCAAGACAATCGAGGAAGCAAGGAAGGTCACATTCAAGGACATCTCAGAAACCCTCGGTGGCCTCCCCAGAATCAAGCTTCACTGCGCAGTGCTCTCAAGACAAGGTCTTGAGACGGCCTTTCTCAAATACGAGGCAAAGAGAGGACGCGTCAAGATGGACGAACCTTTCATCAACAAAATACTACGTGGCGTGCTTGACCCAGTTCAGGGCGTAGACATTATCTCCGCTAAGATACTGCAACACACAGAGATCGAGGACAACAAGATAACTTTGGACCTGAAGGCGAAACCGGACAGTGAACTCGCAAAGAGCCTGGCGGAAGATATTAACGATGCCTTTGAAGGCCTAGATGTCGACCTTGACCTGCGGTTCAAAGAATAGACCCCTAAGCTGCAGTCGATACGTGTGATCTACTGCTGGAACTCTAAGCGCTTCCCATTCAGCGTCAAGTTTGTCGTCATGCGAACTGAGTTCTTGAGAGTGTTGTGTGCGTAACACATCGATTCTGCTTCCCGAGCTACTTCCCTAATCGCATCTGCACTGGCTGGGCTCTCGATTGCGATCTCGTAGATGATTTCTTCAAAGGCTCCACCCACGCGCCTATCGAAATGCCCTCGAGCCACAGCCTTCATTGAGGTCAATGGGACGTTTTTCGCGATGGCAAGTTTCGCGTACTGAGTCATGAGACATGATGCAGCTCCTGCCACAAAATGGGCAAGAGGCGGGAGACCTGCGTCCGTGCCCCCTCTCTCAGGTGGCTCGTCGATCGTGAAACTGAAGCGTCCGAACGATGCTTTGAAGCGAAGTTGTTCCTCTAGCATAACGTTGATCCGCTGTGTTCCGATCTTGGCCTCGATGAGATTCCGACGCTCATTATCCTCCGCTTTCACAATGGAGACGAGTTTAGGATGAGTCTTCAAGAGACTCACGCACACGGAGATAGTTCCCGTGCCGCCCCTTAAGCTTGGCAGATATATGTGTTCACTCACGTTTGCGGAGGCTTGTGATCAACTCAAGAAGGGAATTGACTCGGTCAGAATAATGGCCCTCGCACATTATGCCTTGACCGACCATGCCGAGATGTCAGCAGAGGTCTACGTAGAGCGGAAACGCAAGAAGCCCAATAACTCCTATGAGAATAGGGGCCATTCCCCATCGTGTGCTTATTCGTGTTGAGTCACTTGTCGGATAGATTCTTTTTCATTTCGGAGTATTGCTCGCTGGTTATCTCGCCTTTCGCGTAGCGCTCGTCCAAGATTCTCAATGCATCTTCACTTCCAGCTGACTCTACTCGAGGTTTCAACAGGAGATATGCGCCAACAATCAATAGACCGATGAACGCAAGCGGGATCAGCATGCCTACGAACATGAATCCCAAACGCATTCCAGTTGGGTAACCCCAACTATATCCACCAGGAGCGCCCCATCCACCCATCATTCCTCCTCCCATCATGGGACCCCACATGAACATCCTCAGCATCGGAACAACGAAGAGGACACCAACAAGCAGCAGCACCAGCAGAAGCGCCATTCCGGAATTATGTTTCTGGGTCATATGACATCGCTCACTTACGACTGGCTCAAGGTCGTGGGACAACTATAAGGCTGGATCAAGCAGGAACTGAACACAGCTGGAACGGAAGTTTCCAAGACGTAAGGTATTCGGACGTGGGACTTCTCTTCAGTCAGCTTCTCAACTGAATGTTTTCTGCATTTTCGCACTGTAAACCTTGACGTTCCACGCCATTCACCAAAGTTCGTGTCCCCATAGGTTCATATCTGGGCTCAGGTCGAACGCCTGCCGTCCGATACGTGCCGGCAAGCTCTCACAATCGATTGGTGGCCAGATCATCTATGGTGCTCATCACAGGAAACCGAACGAGACTACTCGCGGCAGTTGTTATCTGCATGTTCCTCGTGATTATCATTGTTCCCGTGCTGGCTCAGGAACCAACCGCGAAGTACACTTACAACATGACCTTTGATCACGACGGCTTCACCACTGTCGACATACTCTACGACAGTGGCACCGTCGGCCCTGGCTTCTCGTGGGTCGCTATTCCGAAGAATTTCACTGAGACCACAATGCTCGCGCAGACGGGGACGATTATTTCGGTTAGGCGCGTGGCCTACCAGTCGGGGGGTGAAGGCGGCGCTAACCCATTCTATGACAACCTGACCTTCTCGTACGCTTCCAGCGACGAGCCCTTTTCCATGCGCCTCCGCTTCAACATGACAGGCGGCGCGATGATAGTGGAGCCAAACGGATTCTTCTACTCGCCCCAGATTGGAGTGCCTTCATCTGCGAGTGTCCGAGCTGTACTGACGTTTCCAGATGGCGTGGAGAGTCTAGACGACATCCAGCCCACCCCTCTACGAGTGGACACTTCTTCTTCTAGGCCACAGGTTCTGTTCAATCTCCCCTCAGAGTCGAGAGTCGCAGTCACATTTACTGTGTCCTGGGCACGGCAGACGAGTCACATCCGAGAAGGAAAAGTGGAGGCTGACGTGCCAAGTCGCTACCTAGACTTAGGAACGAGGATGGTCGAGCTGTACAAGAAGGCTATCCCGCTGATGGATGCCCTCTTCAACGGCACAGTAGATCGAATCTCGATGGAGTTCTTCACTCCGTCGACGCTCCCGCAGTTGAGTATTGGCGGGTATACGCCGATAGATCCGTCCAGTTTTCAAGCGGGCTCCATCTACCTAAACCTCTTCTATTTCCGTGCACAGTCGGGCACGATGGAGACAATCGCAATTCATGAACTCACCCACCAATACGAGACACACATAGGAGTCTCGCCAGAACTACTGTGGGTCCAAGAAGGTCTGGCGAACTATGTGGCTGTTCAGATGGGAAAACCATTGGACTACGACGTTACGCCCACGGCCACGGATCTCGAGGCTACTGCAAGTGACCTCAGCGGGAACTACGGCATGATCCAGTACTGGGGGTCCGGAGGAACGGCAGGGTCACTATTCCAGTACTATGCAGCAAGTTACGAAGTCTTCAAGACGCTCGGAGACAAGTACGGAGGCCTCTCCCTGTATTCGAGCTTCTTCCGCGAGTTGCCTGATCTCAAAGACGGACTGAAATCTACGAACGTCGCAGTCTATGAGTTAGGCCTAGCGGCTCGAACCAACCTTGCCTCTCAGTTTACCGCATGGGGATTCGAACTCGTTGACCTGTCAAGCATGAACGCTCGTATCATCAAACTGCGAGCAGAAGCGGAACTGTATGGCCCGCTGCTTCCCTTCCGTGAGCAGGCACTCAGCCACCTTCAGCTGGCACAGGATTCCATGTATTCTTCGCCAGAAGCTGCGGTCGGCCACATCACGATCGCCACATTCTACATCGAGACTGTCCCAATGGTCATGGCCGGAGTAGTTCTTGTGCTGATTCTACTTGTCGCGGCGGCTGCAGTTGTAAACAAGCGACGCAAAAGAAAACAAGCTGGATTCGATAGTCCAGCAAGAGACTAGTTGCTCACGTGAATCAATCAGCCACGCACAGAAGGCTGCGAGAGATCCATCACGGAGTTTTCGCTTGCTTGGAATTTGTTGCCGAGCCTTCCTTGCGCACGACTTTGATTCGGCAAAAAACGTGATCGCCATCCTTCACTTCGAAGATCTTTCTGATCTCCTCGGGAATGGTTATTCGTCCCCCAGCAATTACTTCTGCAAAGAAGGGTATCTCTTCCTCGTGGAGTTCCACAGGCATCTGCTCCAGCACCGCGGCTAGTTCGCATTTGAGCAAGTATTAACGTTTCGGATCTATCATTCGACCTTGATCGAACCGACCACCGGGTTGCTTGAGGGGATCTTCGCGCGTGACCAGTGGGTTCGTGAGTCACAATCGATACGTATATAACAATATGCGCATTTCAGAATATTGGCGAACGGTATGCTGGCGCCAGCAGAGAAACAAGTGCTCCGGCGACAATCGGAGATCTGCAAGACTCTTGCAAATCCAAAGCGCCTAGAGATTCTGCACGAACTGCGGGACGGCGAGAAGAGCGTGAGCGAGCTGTGTCTGGCGACAGGACTCAGACAGGCGACTGTCTCGCAACACTTAGCCATTATGCGTCACCGAAAGATCGTGGTAGAGAGGCGCGCGGGAAACGTCGTGCTATACAGAATTCTGGACAAACGCATCAACAAAGCCTGCGACATCATGCGAGAAGTCCTGATCCACCAAGCAAGCGAAGATTCGAAACTTGTCCAGTTGGTGTCCGCATCAAACCGCTCGTAGGAGACAAAAAAGATATGCCAACTTCGAAGGAAGGAGAGAAACGGAATAAGATGGTCATCATTTGCTCCAAGGGCAGCCTAGACATGGCGTATCCGCCCCTGATGCTTGCCACGACGGGTGCAGCTATGGGCATGGAAGTGCATCTGTACTTCACGTTCTGGGGCATCAACATGATATCAAAGAAGACGATCGACTCGTTGAAGATCTCACCCGTTGGGAATCCGGGAATCCCCATGCCAAATATTCTAGGAATGCTTCCGGGGATGACCAGGATGCTGACATCAATGATGCAGAAGAAGATGGAGAAAATCAAGATGCCCAGCATAAGGGAAATGATCAAGACAGCACATGACTCCGGAGTGAAATTCCATGCATGCTCACCCACACTGGACATGATGGGCCTCAAACGGAAGGACCTCATTCCGGAAGTAGACGACATAATCGGCGCAGCAACATACCTCGAGCTAGCCTCTGAGGATGCAATCACCCTATTCGTCTAAGGAGGAAGGCAATCATGGCTAGCCCTCAATCCGGCGTGAAGCCAACAACCATTGTGGACTCACGTGGAACCATGTGCCCCGGTCCGATCACGGACCTCTTCCGAGCCTATCGCAACGCGAACATTGGAGACGTCATCGAACTCTTGGCAACCGATCCTGCCGCGAAAAGCGACACAGAAGCTTGGACGAAGCGAAGCGGAAACGAAATCATCGCAGTCATCGACGAGAAGGACTACATCCGCATTCAGATCCGTGTCGTGAAAAAGGGCAAGTAGCCGAGCAGACTCGGAATGCAAGAATTCCCAGTGAACATTGTAGTCGTAGGCGGCGGCTCAGGCGGCACGCTGTCTGCCAACCTGCTCGCGAAACGACTGAGAGCTGAGATCCAAACCGGCAAAGCCCAAGTGCACTTGGTGTTAGGATCTCAACAGCACATTTTCCAGCCCGGGTACCTGCATGTCGCTTTCGCCGGCCAAGATCCCACGGAGATCGTCCGCGAAGAACGCTCCCTAGTGAACGAGAACGTACGGTTGGTTGAGGAACCGGCTGAAAGAATCGACCTGAAGAACCAAGTCGTGACCCTGGCTTCGGGGAAGGCGCTTCACTACGATTACATGATCGTGGCTACTGGCAGTACTCCCAATCCCGAAGCAATTCCAGGGTTCAGCGATGCCGCACTGAACTTCCATACGAGCCCAGAAGAGTCGAGGAGAATCTGGAATGTGATTCAGCAATTTGACGGGGGGCATGTGGTGGTTGGAATCGCAGGAGTTCCTCACAAATGTCCGCCGTCCCCAAACGAGGCTGCTTTCCTGATAGATGATTACTTCAGAAAGCGCGGAATCCGTGACAAGGTGAAGTTGACCTTTCTCACGCCATACCCGCGTCCGTACCCTGCTGAACCGATGTCGAGAGTTGTCGAGCCACTTTTCAAGGAACGTGGGATCGAGGTTGTTACCTTCTTCAACGTGGAGTCCGTGGACCCTACCAAGAAGGAGATGTACTCACTCGAGGGCGAGACGCAATCCTATGATCTGCTCATCATGGTTCCACCGCATCGAGGCGCAGATGTCGTCGTCAAGTCTGGAATCGGGGATGCCGACGGCTGGATCCCAGCGGACAAGAATACAATGAGGATCACTGGGTACGAGAACGCATATGCAATCGGGGACGCCACAAACATACCTGTCTCAAAGACCGGTGTTACTGCACATCTTGAAGCAATCACAACATCGGATAATATCGTTTCAGCAATTCGTCACGGAAGAGAACTCTACAAGTACAATGGCCGGATCAATTGTCCGTTCGAGATGGGCTCCGGCAAAGCTGCCTTTGTTATCGGATCATACGACATGCCCGTTAAGGAGATACACCCCTCGCGAATGCGTTACGTGATGAAGAAGGCTTTCGCTAGATTCTACTGGCGAACGCTATCGGGAAGTCTGGATTGGCTATTCGGCCTGTACTTCGGGAAGACTCAGACAGTGGAGAGAACCTGAGGCGTGCTTGGCACATCCTGCCTACGCGAGCGAGACCTGTAGTACCTCTTGGGCAGCTTGCTGAGCGTATCTTCTGCAGCCGCCAACGTCTTTTCGATGTCCTCTGCCGTATGCACGGTTGAGACCATGAGCCTCTCCGTTCCGTCTGGGTGGAAGTATATGCCTCTCTCAAGCATATCCTCGCGGAAGTCCTTGAATTTCTCGTAGTCGCACTGCAGACTCTGTCTGTAGGTACTGATCTTCTTGAGTCTCGTGAAGTATAGTTGGAACATAGGACCAACGCCTTGGACCACTGCATCGTGACCGGTCTTGTCGCACGTCTGTTGTAGGCCATCCATCAATTTCTTGGATGTCGAGTTCATGCGCGAGAAAGCTTCGCCATCATTCTTCGACAAGACATCTAGGGTGGCCTTGCACACGGCTAGGCTCAGTGGATTCGCATTGTAGGTTCCGCCGTAACCAATCTTGCCTGGACCTATCATTCCCATAACGTCTCTTCGGCCAGTGACGGCAGCTATTGGCACGCCGTTTCCGAGTGCTTTTGCAAAGCAGGCGAGGTCTGCTGTAACTCCGTAGTATTCTTGAGCGCCTCCTTTCGCGATACGGAAACCTGTGAGTATCTCATCAAAGATCAGCAGGATGTCGAGTTTCTGCGTCAGCTCTCGGACGCCTTTGAGATATCCCTCTGCTGGCGGGATCACGCCTGAGCTTCCGACGACGGGTTCCATGATCACTGCGGCAATGTCGCTTGCATACTTCTTCAATGTCCTCTCAAGTGCAGATAGGTTGTTCCAAGGCGCGACGATGACCGTGTGCGCGATATCTTCCGGAATGCCTGGGTAGAAGGCGAGTTTGGCCGGTGCAGATTCAAGCCCGGCAACACTCGACGGAGATTCCACGCTGAATAGAACGTAGTCGTGGTGGCCATGATAGTGTCCTTCGAATTTGAGGATCTTGTCGCGGCCTGTAAACGCGCGGGCAATTCGTACGGCTTCCATTGTCGCTTCTGTGCCGGTGTTGCTGAAGCTAACCATCTCAGCCCCCGGAACCATGCTCGCGATCTTCTTCGCGACCTCGACTTCGAGTTCGGTTGTTGTTCCAAACATCGTTCCTTTCTGGATCTGTTCTCTAATGGCGTTGACGACGGTTGGGTGACAGTGCCCTAGGATGAGGGGTCCGTACGCTAGGAGGTAGTCGACGTATTCGTTCCCGTCGACATCCCAGACTCTCGAGCCCTTTCCTCGCTCGAAAATCACCGGGAACGGTTCGTGTGCATGAATTCTGACGTTTGATGAGGCGCCTGACGGCAGGATCTTCTTTGCCTCTTCGTAGATGGCCTCCGACCTGCGGAGTTCGATGAGAGGCTGCGGTTCAACTTCTACATGTTTGGATGGCTGCGCCTCTAATTCAGTTTTCTCGGTCTTCAGGTGAGCCTTCTGTGAAGTGACGCCGCTGTCGAGAGGAGCGGTCACTTCTCTCTGCAGATTCTTCTCTTCTGTGAAAAGGCTCAAACTTACCACACATCCCTGATCGGATAAATTGTGCGTTTTCTGCACTAATAAATCTTTCAGCGCACTATTTGTGCGCTTTATGTAGAATAGTTCACACAGAAAAGCGTAGTATACGCCGTCCAGCGAAATCCCGGCTCAAACAACGGGCGTAACTCACCCGCCGTCTAGGTGAGAAGTGCATTTGGAGGCTCTATCACTCCATTTTGGACCTCTCTGCGCCCAATCCGCACAAAAATGCCCAATCCCGTTCCCAACGACATATTCGAGGCGTGCGGTACCACCTACAGAGTGCTCTGTTAACTCGGCGATTGGCTACGCTATGATTAGCTGACTGGCCGCTTGTTGAGCCAAGTTGTCAACCTACAGGAGGCTCCAGACACACATCCTCCTACGTCGTGTCCGGCCCAACCCATTGTCTTTGCAAAAAGCTAATCTTCTTTGGCGGCGACAGTTCGTACTGCTTGCCTAGTCACGGAAAGGAACCCGACAAGGCATTCGTGACAGAGCTCGCCCAGCGATGAGTGGGCGGATACCCAGAGATAGATTATTGTTTGGTTAGCCCCTTTTTCAGGAAGAAGACGAGAAACCGCTAGGGGCTAGGAGATTGCCAGTAATAATCAGATTCGAACCTGAAGGACGGGTTGTGAAGGCTGAGCCTGGCGAGAATCTGCGTCTTCTCGCTAACACATCTGGAGTTTTCATTCGTTCGGATTGCAACGGCGACGGGACTTGCGGAAAATGTCGAATTGTTGCCGCAGAAAATGGCGAGAGCCTCGGGGGACTCACTGCTCCGGAGCGGGACTTGCTTACGGAGAGGGAGGTTCGACAAGGATATCGGCTCGCCTGTCAAATTCACGTCAAGGAGAATCTGGTCGTCACGATTCCCGAGGAGACTGGGCTGAGAATAAGGCAAGTTCAATCAACTGGCTTAGAGAGGAAAATGCGCCTCAACCCGAGCGTCAAGAAGACACACGTCACTATTCCTCAACCGACACTCTCTGATGTCCTCCCGGACTCTGAACGCCTGATGCAGGCGTTACGGCATAGTGAACAATATTCGGATCTTCGGATTGATCCTGACCTGTTTCCCGGTCTTCCTAGGCTGCTTAGGGAATGTGAATGGGACGTCACTGCAGTTCTACCAACTCCTAGCCAAGTCTGTGCGCTAGAACGAGGAGACACAACTTCCACAATCTACGGCTATGCGGTTGATATTGGAACCTCAAAGTTGGTCGGAGTTCTGATCGACCTCGTGACCGGCGAGACCGTCAACACGCTATTTGTTGAGAACCCACAGCTCGTCTATGGCGAGGACATAATGTCTCGCATGTCCTTTGCCATGAAGGCGCACGAGAACTCGCTTAAACTCAGATCAAGCGTCCTTTCCGCGATTAATCAGCTACTGGAACGATCATGTGCAATGGCTCAGATTACACCGAGTCAGGTCTATGAACTCGTCATTGTTGGAAACACCGCGATGCATCACTTCCTCCTCGGCATAGAATCACGATATCTCGCTCTATCGCCGTATGTCCCTGCGCTGAAGGAAGCGATTGATCTTCACGCAAAAGACGTGGGAATACTCGCTCATCCTCACGCCAATGTTCACGTGCTTCCATTAATAGCAGGTTACGTCGGCGCAGATGCGGTCGCAGACGTACTCGCATCAGGTATACGAGAAACCGACGAGCTCTCTCTTCTGCTCGATATCGGTACGAATACTGAACTCTTCGTTGGGAATAGGAGTGATATCGTGTCTTGTTCCTGTGCGTCTGGCCCCGCGTTCGAAGGCGCTCATATCAGACAGGGAATGAAGGCCGTGCATGGCGCAATAGAGCGAGTCAGAATTGACCCAACGAGCCTGAATGTTGAATACGAGACGGTAGGCGCCGACAAGCCAGTCGGGATCTGCGGATCTGGGATACTGGACGCAGTCGCAGAGCTATTGAAATCTCGAGTGATTGACTTCAAAGGGCGATTTCAGAAGGTTGACAACAAGCGCCTGATCGAAGTCTCAGGTGATCGAGCGTTCGTCTTGGCGTGGGGGAACGAGACATCCACGGGTGATCCGGTCGCGATCACCCAGAGAGACATCGGCGAGGCCCAGCTTGCGAAAGCCGCAATTCATGCGGGCTGCACAATTCTCATGAGCCGCGTCAGAGTGAAGGCATCCGACTTGAAACGTGTCTACGTGGCGGGCAGCTTCGGGAACTATGTGAACCCGGCCAGCGCGAAGCTTCTGGGGTTGATCCCCGAGGTTCCGACGGATATCATCAGGTTTGTCGGCAACACGGCCATCGCAGGCGCTAAGATGTGTCTAAGCTCGACCGAGGCAAAAGTGCAGGCGAAGAGGATCGGTGAAGAAGTCAGGTATGTTGAGCTCGGAGCTGATCCGGGGTTCTCAAAGGAGTTTGCGGCTTCGATGTACCTACCCCATCAGGATCGATCGCTCTATCCTGAGACTTGTGCGCTGCTCGGCTTGAAGTGAGGAGCGGAGCTTTTCGTTACCATCGGTAACATTTATATCCGAGCCGTTACTAATGGTAACGCTTGATATCCCATGAGGCTCGCCTTCGACACACCCAAGCCGTCCGAGATAAAACCGGGGGATATCATGAACTACGGCGCGTTTCGAAGGAAGTTCAGAGAGAACGAAAACGAATCGGAGCTACAACTGGCCCAGAGATTCCATGCCGCAAGGATACTCTTCGAGAAAGGCAATGATCACGTCTACGTACAAGTTCCACTCAAGACGGAAGACAACCGACTCAGATCCTCAGCGAAGATCACCGCAGACATCTGTGGCATCGCCAACGACGACCTGACACTCGTATTCTGTGTAGCATCTCCGCCCACTGACGAGCTTCTCAAGAAGCTCAAACTGGTCGAAGAAGCGAGTAACGCACGCGCACTCATCATGTACCCGTTCTCAGTCGGGTTGCCGCGATTCAAATCGGAACACAAAAAGCTAGATGTGGCGCACGTGCCCTGGCTCGACGAAGAGATGGATGGAGCGTTCCGAGAGGTCATCGAAATGGTGGAGCTATTTGCAAACCAGACAAGGGTCAGAATGCTCACACCGCTCTTAGAGAAAGGATTCAAAAAGAGAGACTACCGACGAGTGATAAACCCGAAATTGCTCTACGAGAATCTCGCTAGCCTTCTTGAGAGTGGAATCATCAACGAATCGGAGGACGAAAGCTACAGGCTCACACAGTTTGGATCAGACCTATTCGGTGAATACTTGGCGTTCTTGGAGCGTGTTAGGCGAGTCATCGAAATGGAAACCGATGAATCTAGAGGAGGTGAGTCATAGACATGTCAGATTGGGATGATGATTTACCCGAATGGCCTTTCTCAAGGAGAAGGCGAGGTACGTCTCCGTTCTTCATCCCTGACAAATGGTTCGAGCAATTCGATGAGATGTTCGAGCGTATGTTCAAGGAAATGACGAGAGACCTACCGAAAGATGCAATGACAGAGCGGAAACTACCCGATGGCAGCACAGTCCGGCAATACGGCCCCTACATATACGGCTACTCAATGACGATGGGGCCTGACGGTAAGCCGGTCGTTCGAGAATTCGGAAACGTGAAGCCATCACGCAGGCGAGGCATGTTCGGGCTTCCGGAAGCCAAGCTCGAACCGAGCGACACACGCGAGCCGCTTGTTGACGTTGTGGAGGACGCGGAGAACGTTAGAGTCGTCGGCGAGCTTCCGGGTGTGGAAAAGAAGGATATCCAGATGAAATGCGCGGAAGATCTACTGACAATTTCAGTTAGCACTCCATTACGAAAGTACCACAAAGAGGTCCAACTGCCCACTGCAGTGGATCCCGACACATCCAAAGCTACTTACAACAATGGCGTACTAGAAGTCACACTGCGAAAGACAAAACCGAAACCTCGCGGCAAGGAAATCAGAATAGAATAGAACCGAGGCGGGCGGGACTAAATCTCGCTCGCTATCACCCTTTTTCTCTGGATTCATTTTCTCGAGTCTTCGCGTTGTAGACTAGCTAGTGTTAACCGATTCCCGAGCGTTTGCCGGTCGAGGCCTATGCTCTGCTGGCATTGCTGTCTGCTAAGCGTAAGCGGTTCATTGCTCGCCACTGGACAGGTTTAATACTCCTGTGGCGCTGGCTGAAGCAGATCGACGATGAAGTCTGTCGACCTTTCTGGCAATCTGTTAAGGGTTGATCTGGCTCAAGAGACAACTCGTATAGAGCGCTTGCCAGAGGAACTCATGAAGAAGTATCTGGGCGGACGAGGTCTTGGTGCCAAGATACTCTTCGAAGAGCTCAAGGCCGGCATTGATCCTCTAGGTCGAGAGAACAAGCTGGTCTTCGCGGTTGGCCCGATCACCGGAGCACCCTTTGGCGGCAATAGTCGTTTCACAGTCATGGCGAAATCTCCCTTGACAGGCGGATGGGGAGAATCCAGCGGTGGAGGCTTCTTTGGCGCCGAGCTAAGGTTCGCAGGCTTCTACGCTGTTGTTGTCGAGGATATCGCTGAGAAGCCTGTCTACGTCTGGATCAAAGATGATCACGCTGAGATCCGCAATGCGAGCCATCTTTGGGGCAAGGATCCGATAGAGACTATCGCGACGATAAGACGTGAGACAGGCGAGCAGTCAACCCGCGTTGCTTGCATAGGATTAGGTGCAGAGAATCTCGTCAAATACGCCTGTGTAATCGCGGACATCCGCTATGCTGCGGGAAGAAGCGGCTTAGGTGCAGTGATGGGTTCGAAGAAACTCAAGGCCTTGGCTATACGAGGAACAAAGCCTGTGCCCCTTGCCCATGAGGAGACATTCTTCGATCTGAAGAAGAAACATGCGGAACAATCGTGGGCCGGAGCGGGCAAGCTCATGTACGACTATGGCGAAGACGCCTTCTTGGAACCCCTCAACGAGACTGGCAGGCTCCCGACGAAAGCCTTCCAACGAGGCACCTTCGAGCATGCCAGCGCCCTCAACGCAGAGACGATGAACAAGACAGTACTGGCCGGGCGCCAGACCTGCTACGCGTGCAGGAACTCATGCTACAGGGTCGTCAAAGGCAGCGAACCATATCCAATCGACACGAAGTGGGGCGGCCCAGAGTACGAGTCCGTCGCCGCCCTTGGGTCGCTCTGTCTTGTTGGCAATCTGAATGCGGTGTGCAAGGCTAACGAGCTCTGCAACAAGTATACACTCGACACGATCTCGACTGGCGTCGTTGTCGCATTTGCGATGGAATGCTACGAGAAAGGTCTTCTCACGAACAATGATACAGATGGCCTCGAGCTCACTTGGGGCAACCACGCGGCAGAACTACAACTCATCGAAAAGATTGCCAGAAGAGAAGGGATCGGGGATTTGCTGGCGGAAGGCACAGCACGGGCGGCCAAGAAGATCGGACGAGGCTCCGACAAGTTCGTCTTGGCAGTCAAAGGCCAAGAGCTGCCCATGCATGAGCCTAGAGGAAAGAAAGGGCTCGGCTTATCCTACGCGGTCTCAAACAGAGGCGCCTGTCACCTTCAGATGGTGGACCACGACGACGCCTGGGAGATGCCTCAGAACATGGCTCCCGAAGTGGGCTTTGTCAAACCAGCCGACCGATTGGACACGAGCATCGACAAGGTCCGACTTGTCAAAGCAGCAGAGGATTGGAAATCTATGATCGACTCGTTGACGCTATGCGTGGTAGACAGCTTTCCAGGGGGGCCAACGCCGGAAGTGATCTTCGGGATAGTTAACGCAGTCACAGGTTGGAACATGAAACCGACAGAACTGGTGAAGATCGGTGAGCGCGCAATCAATCTCTGCAGAGCCTTCAACGCAAGGGAAGGCTTCTCACGCAAGGACGACACTCTCCCCGAGCGACTATCGGAGCCTTTGCCCGACGGACAGTACAAAGGCCAGAAGATCAGCAAAGGAGAACTCCAATCAATGCTCGACAACTACTACGAACTCCGCGGCTGGGACAAGAGGACCGGAATTCCAACAGCTGCAAAGCTCAGAGAACTGGATTTGCGTTTTGCCGAGCACCAACTGGAAGCGCTCAAGAAACTGTCATGAGGTCTAGCGTACGATAGCTCAGATTACCAAGCACAGGCTGTCTGAGTGTCACGCGTTTACACGACACGAAAACTGGACTGAGCGGTGCCTCTACGGAAGATGTGTCGAATGTCTGAGCTGAAGATTGCGGTGGATCTTGACGGGGTCCTTGCTGAGGCGATGATTGTCTGGTGTGATTTGTACAACAAGCGCTATGGCGGGGCTCTCGGGCTCGAAGACATCCGTGGTTGGGATGTCTGGAAGATCGTTAAGATCCCACGGGACCAGTTCTTCAGCCTGCTCGATAAAGCTTGGCTGGATTGGGAGAAGATGCCTCCTACTGAGGACGATGTTGGAGAACAGGTCAAACTTCTTCGCGAGTTCGGAACCGTCGATATTGTCACAGGGAGAAGTGCCCATACGGTTAGTCAGGCGAAAGAATGGTTGAAGGCGCATGCAGTTCCGTACGATCGATTCGTTAGAACCGAATCCACGTTGGCAAAGATCAATCTGAACTACGACGTCTTCGTTGATGATTCTCCGGAGCTGATGAAGCTAATCGCTTCAAGATCGACAGCTCTTGGCATACTTTACACGAGGCCTTGGAACCGTGACACGCAGACACCTACCGTGGTACGCAGGGTAATCACATGGGCCCAAGTTCCCCCAATAGTTCGTGCCGTTAGCACGAGGCCACATGTGAGCTTCTGATTCAATTGTGCCTCAAGGTGCAACTCTCGGGAAGCAACAACCAAGGGGTTTCTGGTGAATGGCGGCAATACCACAGAAAGTGATTCTCTCTTGGAGCGGTGGCAAGGACAGTGCAATAGCTTTCATGGAACTCTCACGCGACCCGCGCTACACGATTACATCATTGCTGACAACTATTACTGCGGGTTATGATCGCATCAGCATGCACGGGGTTCGCGTCTCCTTACTCGAACAACAGGCTAGTTCGCTCGCCGTCCCACTTGTCAAGGTCACAATCCCCCAGGGATCAAGCAACGCACAGTACGAATCGGCGATGCGTAATGTACTGACACGCGCTCAGGCGGACGGAGTGACAGCTGTCGCATTTGGAGACCTTTTCCTAGAGGACATTCGACAGTATCGTGAGGAGAAGCTGTCCCAAGTTGGCATGAAAGCCGTATTCCCCGTCTGGAAGAGGGACACGCGCGAGTTAGCCAATAGCTTCCTTAAGGCTGGATTCAAGGCGATTCTTGTGTGTGTAGATTCCAAGGTCCTAGGTCGGTCGTTTGTCGGACGAGCCTTTGACGAGTCGCTGCTAGCAGACTTGCCTTATGGCGTCGACCCATGCGGAGAAAACGGGGAGTTTCACACATTCGTTCATGCTGGGCCGATCTTCAATCACTCGATCCTCATCAAGCCGGGAGAGATAGTGCTGCGAGAGAATCGCTTCTGGTACTGTGATCTACTACCGGCAGAACGAGCACGTGACTTCAACTAAGCAGCTGCCGGCGTCGCGGTATATACCTTGGTACCTTGATTGACTAGTAGTTTGACTCGGCTAGTCAGTGTCGGTCCGATGGCGAACATCAGCACCGCTGTAGTGAGTTCGTGAACGAGTCCGAATGGATACGGTGCAGGAGAACCAGCAAGGAATGGCACATATAGCGACAGTATGGAGACCCACCACCTGATTCCGAGGATCCAGTTTAGAAACACTGACGTGACGACGTCATAGATCGCTGTCAAGAAGAAACCGCCAACAGCGAGTTCAACCCTTGTTATCCTTGCTCGTCTGCTCCAGAATAGACCAGCAAGGAATCCAATGCCTGCCATGGATGCGGAGTCGATGATCGTCCAGTATCCGGCTCCGAAGTAGATGTCGCTGATGAGCATTGACATGAGACCCACAACAAATCCTGTAATCGGGCCTCCGATGATGCCCGCGGTGAGTCCGAAAAAAGCAACAGGTTTCACGTTCGGCGGGCCACCAGCCAACACCACCCGAGAAGCAACACTAAGGGCAGTCAAAGACGCCATAAGAGTCAAGGTCCTCGTGAATGGCGCGCTGCTGCTGGGTTTCAATGAGCCACTCGCGACCGCTCGGAAGCCATAAAAGGGATGTAGGCTAATTAACCTAGCCTCCCTTGGTGGAAGCATGAAGCCGGTCGCTGTGGCGTTGAGCTGTTTCGTCGTGGTCGTTTTGGCGGCTTCGGTTGTCGGCGTTGGCACAGTACAAGCCATGATACTCAACCAGCAGACAACGGTGAGCGTCAACATAGGAATAAACTACGGAACTGGGCCTGTTGAATGGCACAACAATACCGCTGTTCCTTCCGGCGAGAATCTTCTGAACGCGACTATGAGAGTTGCCACGGTGGACTTCAATAGCTACCCTGGCTTAGGCGAATTCGTCACGGGAATAAATGGTAGAAGTCAGGATCCTGCAGCCAGCCTGTATTGGATGTTCTGGGTTTACAATCGACAGACTCAGCAGTATGAGCTACCTTCGGTCGGTGCGGGCTCGTATCTGCTTACTTCGGATCAGACAGTTCAATGGTATCTTTCCAGCAGCACGCTAGGGCCGAACACTTCAGTCTCGCTCAACGCTCATCTGGATACTTCAACGAACCCTCCGACGGCGGTGATCTCGGGATCAATCCACCCGACCCCGATGGCTCCTGTGAATGTGACTCTTGAGTACAGTCAAAATCAAGGGGCCAATTACCTAGAGATCGCTCGCATCACGAGCGGGACTGATGGAACTTTCAGCTACTCTTGGAAACTTCCTGGCGGCGGGATCTTCATGATAAGAGCCGATATTCAGGGTGTGAAGAGTTCTCCAGCCACAATAGGAGTAAGCAATGGCGCCCCAGGATTCCCCTTGGAGTCGTTGCTCATGGGAAGCGCATTGGGTCTGTTATTCTTGATCTTGCGGCGCAAAAGACGCTCTCTCTCGCACAAGTGACAGCGTCTAGCCGGAGGGGCGCCAGTCTGAGCGTCTGACCCCACGACAAGACCGTCGCGCCATTCGCGAGGGGTCTCACACCTGCTTGTGGTCTTTGAAGCGTTCTTCCTTCGAGACGTTGCCTCTTTGATGATATCCGCGAGCCTCCCAGTAGCCGTCCTCGTAGGACAGCATGAACTCAATCTTCGTGAGCCACTTGGCACTCTTCCAAACGTACAGGTGAGGAATGAAAGGCCGAACGGGAAACCCCTGCTCAACTGGAATAGCTTCACCATTCATCTTGAAAGCAATCATGGAATCCTCAGCCATCGCGTCCACGAGCGGCACCGGAGTGGTGTATCCGTCCGCACAATGGAACATCACCCACTCCGCCTCAGGTCTTACCCTGGCGAGTCTTGCAAGCTCGCGAAACTGTACACCTTCCCAAGCAACATCTTTGATTGACCACTGAGTCACGCAATGAAAATCTCTCGTCAGCTTCACTTGTGGCAAGTGCTGGAGTTCTTCGAAAGATAGGCTGAGCTCGTTCTCGACAAGGCCGCTAACCGACAGACGCCACGTCTCAAGTTTGACTCTTGGCGCCCCAAGTGCTGAGTAGATTGCAAACCGCTTTGCATAGAATTGACCTGGAGCTATCGGAATCTGAGCTACCATGGTGCCCTTCGACCTTGGGTGAGTGGAAAGGCGACGGAATGTGTCAGAAATGCGTTTCGGCTCCCAACTTCCGCCCGTGTCTCCGCATAGTTCACGAACGCATGATTTTTCACTCTGGAAGCTCCATACAGTAAGACCTGTCCGGAGTCATCCCGATATGAAGGCCATTCCTCAGCTGATTGTTGAAGGCGACGTTCTGCCCGAGTCATGGGAGAAGAGCCTCCTTCTGCTTCGCGAGCGAGGTATCAAGTCACGCAAAGAATCATACACGAACAAGAGTGGCGTCGACGAGATCTTGGAAGCGTCCATGAAGATAATTGTGAACGAGCCATTGAAGGAGCCAAGGATACACGTCGGCTGCGAAGGCCTGATGAGTCTTACAGGCTACGTCGACGAAGTACTCGACGGAATCAAGGATTCTTGGATCGGACGAGGCTGGGACTACACGTACCACCAACGCCTATTCGAGTACGATCAGGCAGGACAGAAGACCGATCAGATCAGTCAAATCATCAAGAAACTGAAGCCAACATCCTTCTCCAACAGGGCTCAGGCTATCACGTGGATGCCGTGGAGGGACTACGAGGTTGCCGGTCCACCATGCCTTCAGCGGATCTGGTGCAAGACAGTTGACGATGAATGGCTTGAGATGCACACCAGCTGGCGAAGCAGAGACGCGTACAATGCCGCATTCATGAACATGTACGCTCTGACCCTGCTTCAGAGAATGGTCGCGGACAAGATCGGAGTCAAAGTGGGAAGATACGTTGATGACAGCGACAGCTACCACGTCTACGACAGGAACTTCAAGAGCCTTGAACGCTTTGCTTCTGCTGTAGAAGCCTCAAAGAAAAGTGGCCGGCCGAGTTGGATGCCGAGCGACTCGTTGAAGATTTTCACAAAGAAGTGACTTGTCTCAGCCTCCCTCGGTTGGGAGTTCGGGCGGCCAGAGTCGCGGCGTCGCTCCGACTCTAAGAAGAAATGGGTGCTTCGTTTCGTTACTGCAATCGTCTCGATGGTCAGCTATTCATCCTTGCCCTATGGCTTCAAGGAAGCTTCCCTCATCCACTCCGGTGATATCTAGCGTCTTGAGGTTGGAAGCAAGACCTGCAACTATTCGGATCTGTGAACTCGGTCTTCTCAATTTCTTGGAAAACCACTTGACGATCTCTCGGTTTGCTTTTCCCTTGACTGGAGGAGCATTAACCCGCATCAGTAGACTTTCATCGGTCTCCAATTGGAGCTTTGTCTCTTTGGCGTTAGCTACGACATGAACGACGATACGGATACCGTTCTCCGTCCTCATGATTGATTGCTTCAAGCTACCCAGTCTTCTGGTCTCGACGTGTTGCTGCCGTGCGGACATCGTTTCTACGAAGCGAGATTCTTCATGGCTTCCAATGCAACTCGCAACGATCTCTGCTCAGCCAGGATCTTGGCTTTCTCAGATTCGGTGAAGGATGCTCCTGGAAGGGTGCCAACGATTGCGGATACCATGCCAAAATGCGCATTCTTCTCTTGAGCTGAGACAGCTATGGCCGAGAGTTCCATTTCGGTGGAGCGACAGTTGTGTGCGTGGCAGAGTTCAAGGAATAGCGTCATCGGTGAGTTCAGCATAGAGTGAATCTTTCGTTATGTTCCCGCCTCTGTGATAGGCATCTGTTGCGAGTCGCCGTCCAGCGTCATCTAAAGCTTCCACGACATCCTGACTACATTCCACTCTTGGGTGCCCCTCTATAGTGATCGTGAAGTCCGGGCCGAGCTCTATCCAACGCTTACGGAATTCTTCCATAGCTCCTGAACTCCAGAAATCCAAGCGGAGGAGAGACTGGATCACTGCTCCAGTCGCGCCGATTGAGTGCGTCGCGTTGACAATATCACCCACTTCGATCGCGAGTTTTCCATCACAGTTTATGCCCCCTGCTGTACCGACACGGATAACGATCTTGCAAGGCAAGTCGATTCTGGACTTGCCCACTCGATAGCTGATGCTCGTCAACTCGTCCGAGAGCACCTCGTTCATGATGATCTGAGTTGCAGGAGCGCCCATCTGCGTTTCTACAACTAGGACTGGGGCTTCTGATGAGGCAAGTCCGATCGCCATGGCTACCCGGCCAAACTCCGGAACCGATCGTAGATCCTTCTCTGAGACATGTTGACTGGACAGTCGAGCGGCCGTCTCCGGGAGAAGGACTGATTTCTTCAATCTTCGTGCGATGCTGTATACGCGCCTCCGGTCCCCAACGGCTAGAACAAGAGGTGGTGCACGGCCTTCGTTCTCTCTGAGGTAGGGAATGCGTTTCCAAACCTTGTGCTGGTCGGTCAAATACGACATGGCCGAGTGACGGCCCAAGAAGTGGGAGATATCCGGGTGCTCGTCGCTCAAATGTAACGCCTGCCATTCAATTCGGTCCTCAAGTTGAAATGGATGACGGGCGAATGAACCAGCCCCATTCCACTCACAGCCAAATCACGCCTTATATCGACGCGGAACCTCCAAATGGTCTGGCTTGGAGAGGTTCCCAACCATGCCCAAACTGCGACACTTGACAGTCGACGATTATGACGCCATAATTCGTCTGTGGAAAGAAGCTGGCTTGGAGAGCGTGCGCCTACAAGGACGCGACAGTCATGATGCATTCGCCGCACAACTGGCCGCCGGGCAGAGAGTCATTGGTCTCGAAGATGCTGGCCAACTAATCGGTGCTGTTTTGGTTACACACGATACGCGCAAGGGTTGGATTAACAGATTAGCTGTCCATCCGGATCATCGCCGCAAAGGATACGCCACTGAGCTGATTGCCGCCGCAGAAAGAGAACTGCATGAGTTGGGTTTTCGGATGTTCGCGGTCTTGATCGAGGCTGACAACAATGCCTCACGAGAACTGTTCGCTCAAAAAGGATACAAGGCACGTGACATCGTATACATGAGCAAGCGTAACAGCGATGATGTCTAACGGCTCGCTCGTACTCTCAATCGCCGCCGGAGCGCCCAAGCTTCTCCGTGCCTGAGCGGATGGCATTCGCCGATTCCATCAGCTGACTTCTCGTAGCATCATCGAGCGGCAACTCGATTATCTTCTCGACGCCATCCTTGCCCAGAATGACCGGCAGGCCTATTGCAAGATTCCTCAATCCATACTCGCCGTTTGGGACGACCGAGGCAGCCATTACTCGATTCCTCCCAAGCAGAACTGCTTCGGCCATGACCGCGATCACTGCAGCCGGCGCGTAGACCGTTCCGCCCTTCAGATTGATCACATCCGAGCCACTGGTTCTTGTTCTCTCAACTATGCGCTGAACGGCTTTCTCGTCTAGAAGCCTCCTCACCGGTATGCCGGCGATGGTGGTGTAGTCGACCAGTGGTATCATGCAGTCACCGTGCTCGCCGACCACAAGCGCTCTAATGTCTTCGCGTGACACGTCGAGTTCAAGCGCGATATACGATCGATATCTGAGTGTGTCAAGGATCCCTCCCATTCCGAAGATTCTGTTCCGTTCGAACCCTGACTTCAGGTACGCTAGGTAAGTCATGACGTCAACCGGGTTTGTCACCATCATGATCTTGCAGTCAGGCGCGTACCTAACGATGTCAACCATTAGGCTAGAGACAATCTCCGTGTTTCGTTCGAGTAATTCAGTTCTGGACATTCCCGGCTTGCGCGAAACCCCTGCTGCGACGATCACCAAGTCCGATCCTTCGATATCTGAGATCTTCGTCGTGCCATTGATTTTGCCATCGAACTCTATTGCCGGAGACGACTGTATCAGGTCGAGTGCCTCCCCTTCCGCAAGCCCATCCTGAACATCAACCAAAGTGACATCTGCAATTCGCATACGCAGAATGTTGAAGGCGCTGACGCTGCCAACCCTTCCCGATCCGATTATCGAAATCAAGGGGAATCCGCCTCGATTGAGAATGCACCGCACTTACTTCACCGCGAGACACCAGCTTAAAAAGGAGGCCAAATTGCTAGGCCTACATTCCTCTACGCTGGTTTTCCGGTGACTATCGACAGATCGACGACGCAGGATCGGAAAACTCTGTACGAGCCGCTAGCACGACAAAGGCTCAGATGTGTTGCCTGCGCGCGTCGGTGCATAATGAATCCAGGCGAGAGCGGCATCTGCAAAGTCAGGGCAAATGCTGACGGAACGTTAGTGCTCAGTAACTATGGTCGAGTTGTGACTGCACATGTTGATACGATCGAGAAGAAACCGATCTATCACTATCGACCCGGCTCGAAGATTCTGTCATTCGGAACAGTCGGCTGCAATTGGAACTGTGACTTCTGCATCAACTCCACAATCAGTCAAACAAGTGAAATCACCGGACAGGCGCTCAGCCCTGATGATATAGTTCGCTTGGCCAAACAATACGGGTGTCAAGGCATCGCGTACACCTACAATGAGCCCTTGGTGTTTGTCGAGTTTGCCAGAGACACGGGAATAATCGCACATCGAGCAGGACTCTTCAATGTGGTCGTCACGAACGGATACGGAACCCCCGAAGCCGTTGATGCTCTCTTGCAGTTCGCCGACTGTATCACCATCGGCTTGAAAGGGAACGCTTCACCTAGCTTTCTCAGGAAACATGCAGGAGTCACAAATCCAAAACCGATTTTCGAAACCCTGGTCGGTCTCAAGAGAAGCGCAAGCATCCACATCGAGATCAGCGATGTCGTGTTTGAACGAGGCGATGGTTCCCTGAGGCAGGCACGGGATTTGTCCAGGTGGATCTACAGGAGAATGGGTGCGGACACCCCGCTCCACTTTGTGAGGTTCTATCCCTCCTACAAGATGGGCGTCGCTCCGTCAACATCCTCCGGCGTTTTGGAAGCACATTGTGACATCGCAAGAAAGGCAGGCCTCAGATACGTGTACATCGCAAACTTCCCAGGGCATGAGCGAGAAAACACTCGTTGCCCGGACTGCGGAAAGATAGTCATTGGGAGGTTCGGCTACGGGATACGCACTTGGAATCTTGACAGAGAGAACCGATGCAAAGGTTGCGGAGAGAGAATCCCGATTGTTGGAAGTCTTACCGA
Organism: Candidatus Bathyarchaeota archaeon; assembly: GCA_963753065.1. Lineage (GTDB taxonomy): Archaea > Thermoproteota > Bathyarchaeia > 40CM-2-53-6 > 40CM-2-53-6 > CAVPLU01. Next base: position 56,451 of record CAVWAQ010000005.1, on the reverse strand, counting down.
GACCCCTCCTGAGGAGCGTTATGCGCCGGTAGTGTTTCCCCCAATGGATATGCTGTACGTTTGCGAGGGGCTATCTAGCTAGGCGTGGTGGGAATTCCCAAAACAATAGATTTAAGAATATGAATCTGAATCTTGCGCCACGATGCCAGATGAGCGTGTCCCTCACCGAGGATAGGCTTAGGCGGCTGGTGGATTCAGGGCTTCGGGGATCCTGTCGACCCAGCGAACGAGTATCCCAGCTGAAGAGAAGAGCGAAACAGGCCGACGACCTGACACTCAGACGATTAGAAGCTGTATTCTCCGGCCTTGCAGATAATACTCGCCTAAGGATTTTGCAGCTCCTTGCTAAGGAGGAGCTTTGCGCATGCGAGGTCATGGCCGCACTCGACCTGACGCAACCAACCGCATCCCATCACCTAGGAATCTTGGAAAGGTCAGGCTTGGTGGTGTCTAGGCGAGAAGGGAAATGGGTCTTCTACAGACTTGCGGACGCGAAGGTTGAGATTCTGCTGACGAAGGGCTCTCAGCTGATCGAGGGAGGTCTCTGAGATGGGAGAAGGTGCACCACATCGTCTCTCCCTTCTGAATCGTTTTCTTACGCTCTGGATTTTTCTGGCAATGGCAATCGGAATCGGTATCGGAGCCGCGTTCCCGAAGATCGCGAGCATTCTTGACGCGTTTAGAATTGATACAGTATCGCTCCCGATCGCCGTCGGCCTGCTGTGGATGATGTATCCCCCACTGGCCAGAGTAAAGTACGAGGAACTCTCGAAGCTCGCAGGACGAGGGAAAGTGTTCGCTGTCTCACTGATCCAGAATTGGCTCGTCGGACCCTTCCTGATGTTCGGCCTCGCTTGGTTGTTCCTGCCTGACCTGCCTGAGTACAGGATTGGAATTATCATCGTCGGCCTCGCCAGATGCATAGCCATGGTTCTAGTATGGAACACGCTCGCAGGAGGCGATAGTGAGCTATGCGCCATACTCGTTGCGCTCAACTCAGTCTTTCAGGTTGCACTCTACTCAGTCTACGCTTGGTTCTTCGTCACGCTTCTCTCATCTTGGATTTCCCCAGGGGCAGGTGTCGTAGTGAACGTCTCAATCCTTGACGTCGCGAAGACTGTCTTTGTCTTTCTCGGGATCCCGTTCATAGCGGGAATCGTGACGAGGTTCGCCCTGATCCGATCAAGGGGAAAGGAATGGTATGAAGGGCAGTTCATGAAGAAGCTCGGTCCTACTTCCCTAATTGGTCTGCTGTTCACGATTGTGGTCATGTTCTCGCTGAAGGGACAATACATTCTGGCGCTCCCGTGGGATGTCGTGCGAATCGCAATACCGCTCGTCACCTATTTCCTAATCATGTTCGCTGTTTCATTCTGGATGTCGCGGATCATGAAATTCACATATCCAGAGACGGCGACGCTCTCCTTCACGGCAGCAAGCAACAACTTTGAGCTAGCAATTGCCGTCGCGATCGGCGTCTTCGGAATAAACTCAGGCCAAGCCTTCGCCGCAGTCATAGGACCACTTTTTGAAGTTCCCGTTCTGATTAGCCTCGTCAATGTATCGCTCTGGGCGAAGCGGAGATTCTTCGCTGAACCGAAAGGCGTCGAGTTGGCCGAGAAAATACCGGCGGTGTCGCGTCCAGAGTAAGGAGGCACTGTTCACGCCGCATGAGAATCAACAACAGAAGATGTGTGCGTGCACTGCGAGGCTCCTCGACATTATGCGTGCTGCACCTCCGAAGCGGGATTGGCTCAGAAAGGCGACCTGCCCTACTTGCAAGAAGGAGTATTGGACTAATAGGGAGACGGACTACTGCTTCGACTGCGAATCACACCGCTCAACGGAGGCGGGCGTGGCTTGAGCGAATACCTCCAGACCGTCTTCGACAAATTCGAGTTTCGAGTTCACAAGGAATACCACTACACCGAGGACGGACTCTGGGCCAAAATCGAGGCGGGCAGGGTCAGGGTCGGCTGTCGGCGACTACTTGCAGAGGACAGGAGGAGATGTGGCTTTCGTTGAGGTCGTCAGGCAAGGCTCGGTAGTTGAGAGGCAGGCAGAATTCGGAACGTTGGAAACCGCAAAAACAACGGTTTCACTGCTTTCCCCCGTATCAGGAACGTTCGAGCAAACAATGGAATGCTGTCCGAGAAACCGGAACTTGTGAATTCCGATCCCTACGGGGAAGGCTGGGTCGCAATTCTTGCACCGAGGAATCTTGAGGACGACCTGAAGACGCTGATCAACGCAGACCAATACTTCGAACTGATGCTCAAGAAACTCGAGACAGAACACAAGAAATTGGAGGCTAGGTAATGTGAAAACTACGATGGAGGAAGAAAGTGATTGTGATAGCGTGTAGTGGAATCGGGAAGGCCTTGGGGAGCGTGAGTAGGGAAGCGACATACGAGGTCGTTGATAGCCTCAGGAAAGGAGTCACAGAGACCACTTGTCTTGCACTCATTACCAGTGGAGACAAAGAGACCCTTCAGCTCGTCAAGACCAACAAATGCATCACAGTTGATGGGTGCCCGCTGCAATGCGCAGAGAAGAACGTCAAACTTGCAGGCGGAGAACTAGCTGCCAGCTTTAGAGTTGTCGACACCCTGAAAGAGAATAGGAAGCTGAAACCGAAGAGTGTGACCTTTCTCGATCGCGACGGTCAAGAACTGGCAAGCCTGCTCGCCAAACAGGTGGCGGAGAAGGTAGATGAACTACTGAAGGAGTGAACAGTCATGGTGGATCTGCCAGAAAAGAAAGTCGGCATCATCTCCTGTAGTGGGGAGGCATGTGTCGAGGGCACCATATCGCGGGTGGCAACGCGCCTGGTACTGGAGAAGCTCAGGCCTGAGGAGGCTGTGACGATTTGCCTTCCACTTTTTCTTGCAGGGGGCAAAGAAGAGAGAGCATTCGCAAAATGCTATCCAACCATTACGGTTGACGGCTGCGACAAGCTATGCGCAAAGACCGCCACCGAACGCTACAGCGGCAAGCCGGCTTCGTCAATAGTCATTACCGACCTGACAAGGAATCCGGGCTGCTCAAAGTTGCCGTCCGCCGAAAACTGGACAGTGGCTCTCTAGGTCTTGGCTGAGAAGGCGGCTGAGAGGATCGCGAAGGAAGTCGACGAAGTCCTAGACCACTGGAGGTAAGCGTGTGCCCATATACAAGACGAAGGTTATTTGGACGGGCGGCCATGATGGCGAGTTGACATGTGGCAACGGCCCCAAGATGAGTTTCTCCGCCCCGCCCGCCCTTCAAGGGCGCTCAGGCGTCATGACGCCTGAGGATGGGTTTGTTGCAGCGTTGAACATGTGCTACCATTTGATGTTCATCTGGGCCACTGAACGGTTGAAGATTCAGCTCGTCTCCTACGAATGCGAGGCTGAAGGCCATGTTGTTGACCTTCTAGATCGAACTTCAACCTTCGAACAGACCATTCTGCGACCAGTGATCAAGGTCAAAAATGAGTCACTAGGACGGGTGAGTAAAGCGTTGGATTGGGCGCGGAAGTACAGCCTGGTTGCGAACTCAATCAGGTCTCAGGTTACAGTTGAGCCGAAAGTGGAAAGCGAACCCTAGCAAGGGAAGACGGACTTGACCACTGTCCTATTCATCTGTATACAGAACGCGTGCAGGAGTCAAATGGCTGAGGCCATCTTCAGCCGCCTCGCCCCGGAAGGCATCAGAGCGATCAGCGCTGGCAGCGAGCCCGCAACGAAAGTCGACCCACTCGCATCGGCTGCGCTGAAGGAGATAGGAATCGAAACCAACACTCTCAATCCAAAACTGCTGACTCGAGAGATCGCTCAAAGAGCCGACAAGATAATCACGATGGGTTGCCCCGAAGCGTGCCCGGCGGTTGGTAAGCCCATGGAGGATTGGGGAATAGAAGATCCATCGGGCCGAGGCATCGAGGAATATCGGAAAACCCGAGAGATCATAACACGAAAGGTTGAGCAGCTGTTGGAGGTCTTGATGTCTGAATCAAGCTAGTGGCATTCGAGCTGAATACCTATCCACTGACACAGCGGAGAGAGTCAACACGAAGACTTCAGCTGAGGCCCCGTTGGAGGAGCGCTTCGAGTGTCTCGTGTGCAACAAGGTGATGCTACGCTCCGACTAGACCTCAGGCTACTCCTATTGTGGCAAAAGCGAAGTGGCAGACTACCAGTGTCCGGACGGACACTATGTCTGCGAAGAGTGCGGGGGGTGGGATTCGAACCCCCCGTAGTTCCTGTGTTTGGCTCCGCGGACACAGGATGATTGTTATTGGGCAAGCTTTCCTCGTCGTCCTCGGTCAACAAACCACGCACGAGCAGTCATGATGTGTTTCTTCAAGATTAGGATGATCCTGCACGAAAAGTCCCGTTCTTTCTGGATGGAGCAAACTCGTGGAAAAAGCGGCGTCATGCAAGTCCTATTTGAGACGGCACGTCATTCTCGCATTTCTCTCCAGCCCCCAAGACACGATTAGCAACAACACTACGGAGGCTATCTTTACTTCGAGCTCGTAAGCGTTCAGCAGGATTCCGATCGCCCCCAAAGCGCCGCCTACCCCTGCGGCGATTGTCAGGACTGGCACAAGATAGTAACAGGGACATGCCCCTGCCATGAGCGCCGCAACGATTGCAAAGACGCCTGTGTAAGCGGTTCCCTTAGATCTGGCTGACCTAACTTGTTGTAACGAAACAACAAGAACAATGCCCGTGAGTACAGAGAGCAACATGTCGAGCGCCAGAATTGCGAGGCGCGTTAGAGGCACATAGAAAACAAAGTACGGAGCAATGAAGAGGAATTGGTCGATAAACATTAGCAGTAGACCATAAGACACGACCACTAGAATGGTAGCCACGAGCAGCGAAGGTGTTTTCAAAGCCTGAAAAATCTGCAAGCTCAACTATTTCAACCGCTGACCAACGAGTCCACGGCAGTTTGGAAAACGCTGTATGGCTGATCGCCAACTATCGTTATTGTCTTCCCGTCCGGTCCAATTACGAAGAAAGTAGGAGCGCTAGCTACACCCAGGCTGGTTCCGAGGTTGTAGTTTGAGGTGACCAATTGCAAGTATTTGTTGCTTTGAAGAGATGCGTTGAACTCTCTCATGTTTAGACCGAGTTGGGAAGCGAATTGTTCAAGGTCTTCACGGCTCGCCCATCCGCTGTTGATTATCCCCTGATTGGAGTAGAGCAAGTCATAGTATTCCCAAAACTTCCCCTGCTCCCCCGCCGCGTAGGCAGCCTCTGAGGCTACAATGGAATCCGGCCCCAAATAGTCGAAATCACGCCAGGCAAGTTTCGCTCTTCCAGCCTTAACCAAACCCTGCAGGAGCTGTGGCTCTTGGCTGTGGAACCATGCACCGCAAGTTGTGCATTGAAAATCACCAAACTCCACAATCGTCACAGGCGCACTAGACGAGCCCAGAACGGGATAGGTTCCGGCAAGTAGTACTGTTGCCATATTGCTCTTCGAAGACACAGACGAACCCTGCAATGGGGATAGCATGTGCAAGGTACCCTGATAATACCCCAGAAGCCCTATAATTGCAATGATTACAATCCCGAGGCTGATGGCGGTCTCCCTTTTCCTTTCCCGGAGAACTTTTCGCTTAAAAAGATCCAACCAGTAGTTACGGCTGGCCAATGATTACTGCCTCAGGAGAGACCAAAAGGAACCTCCTCGTAGGATCTCTATAGTTCTATCTGTATGGTTGATCTTGCGACACCATTCTAGGAGTTGGGGGGGATGCCGAGTTCGTTGGCTTGCGCTATGTGACCGTATAGTTCTAGCGCGATCTCGATGTCGCGACGGTTCGCTTGGATCACGTCTGGCTTGTCGGTCTTGCGCTGCTTCCAGTTGAGGAGAGCATGGGCTTTAGCAAGACTCCAATGGCGAGAAGCGTGATCGCTAAGAATACTGCATCCGTGCCCACGCACCCGCTTCTGGGAATTTGCGCCAAGGCAATTCCGACTAACTGCCCTTGACAGAATAATCTCTTACCGAAAAACGCTAGCTTCTCACCTGACCCCTAATGGACAGGGAACGCGTCGGTAAAGCCCTCAATCCTTTGGTGCGTCTCATTCTCAGCGCTCAGCTTCACTCCATGCTTAGTGGACGGCTGATCCTCATTAGATACACGGGAAAGAAAAGAACCGGCAGCCACATGTCCTTTCTTACTTCAGAAGTATGGTGCTGCTAGCGTTATTGCCTCGTATCCGACCTTCTTGATCAATGCCACAATCTCAGCCTCGTTGGTGACTTTCTCGTCATAGTCCACGAGAATCAGGTCTGTCATGTAGTTCGTTCCTACTGACTTGACGCCCTCAGCTTTCTCAAGCGCCCTACGAACGGGGAGGATGCAAGTCGAACAATGCACGCCCACGATTCTCAGTCTAGCTCTCTGCAAAGGGCATCCACCTAGGAGAAGGTGCGCAGCCAAGTACAGGCAGATCTCTGCTCATTAGATCATCAGAACTCCAGACTAGAGGCCCACGGTTCGAGACTTTCGTTGCGTAACTCACTCCAGCACCTTGTCTTCAATGATCTGGCGCTCCTACAATCCCAGCTTTCTGAACACGTAGTACTTCGGGAAATCCAGACTAAATGTGAGTGTTCCTGAGAATACCAGGATGAATAGGACCTCGTACGCCGTGAGTGGTGGCACAATGATGCCATACACGCCTAAGAGTGCAAACCCGAGTACTGTGGCCACGGTCGCTACAACCAATTCCCTGCCAGGGCGTGAGGACCAGCAGCGTCTTCTCTCCCGGGCGATGTACGGCCTAAATTGACTTGTGAATACGAGCATCAACATTACGTAGCTCTGAAGCCCTCCCCCTTTCAGTCCGAAGTATTCTATGCCGATCCAAACCGCAAACGTGCCTCCCGCAACCAGTAGGAGGCCTATTACAAGCGAAGCCAAGGTAATGTTCTTCACTTTCCAAGGTTCGGGCTCTCGTGTACTTCACGTTGTCAGTTGCGAGCGACATTGTAACGAAAATCATTTGCTAATACTACGAGAACCATGCCCAAGACAGAAACCAAGGCAGCTTGCAACCAGAAATAGCCTAGCATGAGCAGGCCCACGAACTGTACGACCTTCGTGACCTTGTTTATCACCCAAGTGAGCATTCGTTGGTAGATCTGCCTGCTCGTCTTTATCGCTTCGATTATCTGGTGTGTGCCTGGTTCGGTCAGGACTATGCTCGCAGAGGCTTTTGCCACGTCTGTTGAGTCGCTTACCGCTATGCCGACTTCTGCCTGTTTCAGGGCTGGCGCATCGTTCACCCCGTCCCCTGTCATTCCAACTATATGCCCTCGCGATTGCAGAAGCTTGACGATTCTGTACTTGTCTTCCGGATATATCTCAGCAAACCCATCATTCTCATCGAGGATCCTTACTTGATCTGTTTCGCTCAGGGCAGAAAGACTAGCCATTCGGTACATCTTGTCGCCAATTGATACTTGGTGAGCTATCTCCTTAGCAACAGCGATATTATCGCCTGTGAGCATCTTAGGCTTCACACCCAGTGTCTTCAACTCTAGTATCATAGCCTTCGAGTCTGGTCTAGGCGGATCAGCCAACGGTAACAAACCCACAAGCCGAAAGGTGTCTAGGGCCTCGCTTTCTGATGTGGCGACTGCTATTGTTCTGTATCCCTTTTGAGACAGCACCTCTACGGTCTCGTTTGCTTGAGTTCGAGTTTCTTCGCTCATCGAGCGGCAGATGGAGATTATCACTTGAGGCGCGCCTTTCGTAACTTTGAAGCGCTCTCCTCTGCCGTCGATTGTTGCCTCTGATTTATTGGTTGCGGGGTCGAAAGGAGTGAACGAAACCTGCCTGTAGGCGCTTGAGTCTATCCCGATATCTCTCGCATATTCAATTACTGGTATGTCTATCGGATCTTTAGTTTCCTCTCTTGACGGAAAGCTTGCCATGAAGACCACGTCCTCTTTCCTGAACCCTTGGAACGATATCGGGTCAGTGACGGACAGCATGTTCTGCGTGATTGTGCCAGTCTTGTCTAGGCAGAGTAGTTCCATCGAGGCTGCGTCTTCAATGGAATCAAGCCTCGTTACTAGTGCTCCCTTCCTGGCAAGTTCAATTGCCCCTACAGATAGAACCACAGCGAAAACAGCTGGCAGTGCGACTGGGACTGCGCCTAGGAGGAAGGTCAACGCTAGGTTTAGCATTGATAGGATGTCCGCGTGCACCAGCATACCGTCAGCCACGACGATGATCAGCGCCGCCAGGCTCATGTACATGCTATACTTGACGACGGCCATCATTATTTGCTCTTGATGCGAGACTGGTTTAGCGATCCTGACTAGTTCTGCGGTCTTGCCAAAGTATGTGTTCGCTCCCGTGTTGACCACGATGCACCTGGCTTCTCCGCGCTTTACCACAGAGCTTGAGTAGACAATTCCTGATTCACGGACGGTTACCGGAAGAGATTCGCCCGTGAGAGCTGACTGATCGACAGAAACTTCCCCGTCACCCGAAAGCTTAGCATCCGCTGGCGCCAAATCACCGAGCCCAATACCGATCATATCCCCTGGTACCAGTTCTCTGGCGTCTCGTACGACCCATTGGCCGTCTCGTAGAACTCTGGCCTTGACCGCTAGTCTCTTCTTTAGAAGGTCCAAGGCCCTCCGCGAACTGCGATGTGTGCAAGAAACCTATGATAGCATTCGTGGTGAGCAGTCCGAAGACTATTGCCAGCTCTAGATAGTGACCTAAACGTAGGAAAGCACCATTGCTGATTCGAGGAGCCAGGGCATCGGCCCCCAGTAACGCGACAAGAAGTCAAGGACAGGATTCCTTTCCTTCTCCGCCACCTCATTGCGCCCGAATCTGCCAATCCGCTCTTGGGCTTCAGATTCTGTGAGACCGTTCGGAGAGGTCTCCAGTAGCCTAATCGTTTCTTCGACTGAGATCTTCCTGTATTCGGATGTGCTTCTAAGGCTCACGAGCGGCACAACCTCCTGACTCAATGCTATTCGAGAGAGCCCCGCTCCACAGGTTCCTTGCTAGTCCAATGAATCTCAGTCGCCCACAATCTCAGGTGCTGTGCGGGCGATGTCTGGTGCGGCTTGGTCGACGAAGGTTTTCAACATCTGAACGAATCTCTGAACATCTACTTCATTGCTTGCGATTCCAACGGAAGCACGAATGGCTCCTACCGGTTTGTCATCCATACACGCCGAGAACTGCTGCAGCGAAAACTCTTCCGGAGACAGCAGGTCGAAGCATCTGTACGCCTGTACCGCAGGATAATCGAAGGCAAACTCAGACGCCCCCGGGTTGCAGAAGCAACCGGTCCGGATCGAAATGTTCTCTTCAATAGCTTTCTTCTCTACTAGCCTGTAGTCAGTCACACTTCCGTGGATGTCATGCAGATTGAATGTAATTGCCCCGCCGCGATTCTCAATCGACCGCGGTCCATAAATCCTGAGCAAGGGCTCACCGTTACTGTCCTTGAGAGCCTGCAGCTCAGTCAGGAGAAGTTGAGTGAGCTCTGCAACATGCTGGTTAATCCTATTGATTCCAACTCGATCTAGGAAGTCCAGCCCATCAGGTATCGCTGGAATGCTTAGGTAATTCAGCGTACCATCCTCAAATGCTCCGCTCGTATTGGTGAGCACATGAACCTTATTCTGAGCTGAAACGAATTGGACTGTTCCGCCCGAAAACCATGGTCGCCGGAGCTTTTGCAAAGCTGCTTTCCGTGCAATTAGCGCTCCGACCCCCGTGGGGAAACCAAACATCTTGTAGAACGAGACGCAGACAAAGTCAGGCTTGACAGACCGCAAGCTCAACTTACTCGTAGGCACAAATGCCGCCGCATCAAGCAGCACATCGTAGCCTCTCGAATGAGCTAGTTCAACCCAACTAAGCGGATGCTTAGCGCCGGAGAAATTGGATTGCGGAGGATAGGCAAACAGGTTATGCTTCGACTCATCAGTCTCGGGCAACAAACGTTCCAGATTGTCTACGCGTAGGTCAGAATCTAGCGGAACGTATTCGACAGATGCACCCTTGACCTTAGCGAACTCGCGAATCCCATTAACGGAGTTATGATTATCTGCCGTCAGTGAGAAACGCGATCCTGACTCGAAAGGAAAGCTCTCTCCCACAATTTTGAGCGCTGCGCTGGAATTCAATACAAACACGACCTGGTACTCGTCTGGGTCGGCCTCAAAGAACATGAGAACACGATTACGTGCCGCCTCGATCTTTCTGGTCGTAGCTATTGATGCCGGACTGTGTGAATGTGGATTCCCAGATATCTCTTTCAACAGCATGTCTGAATGAATGCGAACGAGCGATTCGGGATACAGGCCAGCCCCTGTGTAGTCCAGGTAATCATGACCACTTGCGTCGAGTCTTGAGAACTCAAGCCGCCGCAATTCTTCCATTGCGGTGTCCATGCAGTTCAGGGATTCATTCAGCGCATAAACGTCTTTCCAACAGGACTCGGTTGGCTATTTCGCCCGCACCAAGGTCTTCCGCGCGAGACTAAGAAATCCCAGCTAGCTGGCAGGCTGTGTGGGTTCAATTCAGTCTCTTCATTTGGAGTGTTGGACCGAAAAACCTTATCGAGTTGGTTCTTCCAAGAACGGAGTCATTACCTACAGCTGCCCGAAACGAGGAACATGCCATGTCCAAAAAAGCCTTCCAAGACTACTACCCCGATCAGTTCGCTCAATGTTATGGCTGTGGACGACTGAATGAGCGCGGCCTGCAGATCAAGAGCTACTGGGAGGGAAATGATTCTGTCTGTATTTTTCAGCCGAAGCCTTACCATACGGCTATTCCCGGCTACGTCTATGGCGGCCTAATTGCGTCGCTAATCGACTGCCACTCCACCGGCACTGCGGCCGCCGCCATGTATCGCCACGAAGGGCGTGAAATGAACACCGAACCGCCCTTGCGGTTTCTCACCGCTTCCCTGAAAGTGGACTACCTACGCCCCACGCCCATCGAGGTGCCCCTAGAGGTGCGAGCGACCGTGAAGGAGATCAAGGGAAGGAAGGTGGTCATCCTATCAACGCTCTCCGCGCGTGGCGAGGTCTGCGCCCGCGGAGAGGTGATTGCCGTCCAAGTGCCGGACCATCTTGTGAAGTAATACCGCCAAGGCTCGAAGAGGGAGTCGAGACTCCTTCATCATGATTACAAAGACATCTGTGATCTGAACCGCCGTTCAAGGCGTTCTTCGTGTGTGCGCACCAAGAGACCAACACCAAGAAATCAACGGTTCAAACGCCTGTTTAGTCTGTCGCTGAAAAGATGGAAATAATGGCCTTCTCAGCGTCGCCCCATCCTATCGGAATCTGATTCCATGAATTTCTTACGTCGCCAACCGCGAACACGCCTTCTATAGGCGTGCCATCGTCACGGAGAAGTTGTCCGTCCTCGTTCGTGACAAGGAACCCGTCTTCGCTCAGGTGTCCTCCAAGCTTCAGGCCTAGGTCGACCCCAGTGTGATAGTAACCAAGGCTAACGTACGCTGAGTCGAAGTACCTTGTTTCTCTGGATTTCAGGACGACGCCGAACTTGTGGTTCTCCAAGCCTACAAGGTCGATAATCTCATCCCTGAGTACTGGAATGGATTTCTCCCTCAACCTCTCAAGATCACTCGGTTCTTGGAGGTCGTTGCCGTGAGTGAGAAGCGCAACAGAGGCAGCTTCGAAGTACAAAAGGTTGAGTGCCAAACTTGCAGCGGCCGAAGAGTATCCGATCACGCACAGGTTCTTTTGCTTGGCCGTGTGGCCATCGCATAGTATGCAGTAATGGACCAGATTCCTGTTCGCGAATGGCAGGATCTTGGTGATTGTTCCGCCAATCTCGGGTTGTCTGTCAACTAGCCCGGTTGCGAGCAATACTGTTCTCGCTTTCATCGCACTTTGCTTTCCAGCGCATTTCAGTAAAAAGATGTCGCCCTCTCTCACTATGTCGATGACTTCTGTATCGTCTACTATCTGGACTCTGTCTCGATAGTTGCCAAGATTCTGCCTTTGAAGCTGCATTAGATTCGCTCCAGATACGCCAGGCAGGCCTGGAATGTTCTCCATGCGAGGTATGAAGAACGCTCTGCTGCGCTTTCTGCTCTTGTCGACAACAACTGCGGACATGCCTAGCAGTGCCACTTTTAGCGCTGCATGAAGCCCGACCGGACCGGCACCGACTATCGCAACGTCTTTTGTCATTGTCTCAACCCAGCTCATATCTAGCGAGCCTCGAACCCGTAGGTCCAACCATTTCACAGTTACAGGTAATCCTTGCGTTTCTACTTACACTGTGGAAACTTCTCCCAGCTCCTCTGCGAAGGCTTAAGAAACGATTGGAGAATTCATCGAGAGCGTTGGGATAGATCGTGTACATTGTGAACCTTGACCAGAAGATGCAGTTCCAGGCTCTCTCGAATGAGGGCGCTGAGAAGGTGAAGGTCAAATACCTCATAAACAAGCCAGCTGGCGCCCAGAACTTCTACCTCACCTACTATTCCGTTGAGAAAGGCGGCCACACACCATTGGATAATCACGTGAATGAGCATGAAGTGTTCATCATGAGAGGCAAAGGCCGCGTAATGGGAGCAGGCGAACAACATGAGCTGGCACCCGGAGACGCGATCTACATCAAGCCGAATGAAGTCCACCAACTCGTCAACACTGGTGACGAGCCGCTCGAATTCCTATGCGTCAAAGGAGCAGACGAACTATACGCGCCATAGGGCAACGAACGGGCGCGCGTTACCTTGCCGATAATTACCTCAACAGACGGATTCTTCAACGCATTTCTGATCCAGTCTCCCCTTATGTCCTGAGTAGGTGTGACACATCATTGAGATTCGAGACTGATAATGAGCGTTGTCGGCTCAGTGGACGCCCCCGCTTTATCTCTGACGTTGCGTGATGGTGTAAGTGATGTTATGCATGGAGAGAATCGTGAAGGTTGTGAAGGTTCTGAAAGGGTCCATGCCTCAGGTGGATCGGGTTAGACTGACGGTTCTCGCTGAAGATACAGTGAACAAGAGTAGGTCCCATCTCGTGGCGAAGCACGGTCTTTCTCTCCTGGTCGAGACGACTGTGGCTGGTGCGTCCACGAGAATCCTCATGGATGCAGGTCCGCCGCCAAACGTTGCTCTGCGCAATGCTACTGCAATGCGTGCTCGCGTGCGAGAACTTGATGCGATCGTCATTAGCCACGGACACTACGATCACATTGGAGGCCTTCTCCAGATCCTGAAACGTAGCAGCCGACGTATCCCTATCGTGGCTCACCCTAAAGTGTTCGGCCCCAAGTTTGCTTTCAAGCCGAATCTCCAGTTCATCGGTCCCGATTTTGATCAGTCATCAGTGAAGGCTGCCGGTGGCATACTTGTGCTCGCACGCAATCCCGTCATGATAGCCGCCGGGGTCACAACAAGCGGGGAGATAGCGAGAGAGACCGACTTTGAGAAGACGGAGGGATTCTGGACTGTAGAGGATGACCGTTTCGTTGAGGATCCCATGAATGATGAGCAAGACCTCCTGATCAACGTCAAGGACAAAGGGCTCGTTGTGATAACCGGCTGTGCGCATTCGGGAATCATCAATACTCTGAAACAGGCTCAGAAAATGAGCAGCGTAGACGATATCTACGCAGTCGTCGGCGGCCTGCATCTTGAGAAGGCAGCTGACGCAAGGATAAAGGAGACCGTGGACGAATTCTCAAGGATCAATCCACAGGTGACCTACCCGTGCCACTGCACAGGTTCAAAGGTCATAGATCGTCTCCGTGAGCAGCGAAAAGATTGCAGGCGCATTCAGACGGGTGACACCCTCGAACTCTGAAACCACAAACCCGAAAGCAAATGATCTATCGCTGTTGCCTCATCTGTAGTCAGATATCTCTGCCTACTTTTTCGCGCAAATCTTTGTACCACTCAGCAAGCCTGTATTCGTCTGCTCTGTAGTCGTCCCTGTAAGGTTTGATGTCCAAAACTGGGGTTCCATCAAAGCAGTCTAGGCCGGAAACAGTTAGTTCTCGCCCTCGTCTGTGAAGAAGTCTCACGAGACTCAATGCGATCGGGTTAGGTCTAGTGGGAGAATCGAGAGCGAACACTCCGACAAGCGGTAGCTCTTCGAGCTTGAAGCCCTTCCTCACTAGTCGTCGAGGTCTCACCTTCAACACGCCGATCTGCTCAGGCCTTAATCTATCCAGGTGGCTCAGTACGAAGATGTGTGAGAAGCCATCTAAGCCATCAAGCGCCTCTTGGAACTCCGGAAAAATCTCTATCGTGGCCTCAAGTTCTCGACTTCGCTCTCTTATATCATCATCTGAGGCTTGAGTCCTCACGACGCCTACTGGACGGAATGTGACCTCTTTGTTCGTTCCGTGAGTGTGCTCGGCTTCTTTCGTCATCTTTGTCGCCAACTATCCAGCCTCCTTTGCATACGTAAGGCTTCTCAACTCTTTCCTAGAAAAAGCATCGAGAACATGTCCTATCTCTGATTCTTCACCTAGGTCAAAGAGTTGAACGGAGCTGTCTCTGAGTACGTGATAGGGGCCTTCGCCGACTTCCCTAGCCACGAGAACGTCCACATTGTGCTGGACGAGAAGGCGAGCGGCCTCTATTCCCCTCTTCCTTTCGATCCTTGCTCCATGATTCTCCACGACGAGCCAGCTTCTCAGGCCATTCTCATGAAGATCGATGAGTATGAAGTATGGGCTCTTGCCAAAATGGTACGATACTCTCGAGTCAAGCCCCTTGTCCTCTTCTACCGGTATAGCGATCCTGTACACGTCCTTCTTCGAGGGCTCTACATGAAGCATCAGAGAATCGACCTCCTCTATCGAGTCTCTGATCTTCTCTTCGATAGCGCCTGAGATCGCGTCAGCCTCATCCATCCGCATTGCCCTGTCAACTTCAACGTGCATCTCTGCGAAAATGAAGGGGCCCGACCTTCTCACCTTGATTTCATGAACGCCTCTGACTCCGTTGACTTCGGTTGCGATCTTCCTCATTTGGGAGATGAGTTCTGGTCTCAAGCAAGCATCAAGCAGAACAAGGACCGCGTCCTTGCCCATTCCGAGGCCGAGCCTGATGGTCAGGAGACCTATCAGGACACCCGCGATCCCTTCAGCCCAAGGAAGCCCGGCGTAGTGAACTAGTATTGCTGCAAAGACGAGGGCTGACGATAGGACATCAATCAGCGAGTGTTTTGCTTCGCCCTGCAACGCCTGGGAGTGGGTCTCATTTCCCACCCGGTATTTGAATCGATACAGCAAGTAGGAGACAAGCGATGAAATGGCTGCCACCGTAAGAGTGGCGGGAGCAAAAGCAACCGCAGACGGGCTGACGATTCGGTTAAACGAAGTCAGGAGGACTTGGACTCCTGATGCCGCAACAACGATTGCAACGATCATGAAGGCTAGGGTCTCGACCCTGTAGAAGCCGTATGGGAACCTCTCAGATGGTTTCCTCTGAGATAGCTTCATCCCGAGCCACACTGCGAGTGATGTGAAGATATCAGAAAGCGAATGTACAGCATCGGCCAAGAGCGCAATGCTACCCGACAGCAAACCCGCGACGACTTTGATGCCGGTCAGCGCGGTCGTCACGTACGTAGAGGTCTTGGCTGCTCTCGCTCCTTTCCCTAGAAGCTGAATCTTCTCTTCAGTAAGCATCCTCTTCCTCACCACCCTTGTCGCAAGCTAACATCTCTTTTTGGATATGACTGGGCGCATCTTCCTCATTTCGACAAGTTCCAGCCACCGCCATCCGATTCAACTGTGTTTTTCGTGGATGCCGACGTGTATCGTAGTTGAATCCACTTCTTTGAATTTTTCTTGGACTCTGTCTTCAACCTCGTCTCCTATCGCGTGAGCTTTTTCGAGGCTGGTTCTTCCGTCGAGCTCAACATGTGCTTCCACGAAAATGAAGGGCCCTGATCTCCTGACTTTCAAGGCGTGAACGCCCTTAACCTCGGGAGTACCGAGTATCGTGTCTTCGATTGCTTTTCTAATCGCAGGCTGCGGTGAGACATCCATGAGTGAATAGATAGAATCCTTACCGAACGCTAGTGCCGCCCAGAATATGAAAGCGGATATGATTACTGCTGCCAACGGTTCCACCCAGGATACGCCTAGGTAGGTGAAGAGCACACTTCCACACACTAGACCGGAGTTCAAAACATCAGCGAAAGAATGTCTACTCTCGACCCTCAAGCCTTGAGAGCTTATCTCTCGCCCTGCTCTCTCCTTGTATCTGGCTAGGAAGTAAGAGACAAACCCAGAGCCGACAGCAACGGCAATCACGACCGGCCTAAACGAAATCACGGAAGGAACGTAGAACCGCTCTAGGGAATCCAGTAGGATTTCTGCCCCTGTGAAGATCATGATGATGCAGACGATCAACGCGCAGACGGATTCCGCCTTGTAGAAACCATAGGGGAACAGGTCGGTAGGTTTCCTTAGCGATAACCGTAGACCCAGCCATACAATCACGGATCCCGCAATATCCATGATGGTATGTGCAGCATCTGCAAGCAACGCTATACTCCCAGACAGAAGACCGACGATCACCTTAGCGATGGATAGAACCACTAGAACAAACGTGGATCTTCTTGAGACTGTAATGCCTCTTTGCAGCAGGATTCTCTTGCCTTCGTCTGCACTCATGAGCTCATCAATCCTCTTCTATCCTCGATGTGAAGATGTATCGCGTAAGCCTATCAATATCTTGACATTGTGACAACTTCAACTAGAGACTAAGGGATTAGAAAGACTTATGAATACTTATTCCTTATTCCCCAAGGCGCCGAACGTGGGATGAAACGCGCTGTGAGGAATGGGTTCCTGAGGGAGATCGTCGTCGTCAGCGGGAAGGGCGGAGTGGAGAAAAGCTATTATGAATAGGTATGCGATAACCGCGAAAACTGCCGAGTAGGTTGCATGGGATGATGGAGAAATTCTTGAAGGACACCAAGAGCATATGTCCTGAATGTCATCAGGTTATCTCTGCGAAGATTTTCGAAAGAGACGGTAAGGTCATGATGGGCAAATCATGCACGAACCATGGCTACTATGAAGATCTATACTGGTCTGACTTCAAACAATGGGAGCGCGTGAGAAAATACTCAGTGGTAGGGGATGGGTTAGCAAATCCCCGAACCAGAACAGTGCTGGGGTGCCCATACGACTGTGGGATTTGTCCCAACCATAAATCCGAGACCATACTGTCAATCATTGACGTCACGAACCGATGCAATCTGAAATGCCCGATCTGCTTCGCCAATGCCTCAGCAGCAGGGTACGTGTATGAGCCAACCATTCAAGAAATCCGTGGAATGATCGATAACCTTGCCTCGAACAAGCCGGTATCTGTGAAAGCGCTTCAATTGAGCGGCGGAGAACCCACGCTGCGAGACGATCTACCTGGCATCATTCGATATGCGCATGAGAAAGGCATACATCATGTCGAGGTCAACACTAACGGAGTACGAATATCGAAAGACCGCGAATACCTAAAGAGTCTCATGGACGCTGACGTTTCGAGTTTCTACCTACAATTTGATGGCGTCACAGGGCAACCATACAAAACAACTCGAGGTTTAGATCTGTGGCCAACCAAGCTGAAAGCTCTCGAGAACCTTAGGGCCGAAGGTCATGACAGCGTAGTCCTTGTGGTCACTCTAGTAAGAGGAGTGAACGATACTCAGCTAGGCGACATCATAGACTTTGCAGCGAGAAACCATGATATCGTCAGATGCGTTAACGTGCAGCCAGTTTCTGTTACAGGCAGAATTGATCGAGGAAAATTGCTCGACTATCGAATTACGATCCCAGACTTCATGAGGCTCGTTGAGGAGCAGACGAATGGGCAGATAAAGCAAAGTGATTTCTACCCCGTTCCTTCGGTTGTTCCATTCGCGAAGGCAGTCGGAGCATTAAAGGGAGGCAGATACCCCGAATTCACAATGCATGAACACTGTGGCATGGCGACCTTCGTGTTCGTCGACGATGGAAAGCTCGTCCCAATCACCCATTACGCGAATGTGGATGCTTTCATGACTTCCATGAATGATGCAGCTCAGCTCGCCGCCGCCGGCAGGACCGTTAGAGCGAGGATCAAAATGGTGGAAAGTCTGAGACACGTCAACATCAAGGTCCTTAGACCGTTAATTGGCGAGATCGCGAGGGAAGGTTCCTATCAGGCACTTGGGAGATTGATGCATCGCGTAGTAATGATAGGCGCAATGCATTTCATGGACCCCTACAATTTCGACTTAGAAAGGGTGCAACGATGTGGCATTCACTACGCCATCCCAGACGGTAGAATCATCCCCTTCTGCACTATGAACAACCTACACAGGGAGAAGATAGAGAAGCAATTCGCCAAGAGAGCGCAAGCAATCCCGGCATCATAGACGGCTTCCAGATTGAGGCGACCAGAACACTCACAACTTCCCCAAGTTGACAGATTCGGAAGATGGCGGGCAATCTCAATATCGACAACATATCATACATGAGGCAGGAATCGCGGCAGAGCGTGAGAACCGTTAGATGGAATGGTTGGGTTGAACTTGGCTGAAATCGGCGAACCGATCCTGAAGGCCGTACGTTTCGTTTCAAGGCAGGAAAAACCTTTCAGGGTAAATATGCTGAGGGCGGCCGGGACGTATTTCCTCAGGACTCTGGTTCTTCAGTATCAGCCGATCTTCATTGCAGCTTTGGGTGCAACTGCGTTTCAGCTTGGGGCTGCAAATAGCATCGGAGGGCTTTCGGCGGCTGCCATAGCGCTACCCACCGGATGGCTGGCTGATAGACACGGAGTGAGACGGATATTTTTGGCCGCCATGGCCCTGATGCTGTTCGGAGCTTTCCTCTTCGCATCAGCGGAAACTTGGCTGATTGCAATTCCGGCCTTGTTGATCAGAAATCTTGGTCTGCAGATGGAGAGTACAGCTTGCCCGACCGTCTGCGGCAGTTGTCTGAAAGATGAGGAGAGAGCTACGGGAATGGGACTATGCGATACGCTTGCAGCCACTACCAGATTGATAGCTCCCCTCATAGGAGCGATCGTGATCACCCGATTCGAGGGGGTTGAATGCTGGTGGAATTAGACCTCTGTACTATTTGCAGATCATTGGGTTCTCCTTGATTCTGATATTCGTCTTGGCGGAGTTCAGGGAACCGGAGGGCGTCAGGGATTGAAGATTCGTTCCGGCTTCAGTGGGAGCGTCCGTGAACTTCTCGTTAGAGGAATTAGGTTGAAGAGTTGGATCTTGTTTGTGTCGTTGTCGAGCATCTCCCTGTACATGGGCACTATGGTTTATGTCCCGTTTTTTGCTGCTGAGATGAAGCATGCGGATGAATTTGTGTTGGGAGGGATGGCGATGGCTTCGATCGTGGTGCCTCTTTTACTATCGATTCCTGTGGGAAGACTCGCGGATAGGATTGGGAGAAAGAAGGTACTGTATCTGACGATGTCGATCTATTGCCTGTCGCTTCTGCTTCTTGTCTATGCCGTAGACTCGACGATGCTCCTCTTCTCAGGAGTCTTGCAGGGATTCTTGACGCTGGCTGCAGTGACGCGAGCCGCGATGACAGCGGAACTTGTGCCCACCGCTCTCTTGGGAAGAACATTCGGTATCTTAGGCCTGTTCACGGGACTGATCATGATAGTTGCCCCCATAATCGGAGGATTCCTTTGGAGCGCTACTGGTCCCGAATCCGTATTCTACTCGATAATAGTGGTCCAGGTACTGAGCATGCTTGTATTGCTCACAATGCCTGAGACGTTGAGCAAGGAGCATGCTACGAGTAGGTGACATATTCATGGATCTCGGATCAAGCAACTACTGGCTAGCTTTGAAGCGTCGGGCGTCCGTACGCCGTATTCGACGCGTAGCCATATGGTGATAACTGTTATCCTGCTCCTAGGCTGAATGGCACGATACGATCCTGATGCGACCGGGCCACGCGATCTCCGAGCTCTATCTCTTTGCTTCTCGTTTTCTCTGGATCACGATCTCGGTGGCGCCTATCTATGCAGGCGATCCAAGGCCGCTAGTCGGACGGGGTTATTGGTAGATGTCTTCGTCGGTAACTCTTTTTTCTGCATCTGGGGTTCTCGCAGCATTTGCTGCCGTCTGGGCAGCAGTTCGTAGCCTTCCATCAGATGCCACTCAGTCCTGCAATGAGGACAGATCCAGGTTTCTTTCCTACGGCCGAGGCTTCTCATCCTCTACACCGATCCACATCCACTTAGGAGGCTGTTTTGTTTTTTGATCTCCGCAATCGTAGCCGCCTATGAAAGACTTATGAATACTTATTCCTTAACTGCTTTTCGGACGGAAGGACATGAGCACCGAGCCAATAGATAACAGTCGGAGATCGACGGGGATGCAACATGATTCGCGAGATCGCAGCGCGGAAAGGGAGGAGCAGGAGCGCCGGGTCAAGGCCTCGATGGGCAGGATCAAACACAAGATAGTCGTGCTCAGCGGGAAGGGCGGGGTAGGCAAGAGTACTGTCACGGCAAACCTAGGTATGGCATTGGCAAGGAGAGAACCCGCCCGAAGAGTGGGAATTCTCGATGCCGATATCACAGGTCCGAGCATTCCCAAGATGTTGGGAGTGAGAGGTCAAAGACTGGATGTGGGGCCGCCCGGGATCTTTCCAGCCATCGGTCCTCTGATATGAGAATCGTCTCGATGGACTTTCTCCTTGCAAGTGATGACACGCCTGTCATTTGGCGTGGACCACTGAAATCCATGGCCATAAAGCAGTTCCTGGCAGATGTCGTATGGGGAGATCTTGATTTCCTTGTTGTTGCAACCCTCCCTTCTTGGGACCCGGGAGACGGAAGCTCTCACAATAATGCAGTCCATCCCCAACATCGGAGGAGTGGTCATAGTCACTATCCCGTCAGAGGTTTCGCAGATAGTCGTCAAGAAGGCCGTCACATTCACACGCAAGCTGAACGCGCCGGGCCCGGGAATCGTTGAGAACATGAGTGGCTTCGTCTGCCCCAAGTGCGGCACAGAGACCAGCATCTTCAGGACAGGAGGAGGGCAGAAGATTGCAGAGCAACTAGGAGTTCCGTTCCTGGGCAAGATACCTCTCGACCCAAGAATCTGTGAGGATTCCGACGTGGGCACCCCGTTCATAATTCAGCACTCCGACTCGCAGTAGCATTCATGGAAATCGTTGCAACGATAGACAAAACCTTCGAAGCCAAAGAACCACCGACGCCAATGCGAGGAGACTAAGCGCACATACACATTCCAGACGATGTTCTCCCTATCTGGCTCTGGATGGCTGGATATCTAGTTGCACTTGCTCTTGTTGCTACCCCCCCCCCCCCCCCCCCCCCCCCCCCCCCCCCCCCCCCCCCCCCCCCCCCCCCCCCCCCCCCCCCCCCCCCCCCCCCCCCCCCCCCCCCCCCCCCCCCCCCCCCCCCCCCCCCCCCCCCCCCCCCCCCCCCCCCCCCCCCCCCCCCCCCCCCCCCCCCCCCCCCCCCCCCCCCCCCCCCCCCCCCCCCCCCCCCCCCCCCCCCCAGCTTGGGCGACTCGAATCCAAGAATCCAACAAGGATATCAGTCATCCCTATCTCCACTGGTGTATATGCAGAAGTGGGCGTTGGACAAGTGCCTAGGCCGAAGAAGTGTAGGTGGGTCTGTTGCGAGCCGTCGGTCACTTTCTTCAAACCAAGAGGGATCCCAATGATGGTGCTTGACAGGGTCAGCTTGGCAGTTGAAGAACTCGAGGCGGTGAGGTTGAAGGACTTGGAAGGACTCGACCAAGAAAAAGCCGCTGCCATGATGAATGTGTCGCAGCCCACTTTCCATCGGATCCTAGAGTCCGCGCACAAGAAGATCGCGGACGCCCTGGTTAGAGGCAAAGCCATCAAGATTGAAGGAGGAGGAGATGTCATCAAGAGACGAGCGAGGCAAGGTCGTCGGCCGCGACGGGCCTAGGCCACTAACACCGTGATTTTCTTCGCGTTTGCCAGAACGAGATGTTAGATATTCCCCTCTAGTGAAAATACTACGCGTTTGCATTGACAGGAAGTAGTCTTCCGAGGCCCGACGATGCATTCATGCCGTCACCGATGCCGGATTCGCGCGGAGTTTCATTCCCCCCATCTGGAGCACCATCGTCTACTACGCCACCGTCCAGCAGAAAATCCATGGCAGTGCTCAACTTTCTCGCTCCCGGGCCAACGTCCACAAGTCGAAGCTGCCCGTTAGCAGCGATGCGTTCCCATTCCTCCTTATGCGTCTTATCAATGTCGAAGGTGTATTCACTATGTGTATTCACATTAAGCTTCTGCGTCCAAATCGCGCCAATCCGCCATTCGGGCCACAGTGTCGTGGTCAGTGACGAGAAGGGGTGCCTGGTGCTTGGCTCATGTTACAGCCATCTCCGCACTTTTTTGCGGCCCACACTCTCACTTACTAGGATCGAACATCTTGACGGATTTGATTCGAGGTTACAGCCCCTCAGTCTGTGTGGTATGTAGTTCATCTCCGGAATAGCGCGTTATGTTATGAAAAGTCACGTCCCACTCTCGAATATGAGGCCCCGCGATTGGGTTTCAGGCGGCCGTTTGCACAAGTTCCTGCTTTAACTGATACTTCTCTGCGATTTGGTTGGGTTCCTGCATCAATAGTGCCAACGGCCGGTACAAGGCATGAACGAATTTCGTGAAAGGAGCGGTTATGAGAAGGTTGAAGACTGCTATGAGATGGACCGCGTAAGTAACGTATGCAGCTAAGGGTAAGTCTGCGAGCATGAACAGGTCAAGCAGAAATCCAGTAACACCAACCAGAAGAAGCAAGAGCAAGAAAGTCCAGTCGCTGAAGTGGCTGTAGCTGGCATACTCTTCTTTGCCTTCGAACCGTTTGTAGATGAAGTAGATCGATCCGTACGTAAGGGCCAAGCCCGCCACTATTCCCAGGCCACGAGGGACATAGTAGGACAACTTGTAGACTGTACGCGTCGATCATGTAGTCGAGTGTTGTTGCGGCCAGCATGCCCAGGATCCCCAAACGAGAAGGAGATGCGCATAGTACCTGTTGCTGTCTGAACAGTCATGAAGGCGTTTCTGAAGGGCAACCTCGTTTACTATCACTTTGAATAGTGCCTCGAACTTCGAGGATAGACCATCCTCATATCCCTTTTGGACTGGACAATTCGTTCGTGTGTTGTGATACGTATCTATTCATGATTACGAGGTTCGCGAGGGCGCTGAGGCTTACAAAAACACCTATGAGTAGTCCTGTCCTGTCGACAGCGTCCATTGGAATGAAGGTGAACATATCCACGCTACTCAAGTCGACAGGTCCGTGGAACATCATTATGATAGCGGCGAGAAACAAAGAGAGAACTGCTAAAATGCCGTAGAAGGCAATCTTGCTACTGTACATTGCGTCGGATATTCTTCCCCAGCTGTATTTCTTGATCGCATATCGCCTTGCCGCCATCATGAAAGCTCCTGGGTCGGCGCTACGGGGGCATGTTTCTGTGCATTCGCCACAGTAGTCGCAAGACCACAGTTCAGCTGAGGAGAGAAGTTTGTCCTCCAGGCCGACCGCTGCGTACCTAATCATCTTTCTGGGGAATGCTTCGTCCTCCGTTGATAGCGGGCAGACTGCTGTGCAGTTGCCGCAATTGAAGCATGCGCTGATATCGAAAGCGCCAAGTTTCTTTATCTCGCCCAGTAGGTTTGGGTTGACTATTACGGCCAGTTCATCTCCCTCCTTTTGCCAGCTTGTACTTCCAGTAGCCCTCTTCACTCTTCTCTGATGGTTCCAGGATCTTGTAGTGTGTCAGTGTGAGCACGTAGTAGGAGGTGGTGTGTACGTCCATCTCAATTTCCTTAGCTATCTCTGGGATGGTCTTTTTCTGTGTGGCGACGGCTTTCGTTATCTTCCCCTTGATCTTTGCCTGTTCCCTCATCAGGCGGCGTAATTCTTCTGAGGGTGTGAGATTGTATTTTTCTCGCAGCCGCATCAACGTACTTGCCTGCAAGATCACTGCCTCCGTGCCATCGCCTTGATCATGGCTTCGATCTGCTCGTTACCTAAGCCTTTCAACTCAATGGCGCCAGTCGGGCAGACAGCCACGCATGAACCGCAGCCTGTGCATCTCGCTGCGTTTACCCAAGCCTTTTCCCCTTTGCCGCTTTCGTCTTTGATTTCAATCGCGTCGTACTTGCACTCTTGTATGCAAAGTTTGTTAATGGAGCAGGCTTCCGGATTGACGTGAGCCACGAATGGTTCGAGAATAAGTTCCTTTTTCAGGGCTATGTTGGCTGCTTTGCTGGCAGCAGCCTCCGCCGAAGCTACCGTCTCGCTAATGTCTTTGGGTGCCTGAGCCGTGCCCGCAATGTAAATCCCGGCCATAGCAGTTTCGACAGGCTTCAGCTTCGGATGCATTTCTAGGAGGAATTTGTCCTTACCTTTTGATATCTTCAACATGTTGTAGAGCTGTTCGTTGCTCTTTCTCGGAACCATTCCTGTTACGAGAACCACCATGTCAACGGGCAACTCCAACTCCTCCTCGATGGGTGTTAGGAGGTCTTTGACCTTGACGACAAGCTTGCCATCGTTCTCGTGCACGGTGGGCGGAACCTCATCCGCATGTTTGAAGAAAAGCACATTCTCTTTTGACGCTTGTTCGAAGAGCAGTTCGTTCAGTCCGTAGGTTCTGATGTCGCGATAAATGTGATAAACATGGAGCCCCTTAATTTTCTTCAACAGAGAGAGCGAAACATTCATTGTAGCATTGCAGCAATACCGAGAACAATACTCGTTAACGTCTTGGTTTCCTCGCGTTGGAGTCTGTCTGCTTCCAACACAGTATATGAAAGCGATCTCATGTACGTTATTCAGAATCCCCAACGCCATTAGCCTGTGTAACTGCTGGAGCGTTACCACGTTCTTGTAAAGGCCGTAACCAAATTCGCCAATCTTCGGTTCGTAGGGATCGAATCCCGTTGTGACAATTATGCTTCCAACCTTGATGCGGATGTTTTTCGGTTGTTCATTCAGATCCACCGCTTCGTTACAGATCGCTTGAATCTGGCCCAAACATTCGGGTGGACAATGCTCTTTGTCAAGATAGGGTATAGTGGGGTAGGTTCCTTCATAGGGTGGAAGGACCGCTGCTCCGCGTTTGGTCAGCCCATAGTCGAATTCGTTTGGCACTCCTTGGACATCGGGGACTGATGCGATCCTGGGGCAGGTGGTCTTGAAGTATCGGGGTTTCGTGTTGATTTCGACTTTGAAGTTTCCGACGTATCCTTCTACAGAGCTTATCTCTGAGTTGGTGTAGACGGCGATGTTCTCCTTCGATAGAACCTCCTGTACCATTTCTTTGGCGATTTCAGCCCCTGATCGTCCCTGAGGATAGACTTGGGCAAGCTGTGGGACTCTTCCTCCTAGGAAGGGGTCCTTTTCCACAAGATGCACGGCAATTCCAGCATTGGCCAAATCGATGGCGCCTCTTAGGCCTGCGATGCCTCCACCTACAACCATGACGGCCGGGGTTGATTCGGCGCTGATGCCTTCAAGAGGTTCGGACAGCCTAGAGTATGCCACGGCTGACCTGACCTGCCTTAGTGCTTTTTCCGTCGCTCCTTTCTTGTCTTCTGTGTGCGCCCACGAGGACTGTTCCCTAATGTTGACGTGGTAGTATGTGTAGGGGTTCAAGCCTGCTCTCTGGCATACATTTCTGAACGTGATCTCATGGAGCCTCGGAGAACAAGACGCTACTATCATTCTGTCCAGTTTGTTCTTTTTGACGTCCTCAATCATTTCATTCTGTGAGGAATCGGAGCAGGCGAACATCACGTCCTTAGCGACGACGACATTTGCTTCTTTGGCTATTTCTTCGGCTATCTTTTTCACATCAACATAGTCTGAGATGTTTCCTCCGCAGTGGCAGACGTAGACGCCTATTCTACGCTGTTTGTCTTCGGCCACTCCTAGCCACCTCGATAGGGATTTTGCGCGTCGTCGTGTTCATGTAGGCTATTGAGTTCATGCAAGCAGCGCTTCCTTCGACCACGGAATCCGGTATATCTTTAGGTCCAGTTGCTGTTCCCGCAGCGAATACACCGTCAATGTTCGTTTTCATTGGGGCTCCGTTCGGGTCAGGGCTCGTAACCCAACCGACACTGTCCACCCTGAGTTGTTGGCCCTTGAAGACATCAGGTGGACACACGTTTGGAAGCAGGCCAACGGACAGGACAACCAAGTCATGCTCGGTCTTCGTCAGCTTTCCTCCGTTCTCAATGTCCTCATAGTGAAGTGCAAGATTGCCGTTTTCCAACTGCTCTATCTTGGCAACCTTTCCTTTCACGAACCTGACGCCCATCGCCCTTGCTTGAACATAGAATTCCTCGAACCCTTTCCCATAGGCTCGGATGTCTATGTAGTAGATTGTGATGTCCGCTACGGGCAATGCGCCCATCAAGAGCTGGGCCTGCTTTATCGAGTACATGCAACACACCCCAGAACAGTACGGGTTGCCCAGCGATGCGTCTCTGGAACCCACACACAGCACATATGCAATGTTGGCGGGTTCCTTGCCGTCGGATGGTCTCACTATGGCGTGTGTTGGCCTTGTCGGAGCGAGGAGCCTTTCCATCTGCATTGAGGTGATGACGTTGGGGTATTCGCTGAAATGATAATCGGTTTTGCGTTTTGCGTCGAAGAGCTGGAAACCTGTGGCCACTATGACGGACTTAGCTCTTAGCGTATGCCACTTCGGCGTCTGAAGAAAGTTGATGCTATTTGCAGGGCAGGCCCTCTCACACGCGCCACAATACACACAATTTTCCATATCTATGACTGCAATCTTGGGTACTCCTGTCTCGAACGGAACGAAGATAGCTTTCCTTCCGACAAGCCCCAGGTCGTATTCGCTTGGGACTATCACAGGACAGGCATCTTCACACTGCCGGCATGCAGTGCATGCAGAGGACTCCACGTATCGTGGCTTTTCAAAAATACTAGCCTTGAATGACCCATCTTCCTCTTTTTCGACCCCCTTTACCTCAGAATAGGTCAGGATCTTGATGTTCGGGTGATGTGCCACAGCAGCCATTTTTGGCGTGGAAATGCAGCTGGCGCAGTCCATTGTGGGGAACGTTTTGCTGAGCTTGATCATGTTGCCGCCTATGCTCGGCTCCTTCTCGACTATGATCACCCGTTTGCCCATATCTCCCAAATCAAGAGCAGCCTGCATTCCAGCTATTCCACCTCCAATTATGATGGCGTCGTAGCTCTCGTCGGGGAGAGTTTCGGGTTCTCCGAAATTGGGAATTTTCGGGTTTATGCTCAACTCGAAACCGCCATCCCTGTCTTTACAGGGCCTATCTTCTTCAGCGAAGTGTAGAAGTCTTTGATGCTCTTGGCGAATGATTCACCGCACACTGAGCAGATTCCCGTGATCTTGACTCTCTCCGCTTCGATCCCGGTTTCTTTCAGCAGCTTCTGCGCAGTTTCGACTCTCTGCGCTGTCTTCGACACACACGCTTCGCCTAAGTATGGACAGTCCGGGCCGTCCGCCGCGATGTAGATGCCTTCAAAACCGTTCTGAAGTGCGTGCACAATAAACTCTGGTCTTATCATTGATGAGCATGGGAGTCTGATTATGCTGGTTGATGATGGGTAGTGTATGTGGGAGCTGCCTGCGAAGTCTATGCCGGGGTCTGAAATCGTAGACGTAGAAAAAATGAGGATTAGGGGCGTGTACTCCTCTTCCGAGAAGACTCGCCTTGGGGCATCCACCTACTTCTTCCTTCTGACATATATCTTCCAGTATCCGTTCTCTTCGACAGTGCCTAGGTATTCGTGCCCCATTTTCTTTGCCCAGACTGGGATGTCGGCCTTTGTGCCCGGGTCAGATGAAATTGTTTCGAGAACGGCGCCTACTGGAATTGTGGCAATTGCTCTTTTTGTTTCGAGTAAGGGACCAGGGCAAGATGTCCCTCTTGCATCCACGACTTTGTCCGCGGTTAAGTTGAGCTCTGACAAGGCTTCGGGTTCCCCCTAAATGAAAAGCGTCACTTGGGATTCTGAGGCCTCTGCGATGTAGGTGCCGACGCCCGCTATTTCGTCCACTATTGGGTCGAGGTCATTCTTCTTTATGCCAAGTAGGTCGCAAGCAGTAGAGCAGGCCAGTACTTTCACTTTTCCCATTTCTTTCGCTTTCTTGAGCATGTCATACCAGGATGGGGTGTTCGTTACTTTCAGTCGGTCTTTGATCATAGGAACCAGCTCTTCGAAGTCCTTGCTGAACTTCTGGTTTGTCTGTACCATATCTTTCTTGAAGCCGAGTAGTCCGTAGAATGTGACGAATATGGTTACGTCCATGTCTGTGGCAACTGCGCCTGATGTGACTATTGCGAGGGGCAATAGCTTGTCGACTGTTCCGGAGTACATCATTATGGTCATCTTTCCTGCCATATTTTTCACCACAGTTCGGTTCATGTGGAAATCGGTATTTAAAGGCGTCTCTCTTATGAATATGTATGCAATTCAGTAGGTCCGAGGAAGGCCCTATTCTATGAGTGAAGAGATCGCAAAACTGGGGCTGAATACTGAGAAGTAGAAACACTCGATCAAGCCCTGGATCGGATCAACTCCGAATGGCAATTGATCATAGAATCTTCCTAGCTTAAGCAGTACGTGAAAGAAACGACATTAAGAGCACCGCGGACCACATCTGCACAAGGCTTCTTCCCCCATGGGCAGAGTTTCGCCCTTCAGGTATGACTCGACAGCCTCAGCAACCGTCCCTGTGATTCCGATTCTAACCTCGATCCCGAGTTTTCTGGCAGCCTCCCAGCCTCCCACTCCCATCGTTCCTACGAGTGCCAAACTAACTGCGGACTGTACGAGCGTTCTCACAGACTCAATACAGCGGGAGTTCTTTCCATTCCGAATCGACTCTATGGCTTTGATTTCTGCTTCTTCCACTGTCACAATCGCGTACGAGTCACAGCAGCCGAAGTGATGCGATACCTGTGCTTGGAGATTTGCCCGCCCCACGCAGGGTATCGCTATCTTAGTTCCTTCCATGCCTCTGGCGTCCTCCTGCTGTTCCTCCTCCGACAACGAGGACCGGCTCCGTCATTCTACCTCACACCGCGTGTCAAGCCGGAGCTTGCTCGCTCGTCGCGGCTTCGTTCATCCATGAATCATCAACCATGTGGGAGTCCGTGACGAGCATCCTTACAAGGCTCGGTCAAGCAGCTTAGTCTACCGGCCAAGTAGGCTTCGACGACCTCACCGAGAGTGGTCACCGAACTTGTGAATACCACGATCCCATTGCTCTGGAAAGCCGCGAGCCCTCTCGGCCCCATCCCCTTGACCACAAGAACATCAGGTTTGAGGCTCGCAACAACGGTCTCGGGTCCACCCTGGCCTCCAAAGTGCTCGCCCACATTTTTCTCCGACTTGATTGAGGTGACCCTGCCCTCATCTGAGAGGTCGACCACCGCGAACTCGGGGGCTCTCCCGAAA
Organism: Candidatus Bathyarchaeota archaeon; assembly: GCA_963753065.1. Lineage (GTDB taxonomy): Archaea > Thermoproteota > Bathyarchaeia > 40CM-2-53-6 > 40CM-2-53-6 > CAVPLU01. Next base: position 26,920 of record CAVWAQ010000005.1, on the reverse strand, counting down.
TGTGGGAAGACAACTGACCTCTCAATGTCGAAGCTCTCAATCGGAATCACCAGTCTAACCATGCAAACAATCTCCGCTGTATCGAAGACCTCATTGGTTTGTGAATATTTATTCGTTACCATGCAAGGCCGAAAATCGGATCGTGGTTGAGAACCGATAGAAGCGTGTTTAGGTTGGCTTTCTGCTTGCCAGGGTTCTAGGTACACGAAAAGTAATCACGTGGCTCAAGCAGAACATAGGGTGGCACTAAGTAGATGCGCCTCGACTTTCGTCCAGAAGCGACTCTGCAACCCACAACGCCACATTCCCCGTAACGCTCGGACACTTGTCCTTATGACCGCCAGCCTTCTCGAATTCTGCATTCTCCTTGGCGTCCCACAAGTCAAAAGACCGTCCGAATGTCTTCTTCTGAACATCGCGGCAAATGCAGCTCCCGTATTCCCGAACGAATCTGTCATACAATCTCTTCCCAAGCTGGTATGACTTCAAGTACCTCCCTTTCCCGAAGTTCTCATGCGTCCGGCCATACTTGCAGCACAATGCCATCACACCGCCGGATAATGCGCCGCAGGTCCCGTTGGTTGTGAGCCCCACACCACCTGCCAATGCATGTGCAGCTCTGAAGACCTCATCGCCGACTATTCCAAACATATCCTGAATAGCAGCGAGCACACATTAAGGACAGCTTCCGTATCTCTGCTCATACTCGAAAGCACGAGCATAGACCTGTTCCAGGACCTCTTTCCTATTCGGAGCGGACATGTCCATTGTCATAATCCCGTTTCGTCTGTGGTCAGGCACGAACCGCAGGTTAACTCTTTGGATCTCCTACGTGTAGCTATGAGGGAATGCTATTTCGGTGTCGCAGGATTGAACCTCGAAAGGAGAAGAGAATTACCCACAACAGTGACTGAACTGAACGCCATGGCTCCGGCCGCAAGGAACGGCAGATAGTTGTAGACCCCGGGCCCTAGGATTGGGACAAGCGCTCCTGCCGCGATCGGTATCAGAATAGAGTTGTATGCGAAAGCCCAGAAGAGATTCTGCTTGATCTTTCGCAACGTCCGCTTGCTCAGGCGAATGGCCGCTGGGACATCGATCGGATCATCCCGGATGAGAACTATACCGCCGGTTTCAACCGCAACATCGGTTCCACTTCCGATGGCGATTCCCACATCTGCTGCGGCCAATGCAGGGGCGTCGTTTACTCCGTCACCCACCATTGCAACGTGTCTCCCCTCGTGCTGAATCTGTCTCACAATCTGCTCCTTCTGATCAGGGAGCACCTGCGACATTATACGCTCGATTCTCACTCTTACAGCGATCGATCGTGCAGTTCTCTCATTGTCGCCGGTCAGCATGATTGATTCGATCTTCATGTCTTTGAGTTGAGCGATCGCTTCCGCAGAGTGTTGCTTGAGTGTATCTGCTACTGCGATCAAGCCAACGATCTTGTTGTCGACTGCTAGGATCATTGCTGTCTTGCCCTCATTCTCGAGAGCGGACAGTCGTGTCTCAACATCAGCGGGAATGACGTCGCCGAGCTCAGAGAGCAGTGCCCTGTTCCCAAGTGCGATCTCGTGTCCGTTCTGTCGACACCTGACGCCCATGCCGGGTACTGCTACAAAAGATTCTGGGCCAGGCACATGGAGCTTCAACCGATCAGCTTCACATTCAATTGCCTCAGCAACCGGATGCTCTGATCCTCTTTCCGCGATTGCTGCGTAACGTAGCACGTCTTCTCTTGCCAAGTCTTCGAAGTATACGATGTTGGTTACCGCCGGTCGGCCTTCGGTCAGAGTTCCGGTCTTATCAAATACCACCGTGTCTACCTTTTGCGTCGCCTCAAGGTACTCGCCGCCTTTGATCAGTATCCCATACTCCGCTCCTTTGGCCGTCCCAACCATCACGGCGGCAGGAGTGGCAATTCCGAGTGCGCAGGGGCAGGCAATCACCACAACTGAGACGAAAACTAGCAGAGAGAAGTTCAGCCCGATGTGACCGACGAAATACCACGCCAACGCTGAGAGACTGGCAATCAGTAAGACCGCTGGCACGAAATAGCCCGCTATCTTATCCGCTAGTCTCTGGATCGGCGCTCTCCCCATCTGCGCCTCTTCTACGAGCTGAACAATCTTCGACAGCACCGTGTCTGCGCCGACCTTCTCCGCTCTCGCCCGTATGAAGCCAGACTTGTTGATGGTGCCTCCGATGATTTGATCGCCTGCCTTCTTCTCGACTGGCATGCTCTCTCCCGTTATCATGGACTCGTCAGCGGATGTCTCGCCCTCGAGTACGATTCCGTCTACTGGAACTCTCTCACCCGGTCGGGCGAGGAACACGTCGCCAACGTTCACTTCCTCCACTGGAACGTCCACTTCGCTACCATCACGTAGGACACGTGCGGTTCTAGACTGAAGGTCCATGAGCTTCCTGACCGCCTCCGAAGCCTTGCCTTTGCTCATGTATTCGAGAAGGTTGCCAACCAAGACGAGCGTTATGATCATGGCAGCAGTGTCAAAGTACACAGACCTCGAAGGAAAAATCGAGGGGTCTACGGTAACAACAAAGCTGTAAACCCATGCTGCAGTCGTTCCTGTCGCAATCAGCATATCCATGTTTCCCATGCGGTTCTTCAGAGCGTCATAGGTTCCATGATAGAACCGGAAGCCGACCACGAACTGGACAGGGGCGCTCAGGAGCAACAGCAAATAGTTGTTCACCGTCACCGGTGCAAGCGCCACATAGGTAAGTATCAATGTGGGAACCGTCAGGATCGCGCCTATCGTGACCAGTATCTTGAGCTTGCGTAGCTCAACTTCCGGCTTCTCAAATTGTCGGAGACAGGCGTCGCTGCAAAAGTAGTAGGTAGTGCCTCGTACTGTCTTCTTTATCTTCGCTGTTTTCTCGTCAACGTACATTCCGCATATAGGGTCTTTCACCTAAGCTTTCAACTCCCGTCCACCATAGAATCGTTCTTTCATCGTCAGTACTCATTAGTCCATCGCTCCTTTTCATTTATGATATGAAGAAAGCGCGTGCTCGAGGATTGTCTTGGACATACCGTTCTCCTGTCAGAACTTGAAGAGCCTATGCTATCGTACGCTCATAGATCGGTGGCATACCACTCAAGCTTGATGAGCAGCTCCTTTTCGGGTTCTGTTAAGTTGCTGGGTGATGTTTTTTCTGTTAAGCATCGGGTGGAGCTACCACACACTAACGGACGACCTTGAGCACGCCGTATCTCCACAGGACGAACCAAATGTTAATCAGGAGCGGTATCAGCGTAACAACAATGACCTCGAACGTCAACTTCCACGTTACCGCAACATGCTTTGTTGATGTCACGTAAAATATGAGTGCATCGGTAAGAGCAATGATGATTATTGCACGAACAGTCAAATCCCAAAGTAACGAAATTGCCATTCAACTCATCTCCTCTCGTTTCGGCTTTGATGGATTCGATTGACGAGGCTTGACGAAGATAACTATTTCTCCACCTTGCCACCACCCGACGCTTAACACCGACATAAATCACCCGTCAACTTAACAGAACCCCTTTTCGAAAGACTTATTTGTTATGAATATTTATTCGTTACTATGCCCAGGCCGAAGAAATGTCGATGGGTCCGCTGTGAACCATCCATCAACTACTTCAAGCCCAGAGGGATACCGATGACCGAGCTGGAAAGGATCAGCCTAGCGGTGGACGAGCTGGAAGCACTCAGGCTGAAGGATCTAGACGGACTGGAGCAAGAGAAAGCTGCCACTACCATGAACGTGTCGCAGCCGACATTTCATCGCATCCTAGAATCTGCACACAGCAAGGTTGCAGACGCCTTGGTCAATGGTAAAGCAATCAGGATCGAAGGAGGAGATTATATGGTTAGGGAAGGAGAACGCCTCTTCAAATGTTACGACTGCCAAAACGAGTGGCAGGAACCATACGGAACCGCAAGACCAGCCAGATGCCCGAAATGCAATAGCGCAAACATTCACAGAGCCCCAAGCGACAGAGGACACGCAAGGAGAGCCGGAAGAGCAGGAGGAGGCCGAAGACGTGGACAGAACTAAGATAGCGATACCGTGTACTGGCGAGGCAGGTCTACAAGCACAGGTATCAGCTCACTTCGGTCGCTGCGATTCGTACGCGATTGTGACAATAGAAGAAGGTAGAATCAAAGCTATCAAGTCGATTTCGAATCGGAACCACACCGACTGCGGCGGTTCCGTCAGAACGCTAGTGGAGAACGGGGTCGAATTGATGCTCGTAGGAGGGATGGGGATGCGTCCGTACTCAGCTTTCAAAGAACTCGGCATCGAGGTCAGGCATGGAGTCACTGGGACGGTAGCGGAGGCTGTCGAGCTCTACCTGAAGGGAGAGACCTTGCCTATGGGACAGGACAGCTCGTGCGAATGCCACATGAACGCAAACGGACCACACTATCAAAAATGAAATCTCATCCACATCGAACTGACGTCGTTAGGTCTCGTCGATGACAAAAGCCGGTCCGATCTCTGAGGGTGATTAACTGTGATGATTACACCGATAGGAGTAATTCACACACCATACACGGCGCTGGAGAAGGTTCCCATACAACCGTGCTACTCAAGCGGGGTCGGCGAAGTCGAGCTTTTCAAGGAATACGAGGAAGGACTGAAGGACCTAGAGGGTTTCTCTCACATCGTGATCCTCTATCTATTCCATAAATCTGGAGGACACTCACTGACAGTCAAGCCGTTCTTGGATTCGGACGAGCACGGGCTTTTCGCAACTAGACATCCGAATAGACCCAACCCAATCGGCATGTCCGTGGTCAGACTCCTCGAGAGAAAGGGAAGAGTCCTACAGGTGCAAGATGTCGACGTTCTAGATGGAACCCCACTCATAGACATAAAGCCGTACGTGCCGAGCTTTGATCACAGAGCCGTTGTAAGAATTGGCTGGCTTGAAGGCAAGGTCTAGACGAACCCATAGCCTCCGGCAGCTAGTGGTAGTTACACGATCTTACTCGGCGGCCATCCCGTAGAGCCGGCTTCCGATGTCCTCCAAGGCTTCCGGCACGCCCGGCAGGTCGGGACGGTCCACTTCGATACAGTACTTGTCAACCCAGAGAGCTTGCAACCATTCCGTTCTATGACGCAGGCGAAGAACTTTCCTGATTCTCTGCAAGGCGCCTTCCGGTTTCCCGGTGTCTACGAAGAGGTTGTAGCCTGTGCACCGCATCTGAACCACCAGCGAGTGCTCCCGTGCAAGCCGCGCAAGCTCCTTATCGAACTCTCTCGAAAGTATTCGAGGTTCGCGTTTGGGAATGAAACGTAGCCTGTAAGGTGCAGTTTCACATCCGAAGTACAAGGGTCGATAATCACCTTGCTTGATCCCGGCCTTTTCCAGCTCGTCTTGGATTTCAAGCCAAGGTCTCCCCCGCGTCCTCAGCTCCTTAACCATTTCACATGTCTGTTTGATGGCTGATGACATCCTTCCGCAGAACTCCAGGCCGATCTTACGCCGACTCATACTGTTGAATACATATTCAAATTAACTCTTTCGACCGCGCCTGGGTCGATACGAGGGTGTCAGTGGAGTCTGTACGCCCGACTCTGTGCATTGACATCTCCATCTTTCATTGGTGCTGAGCTGTGAGCATCAGGGAAGCGGCCAGAGAGGCTCATGAAGCGAAGCAGAGTGAGGGTGGCCCCCGCCCAGCCAGAACTGCGTCTTCATGTTCTGAACAATAGTGGTATTACGTCTTGCATGGGGCAGCGGCCCTGCACAAAGCAGTTAAGTATGAATGGAAGTGAGGCTATTTCTGTTGAAATCTTCGCAGAGATGAAAAGATGTCAGAACCTAAGATGCTCACGGCAGCATTCATCATCTCACTGGTTGCTGGTATCTTGATTGTTCTGGGCAGCCTCTATGCAACGATTGGGGGGATCGGGATGATGGGTGGATTGGGTGGCATGATGGGACAGCTACCTTACGGGGCAATGGCAGGATTGTGGATTCTCGGATTAGTATCAGGGATAATCGTATTGATTTCTGCCATCATGCTCAAGATTCGCCCTGGAGAAGGTACGCGCGGCTTACGCGCCTGCTGTATTTGGTGGGGAAGTATCATACTGGTCTTCTCCATCGTTAGCCTCTTCGGAGGGTCCATGGGTGGATTCCTTGTTGGCGCGATACTCGGCATCGTTGGCGGTGCCCTTGCACTGTCGACAGGCCTAAGGGTTGACGCCAATTCTAGCAGCAGTGGCACAGACTCAGCGCATGAGGTAGGTTAAGGAAGTGGGTGCGGGCAGAGAGAAACATGAAGTTGCCGTTGAGCAGCCAAGAAACCGAATAAGCCTGAACCCAATAACCAGATTATTCGAAGACCCTAAAAGACATGTTGAACCCTACGTGAGTAAGGGTCAGGTGGTTGCTGACCTTGGGTGCCGCTCAGGTTACTATACCCTCCCTCTGGCTGAATTAGTCGGTCCTGAAGGAAAAGTCTACGCAGTTGATCTAGACGAAAAAGCCATCCAAATACTGAAGAAGAAGGCGGATAACCGCGGGTACCGAAACATCGAAGCGCACGCTTCATCTGCCTCCGATTTGAGCTTCATAAAGGACGGGTCGGTTGACTTCGTGCTCGCGAATGGACTCTTGTGTTCCATGTCAGACCGCAGACAGTCAGCTGTGAACGAAATGAGGCGTATCCTCAAGCCAAGAGGACAGGCGTACCTTAGCCTAGGTTTCCCTCCTCCACTTGGTTTTGTGGACCAAGCAGAGTGGAAGAGAATCCTCGATGGGTTCAGAGTCGAGCGAAGTGGTCATGGGCTGAGGGTAAGCTGGGCCGTGGTATCGATCTAATGGTTATTTCCCGAATTCTCCGTGGAGCATGAGTAGAGATTCGAAGTTCAACATTGACTAGAGAATCCCCAACCCGTTTAGCGCGACTAGAACTGCGTCTTCTTGTTCAGCATGAACACAGCAAGTGCTTGCAAGAGGACGACCCAAGTCAACAGGACTGCCAAATCTATGGCGAACTGGATGCTCGGAGCCGTCATAGCCCCAGTCAACGCGTCAACCAGGTAAGTGAGTGGGGTCAGAAAGGAGACAACGCGCAGTGGAAGTGGAAGAGCGTGTACTGGAACAAAGACTCCACTGATGAATATCATCGGCAGCCTCAGAGCCGTCAGCGACATATTAGCGGTGGGCACATCCTTCACGGCTGCGGCAAATAGCATTCCAAGAGCGGAGAAAGCGAAAGCCCCTACAATTGTTGCAATAGCGAAGAGGAATGGGTTCGCTATTTGGGCTCCAGTGAGCACAACAGCGCCTACCGCAGTAACTAGTGAGAGCATTATACCGAATGCAGAACCTGCCAGGGATTTGCCGAGGACTATCGTTGTGGTTGAGACAGGGGCGACTTGAAGTAGTTCATAGGTCTCTGTCTGCTTCTCAATCGTAACGGATATCGCCTCAACGGAAGATGCTCCGAAGAGAGAGACCATACCGACAAGTCCTGGGATTAGGAGATCAGATGGGATTACGCGTCCAAGAGAGAAGGAGAGGTATACGAACGCAGGTATGAGTATCCCGAAGCCGAGTATCTGAGGCTTGAAGTAGTAGATTCTCGCGTCCTTCTTAGCAATGCAAGCTATCCTGCCCACAACCCCTGAGAGGGGCTTGCTTGGGGGGTTTGACGATGTGTCAACCACGTTGACCACCGCCTTTTGCCGCCCGAAGGAACTCCATCCTCTCCACTTGAACAGCATCAAGCCCAGTGCACTTGACGAAAACATCTTCGAGACTGGGCTGTTTGGTGTTCATGGTTACAATCTCGAACCCATTCGAGGCAGCAAACTGACTCACTCTCTGGATTGTGGTACTGGGGCTTCCTGTACGAATCTGGTACTTGTCACCCTGTTTCGAAACCTCCTTCACGTTTGGGTCGGCTCGAAGAAACATTTCCACGCTTGACTCATCTCTGTCGAAAGCAACTTCAACGACATGTTCGCCCTGCAGCGAAGACTTCAGTCTCTCAGGGGAACCTTCAACGACGATCTTACCCTGTCTTATTATGGCGACTCGGTCGCAGAGCTGGTCGGCCTCGTCGATGTAGTGAGTCGTAAGAAAGACCGTCACACCTTCACCGTTCAGTTCTCTGATAATCGACCGGATAAGCCTGGAGCTTTGGACGTCTAGTCCGCTTGTGGGTTCGTCGAGGAAGAGAACCTCTGGGCGGTGAAGGAGCGCAGCAGCTATGCGTACTCGGCGTTTCATGCCCTTGGAATATCCCAGTAAGTGGTCGTTTCTTCTATCATGGAGTTGGAAGGTTTCAAGCAGTTGCTTGGCTTGCGTTTCTCTCGTGAGCTTGTCGACTCCGTAGAGTTCGCCGATGAACATCAGGTTGTCCCATGCGGACATCTCATTGTAGAGGTTGCTCACTTCGGATACGACGCCGATCCTCTGCTTGACCGCCAGGGCTTCCCTAATGCAATCTCGGCCAGCGACCTTGCTGTTCCGGATGTATGGTTTCGTTAGGCCTGTGAGCATGCGGATGGTGGTAGTCTTGCCGGCGCCGTTTGGGCCAAGCAGACCATAGAACTCGCCTCTCGCCACCCTGAAGGTGATCCCGTCGACAGCCGTGATACTACCATAATGCTTGGTTAGGTCGCTGACTTCTATCGCGTTATCCATTCTCTTCCATCTCCACTCGACTCTATCGCTTCAATTCCTTGATCTGTTCCTCAACTGCTGCAAGTTCCTTCTTCAGCTCGTCCGCGTATTCTTCCAAGTCCTTGGTTCGTTCTTCCCTTGTGAAGAATCGTCTGCCGCGGTATCCGTGATGTTCGTGTTGTCCTCCACAGCCGCAACCACATTCACACATGTTCGCGTTCCACCTCCAGCCGTCACTATCGGAAACGAAGCACTTAAACTACAGAGTTAGTAGTAACGTAGGAACTATGTGCGAGCGAAGTAGCAACCCCGACCATCTCTGTCTCTGTCCACTCGAAGGCGTCATAGACACTATAGGTAAGAAATGGACCCTGCTGGTCGTCAATGCTATTGGAAATCATGGAAAACTCAGATTCAGCCGGATGATGGAGGAGCTACGCGGAATCAGCCCCACGACCTTGACTGACACACTCCAAGAACTCCAACGTGAAGGGCTAATCATGAGAGAGTCATTCGCTGAGATACCCCCGAGAGTAGAGTATTCCCTGACGAAGGACGGTGTGCAACTCAGAAGCGCGATCCTGCCTCTGCTGCAATGGGCATCAACGAGGACCACGCGAACCAAGAAGAGATGTTCAGCTAAGTACAGGCAAATCCGTGCCCATCAGATAGTGAGAGCTTCACAGTAGAGCCCCGATACCTCAAAGCCCTACATCGCTGGCACTTCACACTCAGCGCCTCAGCCAACGACTCTCCCCCGCATAGACGATCTAGGTTGGAACTTCTGTTCGGAGCTCTCCTCCGGCACCAAAGACTACCGGTGGCATCCAGCATGCCACAAACATCTATTCTAATCATGGCCTCTTCGCTCAGAAGCGAGAAATCAACGATACTGCGAATGAGTCACGATTCCAATAAGGTCGCTTCACATCTGGGCGGGTTCACGAGTTTTTGCTCTCGACTCACCTACAAGGCCCAATCCGATTGCGCTAAGCATCGTGAAGCTTCTCCGCAGCCTAGGAGCAAAGCTGATCGTCCTCGGCCTCGACTGCTTCGATGGAACCCCAGTCTTGGACATCAAACCCTACAGGGACGACCATAGAGCGGGCCAGTACGAGCTTGCTGAGTGGTACCGCGTGCTACGCGACAAGGCGGGCGGAGACATCTAGCCAGTACATGCCTACGGTGGACTGCATTATGAAGCAGGGCCGGGGAGTTCGAAGGCAAGCCGCTCTCGACGTTATTCTGAAACGATGGTCTGGGATTGTTCTCTGATGAAGCTCAGCAGGTAGTGCGGACCGCCTATTCCTTTGCCAGTAGCACCGCTGCCCTTCCAGCCCACGAATGTCTGTGCGCCGGGCCATGCTCCTGTTGTCGCTCCGCCACGCCTGTTGGCATACGCTACTCCGAACTCGATCTTGCTCATGAATTCCTGGATCTCATGTGGATCCTCGGCGAAGATGCCTGCGGTGAGGCCATAGTCCGTATCGTTCGCCTTCCCCAACGCCTCATCCAGAGTGTTGAACTCGTCAACCACGACCAGCGGTAGGAACAACTCCTCCGTGAAGAGTCGATGATCTTTCGGAAGCCCCGTGATTATAGTGGGCTCCACGTAGTAGCCTCTATTGAGGTCTCCGTCCCTGAGAACATGGCCGCCCCAGACGATTGTGCCGCCACTACGTTTCGCATCCTCGACGGCCTTGGTGAATCTCTCAACCGCGGCTTGGTTGATGAGAGGTCCAAGGAATACGTCTTCTCGTCGGGGATCACCAACAACGAGTTCCTTCGCTCTCGCCGTGAGCATTGTTAGGAACTGTGATTTCACGCTCTCCTGAACGTACACTCTGGATGTCGCGCTGCACTTCTGCCCATCGTAGCCGAAGGATGCTCGGATGATTCCTTCCACTGCTTTCTTGAGATCTGCGCTTGTTGTCACTACGGTTGGATTCTTGCTTCCCATCTCCAGAACCATCGGCTTCGGGTAGGGTTGATTCATCAGGAATTTGCGGCGGAGTCTCAGCCCGACATCGTGTGATCCCGTGAAGGCGATTCCTGCAACATCGGGATTGGAGGTGAACTCCTCCTCGAACTCGGGGCCTGGACCTGTGACGTAGTTCACTACTCCCTTGGGTACGCCCGCGTCACGATAGATCTCGTAGAGCATCAATCCAGTGACGGGCGCTTCGCTTGTGGGTTTGAGAACGATGGTGTTCCCTGTCATCAGAGCTCCTAGCGCCATGCCGTTGGCTAACATGAACGGGAAATTGAACGGTGAGATAATCACCCACACGCCATAGGGTTTGGAGACCATTCTGCAGTCTTCGCCGGGGGCACCCGGGCCAAGTTTCTTCGTGTAGCCGTTGTTCTCTTCCATCAGGTTTGCGTAGTATCGTATCGCGTCCACGGCTTCGGAGGCTTCAGCCGATGCCTCCAGCCTCGTCTTGCCAACCTCGTATGTTATCGCGGCGGCAATCTCGAATTTCCTCTGATCCATCAGGTCCGCAGCGCGACGCATAATTTGGACACGTTCCTGCCACTGCATGTGGCTCCATGCTTCGAGGGATCTCTTCGCGGCCTCGATTGCGAGTCTAGCATGTCTTCTCGTGCCCTTCTGGAAATGTCCCACAACTATCGAGGTATCGATGGGACTTCTGTGCTCGAACTCTCCGTCGTCGGACTGAACTTCCTCACCGTCAATATGCATTGGGTAGTACTCATCCAGATCGTGTCGAAGGCGCTCGAGCGCGGCCTCGTACTCTGCACCTATTCTCTCATCCGCCGAGAGCGTAACGTACGTAACTTTGGAAGCCAACAGAACTGCCTCAGCTATTGGTGTAGGAACTCAATGGCTGGGATTTTAGGCTGGGTTCTTTGACAAAGCAATCCTTGGTCAGTATTTCATCTCAACTCGACAAGAATCTATGCGCTCACGTCTCACATTTGACAACAAAAGAAGGTCGTCTGGGCGACATGCAAATGTTCCTTCAAATGGCCCCGGCGTACGTCATGTTGCATGAGGATGGTCCATGAATACCTGCGAGACGCTGGATATTTGCTCTCGAAAGGAATGGCGACATTGGTTGTCAAAACACTACAATAGCAAGGATGGTATCTGGCTGGTTTTTCACAAGAAGTCGAGCGGAGAGCCAACAATCGACTACGACGAAGCCGTAGAGGAGGCCATCTGCTTTGGTTGGATCGATGTGCAGTTCAGACGGATAGATGACCACAAGCACATACGACGCTTCACCCCGCGCCGTCAGAAAAGCAATTGGTCAGACAGTAACAAGCGTCGTGCTTTGAGAATGCTGCGAGAAGGAAAGATGACCGGAGCCGGCAGATCAGTACTGTCACCTGATGTTCTCAGTGATGGACGAAGCAATGCGGAAACCCAACCGAATACTGAGCCGGCATAACTCTGGTCGGTTCTCTCTTCGCGGTGTCGTTGGGGTTGATCGCCTTACGAATCAGGCGGAGAGAATCCCTTGTTATGCGAGCTTTTTGCACGAATTTTGGGTCGCCGTAGCGCCAGAAGACAGTTACTGTCGCGAATGCGGCGGAAAACCGTAGAGTCCTACGTCCTCTCTTCGGTTTCGCTGATTTGTTCTGGAGATTCTCGGTTCTGTATGCCGATGATGACGCCGATTCGAGTCTTCGGATCAATCCTCATGGAAACCCCGAACACCCGAGTTGAATCATCTTGCGTCAAATACCGGGCCTCAACGTCGCGCACATTGTAGGTCGGCATTTCGCTGGATGATTGCATCGCTGTGCCACATCGAGTACAGAATCGAGTGTGGGCATGGTCGATCGTGGAGCATCTAGGGCATTGAATCAGGTTCTTGTTGAGCAAAGTAATTCTGTCGAGCAGGCCTGGCAGCTGTTTCACGTTGCCGAGCTCACTGTAAGACTGGCTAGACGATGCCAGATCAGAATGTGAAGCGTCGTGTAGTTTCGTGCGTACGATCCCGCGTAGGAGAACAACGGCCGCCGCCGTTCCAGAAAGCACTGAGAAGACAAGGAATGCGCTCTCAGTTGCGAGTGGAGCCCAGCTCATGCTGACGGGAACTGTGCATTGGATATATCAATGTTCCCTAGGAGGCACATCGTTGTGCTCGACATGAATGGGGCCCAGTTCGTGCGAGTCCCTGAATCAGCTCGGGTTTCTGCTCGACTTGGTACGCTTTCTCTCGTGTTGTTTTCTTTTCTGTCTCTTTCGCATACCATGGTCTGCCTTGCTCAATTTGTGGGTCAAGCTACTATCTCCTGCAATTGCTGGCCGACATGTGTTGCCGCCTCTACTTCAGGATACCTAGCGCCGACGCGGCTTCGGCTTAGGCTGGATTGGGCTCACTGGAGTCTTGAGTACTTCTCCGCGAGACGACACGGTGGCTGCAAACTGTTCTTTCACGCCCGCCTCCGTGACGTAGGTTCCTTTGACTTTCCAAACACCTTTTTCGTCCGGGCCTTCAGTTTCTTCCTCAGTGCTCAGAGAAACGATTTTGCCGTGAAAAGTTCTTGTTCCGAGGAAGTACTTTCTTACTACGCTTCTTGCGTCCTCAGCGTTTCCTATTCGCATCTTCGCCCCTACTTTGAACAAGTGAATAGATCAAGGCACAAGATATTAGAGCATCGACTGAGGTCGCAACTCGTGATGCGTTTCATTTCAATTCTGGACACTATTCGATGCTGAAATAGGCAGTGTTATTAGTGTCGGTGCCATGATCACCCAACAGGTTAGCTGTACGGGCTGAAGCCAAGCGTCCTACCGTAACCATCCGTGTCGGCGTCTAAGTTTTCTCCCGAAAAACTAGCTGAACGAAACGAACGAGGTGAAACGCATGAGCTTTGAACGTTCCTTCAACAAGCCAGTTGAGGAAGGTAAGGAGTATGAGCTTGAAATCAAAGAGACTAGCCGTCGAGGAGACGGAGTAGCTCGGATCGAGGGCTTCGTAGTCTTTGTTCCACAAACCAAACCTGGCGATAAAGTGAAGGTCAAGATTAACTCTGTTGGTCCAAGATTCGCCACAGGCGAAGTCGTCCAATAGAACCCCGGGAGGATTTCCTCCCGATTTCCCTCTTTCTCTTTTTCATGTTCTCTTGATGTAGACTTTCCGAATAGCAACTGCTAGGTTAAGCTTGATCAGATAAATTGCGCGTCGAGCTGAACTCATGCTACTACTACTTCGAAGTAGTGGCGGTTTCCTTTCATATCTTCTTCGTAATCGTACTTCTTGCCAGTCTTTCGATCAACGTAGAGGCCTGAGCCGATGTGATCTATCTGCATACCGTTGATTCGGGCCGTATCATAATCGAGAATATTGATGTAGTTGCGGCCTTCCGCTGGCTTCCAATCCTGCATTGGTTGCGATTCGCTTGTCTCCATGATCTGGAGAAAAGTCCGCGGTGAACTTGTTTCCTCATGGCCGTTGGGGCACGTGAATTTCTTCGAGTCCATGAAGTCATTGAATTTTGTGTATGTCCCCGTGAATTGGAAGTTAGTCCCGCATTTTCGGCAAGTGCACACAAAAACTCGATCTGACATGACCTAGTACAGGACGCCCGCCTTATAGGTGTCCCTATGATTCAAGAATGATTAGTTAGATCGCTAGCGATGCAGGAACTGAAAAAAGGATCGGAGACGGGTTGCGTCACCGAATGAATTGTTTCCGTCGGCGGTCAATCTCTGCAGCTAGCAACTCCGGAGTGCGTCGCTGCGCCCAATAAATGCTCTTCAAACAACCTCACCGCCCCAGAATACCATGTTCTTCCACGTATTGAGAGGACCAGATGCGACATATCAACCGATAGCAGGCACTATCGAACCTAAACATCGTTGGGGGATTCTTATCCGTGAATTCACCGTCGTGGCCACTTGCATACAAGAAGAGAATCCTGCTTGAATCTGACAAGTCTAGGTGTTCTGGCAAGAACCACCGGGGATTAGTTTGAAACCCATCCTTAGGACTGTCAACTGAGCGCTTCTTGTGGCGACCTTTCTCCGATTCAGGTTCTAGAGATAACTTGTGACACGTTTCACGGTTTCTTCCAATAACTCTCTCATCACTCATCATCTCCGCGTAGTCAGAATGTAGAGACAGTTCGGATCGCCTATCGTGCAACAAGTGTATGCGTTGTGGCATGCACAGAGACAATAGCGAGCAGCTTGTAGCTCTTAGGGGTCGCGAACGAAATGGGGCATTTTCCATGGAATTTCCAGAGAGAGTTCCATGAACCCTCGATATCTGTCATCCACATACCATGGTGTTTGATAAACGAGTTTTCTGACGCCATTCTTCTCTATTGTGTAGACGTTTACTTGGCGATTGTCCATTAGTTCTTTGAGTTTTGTGCGGGCTGGTTCAGGGTGACAAGCCCACAAATTGGTGCCGATCAGTTTTTCCCCGCCTTGGTCACGGAAGTTCTCTATGGCCTTGTCGTTTAACTCGATGATGGTTCCAGTTGAGTCACAGACAGTGATTGCGCCTGGGAATTCCTTTGCCCACGTGTGACCTGAAGTCCTGTTCATTGATCTCAACCCATTCTAAGTACAGTTCAGTCCTGAAGAACATTTACCAGTTGTTTGGCTTCTGTGCAAGCCATTGGACTCGCCTATGAGAAGCGTCTAGCGTTGTGTTCTCTGCGCTGGTTCATCTGTGTAGCGTTTGTGCTGTGTGCGTTGTGGCGTGCACAACCCACGTTGGCCCGCTGAAGTCCTTTGATGACGAGGATTCTGTTGATGCATATGGAGTGAGGCAGACTTGGTCGGCGTTGTCCAGTAACCGGATTAGTTCGTCAGCTACTTCAATCACGTCTGCCTTCTGGGACACTACCACCTTCGCGCAGCCGGCTTCTCTGGGGACTTCGATTTCATAGTGCGAGCCCTTATCCGCGACGGAGTAGCGGACGCCTCGAAGCAGGTCCGTCACTACATACACGTCACTGCTGCTATCCTTGCGTGTCTGCAATTCCATTTCGGTTACCTCGCCAAGGGAAGTCTGGCCATTGATTCGTTGGAGAGCCCCACTGACAATTGATTCGTCTGGAATTGCTCGGCGGCTTTCGGTGAAGCCCAAGCCTTCGAACGGTCAAGCCTGATGTTCAATGGAACCGCACGAATGAAACTCAGTTTGAACTCATCGATCTTCGGCAGGTGCGAGCCGACGATCCCGAGCTTACGGATCACGTTCGTTACGATGCTCATTCACATTACCACGGGAAGCATGTTACATCGAACTGACGGTTGTGTCTTGTACCGTCGTGTGACGGTGAGTTTGAGTCGTCATATGGTAAGACCAGTTTACCGTCCTATGACGGCAGAGACCTTATCTTACAAGAGCGGCACCATGCGACTGAGGCTCAGCAATGTTCGAGGTTGAATTCAGGATCCAGCACGACTGCCCGTACACTAGATTCACGGTCAAGCACCCAGAGGTTCGAATGACCATGTGGTGCAACAATCGGATACACGTGATGGAGGTCGATGTGCCCGACATTGAGACTTTCACGAGGATCGAACCAGACCTGAACGAACTTCTCCTTTGGAAGGGTGGGAAAATTCTGAAGAAGAACTTTCTTGCGGGGAACCTTCAGCTCATCGTCAGATCCTGCAGCTGCAGCAAGATCCAAACCAACGTGTTGGGAATTGTGGAGAGAAATTCCTGCTTATCGATTCCTCCTGAGGTCTACTACGGCGGCTGGGAGGAGTACAGAGTGGTAGGGTTCAGGCAGAGTGATTACAAGAAGATGTTTCAGGAACTGCACCGGATTGGCCAAGTGAAGATAATGCAGAAGAGGGTTGCTGCCGAGAAGAGCATCCGTGATACGTTCGTGGTCTCTCTGAACAGTGTCTTCTCGGAGCTAACAGGGAGACAGGTGAACTCTTTGATTGCAGCTCTAGAGGCGGGCTATTACCAGATCCCGAAAAAGGTGACGACAACCGAGATTGCTGGCAGAAACAAGGTTCCTCGAACAACATACGAAGAGCACCTCAGGAAGGCAGAGAGCAAAGTACTCGAAGCCATCGCACCCTACGTTAGGCTTTACAAGTCAGGCGTGAAACCACTCGAGCAAGCGCTGGAAATCCCTGCAGGGTAAACGAACGGGCTCATTGGACATGACTCATCTCGGTAAACGTTAGGAAGGTCGTCAAGAGTTTCGGCCGGCAAGCGAACGGTATGGTGAACGTGGGTTCGGACTAAGGTACGCTGGCTTTTCGACGCTGCATTATGGCTGCCGTGGCCTCAGTCTTCCGCCATAGTCAGCGCCTCGAGTTGTACTGCCTCAATCTTTCGGTACGTTTCGCTCCAGTCTAAGGGTAACTCGCCCTTCCGGAGCAATCCGTCTTCGACGCTGATACCGAAGAGGCGTTCGTTCTCTTCTAGGTATGGTCGAATCACGTTCCAATCGCGTTGGCCTAGTTTTGTGAATCTTCCTCCGTTCAGTTGGTCTTCCCCGACGAGTTGCTCAGGATCCCGCAGGTATATTGCTCCTCCCGAGGACAGGGAGAATAGATTGCCTCCGGGATAAGGCGTTGGAAGCTCGTGCATCTGGCCTTCGTGATCGAACTTGATTCCATTCAGTACAACGAATCCACCACCATTGAGAGGGTCCCCTGCCATGAATGATTCCGCAAGGTAGTCGAGGCACGTCCCGTTGATGACGACTCGAGGCCTGCCCACAGCATTGATGAGCGGCCTTCCGGCAGCGTTGCCGAGCACGTACGCCTCGCCTCCCTTAGCAGCGTACATGAACGTCTGCCCCACATCTCCGTAAACTGCCAGTTTCCCGGATTTCATGATCTGCGCTACCTGATCTTGGGCAGAAGTGTGGACGTAGATTTCAGCGCCATCAAGCCCCGACCCCAAATAGTCGCCTGGATTCCCAAAGACATCTATCCTGAAACCCTCAGAATGTGGGCCTAGCCCGCATCCACAGAATCGTTGTCCGCACCAGTCGAATGAGAGAACGTGCTTCCAGCCTCTCCGATAGGCCTTGACTATTAGTGAGGATGCGGAATTCTCCCCTTCAGCCGGAAAATCGCGCACATCCAACAACAACGTACGTTCGCTGCCAACTGGCTGGCGCAGATGCTCCATCGATGCCAAGTCAATGAGCGTCCAGCTAGGGCTCGGAGTCTCAGAGATCAGAGGGAAGCCCCGAAGAATCTGAAATAGACAAGATTCGATCGCAGCACGATTTGCGCCTTCTCGGCCGTAGGGAACCAAGTGCAGATTGTCAAGTAGCCAAGTCAGAAGCTCAACCGCAGCCGTTCTTCCACGCAAGCTTGTCTTCGCTTCCTTCTCCAGATCGATGCAAAGGTCTGCGATCGAACTCGACCTTTGAGCAATCGTGAGCAACCCTTCCATGCCTGGCTGCTTTGAAGCGAACTCCAAGACTCTTTCTACAGTTTTCTTCGTGGAACCCCTTGGAGGGGCCGCAACTTGGCGACCAAACTTGTCGGTGCAGACAAGTTGAGGCGTTTCGGCAGCTCGGTCTACGGTGAAGATGAAGGCTCCCCCGTCGGTGTGACTGCCGCCGCGGGCGTTCCAGTAGATGTCGGCTTTTGCTGCGAACCGGGAGTCTTCAGCGGCAAGACTACGCAGGAATGCGTCTATGGCTTGGCCCTCCGACGCGATCAAGCCTATCTTGGATTTGTCTCCCTGAAGAGCGAAGACCTGCGGTCTGAGCATCGACGTATCCGTTATGCCTACGAGGTGTAGTTCGCGGCCATCACGTTCGGATCGGCCAACGATGAAAAACCATGGGCCGTCGGGAGATCCGTGAATATGCGTCTCCTGTATCTCTCCGTATACGCGCCTCTTTTCCTCCGGTAGTACGTGGAAGTCGCGTTCCGTCGTCGGCGCCAAAGCCTCGATGAGGTACTCCATCGGATATCTGTAGACCCTCCTCCAGAGATCGAAGAGGTAGGCTGCCACCTCCGTGTCCGTGAGGAATAGAGGGAAGATGTTTCGTTGAGCGAGGTACTCGGAGATTGAGTAGTAGTTTGAGAAGTCTCCGTTGTGGATAAGAGCCTCATGCAGGCCCACAAACGGGTGCGCGCCCCCGGGATGCCAGACTCTTCCCTTGGTAGGGTATCGATGGTGGCCTATCCATATGTGCGCTGGAAAGTCTTCCAGCTTGTAGTATCGGATGACTTGGTCGCCATATCCTACGATCTTGAGGACCATCATGTCCTTACCATGCGAAAGAACGAAAGCCTTCTTCTCGCCCAGTGAGGCGTAGAATTTCTTGTTAAGCCTATAGCTATTCTGATAGATGAATTCGTCTTCGGCAAGCTCTGGCTCGTCGAGCAGATTCTTCACCATGAACTCTTTGAGAACGTCGTCCTTGACTCTGCAGAAGTACCGTCGCACTTCTGGAGGCTTGACTACTAGTCCCTCGACGGATCGGTAATCAGGGAGGGTCTCGACTAGGCCGGCTGAGTCAACCCGTAGAAACGGGAAGATGAACTCATTCTCAACCTCAGTCCTTACGGATGGTTCAAGATACGCTATTTGGACAAGGTAATCTCTCTGCAGGATCGTCTTTGAGACACCCAAGTGGTCTGCAGAGAGTCCGAGTGCCGCGATTCCTCCGCCTTTGCCGTTCCCACGATTTCTCATCCGTGCAAGCGCTGGCAGAAGATGTCGTCCTGGGATCTGCTCGGAGCAGGCCGCGCCGATTACGCCGCATCCGCCTTCTGCTTCAGTCTTTGGCTTGACGCTCATTCCAGAGGCCATGCTCGCTCTGGACTGGATAATTCTGAGAACCGGATCGATTGTTCTCATGTGTAGACCAGCAGGTCGGTTCTTCCTCTGAGCTCTCTTATCGAGTGCAGACCGAGTTCTCGTAGGATCTGCTTCCATTGCTTCGACCAAGACGAATACAGGTTGATGATTCTCTGGGCCCCCCATTCCGGATCGATGAGGAGGCTCAGCTCGGGGTCTGTGGTGGTGATTCCTACTTGGCAGCCGCGGCCCCGTTCGCAGTTGCCACAATGTGTACATCCGACTGCCACAGCTTCGGCGGTTCCTATGACGCAGCCATCCGCGCCTAGTGCGATCGCTTTGGCTACATCGTATGCAGTTCTTATTCCGCCGCTCGCCATTAAGGTGATTTCGTCTCTCACACCCTCCGCGACCAAGTATCGATGGACCTTGGGTATCGCGTATTCGATTGGCATCGCGATATTCTTCTTGGCAATCTCGGGTGCGGCGCCTGTCCCCCCATAACCGCCGTCAATGTGGATTATGTTCGCGCCGGCATGATAGCTGCCTATCGCAACCATGTCGACATCGACCGGAGTCGACACCTTAACTGAGACTAGGCAGGTCGGGTGAATTGCGCGAATCCAGTCGACGTGTTTCTTGTGGTCCTCGACTGAATACACGCTGTGAAAAGGGAATGGTGAATAGAGGCTCGTGAATGGCATGGACTCTCTCATGTTGGCGACTTCTGAGGTTACCTTGTCCGCCAGAAGGTGCCCCCCTAACCCCGGTTTCGCTCCCTGAGCATACTTGAACTCCACAATACGAGCCGCCTGAATGGTATCCTCGCGAACACCAAACATTCCTGTCGCTACCTGAGTAATCACATGATCTTTGAACTCCAGCAGTTCTGGTGGGTACCCTCCCTCACCAGTGCACGTGAACGTATTCAGACGCTTCGCCGCAATCGCACGCGCGAGCATGAAGTTGAGGCTGACGGAACCGAATGACATACCGGCCCCGTAAATGGGGATTGGGATGTCGATCTTAGGGCCAAAGGTTCGACGATTCAATGGGATGGAAAGATCATATTCGGCGTCTTCGGGCCACGAGGTCCTCCCCGTTTTCCTGAAGTCGAGGCGATCGAATCCTCCCCCAGATTTTCCAATCCTATGTTCGAGCCTTAGAGGAAGGTCGCCTGTCGTCGCCTGCTCGTACGTCGCTAGAATCAGTTGCGGCGTCCATCTACTGTTTCCGAGTCCATTAGGTATGCCGTACTTGAGGCTTGGCAGAACTCGTATCCCGTGGTGGATCCATTCCGCGTGCTTCCTTACGCGCAATTCAAGCTCTTCGGATGATATCGCCAAACGCCTCCTTCTCCAATTCTTCATTGAACATTGCCCGGCCTAAGTCACCGCGCAGTCTCCGGACATCACGGATGCCCATCGCGCTCAGAATTTCAATGAGCTGATCATGCCAAGAGCCAACTAGATTCACCAGCCGCTGTTCACCCCACTTCTCATCGAACTTCTCTGGCGTAATCCGTCCGTTCTCCGGCGACGCGCATTCACCCTCGAATCGAGCCTGCAGTGCCACAAGAATCGTCGTGTCCAATGCGACCAAATCCGCGCCACATGCAATCGCCTTGGGAACGTGCTCAGCGAGCGTGATCCCCCCGCTTGCGATCAACGTGACTTCATCTCTTAGAGACTCTTTCACGAGCGCTCTATGTATCGACCGAATGAATTCATTCACGAACCCTGGATTATCCGGTTCCCAAGCTCGCCCGTGGTAGTCTGCAAAGCCGTGGATTATGTCGACGCCCTCTCTCGCCATTTTCGCCGCATGGGCGCCTGCGTTTTCAGTCAACGGTAGACGAACTGAGATCGGCGCGTCCGGATTTAGCTCTCTGACTTTCTCCACCAGTCGTGAGTCATGCTCTGTCAGTTCGATCGCTGGTGCGTCAGCGACTATTCGAGCCTGTTCGCTTAGGTCTGAGGATGAGACAAGGGGAACGATTCGGTTGCAAAGACTGCGGTCAATGTGGCGCATCTGTTCACCTGACGCGATGTACAGAGTTCCCACGCGTTCTGCGGCAGCTGCGGCCGACCTGACGATGCTGGGGCTGTTCAGGTTCTCGGGCAGGTAGTCGAGGATTATCGGCACTGGTATCTGAATAGTCCTGCAACCTTGCATCGGTCGTGTGTCGTCAAACTCTAGGAATTTTGGTTTTCTTCCCACATCCACAAGTGTTGAGATATATTCCCTACCGTAGACCCCGTCCCTTGTTGGCCTGACGATCTCTGACATGTCGGTCCACATTGAATCCCAGCCTTCGTCCGCGAAACTGCCCCTGTACCCCATTCCCTTGATTGGGATCTTGCCCGTTGAGGCTTCGTACGACACAGTTGCGACGGGGGAGGAGACAGCAGTAGCTGGGTCCTTTGGAATCCAATACGAGTCCGGGAAATCGAAGAACTCGGGATTCCGGCTGACTCTGCACATGTCCGGGTGTTCTTCTACACATCTCATACAGCCTACGCATTTGTCCCTGATTGGATGGAATCCACCAAAGCGTCCGCCGAATGTGCCGTATATGCACGGTCTACTGAGAAGGGCCTTCCGGTACGCTCTGTATCTCAGCTTGAATCCGTTCGCGAGAATCTCGTCTACCAACCATTTGGCCAAGCGAATCCTGTCGACCTCAGGATTGAATGGGCGCGGCTGCTTTCGCCGGGGCGGGGCTGAGGATGTCCGTATCCTGAAACGCTCGTACCCAGATCCAATAATGGTTCTGCGAAGTGACTCGTGCTCCAAACTCTGTCTCGCCGCTGCCAGAACCGAAGGAGCTCTTGTGCTCACATCGCCTAATGCATGGCCGCCACGCGAGAGCGTTTGAGCAAATATAAGCTCTCTCAAGGTGGGGAGGGTTTCGCTTTGAATCGAGAGCAGGATCAGTACGGAATGTTATTGGCGTCGGCGGTTAAGTGCAAATCCACGCGTAGGACCGCCAGCTAAGCGCGATGGCACACAAATCGTGGAGTGGTTGAGCTCTATGTCAGCTGGATCAGTCGGTCTGTGTATGGACGTGGCAGAAGACGTTACGCTGAAGGTTCAAGCACCGTTGTTCCGTTCATTCTATGAGCGTCACGTTCTCTAGGTTCTTCAAATGCTGATCGCTGGTGAGAAGCTCAGCTTTGTGAGTTTTCGCTGCTGAGTAGATGATTGCATCTGCCATGACCAAGTCTTTCTTGAGGCCGATGTCGGCTGCGCATAGTGCTCCCGCCTCGTCCAGAGGAAGAATACTCGTTCGAGTCATCTGAGCATAAGCCTCCAATGCCACTTGTTGTCCCCTTTCCTTCTTGAGCCTCTTGTAGACT
Organism: Candidatus Bathyarchaeota archaeon; assembly: GCA_963753065.1. Classification (GTDB taxonomy): domain Archaea; phylum Thermoproteota; class Bathyarchaeia; order 40CM-2-53-6; family 40CM-2-53-6; genus CAVPLU01. The sequence goes on along the minus strand of CAVWAQ010000005.1, from coordinate 4,166 downwards.
TCGTAGACGACGATGGTGGGTGTCACAGTGTTGCTCGCGTTAGCGCCTTCAATGTGAGGAGCGTACTTGTCGGCCAGTGGGCCATCCCTGAAATACTCGATCCAACCGTAGGAGTCGATGAGTTTCAAAATCTGTCAAGCTCTTCCCGAACGTCTTGGGCAGTAATGCCTCTCGCAATCCCGCGCGTCTCTTTGACAGGCTTCAGGGGGATCATGTGGACGACCCCATCCTTCTCGATGACGATCACCTTCTGGCCCGGCTGAAGCTTCAGCCTCGACCTGACATCCTCCGGTATCACTACTTGGAACTTTGAGGAAACGGTCACTGTCGTCATCGTTCGCATCACCGTTAAACGGACTCGATAACGACATATAAACCCTCTTACGCGATCATCCCCGCACATCTTGAACCGTGAGCGGAAAAATGAAGCCTCTTGACTATCAGTCACAAAGCTGCGCGGGTCAGTACAAGCTCGTCCTCACTTGGCTGAACAGTTCTTCGGGTCAGCTACTACCTATCGCTACTCAAGTCAACCCAAACCCAACCGTATGTTCAGCTGGTGTGGGAACTCCAAGGGCTCCCAGATGCGGCCAATTCGACTGCTGTAGCCAAGATTGTGTACTTGGCGTTGAATGCCACGAATCCTGAGGTGAAAGAGGCATTCCAGTTGATGGGGGGTTGCGTAGGAACCGCGATCAGGAGCGTCGGTGCACGTCCCGGCGGGATTGGAGCGGTCTGGCGGGCTTAAGTCCGACCCCGGCTGTTAGGTTCGCTCGCCTCTATGGTCAGCGTGCCATACGTAACCTCCCCAAGGGGCGTCGGTTCCTATGCGCTAGAGCATAGAAACCGGGTTCTATCCGTTCGCCTTTAACACACCCTTATGCGAATCACGTACGGTTGCATCATCATCTATGACGAGAATCCTCGCCTGGTCCTATTCTTTCGTTTCTTCTTCACATCTTTTGCTTCCAATTTACGTTTGATCGGAAGCGTCACGGTGAGAGTTGATCCCTTTCCAACTTTGGTTTCGACGCTGATCGAGCCCGCATGTGCTTCGACGAGGCGTTTAGCGATGGCCATGCCAAAGCCCATCCCCTTCGCCTTGGTCGTGTATAGTGGGCTCCAAAGCTTCGCCAGGGTTTCTGTTGTCATTCCTTCTCCTGTGTCTTTGAAGGTTATGTGAACGTTGTCGCGGGATCGGGTGCTTGCGATTGTGAGTGTGCCTCCTTTGGGCATGGCGTCAACGGCGTTTCGTACGAGGTTCAGGAAGACTCGTCTCATCTTCTCCACGTCCAGCGCTATCGTTGGTTCGTTCTTGGTCGAGTTGACCACGCGCATCCGTCTTGGAATCTTCACTTTTGCCAGGGCGTCTTGTGTGATTGATTTCACGTTGGTCTCGGAGAGTTCGAGGCGCAACTCCCTCGAGTATTCCATGAGATCGTCTACGATCTTGTCAGAACGTCCTATGCTTTCCTCGATCAGCTCAAGCATCTTTCTTCCCTCTCTGCTCAGCTTTGGGCGATCCTTGGTTTCGAGATAGTACACGGCGCCTTCGATCGCTTGCAGTGGGTTTCTCAGGTCGTGACCCACCATCGCCGCCGTTTCTCCGATTGTGGCAAACCGTTGAGATTTGACAAGCTCCGCCTCCATCCGCTTCCACTCGGTGACGTCGGTCCAGTAGCCGATGACCTCTTGAGGGCGGCGTTCCTTGTCACGTATCAACCTGTTCTGCTCCCGAATCCAACGGTACGTTCCGTCCCTATGGCGGAAGCGGTACTCTAGATCCAGATGATCCTCCGTGAACACGCGAGGTATCTCAGTCGCAACCCGCTGCCTATCGTCCGGATGAAGATGTTTGCTCCAGAATCTCAGGTCGTCGATGAAATCTCTGGCATCGTACCCGAGCATTGAGGTGATGCTGCTGCTCACGTAGGTGAAGTCAAAGTCCGTGTAGTCGCTGAATGGCTTGCCGGTGAAGATCACAGCAGGGTTCGAAGTGACGATATGTTCCAACCGTTCTTTGGACGCACGTATCTCCTCCTCCATCCGTTTCCGCTCGGTGACATCAGTCCAGTATCCATTGACCTCAATCGGCTTACCACCAGCATCACGGACGACCTTCGCTTCTTCACGTATCCACCGATACGTCCCGTTCTTGTGCAGAAACCGAAACTCGAAGGTATGCTGTCCTTCCTTCCAGAGACGGGGAATCTCCGCCAGTGTGGGGCGTAAGTCTTCAGCGTGAACATGACGTTCCCAGAACTCGGGATGACCAACGAAATCCTGAGGCTCAAAACCAAGCATCGAAACGACCCTCTCGCTCATGTAAGTCAGGACAAAATCGGAGTGGTCTGCAAGAGGCTTGGCCGAGTAGATTACAGCAGGGTTCGACTTGATCAAGTAATCCAGTCGTTCTCTTGCAGCGCGAAGCTCTTCCTCCGCCCGTTTGCGGTTCGTGATGTCAGAGAAGACTCCGTCTGCGTAAACCATGCCATCTCTTTGATAGGTCGCTATAGCCCTGTCGTGGAGCCAAATCCACTTACCGTCTTTCCGTTGGATCCTGTATTCAATGTCAAAGTGCCCTTTTCCTGTGAATAGCAATCCGTACGCTTCCCTGACCCGCTCAATGTCTTCAGGATGAATTCTTCCGAGCCAGCGCATCTCGCCTCCTTCGTAGATCTCCTGCGGGGTGTATCCGTAAACACTCTCCATGTTCGGACTGATGAATACGGTATTGCCTTTTTGGTCAGTCGTCCACACCACGTCAGGTATGTTCTCGACGAGTGAGCGATATTTCCTCTCGCTTTCTGAGAGCTTCCCTGTCCTCTCAAAGACCAGCTGCTCCAAGCCTGTCGAGTAACGTGTAAGCTCCTCGGCATGACGCTTCTCCTCCTCCAACAGCCGCGCGTTCTCAACTGCGATAGCTGCATGATTGGCGAAGAGCGTCAGCAGCTCCTGATCTGTCTGCGTGAAGCGTCGGGACGCCGTATCGTCGAGGACATGGATCACGCCTGTCACCCGGCCCTGCCAAATCATCGGCACAGTGAGAACAGCCCTGAAAGGCCGCTCTTCCTCGAAGGCAGCGGCTCGACCTTGCCAAGTGTGATAGTCATCGACGATGAGCGGTTTTCCAGTCTGGGTTACGATGCCAGCGGCGCCTTCACCGTACCTGAGTACTGCCCCTGTGTAGTCGTGTGGGGTGTTGTAGCTGACCACGCAGCGAGCTTCCTGCTTCTCGGTATCGCATAGGTACATCCCTCCAGCGGGGGCACCCAAGAGTCGCGCCGCGCGTTCGACGATGGTCTGGAGCAGTATGGGCAAATCGTGTGCGCTGGTAATGTCGAGCACGGTTGCTTGAAGCGCAGCCAGCTCTTCCGCCCGGCGACGCAGCGCCTCCTCCGCTCGCTTGCGTTCGGTTTCATCACGGAAGATCGCTAACGCGCTGACTATTCGTCCGTCTTTGTCCAGCCACGGAGTTGCCGTCGTGAGCAGCTGCCGCTTCTCACCATCCGGGCGGGTGATCTCAATCTCGTAACTGCTACTTTCCCCGGAACGTCGTTTCTCAGTCTGTTTCCTGATGAGCTCGAAGGCTTCCAGGGTTGTGAACTCACGTACGTTTCGGCCAACTAGTCCTCCTCGCGGCACACCAAAGACCTCTTCTCCCGCCGGGTTGCAGAAAACGAACCGCTCTTCGAGATCAACAATCGTGAGTCCTTCCTTCTGTCTTTCGATCAGGAGCCGATATTGTTCCTCGCTTTCCCTCAGTGCCTCCTCTACTTTCTTGCGGTCGGTGATGTCTGCTCCTGTGAATAGAACGCTGGTAGGTTGGCCTTCTTCTTTCAACAGCGCCTGTCCCGGTGAAAAGAATATCGTGTGTACTGAACCGTCTTTGGCGTGCACGTCAATATCGATCTCAGGCGTATCTTCCCGCTTGAACGCCATCTCCAATACCGCTGCCACTTTCTCTTTCTGTCCGGCAACAACGAACTCCAAAGCCTGTCGGCCCACAATCTCATCATTCGAGTAACCCAGTCTCTCCGCAAACGACTTGGTCACATCTCTTATTCGGCCGTCAGCGCCGATTATCAGATTGACGGCAGGGCTTCTTTCAAAGAGAAACCTATACCTCTCCTCCGACTTCCGCAAGGCCTCCTCCGTTCGATCGC
>CAVWAQ010000004.1:0-110438 GCA_963753065.1 Candidatus Bathyarchaeota archaeon | reverse complement strand
TTCATCGCAGGCGAGGACAATTCGGTAACCTGCTACAAGGAACACGGTTGCACCTACGAGCTGGACGTTAGGACAGTTTTCTTCAGTCCCCGACTTGGCCAAGAACGTTTGCGAATTGCCTGTCAGGTTAAACCTAGCGAAACAGTAGTCGATATGTTTGCTGGGGTAGGTCCATACTCGATACTTGTGGCAAGGAAGCAACCGTCGTCCACAGTATACGCGGTCGATGCCAATCCTGCAGCGTTCACGTTCTTGATATCAAATATACTCGCTAACAGAGTCCTCGGCAGCGTCAGACCCATGATGGGCGATGTTCGAGAAGTTGCCAAGTCCCACCTCTTTGGAGTGGCGGATAGGCTAATCATGAATCTTCCTGGGGAAGCCTTGAGCTTCGTCGATGTCGCCTGCTCAACCCTCAACGAAAGGGGAGGTGTAATTCACTTCTACTCATTCGAATCTTCCGAGAAACCGCATGAAGCCGCCTCGGAGAAGCTCAAGCGACAAATTGACGCATCAGGCAGAGAGTTGAAGTCAATCTTGGCCGTAAGGACAGTGAAAGAGATCGCGCCGTACCGATTTCAAGTGGCCGTTGACGCTCGAGTGGGCTAGGCGTAGTCACAGGTCTAAAGTTCCGCAATTAGTTCGATTCGGATTCTTGTGCGCGGATCGCGTAGGATCCTGACGAATCCACGGTCCAAATCCAAGGCAGACTTGTCCGCCATGATCATGATGGTTCTGTGGCAGACGTAGTTGCTCTTGCGTGCCACGAGATCGTTCGGATGATCGAGTGTAAGCCTGTTGTTTCCCCGTCCCCGAATCGTCTCAGTGCTGTCTCCCGCCTCGATCGTGAGCGTAACGTACGTCTCGTTGTTCTTCACTAGTTTCGAAAACTCAGTTGAGAGATCAACGCACCCTTTGGAGGCGCAGGTGGCGATTATGCAATCTCCTCTCTCCGTGAGATGGCCTTCCTTTGTGATCTCTAGCGTCGTTGGATGGTTCGCCCTGATCTTGGGATGTCCTGAAGCTTGGATCACTTCCGCGATCCGCATGGTCAGTCTTGCTCTGTCGTATGACGTGACGACTTCTAAGGCTTTTATTGGTGCCCTGCTCTAGGCGCTGTGTGGATCTGGCGCTAGGTTTGATGGACTTCTCTGAGAAGCGGAGAAGAGCTGTCGAGGCGCTTCGATCAGAGGGAGTTCTACACGATAGTCGCATCGCTTGTGCGATGATGGCAGTTCCACGCGAACTGTTCTTGCGGACTGAGGAAATGCCGTACGCGTATGTCGACTCACCGCTTCCCATCGGTCATGGACAGACAACAAGCGCTTTACACATGACGGCCCTGTTTTGCGAGTATGCTGAAATGAAGCCGGGCCAGAAGGTGCTCGAGGTTGGTACCGGTTGCGGGTACATGAGTTGCGTTTACGCAGAGGTCGTGGCTCCCAGCGATCAGCCTGAGCGCGAATGGGGTCACGTCTGGTCGGTCGAGATAATCCAAGGGCTCGCGGAATTTGCGAAACTCAATGTCGAGAAGGCAGGATATGCGAGCAGAGTCACCGTAGTTCACGGGGACGCCTCTGTCGGTCTCTTGGAGCATGGACCCTATGACGTTATAATCGTGACGAGCGCCGCTCCCGATGTTCCATCTCCACTGGAAGAGCAACTTAATCCGGGCGGCGTCCTCCTGATACCGATTGGATCACCGCACTTCTTTCAAGAACTCTTTCGCGTAAGGAAGGCAGACAATCGGAAATTGACGCGTGAGAACTTGGGCGGCGTTGCATTTGTGCCTCTCAGAGGTCGGCTTGGCTGGCGCGGGTAAGGCCCTTGTTTCTGAAAGGCTACGCGATCAGACTAGAATAGAATAGGGCAACCGTGACTGCGGCCGGGAATCCCCAGCTCCCAGTCTAGAATCGCACAAAGAATCTTCGTTTGTTTGAACGAGCCGCCACTATCGTGCCTTAGTTGGCATCTGAGTTGTTTTGGCATTTGAGGCCATATGATGAAGCGGATGCTAGTCCTCAACAAGCTCAAGGAAAGGGGAGACGTCAGCCAAAATAGCGATCGAGCGTAGGTTTCGATGCTGGCATTGTCATGCCTGCTTCCATCCTGTCTAGAGCCTTTCTGACGCGGTCCTCGCTGAAGTCTCGCTCCCTGCAGAGGAAGTCTATTACCTCATCGACGCTCGGTTTTTTCCAGTCGAGGGTGTAGTCAGACCTGACGTCCGGCCTCAGGAAGAATTCCTTGATCCTGTTAACATTTTCAGGCAGGTCAAGGTCGGAAGTTCGAGCTGCAATTGCTGTTATGTCCCCAAATTCCCTAACCAATTTCAATGCGGTCTTAGGTCCAATCCCTTTGATGCCGTCGGGATTGTAGTCAGTGCCGATGAGTATCCCTACGTCCACTAGCTGCTCACGAGTTAGGCCTAGATCGGTGAGGGTCTCAGCGAGGTCGACGATCTCGGGTTCGATTTCGATGTATGCCTGCCTGTTCGGCAGTTTTCTTCTCCCGGATATGGTGAGGTTCCTCACCATGCGTGGCGCCCCGAACAGTAGGGAATCGTGGTCTTGGGATGCTGCAGCCCAGACATCGCCTTTGAGTGCCATGTGGGCTGCCTGTGCTTCACCCTCTGACGGGGCTTGAACCCATGGAATGCCCAAGCCCTTGAGTAGTCTCTTCGAATCCTCGATCATGAGCTCTTTTACCGTTGCAGTAGCTTGAGCGTACTTTCTTGCATCCTCAGTGCTTCCGGCCTTGAGTGCAGCTTCGTATTTCACGGCAGCCTCTTCTCTGATCTTTCGCCGACGTTTGATCTCCATCTCCTTCAGTTCAGGTGGCTGTCCGTCAAAGACGTAGACGATTCGGATTCCCTTTTCGGCCAAGTTCGTAGTTCTGTAGAGGATACCGCTCAGGTGACTTGTGATCCTTCTCTGTCTGTCCATCAGGGGCGTGCCATCAGGCTGTCTGATTATTGCAAGAAACTGGTAGAGTGTATTGTATGCATCCACGGCTAAGCTCTTCCCCGATAGCTCGTCCAATAGGATCTTCCGTTTGTGCAAGACTTCCCCTAGGTCTACCCCCAAAGCAACAGCCCCAATCCGAACCTTGCTCAGACTCCGTAAAGGCTGTTGCGAGTGCCTTGCGGTCAGGTGAGCCGAAGCGCTCGCTAGATAACAGTCGGCACTCGTATCGGGACAGTGCGTCCGAACAACTCGGGTAGGTAGACGTAGGTTGCATCAGGAGGGATCCTGCTGCCCAGAAGGACTCGGATTCTGTTTCTCCTGAGTATCGCCATCAGCGGTAGGTAGTACGACCCGGGCCTCGAGGCAACATGTTCTAGCCTTTTGCGTGAGATCTCCACCTCTGAGTCCAGCGATCCATCAGCAAATCCGCGTATGTGCCATTCCAATATGCTCGTAACAGGTTTTGCCACTCCGAATCTCTGTCCAATTCTCCAATCCTGAAAGAACGGATCCGCAAATCCCATTCTACGAAGTATCAAGGCCAGTCTCGGAAGAGAGTCCGGGCGGATACGCAGCGCATTTTTCGTATGCAAGGGTATCATGGTGATGCGTCTCGTGTTGACAAATAGCCTACGCTATGCTTCCAGGTCCCCTAACATGATCCAGCGGTCTGAGAAGTGATCTGCTCGCTTTCAGAATCCGAGGGGTTCCTCGTAGGCACAGCCGGAAGTGCAGTACTCTCTTCCGTACTGAGGAATCCAGACCGTCGGGGTCCCACACCAATGCCTCCTGATTTGCCGGCACCGGAGGGTATGGCACTGTCCAGCTACCGGATCCACAACATGGACAAGACATAGTTCCTTCCCTTGTCGATGGCGTGTTCGACAATTAAATCGTTCCGAGCACAGGAGCATGCGACGACATGTTGGTTTGTATGGACAATGTCCGTGATTCCTCGACTCGACAGTAAGACGTACATGTCCCCGCTGGGGAGGTCTCCCGAGCTACTGAGAGACTGTCAATTTCATCCATCTCTCGCACCTTATAATAGCCTCCACCCTGCATGGATGTGTGATCGGGTCGTCAAGGTTGCTCATCATTGAGCTCTGAACTACTATGGGTTAACGACTTTCTTTCAGATGGGATAGGGCAAGAACGCGATACTCTGAAGGACCTTCGTGTGGTTCGAGGACCATCTGCGGATCTTTGCGTACGTTGTAGAGGAGGGAGAATGCTCTGCGGCAAGCTCTCTTGTCCGCTTCTAGCCAAGGCAAGAGCGATAGCAACTTACGGTAGCCTTGTTTCCTCTGAACAGATAGACGGCTCTACACCGCCCGGGGTGTTTGTGGGCAGATTCGGATATCCTCGCGTGTCTGTTGGTCCTTTGATACCGCCTTACCACGGGGATACAACGGTATTCGATACGCCTGAGCTTTGGCTCGGAAAGACCATACAAGAGATCGTCGATATGAGATACTCGTTGGTCAGGGGCAAGACCCGTGTCAGTATCTTCGACGCACAGGAGCCCTTCGGGATAGTGGATCGACTCCAGGAGCTCACTATGAGTGCCGCTCCCGCGGAATCAGAAGCTCGATTCGCAAGAAAACCTGGAGGCCCTCTGACATTGAGCGATGAGGTACAACCCTTCGGTCCCTCCGCTCCACTCAGGAGTTTTCAAGCTTGGGGCGTCAAGGCGGACAGACGAGTTGAGAAAGCATACTATGATCGGGATCTGAATGCCGCTGACGCGATAGTCGCCCTACACGAGAGTGGCGTGCAAGTGACACGCATACAGAGAGCCCTCAGCATGGGCATGTTTGGAATTGGATCGAGAAGGAAGCTTGTCCCGACCCGCTGGAGCATAACCGCCGTCGACAGCACGGTCTCGGAACGAATGCTCGATGAGATCAAGCGTCTTCCCATCATAGACGATTTCCGCGTTCACACTTACGAGTACATCGACAACCGGTACATCGTGATGCTCATGCCCGAGAAATGGTGTTACGAGTCGATAGAAGCTTGGTTCCCCGGAACGGCCTGGAACGAAGGCGGGGACTATCCGGCAATGATGGGTGATCACGAGGGGTACCAAGGAAGGACCACCTACGCGAGCATTGGTGGCTGTTACTACGCTTGTCGACTTGCGATCGCGGAGCGTCTCATGAAAGACAGGAGACAAAGCTCAGCTCTAGTTCTGCGAGAGATCCACTCGGGGTACATTCTGCCTGTCGGGGTCTGGAACGTGAGAGAGAGTGTGAGGGCCGCTCTGTCAAGAAACCCGGAGAGATTCGACAACTTCAACTCGGCGTTGGAGTTCGGGTTGTCGAAGTTGAGCATCCCACGCAGGGCCTGGATGCAAAGCAGCCACATGCTGAAGGAGGCTTTCTTCCAGAGAAGAATTAGTAGCTACCTTGGCGCGTAGCAACCTGCCGCGTGCTAGTGAGTCAGTCTCCTAGCCCCTTGAGCCCGTCATCTTCAGTCGAGCTACGGTATTGCCTGACGTATCCCTCTCTCAATGCGCCCGCCGTGCTCAAGTTCACAATCGTGTTCGTGCTGGCCTCGCCGGTGAGTTTTCCTTGGTCACCCTTGGATTGTCTCCACTTGAGGTGAGTGTTTCCGCTCTTCGAGTTGTAGATGATCCCGAGAACATTCGAGACTCGCGTGAATCTTATGTCTCTGACCTGTTCAAGGGTCTCCTTGTCCTCAGCCTCAACGTACATGGTTCCGTTTTCTGCAGCCCTTTCGGGGAAGATGCTTTCGTCGCCGACATAGTCGTCCGGAATGAATGAATCACAGGTACTTACGATCATGAACCGTCTGAAGCTGCTCAAATCGCAGACGGTGTCGATCTTCAAACGTGTCACACACTCTGTTGCGAGCGTAAGTTGAGGCGATCAGAAATAGGCACCGGCGAGAGGATGAGATATGCCTGTCGGTCCTGCAGTCTCGATCCTATCCCCCGGAATCCGTCTAGATTAGCCGTCGTGGTTGGGCGAATCGGGTCAGTGCGGCCCCGAGCAACGGATAAATAAACGACGACTGGTGCCCTGTAGGAAAAGAAGGCGTTGGAACTGAGTGAAACCAGAACGGTACGAATGCCCACCTGCACTTGGTGTTCGAGAACCATAATGCCTGGAGAAGGCGCGGTACGTTTTCCCTGCCCGAATTGTGGTGAAGTCACCATGTGGCGTTGCGAGAAGTGCAGGACTTTCGGCAGACCATACAAGTGTGCGAAGTGCGGATTCACAGGGCCATAGGCGGTGACTATGCTTGGCCAAGGTGATTGCGCAAATCAAGATTTTCCCTACCGAAACCACGGTTGACCTTGCCGAACTAAGGAAGAAGGTCGAGAAGGCACTGCCACCTGGGGCGGCGGTTGCGAGGTTCGATGAGGAGCCCATAGCTTTTGGGCTCGTGGCATTGGTTGCAAGGGTCGCAATGCCTGATGCGGAGGGGCAGATGGACAAGGTTGAAGAGGCGCTGAAGTCCGTGGAGAATGTGGGTGAGATTCAGGTCGTCAATGTGTGGCGGACCTGAGATTTGTTACTAAAAGTAACACTTATATTCACGAATCGTTACCTATAGTAACAGACTGCGGCGAGCTCGGCGACGGTAGGAAAGCCGGGCGAAAGCACGATCAAAATCAAGGAATGAAGAGAGATGGTAGGAAAGGACATACAGTTGAGAGTCGCCGACGCACGACAGAGAGACGTCGGCCACGGCAAAGTGAGAATAGACAACGAGACAATGCAGAAACTCGCAATCACTGCAGGCGACTTTGTCGAGATTCATGGCAAGAAAATGACAGTCGCCGTCGCCTGGCCCGCATACGCGGAAGACCAAGGCGAAGAAATCGTACGAATGGACGGCCTCATCAGAAGGAACGCAGGCGTAGCACTAAACGAGTATGTCGTGCTCAAGAAGGCCGATGTCAAAGACGCTCAGGCGATAATCTTCGCGCCGACCGACGTTAGGTTGAGCGTCGATGAGGAATTCGTCAGTTTCGTGAAACGCAGATTCATGGACATGCCGTTCGTTGAAGGCGACATGACTCTCCTATCCATCTTCGGAAGCGCAGTCCCGCTTGTAGTCACACGGACCAGACCGCACGGCCCAGTCAAGATACTCGAGACCAGTCACGTACAAGTTCTCAGTGAGCCGACGCCGGAGAAGAAAGGCATCTCGATGATCACCTACGAAGACATCGGAGGCCTTCATGAAGAGATCCAACGTATCAGGGAGATGGTCGAGCTCCCTCTTCGGCATCCAGAATTGTTCCAGAGGCTCGGTATCGAACCGCCTAGAGGAGTCTTCCTCTATGGCCCTCCGGGATGCGGCAAGACGCTTCTGGCAAAGGCCGTTGCGAATGAGTCTGATGCCAACTTCTACGTAATCTCTGGACCAGAGATAATGTCCAAGTTCTACGGCGAATCCGAAGCTAGGCTCCGAGAGATATTCCAGAAGGCACAGGAGACCGCGCCGAGCATTGTGTTCATCGATGAGATGGATGCGATTGCACCGAAGCGCGAAGAAGTCACGGGCGAGGTTGAACGGCGCGTTGTCGCGCAACTTCTCTCACTCATGGACGGAATGGGAACTAGAGGCAACATCATAGTCATCGGCGCAACAAACAGACCCAACGCGATCGACCCAGCGTTGAGACGTCCCGGGAGGTTCGACCGAGAGATAGAGATCGGCGTCCCTGACAAGGCAGGTCGCAACGAAATCGTACAAATACACACCAGGAACATGCCGCTCGCCGAAGATGTAGATGTCAAACGTCTTTCGGATATCACACACGGATACACCGGAGCTGACATCTCGTCGCTCTCAAGAGAAGCAGCGATGAAAGCGCTCAGGCGATACATGCCCGACATAAACCTGGAAGAGGAGCGAGTTCCACCCGAAATACTAGAGAAGATGGTCGTGAAGGAAGACGACTTCCTCTCCGCGTACAGAGAGATCACCCCCACCGCAATGAGGGAAGTCTACGTCGAGGTACCGTCAGTACATTGGAAAGAAGTCGGGGGACTCGACAGAATCAAGAACGAGCTAGTCCAATCGGTCGAATGGCCTCTTAAGAAGCCAGAGGTCTTCAAGAGGATGGGCATCAAACCGCCAAGAGGCATACTCCTCTACGGTCCACCAGGATGTGGCAAGACTCTGCTCGCACGGGCCGTCGCAACAGAAAGCGAGGCCAACTTCATCTCAGTTAAGGGACCAGAAATATTCTCCAAGTGGGTTGGGGAATCCGAAAAAGCAATCAGAGAGGTCTTCAGGAAGGCAAGGACCGCGGCGCCTGCAATAATCTTCTTCGACGAACTCGATTCCATTATCCCCAGAAGAGGAGCAGGATATTCCGACTCTGGAGCCACTGAGCGAGTAGTCAGCCAACTTCTCACAGAAATGGACGGCATAGAGTCACTCCAAAACGTTGTCGTAATTGCCGCAACCAACAGGCCCGACATACTTGATCCCGCAGTCATGCGACCGGGCAGGTTCGACCGGCTCATTGACGTGCCAGCACCAGACTCAAAGGCCCTCATGCAGATCTTCAAGATCCATGCTCGCGACATGCCACTCTCGAAGGATGTTGACCTGCAAGAGATTGCCGTGAAGGCAAAAGGATACTCTGGAGCAGATGTTGAGGCCCTCTGCAGGGAGGCAGCCATGAACGCGCTTCGCGAAAGCATAGATTCCAAAGAGGTTACGCGCAAAGACTTCGACGAGGCAATGGAAACGGTCAAACCTAGCATCAATGAGAAGATGGAAGAGTACTACTCGCAGTTCTCCGAGCGTTCTAGAAAAGAGCGGGTCGTTCCAACCGCGATCATCTCATAGGACAAATGTAGGAGAGTTCGATGAACAAGGTCTGGGGACCCCGCCCTCTCAACTTAGCCGTCGTTGAGACTCTACAACGCAAAGGACCGCTCACCGACGGTGATCTGCTAGATCAAGTCAGAGAGAGCTACGGCGAAATCAGCTTTCGGGAACTCAACAATGTCCTCCTTAAGCTCGAAATCAACGGCATCCTATACGTCTCGCGTCTCATGAAAGGAAAGAGACGAGTAGAACTCGTTGCGCCCAGACAGTCATAGCCCGGTATCCCGCGCGTGCTCACGAGCCTTATCTACCAGAATCGGCCTCGCAACGATCACCCAGCCTTCAGCCCTAGGCGAAGAGGCTGTTCCTAACCGAGGCATGCATATCCAGTGAATTCCGACGCCGACATCATTGTGGTCGGTTGCGGTGTAGCCGGCGCCACGGTCGCCGAAACAGCGGCCTCCTTGGGGTCCAGAGTACTTCTGCTGGAAGAACACGATCGGGTAGGAGTCCCGTCACACTGCTCAGGACACGTTGGAATCAATAGCATGAAGCGCCTAGGCGTCTCACTGCCAAGCCAAATCATAAAGAACGAGATTCGGGGTGCAGCCTTCTATTCACCTTCAGGCCAGATTCTCCATCTAGAGCGTCAAACCCCGATCACATGGGTTCTTGACCGCAGAGCCTTCGACGAGCACTTGGTGAATAGAGCTCAGAGGGCAGGAGCGCAGATCCAGTTCAACACACGGGCCAACTCGACCCAAATAACTGACAATAATCGCCTCCAATTACAGGTCTCAGCCGGTGCCAAGTCACATACGCTCAGCTGTCAGCTTGTTGTGGAATGCGAAGGTGCATCGCCAACGCTCACACGTCTCCGGCCCACAGGCGAACGACACAAACAGATGTGGGTGAACTCAGCCCAAGTCCACGTCGATCACATAGAAGACTTGAACCAAGACATCGTCGAAGTTTATCTTGGATCCTCGTATGCGCCCGGATTCTTCGCATGGATAATTCCTTGGCGAGACGGATCCGCAAAGGTTGGACTCGCTACTCGCGAAGGCAACCCGCGTCTCTTCCTCGAGAGACTAGTGAAAAGACATCCGGTCGTCTCTCGGAAACTGAAAAACGCACAAATGGGTGACGTTTCTTTCCATCCGATACCTTTGGGCGGCCCGGTTCCTAAGACCTACTCTCCCGGCATGTTGATTGCAGGAGATTCGGCGCAGCAAGTGAAACCTACAACTGGCGGAGGAATCATATTCAGCCTCATCTGCGGAAGGATCGCCGGCAAGGTCGCTCACGACGCATCTAGAGCGGGGGACACTTCTGAGTCGTTCCTTTCAGAGTATGAGAGACGATGGAAACGCGAGATAGGGCACGATCTAGACGCAATGCGGCGCATTCGGAGAATGCTGTTCAGACTCCCGGACCGCCGACTTGAGAAGATCTTCTCAATCGCCCGAACCTTTGATGTTGCTGCGATTCTGAGCAAGGCAGATGACATAGATATGCAGGGCAGGACTCTGGCCAAGCTAGGACTCGATCCTCGTCTGACGATCAGCCTGCTCTGTTCCTCGATCCTTTCGTTCCCATTCATCGTGGAACCCCGCAGGAGCGAGGCCTGATCCGCACCGCATCTATGCCTGTTCCCGCAGGATCCGCGCAAGCTGCTCGGGTTCTATGTTACCGCCAGTCAGCATGAGCACAACCTTGCTTCCGGCCAGCTCGTTCTTGATCTTGAAAGCTGCCGCGGTGGATGCGGCGCCTGACAGTTCCGCCACTTGTCCTGTTGCATGCAGGATAGCTCTGATCGCTTGTTTCATCTCATGATCGCTGACGAGTATTATGTCGTTTAACTTCTCTCTCAGAATTCTCAGAGGCAACTCGTATGCTCGACTTGTCGCAAGGCCTTCTGCAGCCGTTTTCACACCGTCAGTGGGCGTAATTGTGCCTTTCTTCCACGAATTGTAGAAGGCTGGCGCACCCTCGGCCTGTACACCTATCACCTTGATGCGGGGATTCAAGCTCTTGTAGACTATGCATGCGGCAGAAGCTCCTGACCCGCCGCCGATAGGATTGATGACCGCGTCCATGTCCGGAAGCTCCTCGAAGACTTCAAGATGCATCGTTCCGACGCCTTCGTACAGCAGCGGCTCGTTGATTCCGTGCACATGCAGGAATCCTCTCTGGGAAGCCAGTTTCTCTGCGTACTCGCGGGCCTCTTCATAGTAGCTGCCGTGAAAGATCACTTCAGCGCCGAGGTCCTTGACCGCCTCGGTTTT
Organism: Candidatus Bathyarchaeota archaeon; assembly: GCA_963753065.1. GTDB lineage: Archaea > Thermoproteota > Bathyarchaeia > 40CM-2-53-6 > 40CM-2-53-6 > CAVPLU01. Next base: position 99,364 of record CAVWAQ010000004.1, on the reverse strand, counting down.
CATCTGCGGAACGCCATGAGGCATGACGATGCGAACATTCACCCCGAACAGCATGCCTGCGTAAGCGATTGATTGCGCGTGATTTCCAGTCGACGCTGTGATGACTCCGTGGCTGAGCGCTTGCTCCTTCATTCTTTCCATATAGTAGACCCCCCCACGCACCTTGAACGCTCTCGTTGGCTGAAGATTCTCCAGCTTCAAGTAGATCTCACATCCAAGTAGTTTCGAAAGTCGCCGTGAATAGAGAAGCGGTGTCGGTTTCAGGTAGCGATTCACGATCTCCCTAGCCGCGTAGACGTCGTCGAGGTGAGGAATTCTGAGCTGTGCCAATTTGACTGGAACTTCCTATTGTCAGATCTATCGAGCATTTGGGTTCCTGTTCGGCCCACCCAGTTGGTGTTAGCCACATTGCCTATAGATGTCTACCGTTCTCGTATCGATCCGCGGAAGGCGCCAATCACATGACCGATAATGCAGGAGTTACTGATCATAAATCCTTGAGGGGCAAAGCTGCTAAGTTGACTGATCTGGTCAGCTACCAAGAAGGTGCCATAGTAAGCAAGACAATACTGGAGAAGAAGACGGGGACTGTGACACTGTTTGCCTTTGATGGAGGGCAGGGACTAAGCGAACATACCGCGCCATTTGATGCTCTTGTTTGTATTCTCAACGGAGAAGCAATGGTCACGATCTCGGGAGACAGCCATCGGTTGATGGAGGGCGAAGCGATTCTGATGCCAGCGAATGAACCACATGCCTTGGAAGGGCTTGGGAAATTCAAGATGATGCTGACTATGATCCGTTCCTAGTCTCAGACTGTTCGGAAGTGGTGGGGAATCGAGTTACTTCCGCGATGAGAGTTGTTTGAAGGCCTCCGTTAAGGCTGGCACGATCTTGTAGAGATCTCCAACGATTCCGTAGTCGGCATACTCGAAGATCGGTGCTTTCGCGTCCGTGTTCACGCACACCACGACACGAGCGTTCTGAATGCCCGTGATATGTTGTATCTGTCCAGAGATGCCGCAGGCGAGATACAATTTCGGTGCAACCTTCTGGCCGGACAGTCCTACATATTGATCGATCGGGAGCCACTTTAGGTCCTCGGCGATCGGTCGTGAGCAGCCAACGACGCCGCTGATTGTCTTCGCGAGCTCTTCGATTATTGGCATGTCTTCTTTCTTCTTTAGGCCGCGTCCAAATGAGACAATAGCTTCAGCTTCTGTGACTCTCACACCTGCGAACTGCTTGGGCTTCCTGCCAAGCACCTTCACAGGGGACTCCGCAATCTTCGGTTGGACTTGAACGGTCTCTCCAGTTCGACTCGGATCCTTCTTTAGTGGTTGGAAGACTCCTTTCGGGAGAGTGAAGATCTGTGGCCTAGCTCGAATGATCAACGTCTCGGTAATATTACCTCCGAGAACAAGGCGATCGACAACCACACACTTCTTCTCAGGGTCAACATCCAGCTTCGAGCATTCTGTGCAACATCCAGTCTTGAGCCGTTCCGCAAGTCTAGCAGCGAGTTCGAGTCCACTTCGAGTTGCCCCGACAAGTATGACATCTGGCCGGTAGGTCCGAACCATCTCAGCCAATACGTCTGAGTACGGGTGAACTTCGAACATCTTCAAGGATGGGTCTTGAACGGTGTAGACCTTGTCTGCGCCGAAAGCTATGAGCTCCTTGCTCGTCTCTGCAGCGCTCTCACCGAGGACGACGGCCGCCAGATGGGTTCCGAGTTTGCCCGAGAGTTCCCGTCCCTTCGAGAGCAGCTCTCGTGCCACTGCGGGGTTTTCGGAGAAAACCCAGACTCCCTCGCATTTCTGAGCGGTTGTCAAGTTACTTTCACCGCTCCTTCGCCGACCAGGGCACTAGCAAGTTTCTCAGCGGCCTCCTTAGGTTCACCTTGTATGAGGATTCTCTTCCTTTCGCCTGTGGCCACAGCTGATTTCAGAGCTTCTGTCAGCGAGCCGTCACGGCCAAGTTCGCTGGGCTTCAATCCAATGTCCGCAGCCGTCCAGGCGGTCATAGGTTTCTTTGAGGCAGCCATTATGGCCATGAGTGTCGGAAGTCTCGGTTCATTGATCTCCCGTGAGACCGTGATGAATGCTGGGAGTTTGGATTCCACTGTCTCGTAGGAGTCCTCAAGGCTTCTCTCGGCGACGATCTTCCCGTCTTGAATTGTGATCTTAACTGCGTAGGTTATCTGTGGAAGGTTCAGGATCTCTGCTGTTCGAGGTCCAACCTGGAACGAGTACTGATCCTCAGATGTTTCGCCGCACAGTATCATATCGAACTGCCCGATCTTCTTGACACCGGCCGCTAGAGAGGCCGCTGTGGCATGAGCGTCTGAGTTCTCGAACTCCGGGCCGGTCAGCATGTAGCCTTCGTCGGCTCCCATAGCTATGGCCTCACGAAGCGCTTCCTTCGTCTGCACTGGTCCCATCGTGAGCGCTGTGATCTTTCCGCCGAGCTTCTCTTTCAGCCTGACGGCTTCCTCAATCGCATTCTTGTCTGATTCGCTAATGACGCGGGCCACACCCTCTGTCACGAGTTTCTTGTTGGTCCGGTCAATTCGCAGGTCTTGCGTGTAGAAGACCTGCTTTACAAGCACAATTATGTTCGGCATGTTTTCTTCATCACCGGGCGCCTCGCATATAGCCAGCTGGGGTTTATGATATTGACTATTCGAGCGCCTCTGCGACTAGCTCGGCGATGTCCCGGATAGGCATCTTCTCCGAGGTGCCGAGTACCTTTGAGGCATCCTCGAACATGGAGATGCAGTAGGGGCAAGCTGCCGCTAGGATATTGGGGGCTAGTTGCTGAGCCTCATCGATCCTTATCACGCTGCACTTCTTCTCGGCTTCTACGGTATACCAAGTGTTACCTCCGCCTCCGCCGCAGCAGAAGCTCTTAGCGCGGGATCGCGGGAGTTCGACGAGTTTCCCATTGGAGAGTGTGCGAATGATGTTTCGCGGGGCCTCGTATTCGTCGTTGTATCTACCCAAGTAGCATGGATCGTGGTATGCGATGGTCTGTTCGATTCCTTTCTTGAGCTTCAGCTTTCCTTCACGCAGTAGCTGCGCTATCAGCTGAGAATGATGTATGACCTGGAATGTTGCGCCGAATCTGGGGTATTCGTTCTTGAAGGTGTTGTAGCAGTGGGGGCACTGGGTAACTATCTTCTTGACGCCGCGCCTGTTCATCAGGTCGATCAGCTCCATTGCTGCCTGTTGGAATCGTCCTTCTTCACCGACTCGACGTGCGACCTCGCAGTTGCATTTCTCATCGTTTCCTAGTATTCCGAACTTGATTTGAGCCGCCTTCATGATCTTGACGAGTGCGCGAGACACCATTTGGTTTCGTGTGTCGTATGAGCCAGCGCATCCGACCCAGTACAGGAATTCCTGGTCAGGTTCATCGCCATACGGCTTCACGTCGAGTCCTTCTGCCCATTTTGTTCTGTCTGACGTGGCAAGTCCGTATGTGTTGCCGACCGTTGTCAGGAAAGTGAGGAGGTCACGCTTCTTCTTGTCCACCTTACCCTCCGCCATCAGGTGTCGGCGCATGTCACAGATCGCATTGACATGGTGAATCAGAACCGGGCATTCCTGGACGCAAGCGCGGCAGGTGGTGCAGGCCCAAAGCTCTTCTGGATCCACCGTTTGTCCGTGCAGCTGTTTCATAGTGTCCGGTGGTTGGAGCTCAAGGTTCTTCAGTTTGAGCATAAGATGCATCGGTGATAGTTTCGTGCCGCTTGCCTTTGCAGGACACGCGTCTGAGCATCGCTGGCATAGTGTGCAAGCATCGAAACTGAGTTTCTGTCGCCATGTGAAGTCGTTGATCTCCGATGCTCCGACCTTGATGTCAAAGTTCCCGGACTCCATCATCTGTTTGAGGTCGAATGGCGTCGTCATCTCGCCCTTGATCGTAATCGGTGCACAGTATACGTTCGTCGGCGACGTAATCAGGTGAATCAGACGGGAGTTCGGTATGTACGCAATTAGCGAAAAGACCAGCGCCGAGTGAATAAGAAAGAGGCTCGGGTAGATGTCCACGAGCACTTTAGGTCCCAGCGGCGTGAATAGTGGCGAGAGTACTTCTCCAGCAGAGGAGTTCCAAGCCCAAGTGTTGACTCCCATCATGAGGAATCCGGACACTGCCATCGCTACTATGACGCCGAAGACGAACGAGTCTTCCCAAGCCGTCTCAAGGGGAGGCCCGGTAGCTCTCAGACGTTTGTATTCCAGCAGGATCAATCCAAGAGCGAACAGCAAAGCTAGGTAGCCTACGATACCCTCTAACACAGGGAAGAACATTCCGAGCAACAGCAGGAACCCAACAATCGAGACGAGCGCGTGCATCGTTCCATTGTATTTCTTGTTGAGAATCTTCCCTTGCGCCAAGCCGAAATAGACGAGTCTCTTGAGGCGTGAGAGTGTCGTTCCCTGGATCTGTTCTGCTTTTCCTTGCCTCCATACTTGCACATGTCTTCTGATTCCCGTGATGAAGATGTATGCGCTGATGATGCCGATCGTATACCAGGCGATCACGAAGGGCAGCGGGACATGTTGGAAGACATCTCTGATGATGTCCAAGCCTAAGCCTCCTTCACGCTAGCCTTTGCGGCATGACGACGGATTATCACGTAGAATGGTGCGGCAACCGCGAGTGGAACAACGATAACGATCGATCCTAGAACCAGGTTCATTGTGTCGATCGGGATGGAGAGATATGATGAAAGGATCTCGTTCAGCGCATACAGTGTCAGCGTCGAAAGGAGTCCGATGGACCAGACTCCGATGGCTGTCTTCAATGGTCTCCGAAGGACACGCACCTCGTCTCCGCGGTCGAGGACCGGCATCAGGACAAGCACTAGGAATATTGCGGCGGCAACCAGTATGCCAACGACCTTGGCGCTCAACAGGTCGATACCGAACACTGTGGCCGGAGGAACAAAACGCACGACCTCATAGACCCAGCCGACCCATTTGAGAAGTCCATACGCCCAGAGGAAGTACCATTCAGGTGCTATGAACTGAGGCGTGAGGAACCTATTCGCTGGATCGCCCGGCATCTGGACGGCAAATGCTCCCAAGAGTACGACAATTCCGAGCGTGATGAGCGAGAGTATCAGGACAGGAGTGATTTGGTGTGGTAGGAAGGGACCGAAGAGTGGCCCTGCCTGCTTCTGCCCTGATGTCTGAGCTGTCTTCTCAGGTTTCCAAACCTCCTCAGGCTCCGAAACGCCTTGGAGCGCAACCAACACCAAATGAGCGCCGACAAGAACAATGGCCACTACAGGCAGAAGGCTCACGTGATAGAAGTACATCCTATCCAGAGTGACCGAGGACAGGGTTGTCCCCCCAAGAAGGATCTGTGCAATCAAGTCGCCGAGAACCGGGATCGATCTCATTATTTGCACACTGATCGTTGCAGCCCAGTAGCCAAGCTGATCCCAAGGAAGAAGGTAACCAGAGAACGAGTACGCGAGTGCTAGGCCCAGTGAGAGGGCGCCTAACACCCATGAGATTTCCCTTCCGATTCTGTAGGGGTTGCGGAAGAACGCCCAGAACGCGTGAATAACGAGAGCGGCCACGAGGAGGTTTGCGCCCCACTGATGCATGCCTCTGATCAACGCCCCGAGCGGAACTGACTTCATGATGTTTTGCACGCTCGTGTACGCTTGCGTTGGGGTTCCCGGATCGCCGACTGCGGAGGGCACATAGTTGAAGGCAAGAAGGAGGCCCGTGATCCCTTGCAGAATAGCAAGGAAAGCCAAGATTGAACCCGCGTAATAAAACGGATAGCCAAACCAGAAGCTCTTTGATTTGTTTTGTCGTGTGTGGGTGCTCGGCAGAGCGAAGTTGATGCTTCTCTGAGCCTCCGCTATTAGCGGAGAGATGTTGAAGCGCTTGTCAAACCAATCGTAGATTCTTTTCGTTCTTGAGGACATAACTTGGCTCACCCACAATAATCATAGAGTCCGAGGTCCTTGGCAACTCCAGCGACTTTTCCATCCGTGATCTCTATCGGTATGATGGGCGCAGCTCTCGGCGGCGGACCCGCAATCACTTTGGCCCCAGAATACTGGGCGCCGTTGAGCATAACGTCCTTCACAATATTGTAAGGATCGAAGGCGCCATCATGGCATCTGCAGAACAGCACATCCTCGTTCGGTCGATCCAAGTGCCAAGTGGCTATGCAGCATAGATGAGTGCACGAGGCTGCGAAGGCAACCAGCCCGCTGGTTGCCGTTGCGCCTTGTAGCTTATTTTCGTCAACGCGTATGACGATGGCGGGGATTGTTCCGCGCCAAAGGACACCCGCGCCTTTCCCGACTTGGTCGAAATCTTCCAGTTTGACATCGGTTCCCGACTTGTCAGAGTACCACGCGCCCTTTTCCAGCCCATACTTGAAGACGTTATCGACTTGTCCTTCTTCAACGCCAGCGCCTGCGGTCGGAAGAAGCGACATAAGCAGAGACAGAAACGAGACGACAGTGCCTGCAATTCCCAACGAGACTAACGTCTGAACGAACTGACGCCTATCCATGCGGCGTCGAGGTTTCTTCTCCGGCTGGTCCGCGGTTTTCTCACTCATGCTCCTCACCCTCACCAGACTTCTTTGACAGGCTCGCGGCGACACGTTCCAATCTTGGCTTCCTCATGAAAGATTCGCTCATGAACGTGCTCTTGTAAACTGCTAGAATGGCTGCCGCTAGGAATGTTGCGATTGCAAGCATGGTTCCGACTGCAATTGATCCCATCCCTTGAAGCACACTCACCACTATCAAGGCATCCAAGAGGAGCTCCAAGATCACAAGAGTAGTGATTCCAACGTACGCAGCATCCGATGACGAGAGGGGATTGTCAAGTTTGACCATATCTTTTGGTCCGAGCGTACTCAACTGCGGCATTACCTTGTCTCTATCCGATCTGAGAACGAAGTACATGATACCCATCAAGAGAAAGATGAGGACGAAAGCGATGAGTCCAGCATCGAATGATGGAATCTCGATGACCAATGCGGTCTTGCCAAAGGCTCCGAGGGGGCCGTTAACTATGAGTTCCAACGGAGGATCGACCGCTGAGTAGCCTTAATCATCGTATATTAGTCCTCCTTCCGATCAGCGCCTTGCTTGTGCATAACCAAAGGCCGGCGAAACGTCTTGCCTATATCAGCCTGAGCGGCCCTCGTTGTTTCGACACAATCGAGGGAAAACCTCCAACCCACGTATCCGAATATGGCAATCAACTAGGTGTGAACAGGCAAGTATCTTGAACATCATTCTTAGTCTTGTGCATTGACATGGCGTCAGCTTTAATCAGATGCGGCTACTGTGGGCAGTGGGTTTTCAGGTTCGCCCCATACTGCCCGTACTGCCAGAAGAAGTTCTTACTCAAGGGAATGGGCCTCTAGGTTAATCCGTGAATCGCCCTCTGGTTCCGATTTCCTGCGTACCGCCGATGCTGTTCAGTGCATTAGTCGCTCCTTGGAAACGCCTATCCCCAGCAGAGTGCCATTACTCCTCATCAAGACCTAGGAAACGTTACTGACTGCTATGGATCGAAGTATTAGTGGAATACGAAATGCTCAGCGCACTGGAAATTGTCGCGCTCATCGTGGTTCTGGGCGGACTACTGCTGCTTCAGATGAGAACACGAACGGGATCGCTGTTTGCCTATTTGGCTGTCGGGGTTCTGCTCTTGATGCTGATTTTTGCCACGAGGATTATTCGTTCTCTTGTTGGCGCAGTAATAGTACTCGCGGTGCTTTGTTCGGTCCTCCTTTGGAGGTTCGTACGGTCAACGGTGCAAGCTCCGCCGCTACTGGCGAACATCACAGCAAGAGGTTGTTCGAGAATCAGATGTAGAAGCCGATCAAGAATCCTGCAGCGAGTAATGCAATGGTTGAAAGGATGATTGTCACGTTCAATCCCATTGCTGGCACTAGCTCAGGAATTCGGTCATAGTTCTTGAGTACTATGCGCATCGCCTTGTATGCGATTGGCGTAGTGATTAGAGAGATAAGAACTGCCAGCGGGGCTGCTGTCATGGCGACTGACAGGAGAATTGACAGGTATGTTGCGACAAGAAAGATGACGTAGATCCAAGCCGATGTCTTCCTTCCAAACAATATCACTACATGTTTCCTGCCAGCGGCTTTGTCCGCTTCAACGTCAGGAAACTCGTTCAAGAAGAGGAGCAGGCCGACTAGGATGCTGACAGGAACGAAGACTGCAATACCTGCAGCATCCACGACTCTCGCTTGAGTGACGTACGCTCCTAACCCCATGAATCCAAATCCGGTTCCTGCCACGATCTCGCTCAGCGCATGTATCCTCGAAAACACCGGCGTGTAGAGGCATATCGCGACTAGTCCGTAAAGGAGAATGGGAAAAAGAGGATAGAACTGGCGCGCTAGGAAGTACATGCCTATCATACCGGCCCCGATGAGGCACAAGAGGCCAACGCCGAAGGCAGTAGCTGGTTTCATCTTGCCCTCCACTAGTATGCTAACGCCACCGCTGAATGGTGTCTTGGTTGTTCTTGCATCGATTTTAGATCTGTAGTCGAAGTAATTGTTGAACACGTTTACCGCCATGTGAGTGAACAAAGCTCCGATCAATACGAGCAAAGCATCGAGGGGGTTGAAGGCCCCATGCGCATAGAGCGAGGCCGATAGTCCAGCTGCGACGATGGCCATCGTCAACAGTAGGAAGTTGGCTCTGGTTATCAACATCAGATTACTCAAGATCTCTGCTCCTCAGAAGGACTGATGTTCTTGCGAATTCCTTTCGCATCGGAGACGATTCTATCCCTTTGTTACTCCAATCGGTGTGAGGCGGCATACTTTGGTGGCGATGCCTACTTGGTGGCTGACCTCTGCTACACGGTCAACGTCCTTGTACGCTCCCGGTGCCTCTTCTGTCACTGTTCCCATTTCAGCCGCTCGAATCATGATGCCTTTATCCGCGAGTCCTTTCTTAACTTCCTGTGGCCCCCATCGTCTCTTTGCGGCTGCTCTGCTCATCATCCGTCCTGCGCCGTGGGCGGTGGAGCCGAAACTCAGTTCCATGCTCTTCGCGGTTCCGACAAGCAGCCATGAACAAGTCCCCATGCTGCCAGGGATCAGGACTGGCTGTCCGATCTCTCTGTACTCTGCCGGAATGTCAGAGTGTCCAGGAGGAAACGCGCGAGTCGCGCCTTTCCGGTGAACAATGACTTTCTTCTGGTGGCCTTCTTGGTCAACAACATGGTTCTCGATTTTTGCGATGTTGTGACATACATCGTAGATTAGATGCAAGTCAAGCTGGTCAGCGGTTTTGCCAAACGTCTTTTCGAAAGCTTCTCGCGTCCAGTGTGTAATCATCTGTCTGTTCACCCAGGCAAAATTGCATGCCGCCCCCATCGCGGGGAGGTAATCCTCAGCCTCTGGACTCTTCGAGGGCGCACACGCGAGCTGCCGGTCGGGCAAGTTAATGTGGTACTTGCTCACGGCTCGTTCCATGACTCGCAAGTAGTCACTGCACACTTGGTGACCGTATCCCCTGCTCCCGGTGTGAACTAGGACGAATATCTGTCCGACGCGCTCTATTCCCAGATGCTTGGCGACGCGTTCGTCAAGGATCTGGTCCACTCTCTCGATCTCGAGGAAGTGGTTTCCGCTCCCGAGACTTCCGAGTTGGCGACATCCTCTGCTTTTTGCGGTTGAGGAAACCTTGGATGGATCTGCGGATTCCATACATCCGTTCTCTTCGCAATGGTTCTTGTCTTCAGACCATCCGTAACCGTGATCTATTGCCCATTCGACTCCATCCGCGACGACCTTATCGATCTCACCCTGCGTGACACGGATTTTGCCGAGGCTCCCAAGACCTGACGGTATGTTGTTGAACAGCGTGTCCAGTAGCTTCGGCAGAACTGGCCTCACGTCACCTTCGTTGAGGTTAGTGCGGATGAGTCTAACGCCACAATTTATGTCGTAACCGACTCCACCGGGGCTGATGACGCCTTCATCGTAGTCCATTGCCGCGACGCCGCCGATTGGGAAGCCGTAGCCTTCGTGGCCGTCCGGCATCGTTATTGACCACCTGTGTATGCCCGGTAGGGTTGCGACGTTTGCGCATTGCTCGAGTGTGGCATCGGTTCGCATCTTCTCGACGAGTGTCTTGTCAGCGTAGATTCTTCCCGCAACTCTCATGCCGGGTCTGAAGGACTGGGGAATCTCCCACATGTACTCACTGAGTTGCTTCAACTGAACACGTTCGGAAGAATGTCCATAAGCGCCGTCATGTGCCAAGGCTTTGCACTGAGTCGCGTCATTCCCGAACCCCGCGTATTTAGGTTTCGTTAACTTCCGGAGCGACTCGCTGAAAAAGGACTGAGGCAACTAGCGACTAGCCATCATTTGCTTGATAGCCGGCACAACATCCGAGACTGCGGAGGCGGTGGCATCAGGGTCAACAGTGACCTCTAGATCAATTTTCAATTCATCAACACTGTCGCCGAACTTGACGCGGATTGTCTTGATGCCGAGGGGCACCGCTCCCGCCACATCAGCCTCCATTGAATTCCCAACCATCACGGCTTCGGATGGTGCGATTCCGAGCATTTTCAGCATCTCCCGAAAAGGCTCCGGTCTAGGTTTTCTCACTCCCAAGCCCGCCGATGTCAAGATCACATCGAAATATCGGGTGAGACCCAGACGCTCCATGATCTCTCTGACGGCCCAGTCGTTTCGCGCGTTTGAGAGCAGCCCCATCTTCAAGCCGAGATCGCGGACTTGCTGCAACATTTCCGTGATTCCGGGGAAGATGACCCACGACTCCGCTTCCAGCGCAAAGTATCTCTTCACTAGGTCCCCCATCTCTGGTTGCTGTCTTGGTCTCACTCCGAGTCGATCGAACAGGCTCACAAACGATTCCCGGATTTCTATCTCCTCCAGCGTGCGAGCTGCGTACTCAGATTCCTCTTCATGCAGTCGCAAGTATTCTCGTTTCAGGTCGTCTAGATCCAGGCTGACCCCGTGCTCCGTGAGCGCCTCGTAGATGGCCTTCATTCTCGATTCTCTGACCTGCTCCCAGGTTACGGTAAGGTGCATCAGTGTCTCTCCGAGGTCGAAGATTGCGCCCTTCAGCAAAGTGATCTCGCCGCAATCTCAAGGCAACCTACTGATAATCGTTGCCGCCCGCAAAAGCAAGAGAATATCAAAGCATTCCGCAATAGTGCTCGCAGAGACGTATCCGCTTGCCAGAATCAAACTCCACCTTCATTGCGCTCGGCGGAGTCGGAGAGATAGGCGGCAACAAATTCCTCATCCGAGACGGCGACACTAGAATTCTGCTAGACTTCGGAGTGAGCTACGCAGACCGCAGAAGATTCTACTCAGAGCCGCTGCTCTCGCCGAGGGATGAGAAAGAACTATTCGAGTTCGGAATGCTCCCCAAACTCCAAGGCCTGTACAAGTTCGAGGAATCCGAACCCAGCATACAAGGCGTCTTTCTTTCTCATTCACATGGAGACCATTCAGCCTGCATCTCATTCCTCAACAGGAAGATACCAGTCTATTGCGGAGAGACGACCGCGACCATAATCCGGGCGCTGTATGAGACTCGAACCAAGAGCTTGGAAGCAGACATCTCAGGTCTTAGGTTCGAAACATTCAGGACGGGCTCGAAGATCCGGCTGGGATCCATTGAAGTTGAGCCGATACATGTCGATCACTCGGTGCCCGCAGCATACGGCTTCATTGTGCACACATCCGAAGGCACACTCGTCTACACGGGAGACCTTAGAGTCCACGGACCGAAATCACGAATGACGGACGAATTCATCGAACGCGCACGCCAAGCGAAGCCAGACGCACTGCTGGCAGAAGGAACAAATCTCATCGGCGCAACTCTAACTACAGAAGCGGAAGTGCAGTCGAAGATCTCCTCAGTCATACAGGCAAGTTCCAAGCTTGTCTTGGCAGACTTCTCAAACGTGGACGTAGACAGGTTTAGGACCTTCTACAACGTCGCCAAAGAGAACGGGCGGACTCTGGCGATTTCGCTCAGGCAGGCACACTTGCTTTCGAAGCTTGCAGCCGAAGGCCGAATCGACATCCCAGATGTTGCTCATGACAAGAACGTGGTCGTATATCAGCGAAGCAAGAAGCGATATTACGAATGGGAGAAGAGCGTGCTCTCGTCTCAAAATGTTGTGGAAGCATCTGATATCAAGAAGATGCAGAGCAAGACGGTTCTCGTGAGTTCAGCTAGTTCCTTCAAGGAACTGGTTGACATTCGTCCAGAGCCCGGGAGTTGTTTCATTCTCTCGATTTCCGAACCCTTCAATGAGGAACAGGAATTCGAATTTGAGCGTGTCGTAAACTGGCTTGACCATTTCGGATTGCCGATGTACCATGTGCATTGCTCGGGTCACATAATGCCTGATCAACTCAAGTCGGCCATAGCCAGAATCAGTCCCAAGACGGTGTACCCTATCCACACAGATCATCCGGAGTTGTACGCGAAGTTCATCTCTGGAGTGGCCAGTGTGACAGTGCCTCAGAAGAACGTGGCCTACCCTGTGAGATCCTGAGCGGTTAGGATCTCTCAAACTCGATCCTGAGGCTCATGTTTCGAATTTCCTTCGCGAGCCCCTTCACGAGCGCAAGGTCGACCGGCATTCTTCTCGGTTCCCGGCCGCTGATTATTGCCTTGGTCTCTGTGCTGCCGTCAGGAATCCAGATAGTGTTCAAGGTCAAGATCGAAAGCGGGCTTAGGAGGTCTTCCAAAAACTGTCGGTCGTCTCCTCCAAAGCTGAGGATCTTCACTTTCTTTCCTACCGAATCGGATATTGCATGAACCGTCTTCGCTCCTCCTGAGAGGATCTTTCCCATGTCTCGTCTGTCGACGAGGATTACCACATTGTTTTCAGCCTCAACGGCCTTGTGGTACGTCACATCCTGCAGCGCAGGATTCTCTTTCTCAAGTTCGGTAAGGAGTCTAATGATCTTCAGGTCAAGATCCGTTATCTGACCTTTCTCAATCTTCTCTTGGCACTTGCGGCAAAGTATGCCGCTCTTGACGCAGAACGCGTCCAGAATAGTTTTCACCATTATTCTTCATCGTTTGTTGCCCTTGGCTGTCTCTTCAACATCCCGCTCCGTAGAACGGAACGTTTCATCGAGCCACTACGACTCTGCAACTCTAATTAACCTTGCTCGGTGCTTCAGCCCGCAGCCTCACTGAATAAAATGCGGCTCGCTTGTTGGCCCCGGAAGGCGTTATATCAACCGATCAGAAACAATAGGCCGCTTCCGAAAGCTCGCATATTGAAGGTGGAGACGACTGAAGATCTTCGAGTATGAGGCGAAGCAAATCGCTTCTAAATATGGTCTGCACGTGCCCCCTGGCTATCTTGCATCGAGCGCTCAAGAAGCAAAAGGAATCGCGGAGAAACTCGCTTGCCCAGTAGTGGTGAAAGCGCAAGTTCTGGTTGCGGGAAGAGGGAAAGCAGGTGGGATAAAGATCGCCGACACGCCTGATGATGCCGAGAAGGCCGCGTCCGCTATCCTCGGATCCAAGATCAAAGGCGAGAAAGTCACCAAACTTCTCGTCGAGAAGAAACTCGACATCGCACGTGAGCTGTATGTTGGGCTCGTAGTGGATCGTCCAGCCAAATGCTACACCCTGCTGGCTTCTCAGGTGGGAGGCGTGGACATCGAGGAGGTCGCCCAAAAGACACCTGAGAAGATAATCAAGCGTCCCCTTGAACCTGGAAGAGCATTAGAAGGATTTCAAGCTCGCGAGTTGGCGCAATCCCTCGGATACAAAGGAAAGCAAGTCGTGGAACTCGGCGCCTTCATTACGGAGCTCTGCTCAGCGGCGACTGACTACGACAGCGAACTCGCTGAGTCGAATCCACTTGTCGAGACGAAAGAGGGAGAATTCGTTGCCGCAGATCTGCGTATGATCGTTGACGACAACTCATTGTTCAGGCACAAATCCCTACTCGAAGAATCAAGGGAAGTCGGGCATGAGCTGTCGCCGCTTGAGGTGAAAGCGCGCGAAAAGGGGCTTGCATACGTGGAGCTCGACGGGGATGTCGGGATAGTCGGCAACGGCGCAGGCCTAGTTATGGCAACTTTGGATATGATTCAGGACTATGGTGGTCGGCCGGCAAACTTCTGCGACCTAGGCGGAGGCGCAAATGCGGAGCGGATTGCGAACGGTCTCGAAATAGTCCTGGGCAATCCGAAGGTGAAAGTACTCTTCCTAAACATCATGGGCGGAATCACCCGTTGCGATGATGTTGCGAAAGGATTGCTTGATGTTCGAAAGAGGCTCGGGCTCACGAAACCAACTGTCATCCGGCTCGTAGGCACGAATGAGGAAGAGGGACGCAAGATCCTCCAAGACGCTGGCATACCTTCGCTGGAAACGATGGAGGATGCTGCAGCAAGAGCCGTTGAGCTTGTGAAAGGAGCGAAATGACATGGCCGTACTGGTTGGTTCGAATACGAAGGCGATTGTGCAGAATATCACAGGTTCTCAGGGTACTTTTCACACGAAGCTGATGCTCGCGTATGGAACCAAGATCGTTGGAGGAACCGCCCCCGGAAAAGGCGGCATGCAAGTGGAAGGCATCCCTGTCTTCGATACGGTCAAAGAGGCAGTCTCGAAGACTGGTGCCAACGCGTCGATTATCTTTGTTCCAGCTCCATTTGCTCGCGATGCTACACTCGAAGCGATCTCGCATGGACTGAATCCGATCGTGCTGATCACAGAGGGAATCCCGATCAGAGATTCGATGGATATCATGGCTCGGGCGAAAGAGAGAGGATGCGTCATAGTTGGCCCCAACACTCCAGGCATCATCACGCCAGGCGAGTGCAAGCTCGGCATCATGCCCGCACACGTGTTCAAGAAAGGAGAAGTCGGCTTGGCTTCACGAAGCGGAACGTTGACCTACGAGATAGCCGCGAGTCTCACCAGAGCTGGTCTGGGACAGTCGACGTGTCTAGGTCTTGGAGGCGACCCAATCGTAGGCCTGAGCTTCGTCGAAATCTTAGAAATGTTCAGGAAAGATCCGCAGACGAAGTCGGTCGCGCTGGTTGGCGAGATAGGCGGTAACGCCGAGGAACTGGCGGCACAGTATATCAAAGAGACAAAGTACCCTAAGCCAGTCGCTGCGTATGTTGCCGGCAGAGCCGCTCCACCTGGAAAGCGCATGGGCCACGCAGGAGCAATAATAATGGGAAAGACCGGGACTGCAGAATCCAAGCTTGAGGCTCTAAAGGCTGCAGGCGTGCGGGTTGCCCTCAAGCCCGGAGAGATCGCCAAACTGCTCGCAAAGAAATGACGAGGAATAACGAATGACACTGGACAGCTTGGGTGATTGGAGAAGATCGCACTACTCTACCCAAGTCACTCCGGAGCTGGATGGTCAAGAGGTCACTCTGTTCGGATGGGTAGAGGACATACGCGACCTAGGCAACCTCACTTTTCTCACCTTGCGCGACCGAGAAGGCATCGTGCAGGTTACGATCTTCAAGAAGAACGCTCCCGCCAATGTCGTTGAGAGACTGGCTTCCGTGGGCAAACAGTACGCCATTGGCGTACGAGGAAAGGTGAAGGCTCGGAAAGAGGCTCCACGAGGCGTCGAAGTAGCTCCCACCGACATGAAGCTTCTGGGCGATGTCGTCTATCCGCTCCCCTTGGATCCTACGGGGCGGGTTCCTGCAGACATTGATGTTCGGCTCGACGCTCGCGTGATGGATCTCAGAAGAAGCGCTTCACGAGCGATCTTCAAGATACGTCACGAGATCCTCCGTGCCACGAGGGACTTCCTGATCGCTGACAACTTCACGGAAATCCAAACACCTAGACTGATCGGATCAGCGACCGAGGGCGGAGCCGCCCTATTCTCGTTGGACTATTTTGGGCAGAAGGCGTACTTGGCTCAGAGCCCACAACTGTACAAGGAGCAGTTGACCTCGGTCTTCGAGAAGGTCTTCGAGATCGGACCTTTCTTCCGCGCTGAGGAATCGCGTACGAGGAGACACATAAGCGAGTTCACGTCGCTCGACATCGAATGTGCCTTCATGAACCAGAAGGGCGTGCTCGAGGTTCTTGAGCGGCTGATTCACGAAGTGTACAAGGCGGTTGTCAGCCGTTGCTCAAGAGAGCTGGAGACATTGAACGTCCGCCTCGAATTGCCGCCTCTGCCTTTCAAGCGCCTCACCTATGATGAAGTGGTAGAGAAGCTTTCGAAGGAAGGTGTCGAGGTGAAGTGGGGAGAGGATATGCCAACGGCCGCCGAGAAGAAACTCGGCGAACTCTATCCGGGATACTATTTCCTGACTGACTGGCCGTCGGCCATCAAGCCGTTCTATATCTCCCCGAGAGAAGATGACCCGAAGTATTCTGACTCGTTCGACATGATGTATGGCGCGCTAGAGCTGGCTTCAGGCGGAACACGAGTTCACGAATACTCTGTGCTGCTCAGAAGATTGAAGGAACAAGGGCTCAATCCAGAGAGTTTCAAGGACCACTTAGCCGTCTTTCGAATGGGCCTCGCCCCCCACGCCGGCTGGGCAATAGGCATTGACAGGCTCGTCATGCTCGTGACAGGCGCTGAGAACATCAGAGAATGCATCTTCTACCCGAGAGACCGAGACCGACTACGCCCCTAGACTCCTGACTACGCGCTTGGGATCGGTACGTTACGTTTAAGTGGCAAAGTAACAGGAATGCATCATCATGGCTCGACAACGTTCCGCCAAACGCGCCTCGGGTCTGCTCACGGAGCGCCAGATAGAAGTCCTGAAACTCAGAGCACAAGGGTATACACAGAAGCGAGTCGCCCAGCAATTCGGAACGAGTAGGGAGAATGTTGTTCTCCTAGAATCACGGGCGAAGACAAACATCGAACGTGCCAGAGCAACTCTCGACAGTCTGAAACATCAGGGGCTGGCTGTCTCGGTGGAGATACCGAAGGGAACTCATCTCGTTGACATTCCGCGAATGATTCTGAACCGTGCAAACCGTGCAAAGATCAAGCTAGGCGCGAATTTCACTCGAATCTACGAGGACATGCGTTTCAAGGCGAGGAATCACGTGTCCGGTACACGAGTCTCCAGGCCGATCGTGGTGACAGTGTTTCCGGACGGCGACTACTCAATCGAATAAGCTTCACCAACGAGTGTCCGCGACAAATTTGCTCGCTCGGAAAGTGTATATATTATGACATAGGTTATGCGCGGCAGGCTCTCCTGCAATGGTCACCAAAGAGAACGTAATGCGGGTCCTCAAGAATGTGAAGGACCCAGAGATTGGCGCCAGCATCGTGAACCTTGGCATGGTCAGAGCCGTTGAAGTGCGAGAAAGCACAGTGCACGTTGAGATTGCACTGACAGTTCCCAACTGTCCACTCAGAGACGCAATCAAAGACGACGTGATCAAGGCCGTCTCAGGAATGGAAGGCGTTGCTAAGGTGGAGGTTGAGCTCTCCTCGATGACCGACCAAGAACGAGGCCAAGTCTCACAGACACTGAGAGATCGTCCGACCGAGGAGCAGAACAATGTTCAGCAAACGTGGCATTCTCAAGCAACAGGAATTGAGAGACTTCCCTAAAGGGAAGATCGGTCAGATCATAGCGATATCTTCAGGCAAGGGAGGAGTCGGCAAGTCTCTCGTCACAGCACTGCTGGCTGTTGAGTTGCGAAGACATGGATTCTCTGTGGGGATTCTTGACGCGGACCTGACAGGAGCAAGCATAGCGAAGATCTTCGGAGTCAAAGACCATCCGATCCATACGCCAACTGGCATAGCTCCACCTGCTAGTCGCACCGGTATCAAGTTGGTCTCCATGAATCTCCTCATGGATCGCGATGATGCCGCCCTAGTTTGGCGTGGTCCAATGATCAACAGCGCAATACGCCAACTCTACAGTGACCTCGAATGGGGAGAACTTGACTTCCTGCTCGTTGATTTGCCTCCGGGAACCTCTGATGCCCCACTGACGGTTTTCCAGTCTCTTCCGCTCGACGCGGTCTTGATTGTCTCCTCTCCACAGGATTTGGCCGTAACGATTGTTGCCAAAGCGATCAACATGGCCAAGATCATGAACGCCCCAATCCTCGGCCTGATCGAGAACATGAGCTACGTGACCTGTCCAGACTGTGGAAGGAAGATCGAGCTGTTCGGACGCTCCAAAGGACAAGAGGCCTCCAACGCCGCCAACATAGAGTTCTTGGGCTCGATCCCCGTGAACCCGGTAATATCGCAACTTTGCGATGAAGGAAAGATCGAAGAGTACAAGAGTCCGGAGTTCGCGCCGATAGCCCAAAGATTGATTGAGAAGACAAGACAGCTCAAAGTGCCCCAAACGCTGAGAGGCACGGAGAAGGAATCGGGGAGGTGACTTGTTTGGTCACTATGGAAGAGATCGTGAAAGCGCTCAAAGAATGCTATGATCCTGAGATCCCAGTGAACGTCTGGGACCTAGGCCTAATCTACGACGTGAACGTCGACGGAGACAACGTACACGTGAAGATGACCCTCACCGCACCCGGTTGCCCAATGCACACATTCATCTCACGAGAAGTCAAAGAGAAACTGCAAAGCGTCAGCGGAGTGAAGGAAGCGACCGTAGAGGTTGTCTGGGACCCGCCGTGGAGCCCCGACAAGATGAGCCCAGAAGCCAAAGCCCAACTAGGCATCCAATAGAAGAAGCCAAGGTTGTTACAGAGAATCTTGATGCCATCCTTCCCGCGAATCGGCCTTAGACAAGGCAAAGAACAGATTAAGAGTCAACAGCATGCCGCAAAATTAGCTGTCTGCTAAGTTGCCTTTTCCCTGAGAACAGACAGATGCAGATCAAGCGCTTCTTCAAAGTTCCGCTTAGCGTCTCTCAGCGTCTTCCCTACCGAATACACGCCCAGCGCTGAGCATGTGACTGCGTAGGTCCCGTCCTTTTCCCGTATCACTTCAGTCTTGATGTCTCTCAACTTCAAAGCCTTGTGAGCATTGCAGCGGACAGGGTCGTGTGGCTACTTGGCTCCGAGTTCACGTTTCTTCCAGCGAAGGTTGTGGCCTCTGCACTTTCGGCAGTTTGAGGCCGCTTTCGCGTTTCTGGCTCCGCAGTCGCGACATACTTTGTAGTGTAGTCTGTGCTCCTGCGCGAGTTGTTTCTTGAATACGTCTGTTATCGGCAACGTTGAATCGCCTTGAGGCCTCGGGCCTAATGCTGGGGGCTCAGATATATCTTGCGCGAACCGGGCACTGTTAACTTGTCGGCTCATTACTTTCATTTTGGTCTCATCTCTAAACGTGGGGCATGTGTCATACAGGAGCGGTCATCAGTCGATGAAGACCGCTCGTTAGGCAGTATGTGGGTTCTAAACCCGAAAGCCGAGTGGTCCGATGTTGGGTATGTGGTTGCTTTGACCGAGCGTAAAACCCTGACTTGCAAAAGGTCTAGCTGGCTTCGTGAATGCGAAGCGAGAGGGGTGAGGTTCGCCCCAGTCGCGTCTGCAATTGAAGCGATGGTACAGGAATCCGTGACTGACGGTAATCCTGAAAGTCGATGCAGATGAGTTAACTCAGAAGCCATGAGCCAAAGAGTTAACAGAACCCGCGAACCTTTCTCAAACCGTCCCCACTTGAGGAGCCACAACGATGAGCAACAACGCAGAAACGAGCCTCCGAGACCTCCACGAGAAGATCCTGACTTGCACACTGTGCCCTCTCTCAGGGGGCAGGCACAAGGCGGTTCCTGGCGAGGGGCGCGTGAACGCGAAGACGATGTTCATCGGCGAGGGACCTGGTCGACAAGAGGATCTTGAAGGCCGTCCGTTTGTCGGTCGAGCGGGAAAGTTCCTAGAGGAATGCTTACAGTCGATCGGTCTCCAGCGAGAGCAAGTGTTCATCACGAATATCGTCAAATGCCGCCCGACTGAGAAGGCGGGCAACTGGGTCAAAGACCGAAAGCCCACCACAGAAGAGATCGCGGCCTGCAAACCCTACTTGGATCAACAGATCGAGCTTCTCAGACCGGAAGTCATTTGTACGCTCGGGGATACCGCGAGATCGCAGGTCTTCAAACGATTCGGCCTCGAAGAGGACACCATCGGACACGTGCATGGAAGACTGTTTCTAGCTGGGAGCGTGAGGGTCGTGCCTCTGTATCATCCTGCGGCGGCACTGTATGACAATAGCCTTCGCCAGATAATCATGATCGACTTCCAAAGCCTACGGCGAGTGCTGTCGCAAGCAAGCTCACAAACTTCTAAAGCATAGATCAGTAAGAGAAACGCGGGTAACTCACCTGTATGGGCCGGTAGTCCAGCTCGGTTAAGTGACGCTGCCCTCACATCCTACGCATGAACGGTGAGAACGGCAGAGGTCGAGGGTTCAAATCCCTCCCGGCCCACCAGCTTCCGGGATCATAACCCCTACAATGGCGTAGAATCGTGCATGAGTCACTGGCTCGTTCAGCACGACATCGAGGCCTACTGGGATCGCCCAAATGCGATAGGGTCTCCCAAAACCCGTGCCCTCGCTGACCGCAACTTCAGGCAGATCCGAAAAGGCGACAAGCTGCTCTACTACGCCAAGCAGAAGAAGGCACTCGGGCTCTTTCAGGTATCGTCAGACCATTGGTTTGAATTGAGAAACTGGAGCAAGAGGCGTACTGGAGTCCACATGGCGTACGAAATCAAGCCAATCTTGGCCGCAATCTCCGAGGTAGATCTCGCCGACTTCGGAATCACGACAACCAGAGGAAGAACGGTGATTCGCCTCACGGGGGAGCAGTACCGAAAGATCGCCGAACACGTAGTCGGCATGAAAGACCCGGAGAACCATGAAGGAACAGTTGCCCTATTCGCAAAGCTCCACAAGGCCTGCGGATTTCCCAAGCTAGTGAAGGTAGGAGAAGCATACCCTGACATCCTCGCCATCGACGAGAATGGGCGCGAAATCAGGATTGAACTTGAGTTTGAAAGTGCGAGCTTCGAAAGAGAACATGCGGGTCAAGCCGAGAAATGCGACCTCGTGGTTTGCTGGCGCGATACCTGGGGACGCGCCGCAACGAAACCTGTGCTCGAACTCGCAAGGATCCTCTATTGAGAGACACGTCATCACGGGTTTTGTCACGATCCAGCCACTTTCATTTCTGGAAACATCTTTAGAAGAACTTCTCCTACAGAGAAGCGATAGTGAGGATCGATGCACAAGCCGAGCTTGTCTCGAATGTGGGAAACGTTCATACAACTGCCGACTGACGGACTATCATTCGAAACTTACATTCGCAAAATGCGATTCGAATTGCGTCCAGTCGTGTCACGTTTGCTGGCAGAAAATGTCATCGATTGGTACTGCTTTCTCCTACATGACAAGTCGAGTGGAGTTCCAACGACCTCTGATGATGCTCATCCGTATTTTCACATTAGATTTGCTTTGAAGGAATCAGTCAGTCCTACATCCGTCATTCAGAAGCTGCCTGACTACTGTGTCATGACCGCTCCCATAGCTCTAAGCAGGGTCGAGTCGATTACCGGCATCGATAAGGCTTCTCTGAAGAACGAGGACATTGAGGAAGCCTGGAGAATAATAGGCGAGCAGTCCGAATGGGTCTTAGAGATGTTGTCAGTTCACAAAGATGACACTGGCGTCACCCCGTATGAGATTGCACAGTTTCTACATTTCTTCGACAACATGACGCAGTTGTCTTGTGCTAAACGCACTGTCCCTTTTCCATTTGATGACCATGGAGCGAACCAAGAATCGTAGACGCCCGTATGCCTAGGTAGTGCCTAGAATGCGCACGCGATCACAAGGTCTAGGCAAAATTGAAGAAGACTTGCGCTGGTGTCTCGAAAGTCGTCTCACCGAAGATCGTCGGCGGACCATGATAGCGAACGCGTAGTACAATGTCCAACTCCGAAGAGGCGACCGGCGGTGGAAGCGATTCCAATCTCGCAAGGTTAGCGTGAATCGTGACATTGAACTCAACACTCTCGCCTTGGGGGATGACATCGATTCTTTCACTCCAACCTATCCCCGTTCGATTCCAAGCTGTTTCTGTAACCTGCGGAATCGTGCCATAGAACGCGAAGATGTTGACAATTACCTGTGGATCATAGATAGGAGCACTTCCATAGTTGTACAGCCACCCGGTGCACAGGACATCAAGCCTTGAAGCATTCCTGTTGGTCTGGGTGAGCCTGAAATATGAAACTACATCAGGCGTAGTTGTGGCCTGCCAGTGCGCGATGCCCACAGGGGCGACAACAGAGGCAACAAGAGCGATCGACGCGATGATGAGAGAGGCGATCGAGATCTTGTCAGATCGGCTCAAGCCTCTCACGGCGTCCTCCCGTGGTTCATATCAAACCTTTGGCTAATGGGCATTTCGTTGTCCGGACAGAGGGTGTGGAACTAGCCCAGTATCTACTCAAGCGGAAGAAATCTCCTAGAAGCAATTGCTCACGGTGCCCTCTTCTTTCGTGGTTTCAGTTCGATGCTAGTTTGGGTGTTAGCCGATAATCCTTCGAGACGCTTCTACGAATTACTGGGAGGAGAGCACGTGCAAACAAGGGATACCACCATGGGCGGGAAACCGCTCAAAGAGTTCGGGTATAGCTGGAGAGATTTAGATTCGATACTCACGGCGAAATGAAGAAGCAATCCCTACAAGTTCGCAAATCCTTTGACGCCCAAAGGCTCCATAGGGGAAAGACTATTCTGCGCTGATTTTCACAACTCATCGATCAGCAAATTCTGCAATAGATGCGGATCTCCATTGAACACCCAAGTTGCTCTCTCAGAAGATACAAGAGCTCGGACTCTTGGAGAAACTCACATAGCTGCGTAAACCCAAGTCGGCGGTCGAGTCCACTGGTTCGAGGGTGCGGAACAACGAGCCTGCGCGCGGACTCAAACCCTTCCCGAGGCTCCATCACAAACCCAAACCGCTGTCGATTGTCATACTAAATGTGAATTTGCCAAACAACGTGTCAATTGTGCCACACTATTTGTCAGGACTGATGATGGTCTGAGTTGTGAGAAATTTCCAGCGAAGCCGTCAAGATGCGGGGAATCAAGGACAACGAAAGAACGAAAGTGTGCGTGGACAAGAAGACAGTCATATTCGAACTCATAAGACCTTGAATGACATCGTAGATCGCGGATTCGTTGAATTGACTCTATTGACTTCGATTTACGCTGACGCTCTTTGGAAGATAAATTAGGCAGCCTGACCGCTAGATGGGTCCGACTGCCTGAGACAAGAGGTTCAGATATTTCCTATCTACCCCACGCATAACATCGGGGAGCATCTGACGCGGCCCTGCTGTCCCATAGAGACTCACTACCACACTTAGTATTAGGGCAACCGGGTCGCTGACCGGCATTGGAATCCGAGGGACTTTGACAGGCATCCATACTGGACATTGCGGCAAAGCTTGTCCTCCCTCCCAATTTCGTCGGCGGCTAGTTAACTGCACGTGATGATAATCATGATCTGACCCGGGTTCGCCAATTTCGAACCGGAAACCCACGCAGTGAATTTTGGCCTCTTGCTCTGTAATCAGACGGTGCATTTCAATGCGGAAGCTTAGGTGACGATAGGGTGGCTCAAAATTATAGTCGAGCGATAGAATCGGGATGAACTCTGAATTGTCCTGGAGCGGAGGCAAAAACAGATAATTAAGGTAGAATCGCATCTTTTTCGACGCTTTCCATTCCTGTACAAGTTTCTCAACTTCCTCACTCGAAATCGGCGAATGCTGATTTACCAAATGGTAATATCCATCGATGGCCGCCTTGGGCAGGCTCGAGTTTTCGATTCCACTTCTCCAACGTGTTTTGCTAAATTGACTCAGCTTGATTAGTACCTGGCACATCAAATCAAAGTCCTTTCTTGAGCTCGTCGAAGCGCCTCCGGTCGGAGTTGCAGAACGATGCGGCCCCATTAAGCTCCCAACAATCTCACTCTAGGTTGATAGTCTACACCAGCAAATCGATGGTAGACATACCTTCGGTCGTAGGGCGAGTCCACCTCAGCCAGAAACTCCTTGCACTCATTCAGTGGGTGGAAACTCGAACTGTCCTCGCAGAAGGCCAAACGGATCTTCTCCCCTTCCCACGGTCTTGACACCTCTCTTATTTTTTGAAATTCCGAAAGGGGTCTCCAAAACCAAACAGGCCGCGAAAACCAGTACTCTTTTCGAAACCGGAATTTCTCTATTCGTGAATGATCCAATCCCAGCTTGCTGACTGTCTGGAACTTGGCCGTCCGGTCCCAAGATTCGATGCTGGAATGTTTCCCTTTCAACAAACTCGGATATCGCGATACAAGATGCGGTGCGTCAACCAAGAAGTTCTGACCCGATAGTACCAAGCGTTCCAACCATTTGGAGATTCTTGCGGCCGCTATTCTTGCAATGTCCTCAATCCGAGGGTTCTTGTCTTTTCGACGAAGTCCTTGTCCTGACTTGGTTACGAAATCTCGAAAGGTCACTTTTCGTGGATCCTTTCCCACAAATTCGATCACGGTCTTCGGCAGTAGTTCAATGATTTCGCTTATGCCCACGACTTCACTTAGCGGCTCATCGATATTATCGATGACTTCTTTGACTTTCTTATGAAACGCATCGAGATAGTTGATCAAATCAGGCCAATACCAAGGCCTGAACCCAGTGATAGCTCCTCCCCAGAGTCCTGGACGACCTAGTTGCTTGCTTCCGATATTCAGATCCGCGTACGATTCCAAATGCCCTTTGAGAGTTAGGTCGAATGGATTGTCGCCGAACTGGTTCAGCCCAATCAGAATCCCGCACTGGCTATAACACCGCGTAAGGTAAGCTACAACTTCACCGGTCCAGTACGACTTTGTATCAGCTCTCAAGAGGTCATAGTCTATAACGAATATCGAGACTTCATCGAATATCGAGGAATTGCTCTTTACTTTACCGGGTCTCCTGTAGCCCTTCTGTCTTTCCGTGAGCTTCTTCATCTCCCCTAGGAAATCTTGAGTAGGAAGTGTCTCAGCGCAAAAACGGCCTTTGAGGCTCCGCACATTGTTCAATATGTTTGCATACTGTTCTCCAGAATGCCGTTCGTCATCGTAAACCAGAATCGCCTTCATTGGGTCTCCCTCCATTTGAGCGAAAACGCAGTTGCGAATCCTTGTTCGGGTTCCACGAACGAAACCTCACACCTAATGTTATTGGCAATCATGTGGACAATTGTTAGGCCCAAACCGGTCCCGCCGTAACCCAGTGCTCTCCTTTCGGGAGAGATCGTCGTTCTTCTCTCGAAGGGTTCGAAGAGACTTTCTGCATTACTCAAATCGACTCCGGACCCGGTATCCTGAACGAGAATCTCGAATGTCGCGCCTTGTCTTCTCGAACTCACTTCAATCACTTTTTTCTTTGAATCGATCATTGCATTGAACGCGTTGATGAATACGTTCTGGAAAATCGAACTCCACTCCAAGACAGACGCCCTAGGCAATAGCAGGTTGTCATCCACACGTTCGTCGATTATAGGTATGTCTCGAGCAAGAGACTTCACCTGCTCACAAATATCATCGATTACTTTCCTAGCTTGAAACCTCTTCCGTGTGAGAAGATTCTCTGAATCCCTAAAATACGCAAAGAGGGCATTTGTCGTCTTCGCCCGATTCAGCCACGAGGAAAGTTCTTCAGTCAAATCGTTAAGAGTGCCGCGCAGCACCTCGTCCTTAACCTGAATTTGGCCTAACTTCACTATTATTCTCTCGATTGTTCGAAACTGCTGGTTTAACTCGTGCTGGTAGGCGAGAGATGTAATGCCAGCGGTTGCAAGAGGTCCCATAAAGCTGACCTTTT
The DNA here is from genome assembly GCA_963753065.1 of Candidatus Bathyarchaeota archaeon. Classification (GTDB taxonomy): domain Archaea; phylum Thermoproteota; class Bathyarchaeia; order 40CM-2-53-6; family 40CM-2-53-6; genus CAVPLU01. The sequence goes on along the minus strand of CAVWAQ010000004.1, from coordinate 73,494 downwards.
CCGCGGCTGCTTCAGCGTCACTCTCAATACCTTCTGTTACCTTCTTAATTTCCGTGCGTAGTTTCTCAATTTTCTCCTTAGGAATCTCAGGAATCTCAGATTCGAACCCCTTGAGAACATCCTCGATTTTTTGGACTTTGAGTGCTTCAATATCCTTCGATTTGACCGCCAAGTCCAGGGCTCGCTTTGCTTCCTGAACAGCATAGAAATCGGTGGCCCATCTTATCATATATCGAAGGTTCGCGAACGCCATGGTTTCCTGAAGCCTATCTCTTGTAATTACGATTTTCAAGTCGCGGTCCTTTGAGGTGCTGACATTCACGACGCCCAATATTCTGGACAGTGTGGGCAAGAAGCTCATGCCTCCTTCGATTTGGTACTTCTTGGGAAGAAGTTCGGACGTAGAAAGCCTATGTGAATGGTCGAACTCGATTTTCAGCCAGTCATTTCTTGGGTCCCCATAATACGGAAGGTGAAAACCGCCATCATAGACATGAACTCCTCCAAACTCGTTAAGGTACTCTCTCGCAACATTAACCTTGATTCCCTCCGGTTGTCGCCATTGTAGAAGATAGATGCGAATCTCGAAATCACCGCCTTGCAGGGTACAAGGCGGGGGAATTTCATAGGTTGTGTGAATGGGAGTCCTACCGGCGAACTCCAAGGACAGGTTCACTCTGCCATGGTCATTTTTGCCTATTAGTTTAGCATACCATATGTCGAGGATTGCGTGCATCTGTTTATTGAAACTCTCAACATACTCTTGATTCGGGGAGAAAAATTCGATCTGAAACGCTCGTTTAGAGTCATCCTGAATCCTAAGTTCACTTCTGAACGGAGGCTGAAGCCACCAAATCTCTCGAGCAAGTCCTTTTACCGAGTCAACATCCCACTTGGTCTTTAATGCAGAGAGAATGATTGACGTGCCTTGTGAGTATTGCCCCCTTTCCGTATCATATTGTACCGTCGCCTCGGTCAGATCACCAGTCCTTACCGCTTCAGACCAAACCACATGGGCGCTTAGTTTCTTGCTGAGGTCATGTTTGGATGTAGTTGAGAGACGCAATTCATTTGCTAGATACTGAACCGCTAAGCGACCAATTCCCTTCGAACCCGTCATACGGCGTTTGAAATCTCGTGAAAACTTTTGTCTCTCTTTGTGTCTTGACCCAACTCGCATCCAATAGTCCCTAAATTCTTCAAAACTCATGCCATGGCCAATGTCGACCACAGAAATCTGGTCGTTATCTGGGTCAAGCTTGACGGTTACTTTCTTCGCATCGGCATCGAAACCATTCTTCACCAACTCCGCCAAGGCGATATATGACTTGCCGATTAGACGTTCCCCGAGCTCTTCAAGTAGTTGGGAATCAACAGTGAATTTCAGGAATGGCAACGCCCGGCCCCGTATGCTTAATTGTAGCCTGTGAATATAAGCCGCTCATCATTCGTTGCCAAATCTACGCCAATAATTCCAGACAAAATACGTAGGAGAGCTTCATTGGCGCGGCGCTTCCTATCATCCCTGCAAGCGCGGTCCTATCCTGCACGACTGAAAAATCGAAGAAATCTGGGAAGAACTGCAAACGGGCTGCTTCGTGTGGAGTCAGCGTTCTCATTCGAGTCGGGTGAATAAATCGACCTTGTCCCGGCGATCCGAACCCACTCGTTATCGTCTGAGCTGGTTGGTCCTTTCTCAGTCGCCCATACATCGACGTGTAAGAATGTTTACCGTTTCTATGGCATTTCGGGCGCAGGCGATTTGGGAGATCGAAGACATTATTATCATGCAGATATTTCATTCGTTTCAAGTTTTCCCGAGTCTGTTTTGACGGTTCGCTATATGGATTCCTTGGTTCTTCGTCTTCCAAATCGTCGAAGCCCCACCAAACAGACCGAGGCTGGCCAATGGCATATTTCTGAATCATATCGCCTACTGACAATGTCTTTGTCAATGATGCGACAGTCACATGGCGCTTTCGCGTTTGGGGCACCCCGAGCAATGACAAGTCAACAACCCCAGAATCCACGATGTACCCAAGCTCGCGCAAGACTTGTATGGTTGTATGCAAGACTCCTTCCTTTCCGTGAACAACATTCGGTACATTTTCGACCAACACGTGTTCAGGTCTTACCAGCTCAGCGAATCGTCCCACCCTCTCGTACAGAAGGTTTCGAGGGTCTTTTCTCCTCGTGTAGTTATTTAGATCGGAATTTCCTTCGCAAGGCGGTCCGGACAATAGGAAGCGTGTCTTCTTGGCGTATTTGAGAAAGGTTCGTTCCTTTGAAGTTGGCTTGCCACCAATTTCCCCATCAAGAATCTCTCTGACGTCATTGGAGTATGCTTTCGAAACTCCCAGATTTCGTCTGTACACTTCCAAGCAAGCGGGGTTTACGTCAACCGCAACAGCGCATTGGAAGCCCATACCAATTGCCCGGCAGGCCTCCGCGGCTCCCAAGGACAATCCTCCACAACCCGCATAAAGTTCTGCGAAATGTACTTTGCTGGTCTTATGTTGGACAGGCGTTTGCCGTTTTCTTCTAAGGAACCAATAATCAAATGCGGATTGGGGGTCCATTCTTCTGAACGTTGATTCGTTGATTCGCAAGCGAGTCGAAATTCTCTCTCCGCTAGACAGCTCGACAGTTCGTATCGCGAAATCGCCAGACCCTGAAAATGCGAAATGCTCACGAAGCAACGACGCGAACCTCACAAAATGCCGCTAACAACTAAATTCCCGGTCGGCTTGTTTTCAAATTCTCTTGAACGCTTAAAGAAAACCAGTAATTTAGATTTCAGTCTCTCCGCATGTTCAAGTTCGCATTCCCAGACAACGAGGACAGAATATCCGACCTTTTCGAGTTCACAGGCCTTCTTTCGATCTCTGGTCCGGTTCTGTCTGAACTTTCTCTGCCAGAAGGCGCGATTAGTTTTGGGGATCGTCCACTTTTCGCATCCCGCATGAGCATGCCAATAGCATCCATTTACAAAAATAGCCCACCGATAATCATCGTTGACGATGTCAGGGCTTCCCGGCAAATCTCTGGCTTCTGTCCGAAACCCGATTCCGAATCCTTCGATTAGGTTCCTTATTGCGAGTTCTGCTGAAGTGCCTGTATGTCTTACCCTCGCCATTAATCGCGACCGCTGCGCTGAGGTTCTCGCCACACATGCCTTCTGAGAATTTGGCAAAGCTTGTCGCCTAAGGAATGATCAGAAATTACTCAAGTTTCCTTATGATCGCGACTTTTCGATTCTTCCTCTCTTCGACTTCCCAATCAAGCACGTCGCCAACCACCAAACCCATTTGTCTGGCAACATCTTCGGGGATTGTTGCACGAACCGATACGGATTTGCTGTTTGCTCTCGCAACGGCCGATTTGTTCCCCAAGTCCACTCACGATACCTAACGTGCTAATCATGCATATGCTACCTATAATGCCTATGCAAATGTGGCGGGAACTGCGAACTACCACATACACACACAAAACAACGGGCCAACGACGGTTCAAATCTGGACGCCCGCACCATGAAACGGGGGATATAACACAAGGCCTGATTTTTGGTGTCCACGTGGATTTGGTTTGGAGGCGTGGAAATCCATGTGTAACTCCAGCAGCGTCACCTCTAAACGCGCAGACTGTTACCGAAACGAATTAGTTCACTGAACGAGCAGATTCGCATACGATCAGCCAATTCGTGACTGTTCCTGTGCTGCATACGACTAGTGGCCGTAATTCCACGCTGTTTAGAGGCGAGGGGCAGACCCCCTCTTCCTGACTTCCCAACGAGTCGGAGCGACTTCGTACTAACTCTTGACTTTCACTCGTATATTGTGACTTCATCTCCGTCGAGAGTGCGGTACTTCGAGATCTTGGGCTTTGCAATATCCTTCCATACTTTCTCGCCAACGCCGAATTTGAAGGCGTAGATTAAGTAGTAGAGCGGGACGTTCTTCGATTCAGTGTAGATCAATTTTGGGAGGGCTCTGAGATCGTGCTTCTCCAGGCCGTTCTTGCATAGTCCGAATAGTTCGGACCTGATTATCTCCGGAGAAGCGTGTTCTTTCCAGTGCCGTTCTATCGGTCTCCAATCGTTCGGTCCAAAGAACTTGTCCAGTCGCTCATGCTATCCAAGTCCGAAAGCTCTGAAGACCTGACTCACTTGGAAGTTGATCAGCATATCGATTCTTGGCTTCTTGGCCAGTTCGAGTACAAGGGGACTATGAAAGATGGTGGACAACCTTGCTAAAGGAACTCGCAGCAAGGTTATGGCCAGCATCAAAGGTAGAGATACGGTTCCAGAAATGGTAGTCAGGAGATTGTTGTGGGCGCAGGGAACTAGGTACAGGGTCCACAACACGAACGTGCCGGGTAAACCTGATATCTCGAATAGCCGCGGTAAGGTGGCCGTATTCATTGTGGATAGGTTCATGGAATCGTAGCGTCGACCCCGCCTCAAATCGGCTATGCTGACTCATCGTAAGTGTCGAGTGCGTTAACTCTCTTCATCAATTCCGACTGAACACTGGGATCAGATTCCTGCTGTGATATGAATCGAAGGAGAGGCCGAACCGCACCCTTCCAGCCTGCCGCAGGATGACTGATAAATGAGGATTCTATCGTTTCTTGTAGGATTTGCCGCCGCATCCATAATTTGGTCGGGCTGTAGGTTCGTATGAAGTCCTTGACCTCGCCCAGGGCTTGTTCACGAAGGGCGGTTTCTGATCGTGCGGCGATTTCGATCACGGATCTGGCCGCACCATATTGTACCCAGTGATATGGATCGTTCCCGAGCGCTTGATAGAGCAAACTGGCATTCTCGGGCTTCGGATGGGCCCCCAAAACATGAACTACTCTCCACCTAACACTCTTCTTATCTTCATCAGCTGTGTTTTCGTAAATACCTCGAACGGTCCGGAAGTCATCGTCAGTCAACTTACTTCTGCGTGCTAGATTTGATGCAGCCCAGCCAATCAAGGAGTCGTCGGACGCGATCAGTTCTATTTCTATCGGATTTGATTGTGCTCCATTGGCTTTCGTAAAAAGCGTTTTCCATTTTCCGAACCATTCCTCGGGCTCATGGATTGTCGATACGTGCTGCCTCAACGCCTCTTCAGATGCCGCCTCTACAAAGGGACGCGCAAAGCCGTAGTGATGATCTGCAAGGAACTCGTTGGCACGTTCTCGGGTTCGTTGCACCCCATCAAAACGCTTTTCCGCGACCGCCGCAAGTATTGCTGACCTTATGCTAAGACTCAACTGTCGTGCTTCTGGTTCATTCTCTCTGAAATCAGCAATACATCGTGCGGCGGCCAGATAATTCCAATCGAAAAGTTTCTTCAGAAAATTGTCCTTTTTCACCCGATCTGGCAATTGCTCGACAGTCATCGACAAGCATTCCAAGGATGAGGAGTAGGTTGTGATGGCATCGAATATCTGGTCCTTCCATCTATTTTCGTCTCGCGCGAGCATCCGTGAGACGAGGTAGTCTCTCCAGAGATAATGTTCGAATCCACCGTCTTCTGCACTCAACACGTCAACCGAAGTCAACAGTTTGAATCGTTCTTCTCCCAGTCGTTGCTGGAAGCTTGAAAGCTCAAAGTTCCCATTCGAGTCGAACGCGTCCAGAGTAGATTCAGCAATGAGGTCGAGATCTGCGGTTTCCATTCTGAGTTGACTCAAGAAGAAATTCTCAAAGATGTTGCTCCAAGTCTTTGACCCTGCGAAGCTCTGTCTAGTTTTGACAGCCAAAGAGAGGAAAAATGGTCTTGTGTAGATTATGCGCAGTTTTTCATCAAGGTTTTGAAAGGAATTTGGTCCGAATGCTTCGTCAAACAAAGTCTTTACATTTTCGATGTCGAGACGATCGACGGCTGCATGGTGAAACGTTTCAAGTGACTCCGGACCAAGCCGATCTGTCATCAGAATATAGCAGACTTGGCCATTTCTGTTCAGGCTTTGGAAGTAGCCTACTAGGGAACTTCGTTCATCGCGAGAAACTTCATTAATTCCGTCGATTACCACCACCAGCTTACCTTCTCCTGCCAGCCGTTCCAGTTCGCGCGTCGTCCGCCTTGGAGCAGCGCTCAGCAGCAGAACATCCTCGACGACTCGACCAGATTCTTGGTCCTCCGGCTTTTTCGCTAAGGAATATTTCTTCAAATCAATGAAAACGGGGAACAGGTTCCGATCAATTAACGGTCCTATCAAGGTCTGGGCGATTCGGGATTTTCCAGTCCCGCCTCCTCCATGCAATATGTAGCGGGGATGCAAGTCATCTGGAATTAGGGCGTATGGGGGTTCGGCTTGTGTATCAAAGATGCCGCTTCTCATGTCCTGATAATACCACGCCCGACTGACTGTATACGAGAAGGCGGGGTGAGGCGCTCCCTGCTCGATACTCCGCACGAGTTCTCGTACTTCTCTCACGTGGTCTAACACAAGAGCGTCAGCCTGAAGTTCGAACCGCCTGATCAATGCAATTGTAAAGGCTGCAGCAGCTTCGGCCGCGTAGGGTCTCCATCGATCTTTACGCTTAGATTCATCCTTATCCGAGGTCGCGAAGTCCTGAGATGCTTTTACCACTAAGAATGGCGTGTCGGTTACCTGACACGCGGTCAGAACTCCGTAGGATTCCATCTCCAGTCCCACAGCCTGTCGACGATACTCAGAAATCAACCACTTGCGAGCTTCGGCCAAGTCGCTTGCTACTATCTTCTCACCGCTCCCCAAAATGGAAGTGGCCTGACTGTGAACTACTGGGCGTCTGTTCGTCCCATCGGGACGCGCTACTCGAATTGAACTAGGCCACGTGCTCGTATTGTCAGAAGCCAAGCGATCTGAGGCATACCATAGGGGATACGAGACTTGGATAGGGAGGCTTCTGTGCTCATACTCCGTCGTCTTCCTTCCTAGAAGGGCTCTGATGCCGATCTTGCGTTCGGTTATCTTTGCAATCTCGTAAGGTACTACTGCCCGCGGGACAATTACGTCACCAAGGTTCACTTCCGATTCAGGGAAACCTGCAGCGATTCCTGTGAGGATAACGTACCTGGGATTTGCTCGGCTTAGTGCCTCTCGTGTGGCTCGTTGCGCGGGATTTGTACCCATCTCGCCGATTTCGGTAACAATCACTGAGTATTTCGTGGTCGAACTTTCCCTAGTAACTTCGCCTGAAATATCGGGACCCTTAGGTGACTTATTCTCTAAGAGGCTCTCTACGGCATCCGTTTCAATATCCAGTGCAGTCACTATTAGAAAATCGGTCTGCCGATATCTGCTTGGCATGGCCTCACCTAGCAGTCGATTTCGAGTTCAGAATCCTTGACATTTCTTCAAATTCATCTATCTGATATTTTACCACTTTCCTGAGCTCTTCGTGAGCGCAGTATCCTATCGATAAGGGAGCAATTCGCGCTATTGGAACATCGTTCAGACCATCACCAACGAACACCCAGTCTTCTTGACCTAGCCCATATTCACGGAGCATGAGCTTTATGAAGTCAATTTTCCCCTCGAAATCACAAGGCAACAGATTATACGATCCGAGTTTCCCATCCTTGCCAAACAAATATTCACAAGCCGCAAAGGCGTGAAGAATGTTGAGGTCCTTCTGTGCTCTCGCTGCAAGCTCGCGGAACCCACCCGAAATCAAAAGCAACTCGTATCTCGAACGATCAATTCCCGAGAGAGTATTAACGACGCCCGGGTTGTACTCCGCTGAGGAAATTATTGCGCGGAACAGCCTCTCCGAGAGACCATATCTCCGGTGAATCGAAATAGTGTCTTTCATCCAATCCAGATAGCTCCTGTAGTGCCCACTCTCCCAGCGCCTATGAGTTTCCACCTCCTCACTTACAGCGTCGGGCCCTAATTCCTGAGCGATTCTCTGCCAGATTGTCGAGTCTATTGACGTGTCTGGTAATCTAACATCTGTTCGAAATATCGTGCCTTCGACATCTAAGACTAGTAGTTTCATGTTCTCCTTCAGCTCAAGATTTTCAAGTACACTAACCTGAGGCTATGCCTCTTATCGACAACAGGCGAAACAATCCGGAACTCCGCTCAAGTCCCCATGAAGTGAATATGGCCCGCCCAGCGGGTTATAAAGGGAAAGTCGTGCTGTCTGTCTGGCTGGAATCATTTCCCAACCTCAAGCTCCTAGTCGTTGCCCATGAAATCGGGCATTGGGTCCTGTACCTACAAGGTTTTCGGGCGATCTTTTGTGATCCCAAGAGCCTTGCTAGAGCTATAGCTCGCAGCCCCGTTAGTGCACGGAAGATGGGAGTTCCAAACCCAACATGGTCCAAATCAACGGACGGTTTTGAACCCTGTTGGGTATGGAAACCTCCCGGCCCACATTATAGAACCTTCAATCCGGGATGTTTCTTGACTTGTCTCTATGTAGAGCCAGATTTTGGCCTTTCATTGTTTCTGAGTCTTTGTCATTTTGTTCGAGAGTTTGAAACTGTCAGCTTTGCACTGTCTCTCATGATTGCCGTCCTGAACAACAGCCTATGTTCACAGAATGGTGCGCCCAGCTGAATGTCGTATTGAAGGTGGAGCGGGTTGCAGGTGTCGAGTTTGAGGTTCGAGCGTCTGGCATCCTAGTACTTGGCGAGGAGGGCCAAGATGTCCTTGTAGCGGCGTACGATCTCTTCTACCAGATCTTCTTGGACCTGCTTCGAAGCCATGACTATGGCTCTCTAGCTCGACACTTCTCCAGCAGCAACTCTGAGCATTAGGACTATTGTCGGGTCTGAATCGTACGTTAGGAGCCGCGTCTTCCTCTTCCTCTCAGAGAAGTGCAGTATGGTTAGTCCGACTATCTTGTCACCTTTGTACCGCAAGAGCACGTCATTCTCAGTCAACTCAGAATCGTCGGCCGCGGTTTCGGGATCGAACGAGATGTAGAGAACGTCTCCCTTCTCATCGTACTCGATATCGATTCCTTCTGGAGCGAGCCTTACAAGTTCGGTCTTTGCCATATTGCCCTCCTCTTCCTCAACAACTTCGAATGGTCGGAGGTTAAAAACGCTGTGATAATGAGTTGCTTGTCTTCGCGATAGACAACCACCATGTCCTTGGGGCCCAGGGGCGTCTGGTCGTAGTGTTTCAACGCCAACAGCTCCTTTCCATGTCCTTGAAGAATCAGATCCGGAGCACTTGTCGTCTCCAGGATGAGCGATTCCATACCTCTGAGTTCCCGATGCTTGCGCAGTATCCTCTCAAGTATGATCGGATGGAGCCTGACTTCAACGTGATTGATTGTCGTTGCTTTCTGATGGTCCAATCTCGTATCTCCAAGTCGATTTGAACGATCCTGATTCTCACACTCCATTCCAATCTGAAGATATGAAAGCATGTCTTCCCAAGAATAACCGAACTAGGTTACCCGGATGGTAACCGACGCCCGTCGTATGGCATCGTTCCTAGTGCTATTCTCGGTTGTGCATCGGGAAGTTCCTAGGTTCCGAACCCTATTGAGTTTGGAAACCCACGTTCTGAACCCGCAATCGTTCAGCTCAAGCACATCTGAACCAGAAAGAGAGGGAACCGAGGATTCTTGTTGAGCCGTGGAAGGGGTGTGTTAGGAACCAAGGATGCATGAAGCTACATCTGAGCGGAAAAATCGAGGATCGCAGAATTCTGAGACTTGAACCCGAGGTTCAATACCCTCCGCTCATTTCGAGCTTGATTCTTGCTTGTTCTTAGCTCGGTTTCAGCCGTTCCTTAGCTGAGAGTCTGCTTGGTTGGCAGTCTTAGACGACAGTGTGAAGCTATCCCGGCCCGCATTATAGAATCCCAGGTCCGGGCTGTTTCTTGACCTATCTCGATGAGAGAGTCAGGGTTTCGCGTATTCGTTGCTATAGTGATTTGTAATTTTGCTCGAGCGTTTGAACCCGTCGACCCGTCCTTCACATGTGCGGGGACCGGCTCGATGAGGTTCAACGTGCCGCCCAAGCGACGCTATGGCTCGCCATTCACAAGAGTGTCTCCGGAAACGAACACGAAATCTCACATTTCTCCAGCAGAACAGGGGAACAGTCAACGGCGGAACCTTAGCTTTTTACCATGCCTTCGCATCCAGTTGTATCGGCGAGACCTATGGAAATCACAAAGACAGAGCTGCGCAGGGTAATCACGAAGCTCGACGACGTGCAGGTGGAGCTTCTCCGCCTGCGGGCCCAGCTCCTACCGGAGGAGCGACCAACAAGAGACGAGAGACGACAGATTGTCCACGGTCGCCGACAGATTCGTAGAGGCCAATCCGCGAGTCTAGCTCAGCTCCGAAAAGAGCTTGGTGTGTAGCACTCCTGTTCGAAATCATCGTGTCAAACCGAGCGAGGAAGTCACTGAAGCGGATGCCCAAATACTATGCCCGCCGAGTAATCCTCGCCCTCGAAGTACTGACACGGAATCCCGCGCCTGTTCTTCAATATGATGTCAAGAAGCTGAAAGGGCTGAAGGACACATATCGCATAAGAATAGGAGACATTCGAATCGAATCGAAACTACATCGCTTGGGAATCCAGACGGATCGGCGTCTTAGCTGTTGAATTCAGAGGACGTGCATATCAGTAAGCGCCCTCAGCGAACATGATCAGTTTTCGCATGCCAAGACTAGATGGATCAAAAGCAAGCCTAGAGTTCCGCTAAGCAAGTATTGAACTGGATCACTGCTTGTTTTAGGCTCGGTTTCAGCTTTTTCTCAGCTCAAACACTGCTTGATTGAAAGTTCTAAACGCGAGTGTAAACCTATCCCGGCCCACCATGCCAAACCCTGAATTCACGGTCATATGAAAGCAGAGCCAGACGAAGGCGGTCTCTAAGTAAGGCGAGGCCATGATCTATGAAAGGCTCCTTTTACTGACCGGGCCGTATGGTCTGCTGAGGAGAAATCTGACGAAACGCCTAGGAACAGCCCCGCTGCCCGCAACAGACCCCGAAAACACTGGAATAGGCTAGTTGAGATCCCCGTTTTTCGCTAGGACGCACTAGAGATGTTTGACACCCTGTGGAGGATGTTTGACATCTCAGCATCACGATCACTGTCGGCTGAATCCCAACCCACGGCGGGTACTTTCGGTCGCGTGTGGCTAGGCTCCCGAATAGTGAGAATCGTTCGACTACAAGGCTGGTGACTTGGCGTCCGGAAGAGCATCCGAGTTATACTCGGTAGACGGTCTTCCTATGTTCGAATCTGAGAAGATACAGTGTTTCACCTTGCACTGCATAAATGAGCCTGTATGGCGGAACGTAGACGGAACGTTCGCCCTTCAGGGCGAATCGTAACGGCTTCCCAGTCTCTGGGTTATCCAGTATCTTTTCGATCTGATCCTTCACGCGGTCCTTGAGACCCTCATCTCTAAGCTTCCTCAGTTCGCGTTCGAATTTCCGGGTCCAGATAACTTCTGTGATGACTACCAAGTCTCAAGCTCTTCAAGGAAGCGCTTTCTTGACGCCCTTCGCGCTTGCCCGTGTTCGATCTCTCTCCAAGCTCTTTCGACTTCTCGGAAAATTCGCAGATCCGCTTGGAGGGACTTGTTGTCGATCTTCTTGAGAACAACGACATTGCCCTTTCGCGGAGTCAAGATCGCGAAGACGTTGCCTGCTTCTATGCCCAGTTTCTGCCTCACGCGAGATGGAATCACGACCTGACCCTTGGAGCTAATACGGGTCAGCTCAGGCACGTCTTGAGATCTCATGAAGCGTAAGAATATCTTACCAACGCTTAAGCATAGCGACTAGGTAGAGTCGTAAGCATGCGGCTTGATTGTCAGGGCAATCATGATTATGAGATCAGACAGCTCATTTGGCTGTGCTCGTCTCCGAGGTAGCTCGGCAAGCTCGGGACTCTAACCAGCGGAACAGACCTTGATCGTACTACGGTTTTCTCAAAACCTCCTTGTCCTACTGTTCCTGTTTGCTGTTGACGTGTTTCGCTCTTTCACATGTTTGCGGCACGATATCCTTCTCGCTGTCCCGAGTTCTGCCTTGAACCATGCCCGCAAGGCTTGCCAACATAATGAGGCGACGCATATGAGGTATGAGCGAATCTTTCCTTTCTAGACTAGAGGATAGACTGGGCATTCACCAGCAGCCGCTCAAGGAACGAATAATGCACGTCATGTACAGACTACGCGTCCAGCGCAACAAGATTGAATCGATGGGCCTAATGATGCAGCATCGCGATAAGGAATTATTCGACAAATGTGTCACGGCACGAGCTTCAGGAGACATGACGAGGGCAAGCCTGTATGCGGAAGAATGCGCCGACGTCAGGAAGATCGCAAAGATGGTATTGCAGTCCGATCTGGCTTTAGAGCGGGTCATATTCAAGCTAGAAACGGCTGAGATGCTCGGTGATATCGGATATCTGATGCATCCAATCAAGAGTGTCGTTACGAGTATCGGGGAGCAAATGCGTCACGTCATGCCGGAAGTTTCCTATGAGTTGGGTCAGATCAACGAAACGCTAGATGGTTTGGTAGCAGACACGGGTGTCGTTACCGAGACATTTTCGCCAACCGTGGCACAGTCAGCCGAGGCCGAGAGCATTCTGAAAGAAGCGGACACACTTGCCGAGCAGAGGATCAAGTCCCGATTCCCAGAGCTTCACACACCCACTCCCACAACCTTGCCAGCCTAAGAGTCAGGGTCCTATTCCCCGAGCTAGTATTTTCTAGCCTTATAGGAGGGAACGCGCACCACTAGCGAGCATGGAAACCAGTCAGGTTATCTCTCCTGCAAGGTTGTGGACCGCCAGTGGACTTTCGCCTAGGGTAAGACGACTCCGTGATCAGTATTTCTCTTTCTACGAGCGCGACTTCACCAACGAGGTCCGCTCCTACACAACGGGCACGCCTTGGGATGTAGTCTACGCGATTTGGAACTGGACGAATGTGCCTGAGATGGCGATGTTCCTGCAAGGCGCCCGAAGCTATTTGCGAGCAGCGGCCAAGCCAGTTGAGTTGCCAGAGGGATTCTGGAACGAGCCCTTGGTCGTCCGGCAAGCTTTGTTCTTCCGTGAGGTATTGCGCCAATACTTGCCAGTACAGATCCTAGATGGAGAGCTCATTGTTGGTTCGCATTTCAGCACTGCGTTTTCACGCTGCCTGAAGAAGGATGAGGCTCGTGCTCGTGGTCGTGAGGAGCAGGTCTTCTTCAAAAGGTATCAGTCGCTCAACAGTCTGGGCGTGGGCAATTGCGGCGCCGTCCCCGGGCACTTGGTGCCAGACTATCCCAAAGCCTTACGCGTCGGCTGGAAAGGTATTCGAGACGAAGCTCAGGCTCTTCTTGCGAAACACGGCATCACCCCCGAGCAGCGCGACTTGGCGCGTGCCGTCGTCATATGCGCCGACGCTGTGCCCATGCTGATGGAACGGTATGCTGCTGAGGCCGAGCGTCAGGCGACGGCGGCAACTGATCCGGTTCGTCAGAAGGAGCTCCGAGAGATTGCTCGAATCTGTCGCAAGGTGCCTTGGCTGCCGGCCGAGACTTTTCCTGAGGCTCTTCAGTCTCTTTGGACCACTCACATGCTGGCTATGGTTGCGGAAAGTTACCCGGGCCGGGTCTTCCCCAGGACGCGTTGATCAGTACCTGTACCCGTACTACAAACGGGATTTGGATGCGGGCCGCTTAAGCCGCGATCAGGCGAAGGAATGGCTGCAGTGTCTCTGGATCAAGCACAACTACGCCTACGACTACCAAGGATGGACCGGTACGAATCAGGGCATTAATGCTTCATTCGGTCAACTCATCACGCTCGCCGGGATGGATGCTGAAGGAAACGACGCATCCAACGACCTAACCTACCTGATGCTCGACGTCATCGAGGAGATGAACCTGCTTGAGCCGAAGCCTAACGTCCGTATCCATGCTCGCACATCGGACCGTTTGCTCGAACGGATTGTCGACATGGTGGCGAAGGCGCAGGGTTCTCCTTTTCTCATCAACTTCGACGAGAACTCGATCGCTGGCCTACGCTGGGAAGGGCTGCCGGAGGATCGGCTGTGGGACTATGCCCCGGTCGGCTGCCTAGAGAATACACTCCAAGGTTGCGATCGTTCAGGCACGGTTGATGTGAATCTTAACTTGGCAAAGGCGGTGGAGCTGGCGCTGAATGATGGGCGAGACATGGCGAGCGGCCAACGAATCGGCCCATCCACAGGTGACCCTAAGCTCTTCACATCTTTTGATCAATTCTTCAGCGCATTCAAGACCCAGCTTCGCCACATGCTGGAGGAGATCATTCGCGTCAACGACTTAGCCGACGCTGGTCGGGCGCGTTGGGAACCGGTTCCTTACTTGAGTGCTCTAGTGGATGGTTGCCTGGATAGTGGCAAGGATAGCAACGCTGGAGGGGCACGATACAATTTCCTGACGGTCGAGGGCGTCTCCTTGGCCACAGCAGCCGACAGTTTGGCGGCTGTGAAGAAGTTGATGTTCGAGGATCATCAAATCACGATGCAACAGCTCTTGGAGGCACTGAAAGCCAACTTCGACGGACACGAGAGCCTTCGTCAGACTCTTCTGAACAAGGCTCCGAAGTATGGCAACGACAACTCCTACGCAGACGAGATCGCACACGAGGTTAGCCGCTTCTGGACGGAGGAGGCGTCCCGTCACGTTTCGCCGACCGGCAAACGATACAGGGGCGGTTATCTCTCCTGGAATTATTGGGTAGCCTACGCGCCTTCCACCGCTGCTACGCCGGACGGACGTCGACGGGGTCAGTTCCTATCGAACGCCGTATGTCCGGTCAACGGGGCGGACCGCCAAGGTCCGACTGCGGTGATCAAGAGTGTGGGGAAGCTCGGTTTGGAGACGGCTCCCAACGGTGCCAGTCACACGATGAGCTTCAGCCCCAGCCTCCTGAAACATCCGGAACAACGACAGAAGCTGATGGCTCTGCTGCGAGCTTACGGGAAAGTGGGCGGCACGTGTGTACAACTCAACGTGATCGATGCGAACACTCTGCGCGAGGCACAGAAACATCCGGATGAGTATGGTAACCTTCTGGTGCGCGTGACAGGCTACAACGCCTACTTCGTGGGATTAGGCAAAGAGATTCAGGACGAGATCATCGCCCGCGAATCACACCAGCTAGGATGACGATGGGTCTCAGCCTTCAACATCCAGCGCTTCAGTACGGAAGACGGCCCAGGCATTCGTACGACCGCCTTCCTGAAAGGATGTCTCCTGCATTGCGCTTGGTGCCATAATCCAGAGGGACTAAGCCCGAAACCAGAGTTGATTTGGTACGATGTGCGTTGCATCGGCGCTCGCGACTGCCTGCAAGCCTGCACTGAGGATGCGTTGACTCTTACGCCTCAGGGCATGCGCATCAACCGCGAACGATGCACCGCCTGTGGAGCCTGCGAAAAAGCCTGCCCGGCTGCTGCGCTGGAAGTGATCGGACGCAATTGGACCCCTGAGGAGATGGTCGCAGAACTCTTGAAAGATCAAGTGTTCTATGAGACCTCCGGTGGCGGCGTGACCTTCAGCGGCGGAGAGCCGATGATGCAGGCGGACTTTCTCTGCCAAGTCCTACCTCGTTGCCGAGAGGCCGGCGTCCATGTCGCTTTGGACACTTGCGGTGCGGTTGCTTGGGAGAGCTACGAGCGTGTGCTCCCATGGGTCAACCTGGCACTATATGACCTGAAGATCATGGATGCGAAGCGCCACAAAGCAGCGACGGGCATATCCAACGATACCATCCTCGAGAATGCTCGCCGGTTGGCAGCTCGTGGAGTGCCGATGTGGATCCGCACGCCAGTGATCCCCGGCTATACGGATGACCAAGAGAATATCTTAGCCATCGCGCGTTTCATAAGTGAGGCGCTGCCCACCGTACAGCGTTGGGATTTGCTCGCGTACACGAACCTCGGTCAACCCAAGTACCACCGCTTGGACCGGGAATACCTGCTGGAGAAAGTGCCGCTCCTGACTCGACAAGAGATGGAATCAACTTGGCGGGCGGCATCAGAAGTCGTCTCGGTGGCCCACTGGTCCGGAGCAACGCGACAATTGACCCCTGAAGTTGTTGGAGGAAAGTGATGCACTTGTTACAAGAGACGCCTGGATTGTTTGAGGCCTTGAAGGGAGAGATGACTCCTAAGTTCCTAGCCACGCGCAACACTGAGGGAATGCCTAACGTGGTGCCTGTGATCTCTATCCTTCCCGCGAATGATCAGCCAGACACGCTCTTCTTCGGCAACTTTCTGCTGCGCAAGAGCATCAAGAACCTAGAAGAAGACACTCGTGTGGGAGTCCTTGTGATCACGCAGGCACTGCAGGGATGGATTCTCAAGGGAGACTTCCTCGGATTCCAGCGCACTGGCCCCTATGTGGATCAACAAATGAGCAGTTCACTTCTACGCTACAATGCCTACACCGGGATCCGCAACGCTGGGATCATTCGCGTTCGGTCGGTGGAAGAGGCCTTCCGTATCTCGAAACTGCAGGTGCTGAAGGACTACATGCTAGCCCGGCTGGGTGCGCTGCGCGGATCCGCCAGTGGTGATGGAGGCGTTGAGATGCCCCTGCCGGTGCGGCATGAATTCGCGAAGATGGCTGCAGTCAAAGTGCTGGCTTGGGTCGGAGAGGACGCCTACCCAATTGTGGTTCCCGCCCTTTCGTTGCAACCCGCCAAAGCAGAACGCTTGGTCTGCTGGAAGGGGACACGATTTCCAGAACCAAAACAAGACGCGTTGGTAGCTTCTAACATCCTCACCTTTGAAGCGATTTCCTACCAGGTCAAGGGACACTGGGCCAGCGCTGGGAGAACTGGCACAGTCCAGATCCAGGAAGTTTACGCTGGGGGACCGCCAATACCGGGCGGCAGGTTGGCCTAGGCTTTCCTCTTCCCTTGTGCCCATTTCAGGATTCATGTGAATGTAGGCTCGACGCTGTCGACCTCGCCGGGCGTGGTCTGCTTCTAAGGGCTCTGGTGGTCAAGCCACCATTTTGCGATGTCGATTCTGCGAGCAACCCACACCTTGGGTCTTCCTTTCAAGTACTTGAGAAACTTGTCAACAGCAACTGTCCTGCCAGGCCTGCCTGAAATTCGGACGTGAAGGCCCACATTCATCATCTTAGGGTTCTCACGGCCTTCTGCATACAGCGTGTCAAAGGAGTCTTTCAAGTACTGATAGAATTCCTCTGAATTGCTGAATCGGTTCGAGAAATAGTGGAAGTCGTTCGCATCCGGCGTGTACGGTATGAGAAGAAAGTTCCTCCCTTTCACATTCACATAGTAGGGAAGGTCGTCGTTGTAGATGTCGGAATCGTAAAGGAACCCTCCCTCTTCAACCAACAACTCGATAGTGTTCTCGCTGGGTTCCCTACAGTACCAACCCAACGGCCGTTGCCCTGTCAGCTTTTCGATCGATGCCACGGCCTTGCGGATGGCTTCCCGTTCCTCCTCTCGTGTGAGCGTGAAGTGCTCGATCCATCGGTATCCGTGGCTGCAGATCTCGTGACCTCTCTTAACGATCTCCTTGGCGGCATCTGGGTTGGTTTCGAGAGTTTTTGCTGTGGCGAAGAAGGTCGTCTTGGCTGCGTACTTGTCGAAGGTTCTCAGGATTCTCCATATGGCGACGCGGGTTTCGTATTCGAAGATGGATTCAATGGCAAGATCGCGCTTGGGCGGTGTCCCGTAGGCAGGGAATTCGCCGAAGGTTTCGGGGCCTTGATCCCCGAATGCGACCGAGCGTTCGCTTCCGGCTTCATAGTTGATCGCAAACGTGACCGCTAGTCTAGCGCCGTTCGGCCACCTTACCTTAGGCAGAGCCTTGCCATAACCGAGGAAATCCCGGGATGAAGCGGACATTGTTGGCACGTCCGAACATATTGCCGCTCAAGATATGAAATCTTCCATGTTCGAATCCAGTCTGTCACGTATTCGATAGAAGAAAAAAGAATGGAGAGGATGAGGTTGGGTGTCTAGAGTGGTGGGATTTCTTTGAAGGCCATCTCGGTGTCGAGGCCGCGTCGTCTGTGGTAGGCGAGCGATACGAAGTAGACGATGAACGCGCCCACGATTATGCCCAGTGCAATCACTAGACCCGACACAGTTGGCGAAGTGATGAGCGGGTTCGTGTAAGCAATGTAGCCCATGTACGCGAATGAGACTGAACAGAGTACACCGAGTATACTCACGAGCGGTACTCCGGCAATCTTCTTTCGCATGAATTCTGGTGCTTGATCAAGCAGGTCTTTCTTGACGAATGGAAAGACTATGGTCGCCAGCGCTGGGATGACGTATGCTACGCCCCACAGGAACATGCCTATGGTGAACGCAGTCGACCAACTTGTGAAGGCATAGAGCCCGAGAACTATTACTGACAGGACAGTCATTGCGGCGATTGAGATATGTGGCGTGTGGTAACGTTTGCTGACGTCTGCGAATTTCGTTGGGATTATTCTGTCGAAAGACCATGCGAAGAAGTATCTGCTCGGTACCCAGAAGTAGACGAATAGTATTTGCACTGAACCGAAGAAGTATGTTAGGAAGATTAGCGCAAGCAATGCAGTGTTGGGAAAGGCAATCACTGACAGGATTAGTGGTTGTGAGGGTGGGAATGGAAGAGCGTAGGAAGCGGGTGCAACTTCCCAGCTGTATGATACTGCATAGAACCAGTTCGCACCTACGGCATTCAGTGTGAGGAATCCCGTGATGCTCCAGTATATTATGCCCAGAGCCAGCGAGAGGAAGAGAGCTAACGGCACTGTCTTCCTAACGTTCTTGACTTCGCCTGCGATGACATTTCCTCCGTAGTTGCCGCCGAAGAGGAAGAGCGATGCCAAGGGAAGAGCTCCCATTACGGCGACCATGCCGCCCGTTGGGACTGTCCAGCCTGCCGTGGTTGCAGCGTCCTGCAGGGCTTGATAAGTCGGATAGCTGGTCATGACCGAGTTCCATTTGGCCGCAAAGATGGCGGGGTTGGTGGTTCCAAGTAGCCACCACATTAGTACTATCCCTATGATCGCGGCTCCCCAGGAGACGTAGAGCAGCCCCTTGATCAGCCGCGCACCGAAGACCGAGAAGGCCGCGAAGATGAGAGTGAAGCCTAACGCAAGGTAGAATGCTCCCATTGGTGAGCTGAGGAAGGTCCCAAGGCTGCTAAGCCCCGGCGCGCTGAAAAGCTGACCCCACATAGTCACGGCGATCGAGAGCGCATATGAGAAGGCGCTAAGCCCTCCGACGTAAGCTGTTGTGAAGACCGCGAACATGTACAGGAAAGACCATGCGAAGCCGACAGATGGGTGGAAGATGCGGCTGACCCAGACGTAGTCAGACCCTGCTCGTGGCATGACGACTCCGATTACCCAGTAGACGAGCATCAAGAAGGCGAACGGGATGCCAGCTATGATTAGCGATAGCGCGAGGTTCGCGCCCGGATTGAATCCGTAGAACCACGGAAATTGAACGGTAGTGAAAACCAGGCCGAAGACCATGGCTGAAGCTATCAGTACTAGATCTGTTGCACCGAATTCTCTTACTAGGCCACTAGCTTTTCTGACGAAATGTTGTGTTTCCAAGATTTTTCCCTAACTTCACGTAGGCCACTTCACAGTATATAAGAGGCTGACCATTTCGGATCCAATCTTTCGGATTTCTGCAATCATGTTAAATAGAGTCGGCCGGGCGTTTTTCGTCGTCTCGCTAGACCAGAAAACAACTGTCAACTGTTGAGTCCAGTAATCGAGTAGCGTTTTGCAGATTAGGAGAAATGAAAATGGGCGCGAAAATCCGAGTCTTCTATGCGACTGATGTTCACGGCTCAGAGAAATGTTACCTGAAGTTTCTAAACACGCCATCGGTATACAAGGTCAACACGTTGATTCTAGGCGGCGACATCACAGGCAAAATGATCGTACCCATCGTCAAACGAGCTGACGGGACATGCGCTGCAGAATTCCTTGGCAACCATTACTCCCTAAAGTCGGATCAAGAGGTCGAGGACCTTGAGAAGAAGATTCGTTTCACCGGCTACTATCCATACAGAACAACAGCGGAGGAGACTGAGGAAATGCGACGAGACCCAGCGAAGGTCGATGAGGTCTTCATCGAAGTGATGATCGATACTCTGCGGCACTGGGTCCGAATGGCCGAGGAACGACTGAAGGGTAAAAACGTCAAGGTCTACGTCACAGGAGGAAACGACGACCGACCAGAGATCGAGGAAGTTCTGAAGAGTTCTGACTTCATCATAGACCCTGAAGGCGAATTGGTCAGTCTTGACGGAGGGTTCGAGATGTTGAGTAGCGGTTGGAGCAACCCAACTCCTTGGAAGACTCCTCGGGAATGCTCAGAAGAGGAACTTGCGGCCAAACTGGACAGCATGACAAGCAAGGTTCACGACATGCGGAACTGCATCTTCAACCTCCATGTTCCGCCATACGACTGTGGACTAGATACGTGCCCGAAACTGGATGAGAACCTCAAGCCGGTCTATGCTGGTTCAGAAATCATGACCATATCTTCAGGCAGCAAGGCTGTGCGCAATGCAATTGAGAAGCATCAACCTGTTCTCGGTCTTCACGGTCACATACATGAATCTCGAGGATTTGTGAAGATCGGCAGAACTCTCTGCCTGAACCCTGGTAGCGAGTATACTGAGGGTATGCTAAGAGGAGTCGTTGTTGACCTGGACGAGAAGGGAGTCAAGAACTACCTTCTAACAGTGGGTTGAGCCAAGTCAAAACGCTGAGCATCCACTTCCAGACAGTTAGTGGTAGTTGATCATTCGCTCGGTCTCCCATGGGGTGACCAGAGCGCTGTATTCGTCCCATTCCGCGAGCTTGATGTTGACATACTCGTCAAAGAGAGCTTTCCCAAGAGCGTCCCTGAAGACATCGTCTTTCCTGAATTCCTCCACTGCCTCGTAGAGGCTCTTGGGTAGAGGTTTGATTCCTCTTCTCGACCGCTCGCTGTGACTTAGCCTTCCCACATCATCGGTGATAGGGTCACCCGGTTCGATTTTTCGCTTTATGCCGTCGATTCCAGCGGCGAGCATGCAAGTGAAGGCAATGTAGGGATTGCACGCTGGGTCCGGAACCCTGAACTCAACATGCGCAGTCTCGTACTTGTCAGCGACCTGAGGGATTCTCACTGCGGCACCTCGGTGCCCTGACGCGTAGAACACCCCGTCTGCTGCCCAGTGGCCAGGATGGATCAGACGCTTGTAGGAGTTCACATTCGCTGCCACCGCTGCGCATAGTCCCCGAGTATGTTCTAGGATACCGCCGATGAAGTAGTAGCAGAGCTGGCTCAGGCCTAGCTTGCGGTCGTCGTTCGGATCAACGAATAGGTTCCTGTCAGTTCTTGGGTCGGTTAGGCTGCTATGCATGTGCATACCACTGCCTGTGAAGGGATCAGCGAGTTTGGCGAGAAAAGTTGCCTCCAAGCCTCGCTTATGAGCGATGGCTTTCGCGGCATCTCTGAATGTTACAACATCATCTGCACATTTGACTCCGGCCTGATGGTGCATGTCAATCTCGAAGTGTCCGCCGTATGTTCCTCCGCCTTCCGCGTGCGCTTTGATGACTTTCACATTCATCGCCTCAACATTCTCAACGATCTCGCTGACAAGCTCCTCGCCTAATTCGAGGCCGTGCTGCGACTGTATCGCAGCTGAAATCCAAGGCGTTATGGTGCCTCCTTCTCGGCGGACCACATTGAACTCCATCTCGGCCCCGCCCCAGTACTTGTAACCCATCGTCTCGACGCGTTTCAGGAAGTCGCGGAATGCATGGCGTGGGCAGAGTTCCCAGCTTGAGCCGTCCGTGTTTCTGAGTTCGCCCATAAAACGTGCGACTCGATTCGCATAGGGCGGGATCGCGAACGTCTCCACATCTGGGACAAGATTCGCCTCGCCTGAAGCGACTGTGTATGTGGGTTCAGCTGCAACCGTATCGAAGGCAGTTATCCCGAAATTACCTTTCGCGAAACCTACTCCGTTCTCAAGAAACGCTTCAAGGTCGCCAACAGTGCGCGCCTTACTCCTTGAAATTCCTCCAAAATCAACATACTCTACACTGAGTAAGCGTATCTGTTTCTCGCGAATAGCTCTGATGACTGACTCACGAGAACTTGGCAAGAGAATCACACGAAGGACGTTACAGGCCTTTCTGACCGTATAAAAGATCTGTGGAGCCGTCTATTCAGCAGAACAAATGCATTCTGACGTCAGTCAGGGTCTTGATCCTCTTAGACTGGTTTTTGTTGGAAGGTCTCAAGTTAATTCTAGTTCGTATAGCTCGTTGGCGTTGTCAAATAGGATTCTTTTCGCGATCAGGTTGGCTTCGTTCTCGTCAAAGAGTCCTTCCTGAACCAGTGTCTGTAGACATTTTCCGAGAGTCTTCTTTCCAACCTTGGCGCCCAACCAGATCAACTCCGGCAGATTGAATCCGTCAGAACCGTACATGATCTTTGAACTCGGGGCAAGCTGCAAGATCTCCATCAGACGTTCATGGCCTATGGGATTGAGGAAAGGAATCGTTAAGGAGAAATCTAGGAAGACGTTCGGGAGAACCGACGCCATGTACGCAGCGTTCTGGCTGTTCGGAAATCCGGAATGGACTAGGACGACCGTGGCATTGCGGAGATGTTCATCTTTCAGAAGATCGTACATCAGGCTTGGATCACACTTGTCAAGTACTATGTCATAGTCGCCGACGCCTGTGTGCACTTGCATTGGAACATCCAAGTCAATTGACATCTCCAACCCCTTGACGAACAGAAAGTCGCGGAGTTTCTTCGCCTTTGGCCCGAACCATGCCAGTTCTGCACGGCCTTCCTTCGCGTCGAGAAAATCCCTCTCAGCCTCTTCTGGCTCGACACGCCCAATCTTGAGGCCACTCCGATAAGCAATGATGGATTTCAGTGCAACGTGTTTCTCGTTTCTGATCGCTTCTCGTATTCCAGACTCGTATGCGGAACACAATTCAGAGAATGAGGAGTGATGATCAAGCAAGTCCTTGATGAATGTTTCAAGGCGAAAGACCTTCACCGTCTTAGCGGGAAATCGTTTCAAATGCTCTTCAGCCAATGGTGGGTATCCACCATCAATTACGAGTCCGCGAATCCGTGCGTCCGCAAAAAGTTCCTTGACATAGACATCGAGATCTCGAGCTCTCGCATTTCTGGCCTTCACAACCGTCTCAAGATCAGCTTCGCAGCGTAGAAAAGTCGAGAGCGATCGAATCATGTAGACGAAGAATGGCTGCTTGCGATACATCTCCAACAGTCGATTGCGAGAATTCTGGATCTGTCTCTCGCTCGGAGCAGGTTTTCCAGCTAAGAAATCCGGCTGCACTGCCAATGTCGCATGGCGAGCAAATTCGTCAGCGGTCAGTGTCTTGGGGGTGTCAAGGTATGAATGACAATGGGCATCCACGACCGGTAAGCTTGAGAGATCGATTGCTGTCTTCACTGTGCATCTCTCGATGAATCCGGGCGACCTTCTAATAACACCCGCTGAACGTTAGTTCAGGCGCTCAAATGTCTCGATTCAAACACGGCATCGTGGTTGCGGCGCATCCCCTAGCAGCCAGGGCTGGCGTAGGTATTCTGAAGAAAGGAGGTAACGCTGTAGACGCTGCGGCGGCGACGGCGCTTGCATTAGGGACGGTGACTCCTGCGTTCTGTGGAATTGGAGGAGGAGGCTTCGGGCTAATCTGGCTGGCTTCCGAAGAAAGAGCGATCTTCGTAGATTTTCGAGAAAGGGCGCCACTTGCCTCTAAGGAGGATATGTTCCGCGTCTCTCGCACAGGCAAGGTGTTCCGAAACGAGAATTCGATCGGCCACAGATCAGTCGCGGTGCCCGGTTCCGTTGCTGGCCATTCATTGATGATTCAGAAGTATGGCAGGTTGCGTCTGAGAGACGCTCTTGGGCCTGCAACACAGTATGCGCGGAAAGGATTTGAAGTCAGCAGAACAATGGCTTATGTGTGGAGACGAAGCGTCTCCAAACTCCAGCGTTTCAGAGGCTCCAGAACTGTCTACCTCAAGAGAGGTGGACCGTACCGAGAAGGCGACAAGATACGCCTCCGAGACCTAGCGAACAGTTTCAGGGCGATAGCTAGGCATGGTCCAGATGAGTTCTACAACGGCAGAATCTCGAAGACGATCTACGAGGACATGACTTCGAATGATGGTCTGCTGTCTCCCACAGATTTGGAACGCTACACTCCAACCATTAGGGACCCAATGCGAGGCACCTACAGAGACTACGAGGTCATATCTGCTCCTCCCCCAAGCTCAGGTGGGGCCATAATACTCCAAACCCTGAACATGCTAGAATGTCATTCACTGAAGAACTTCCGACACAATTCCCCACAGGCACTACATCTGATATCGGAAGCCCTAATGAGAAGCTGCAACAGCATTCGACCGCGCATATGCGACCCAGATTTCTCTCAGATACCCATGAGCGAGTTGGTCTCGAAGGATCTAGCGAGAAAAGCCGCGGCCAATGTGATGCCCGATGGCGTATCCAGTTCTATCGAATCCTCAGACACCAGATCAGCCGATGCTTCGAATACGAGTCATCTTACGGTTATCGACGCCCAGGGGAATGTTGTTGCCTTGACTGAGAGTGTGGAATGCTACTTCGGATCCGGTGTGGTTGTGCCGGGGACTGGAATGCTCCTGAACGATACAATGCACGATTTCGAAGCTTCTCCGGGTCGCCTGAACTCTGTTGGGCCGTGGAAGGTTCCGATGAGCAGCATGTGTCCAACGCTCGTGATGAAGGACGGAAGACCATTCATGGCCGTCGGGTCGGCCGGAGCAACGAGGATCGTATCTTCCGTACTCCAGACGATACTAAACATCCTCGAGTTTGACATGTCCGCAGAGAATGCAGTGGCAGCACCGAGAATCCACACTCAAGGCAGTTTGATTCAGGTAGAGAGGGGCATAGATAGCGGGTCGGTCGAGAAGCTCAGAGAAATGGGGCATTCGGTGGAATCAAAGCGGCTCAGCAGTGCGCGCTTGTATTTTGGGGGCGTGCACGTTGCCCTCGTAAGGAGTGAGAAGGGCGAACTTGAAGGTGGTGCTGATCCAAGAAGAGACGGCACTGCCTTAGGATACTAAGGAGCCAGCCCTATCTTACGTTTCACTGAGAAACCGATGCACTCTCCTGATGGAATCGGAGACTGGCTTCGCATACCAATTCGTGGCCGAGGAAATGCAGTGGCGTGAGAGCAAGGCTCCAAGTGCTCTTCTTGTACGAAGATACGATGTTGGATCATCGCCTGTAAGTCTCAGATTCTTGATGATTTCTTGTAGCGCGCTCTTTGGCTTTCTGATGTTGCTTGCTAGCGCCGATAATCATCTGGGCATCGATTGACTAAAACTGCCCCGAATCCAGCCATCATACGATTGTAGCGTAGACCGAACAGTTACGGGTCAACATCATATTTTCCCTGCAAACCCAACGTTTCTGACGTATTCTCCAGCCCCGATCTTCGACTCTTCTTGTGGATGATCTGTTCTTTCCAGTCAGGATTCTATTTTCTTTAGCGAGCTCAGTGACCACGAGAACATGGCGATTGCGAGCAATGCAATGATGACGAATCCTGCGATTATGTCGATGCTTTGGAAGTTTCCGGCGAATAGTGCACGGGAGGCGTTTACAGCGTAGGAGAGTGGATTGATCTTTGCTACATTTTGAAGCCAGATGGGGGCGAGTATGAGCGGGAGCATTATGCCCGATAGAAGTGAGATTGGTAGTGTGATGGTGTTGAGAGTGGGAGCGAGATTGTCCTCGCTCTTGTAAATGAGCGCAAATGAGTACGACATCGAAGCCATGCTGATCCCGATCAGGCCGTACAGTATTAGAGAGAGCAGGAATCCTGTCACGTTGACGTTTAGTCCGAAGGGAATCGCCACCAACGTGATTAGAATGCATTGTGCGATAAGCACCATAGCATCCCTCAGAACCCTTCCCAACAGGATTGCGGATCTCTTGACTGGAGTGACCAAGAATCTCTCTATTACTCCAGTTCGTAGCTCATCGATGAGGGAAAACCCAACGAATGCAGAGCCGAAAAGCGCAAGCATCACCAGAAGCCCGGGTATGAAAACGTCAACCGTTTTTCCAACGGGCAAACCAGGCACGCCTCCAAGGTCTTCAAGAAACGGCATGAAGAGAAAGAGATACAGCAGCGGTTGGAACATGCTTACCAAAATGAAAATCGGACTCCTGAGCGTATGCTGCATGTTTCTTACGAACATCAGTTTTGTATCGCGTAGGATTCTCATTGTTTATCGTCCTCCCTGAGCGAGCGGCCCGTGTACTTCAGGAAAACATCGTCGAGACTCGGCCTAGAAAGCGTAACGTTTTGTGCCTCCAAGTTGTTCAAGTCGAGCAACCTAAGCAGTTCCGGCATCATTTTTCCTCCATCTTTGATGGACAGGTAGACGAGGTTATTGGTGGTTCGGATTTTTTCTGGGCGGATTTTCCCTGCCAGCAAGTTTTCCGCGCTGCTGGCAATCTTATCGTCCTGAAAACCAAAAACTACAGAGTCAGCGCCAATGGCGCTTTTTAGCTCAGTTGGCGTTCCCTCGACTATTATCTTGCCGTTGTCTATTATCGCCATAGTATCGCACAGCTTGTCCGCCTCGTCCATATATTGGGTGGATAGGAATATGGTGATCCCTTCTGCTTTCAGCTTCTTGATCTCGCCCCACAAATAGGCCCTGCTTTGTGGGTCAAGCCCGGAGGTTGGTTCGTCAAGGAGGAGTAACTTTGGGCGGTGAATCATTCCAAGTGCAACGTCCAGTCTGCGCTTTTGACCGCCCGAATAGGTCGAAGCTTGTCTTTCCATGAATGACCCCATTTGAAAGCGCTCGACGAATTCCCCCGCGTATTTTCTTGCGGTACGAATATCCATACCATAGAGTTGCGCTTGTAAGATGAGATTCTCGAAACCGGTAGCGGCTAGGTCGGTTCCGCCTGTCTGACCAACGTATCCAATGTTTTGTCTTATCTGTTCCTGTTGTTTTGCCAGGTCATAGCCGAGTATCTTTGCCTCTCCGCCGGTGGGGGGTAGCAATGTTGACAGCATTCTCTGTGTTGTTGATTTTCCAGCGCCGTTGGGGCCCAGAAACCCGAATATTTCACCCTTCTTGACGGCAAGATCTACGCCTCTGACTGCTTCCAATTCTTTCTTGCCGTTCCTCGTTTTGGAAGTAAATGTCTTTCGAAGCCCTTTGGTCTCGATAATGAGATTCTCAGCCATTTCGTTTTCACTTTTTTCAGATTAACCTATATGATGGACAGCATGTCGACAGCTGTGGCTACTAGGTTTTCAGCGAATTCGGTTGAGAGCTCGATCACTCTTTACGCTGCTCCTGTAGTTCGTTCATTATGTCTTGGATCTTCTTGGCGGCTTCTTCCAGCACAGTCTTGGCTTGGCCGGCTGCTTCTTTGGAGTATGCGTGTTTCAGTTCGTGAAACAGGCCTCGCATTTCGTGGCCGAAGTCCCTTGCAGCTTTGCGTAGCTCCTTGGCGTTCTCTCGGTCGAACCCAAACCACATTGGTCCAATGAGGCCAGGGGCGGGTCCGAAATGTTCTAGACGTCGGTCGAGTTCTTCGCGCGTCTTTCCTTCGTCCTCTAGGAATCTCTTGCCTTGTTCCGTCAGTTCGTATCGTCGTATTCCGGGTTCTTGTTGAGCCCCTTCTTTGATGTGGCCTTGGTCCTGCAGCCAGGAAAGCAACGGGTAGATTGATCCCGGACTGGGCTTCCAGTATCCGTTGGTTTGTTTCTCGATTTCACTCATGATCTCTGAGCCTGACATGGGTTTGTCGCTGAGCATCTTCAACAGCTTGTACCGAAGGAACCCTTTCGGGACAACGGCTGTATGTCGCATCCAGTGGCGCATCCAATGTCTGCGCCTGCGTTCATAGACCGAGCTTGCAGACTCATCTTCTTCATTCATTCCATGTACCTTCTTCATATCAGTCATGATATCGCTACCGATATCGTTGACGATATCAATAGCAATACACGCCTATAAACATACCTAACCGGTCGCATCCAGACACCGCGCAGGTGAGTCGATACTTTCTAGTCGGAGCGCCCGAGCCTCTCAGATATCTCGTATCTCACAAGATGTGAAATCATTCTTGAAAGAGCCTCAGACCACGAGGTTCTGCAGTATCAACAAGGACAGGAGTATACACGCAGCTCCTGTCTCGTACAAGTATGAGAGCAGGCAGATCATCGTAATGACGCCTAGAACTGACAGCAATGTGAGAAGTGTCAAACGCAAGAAGAAGCAGTTGGGCACGAGGGTCTTCTTGTCGGGCCTTCTGTCAAGATCTGCCAGTAATGGAAGTCTGCGATCTGATCAAGTTCGTCTTGTTTGACGATAGTCTTAATTGATTCTGTCTGTCCGTTGCGTCATACTTGCTGGTGAAGACGATTTCTGAGCAATGGTATCAAAGAGCTGTCAAGGTGATTCCAGGCGGAGTCACGAGAGGTTTCCGTTTCTTCGATCCATACCCGTTCTATGGCAAGAAAGCCTATGGAAGCAAACTCGTCGATCTAGAAGATAGAGTATACACGGATTACTGGCAGGCTCATGGGGCACTCGTGCTGGGACACATGCATCCTGCAATAGTCAAAGCGGTCAAAGAACAGCTTGAGTTAGGATTCCATTGGGGAGTCTGCAACGAGTGGGAAGTCAAACTCGCCGAACAAGTGGCGAAGCTCGTTCCAAGCGTGAAGATGATCACATTCAACAATAGCGGGACCGAAGCCGACATGTACGCAATGAAGCTTGCACGGGCGTACACTAAACGCAACAAGATCGGCAAATTCGAGGGACACTATCATGGGAATTCCGAGGCGCTCTACGTTGCCACCAGCTGGCCGCCTGACGGACCCGATTCCGCAGGTCACGATCCGCTTTCCGCAAAGAATACTGTTGTGCTCCCGTTTCGCGATGCAGACGCGACCTACAGGGCCATCAAGAAGAAGCAAATGGCCTGCGTAATAATGGAGCTAGTTACAGGTGGAGACACTATCCCTGAGGAGAAGGAATTCGTCAAGGGACTGAGAGAAGTCTGCGACGATACAGATACGCTGCTGATTTTTGATGAGGTCATCACTGGATTCAGACTGGCCCCTGGAGGAGGTCAGGAAGCCTTCGGCGTCATCCCAGACTTGACGACGTTCGGAAAGGCAATTGGTGGCGGGGAATTCCCTGTCGGAGCCGTAGGAGGAAGGACGGAGATCATGGAGCTAATGAGCAGTCAAAAGCACCCTAAGAAGTCGGAATGCGTAGCCCAAGGCGGCACATATTCTGGAAATCCGCTTGTGATGCGTGCCGGTTACGAAGCGACCAAGATCTATGAAGAAAGAAAACTCTACGCGCACATTGATGGGCTGGGTGCCAAGCTTAAGAAAGGCCTCGAGGAGGTCGTCAAGGACACCGGGGCCAACGCTCGCGTGACAGCATACGGATCCAAAGTCAAGATCCATTTTCCAAAACGTGGAGCCAAGATCACAGACCTGAAGTCACTGCTATTGAACGATGACTCCGCAACCGAGAGGCGATATTTCCAGCACCTGATTTCCAACGGGATATTTGCACTAACCCAAAGCAGGGTGCATTTCTATATCTCGCTGCCACACACAGAACAAGAGGTCGACAAGTTGGTCTCCACAACTGGAGACTTCCTAAGATCCAAGCCCAAGTAAGAAGCATGGTCGAGCGGACCGGGAGATTTGGACTGCTCAGGACCATTGCCTAACTGAAGGCCATGTTTTGCCGTCACCGTCTGACTTTTCCCAGCATCATCACTGAAACGGCAATCATGAAGGTCGAGAACGGCAGATACAAGGCCGAGATTCCCAGATTGTAGAGATCACCAACGGTTCCCAAGAACCAAGGTGAGAACACTGCGCCTAGAAATCCTATGCTGTATATGGCGCCCGTGGCAACGCCTCTTCTCGAGGGAAAGAGCGCAGCACCCCACGCAAGGATCGTGGGCATTATAGGGCCGAACGCGAAACCTGAGAAGCACCAGAACGCGATAATGAGATAGCTATCTCCAACCAGAGTAGCGATCAGGATTGAGAGGCCGCTCAAGGAAGCGCAAGCCACAATGAGCTTCCTGTAACCTACCTTGTCGGTCAGGCTTCCCAAGCCAAGTCTGCCTGCGGCCATTGATGCCCAAAATAGGCCGATGGAAAGGCTCGCCAGTCCAACAGGAAACCCTCTTTCGAGCATCAGGAAAGTAGGCAGCCATGCATTAGCACCAAGTTCGGCACCGAAATAGAAGAAGCCAGCGAGAAGAAGCGCTCGCCCCTGCGACAATGCTTCAAGGATCTTGCCTTCTGGCATGTGACTCCTCTCTGCGTCAAAGATAACGACCCTTTTCTCTGACTTGGTTCTGCGGAACAGCATGGCTGCAGCAGCCGCGAGCGGGACAAAGACAAGGCAGGCAATGAGGTATGGCAGTCTCCAGCTTCCATAGGTGACGATAAGCAGCCCCGCAAGGGCGGGTCCTATGAATGCGCCTATGCTGAAGAAGAGATGTAACGCGTTCAAGGCGAATCCGCTCCTATTGGGATAGGCCTTCGTAACTAGGGAATTCATTGAAACCTCTCCGAAGGCCGAACCTATCCCGGCAACAAGGAAGACCCCGAGCAATGCTGGGTAGTTCGGAGCCCTTGACGCCAAGCCAACTGCGGCTCCAATCGCGGCAAAGCTGGCAACGAGCACTACGGGCTCGCCATAGCGATCCGAGATAATCCCTCCAATCGGAGTGAGCAAGTAGCCCGCATTCCAAGAGCTCGCAAGAAACCCCAACACGCCCAATGGTATGGCAAATTCCTTCAGTATGAACGGAAAAGCAGGTCCCATTACGGTTGCGGCGACTCCGATCATCATCAAGCCAAGAAACGACATCAGAACGTATGCTGTCCGCGATCGACTACTCACTATCCATGTTGGCAATGATCCTTACTTCCTAGCCCCATGTCATCGTTAGGAAGACTCCTTGATGCGATATGTAATTGCCTTGGCTCGGTGTTCTCGTGATGCTGTCATTACCTAAGGTGTAGGCCGCCGGCTCTGTAGAGTAGAAGGACCGTTATCGGAAGCGACAGTAGCAGGACCACGGCACTGGTTTCAAGTATTGCCCTCAAGCCGCCCACGGAGGTTGAGTATCCGCCGACGAGATTACCGATTCCCATGCCAAGGCTCAGCATCATGCTGTAGATTCCCATGGCAGAGCCTCGAAGACCTCTATTGGTTTTGTCTCCCACATAGGCTAGAGCCGACGGAACCGTGGCTGTTGCCATGAAACCTCCCGAGGCTATGAGCGGAAGTTGCTCGTAGACCCGGGGAGGGCTGTGCGAAACCGCCTCCAATGTGCTGATGAGGACCAGTGTCAACCCAACGACACCTATCCCAAGAGTCTTGCCTCTTCCTATCTTGTCAGATATCCTCCCGAATACAAGAGATCCTATGCCCAATACGAAAGCTCCAAGCGCGAGTGTCAATCCGACCTGCGAGAATCTGAGTCCAGATTCCATGAGCGACCGGGGTAACACGAAGACTACCCCCAGAATGGTAGTTAGTCCAAGCCATAGAGGCAGAATAGCACGCGTGTTCTGATCGAGGGCTACTAGGGGGTTCACTTTGTAACTCCGAGGGGTCGAGGAATGGCTTGTCTCTTTAACCCAAATGATGCTCGCCACGCTCGCGGCAAGAAGTAGAATGCCCGTTGCGACAAATGCGAATCCGTAGTTGCGGCCTGTGAGATGTAGAACCGTTGTGGCGAAGGATATTCCAAGTGCATAGCCGAGTATGTTTGAGAAATCAAAGCCTCCCATGCTGACGCCCCTGTTGCTCACAGCCGTCAGATCGGTTATCATAGTCAGAGAAGATACTGTAACTGCTGCGCCGGAGAATCCCATGATGGCATGAATGATCGCGACCACGTAGAAGTTGCGTGTCAACGATATGGCCATGGTGAGCAAGGAAATTGACAGAAGGCCAAGGAGGAGCATTCTCCGTCTCCCCTTCAAATCGACGTAAGTGCCGATAGGCGCAGCTGAGACGAACTCCGCCAGCGGATAGGCGGACAGAGCTATGCCGACACCGAAACTCCCCACAGCCAAGTACATGGGAAAAAGGAGAAGTACCGAGCCAAAACCGATCCTGGTAACAAGCATCGCCAAGTACAGAACGAGCAATTGCCGCTTGGTGTCCACATGCGGAAGTTCATTCATAGCTCGAGGTCCGTCAGAGCTCTGAGAATCGGAGCCTGCGGTGTTCGCGTCGGTTGTCAGTCTTCTCAGCGAAGCGTGGACTTGACGGAACTCTGCCATCTCGATCTTCCCATGCGCTTACTGTATCTACAACGACCTCAACAATTGCCTTGTTGATTACTTTGTTGCGATCACTTCAACTGAGGACTATAAGGGTTCATTTCCTCTGTCCCAGGTGCTTTTGATGGTCTGTTCTTCACTGCGTAGGGCCCCCAATCGACGAGCCTCTGCTTCTCCAGCATTTTCCAAGACGTCGTGTATTGTCCTCGTCTTAGGACGCTCCAGATGGAGATGGCAAATCCAACTACCATCAGACGTACCAACAACTTCTAGCAGGTCACTGTGCACCGCCAATCCATAAGCCGCCCAAAGCGAAACGCGGTCCCCCAACACGCCGAATGTAGACAATGTAGACAAGAGACTCGAGGAAGAATGCGCCCGTTCCAAACGCTACCAGCCCTACGGCGAAGCCGTGCGCTTCCTCAGCTTCAGACTTCGCTGTTCCTGCTGTGGATCTTCGTTGATAACGCAGGACATTGAAATCATAGCGGCTCATCCTAGAACAGGTTGTAGACCGGCGAGCAGAGACAGGTCACTCCCCCATCGCCTTTGTAGAACTCAGACACATCAGCCTCAACAGGCCTGTAGCCCGCCTCCTTCAGTTTCATGGCGGTCTTGGGAAAGCCAGAAGGGATAATCACTCTGCCGTCCCCTACGTACAGGGCGTCCGTAGCATAAGCCTCCTCAAGTGGTATGGTGATGAATCGAAAGCCGGGAAATGACTTTGGGTCAACCAAATCGGGCGCTATGATCATGCTTCCTTTGCTCAGATAGGAGCATCCACAAAGAAGATGCATGAGTCTCGTCTTCACTATCTTCACTTGGAGACGATCCAGATACGCGGAAAGCTGTCTGATGCCATTCTCGTTTGTTCTTTGAGATTCTCCGGCAAAAAGGCCTCGATCTGTGATTACAATATCTCCTCCCTCCAGAGTGCCCGGGCTTTCGATGCAATGCGTCGTTCCAATTCTCACTTCCCGATCGGCCAGATCTTCAAGCAGTGCACTCTCTTCTCCTCTGCGACTTGCTTCACCGAATCTGCCGATTACAGTTCGACGTGACCCGATTATCGCAGGATCCTGCATGAAAACAGAATCAGGAAAACCCTCCAAGGGGCTCAGTTCAATAACACGCAGTCCTGATCCTCTCAGAGCTGAAACGTACTGTCTATGCTGTTCCTTTGCAAGGTCCAAGTCAATACTTGTCTTGGCTGGATTCGCGGAAACGCATTCGACATACGAATTGGCTGGGGAGCGAACTAGTACCGTTTCGAAGAGTCTGTCCGTTTGACTCAATCCAGCTTGTCGAATTGCTGCTCGTCAACCAGTGTCGCGATTCAAACGCCACGTTTAGGTTGGTTGCTAGGCATCTCTTTGCACAGGTAATATATCATCGCCGGCCCCACGAGCACAAGCGCGATTCCTGTGTTGCCCTCGGCAAAGCCATCGAAATATCTTCCAGTTGCCACTAGACCCACGTTATGTCCGAGACCATTGACCAGTTACTCGCTGGTGATGATTCACGAATTGCGGCGCTGAACCCGACTAGAGTTCATTCTAGGACATGGATATTCTTTTTCGCGCAGATCTCTTTGAGGATCTTGGGCCAGACTGTGACGCTGACTTCGCCTAGGTGAGCTTTCTTGAGTAGTATCATGTATGTGCGCGATTGTCCGATTCCTCCGCCAATGGTGAGGGGAAGCTCGTTCTTGATGATTCCTTGATGGTAAGGCAGCTTGAGGAAATCTAGCTGGTGAGAGATTTCCAACTGTTTTCTGAGGGTGTCTGCATTCACCCGGATGCCCATCGACGTGAGTTCGTGTCGACGTTTCGTCACCGGATTCCAGACTAGGATATCCCCGTTGAGGCCATGCATGGTTCTTCCGTCGTCCGACTTGGTTTCGGTAACCCAGTCGTCGTAGTCAGCGGCGCGCATCTCATGTGGATAGCCGTCCTTAAGCACCCAGCCAACCCCTATGATGAAGACGGCCGGATACTTCTGCAAGATCGCTGTCTCACGCTGTTTGCGGGGCAAGTCTGGATGCATGTCCAAGATTTCTTCGGCGTGCAAGAACTTGAGTTCGTCAGGTAGGCTAGGATACTTGTTTGTCCTCAGCTGGGGAAAGAGCTTCTGTACATGGGTTTCAGCGCCTTTGAGTACTTTCCAAATCTTCCTGACCGTGTCTTTCAGGTAGTCTAGGTCGCGTTGATCCGCTGTGATGACTTTCTCCCAATCCCATTGGTCCACGTACGCGCTGTGGTCGTGATCGAGGAAGTAGTCCTTGCGCACCGCGCGCATGTCGGTGCATATGCCTTCACCAACTGTCATTCCAAATTGCTTCAGCGCGACTCGCTTCCATTTGGTTGCGGCCTGCACGATCTGGGCATCAATCGGATGCTTGTTGTAGTCGTTGGAAATGTGGAACTGAATCGGCGTGCGTGAACCGTCGCGATCGAGCATATCGTTGACGCCGCTCTCAACGTCTACAATCAGGGGAACCTGAACCATCATCAGATTGAGTTCTCTGCACAGGTTCTCCTCGATGTAGTTCTTTGCCGCAAAGATGGCTCTCTGCGTGTCCTTGCGGTCCAGCAATGAGCTGTAGTCTCTGGGCAGGATCTTCTCCAACTCTTCGTAGTTACCAACACCCGGACCTGCTAGGTCCGCCTTCTTAGCCGCCATTAGTCTTCAAACTCCACTAAGACTTCGCTTCAGCCTTCAGGTGTTCATGAATCTCCAAACTGTCGCATAGACAGACTCGTCTGGTTTGGTTGCAGCTCAGAAAGATGGTTAAAGCTGTTACGGCTTGGCGCCACTGGCTGCCTGATCGTAGCCAAACTCCTTGCTTAGCGCCCTGTCGAAGGGAGCCTTCCTTGAGGGGCATTTGTTTCTCTGACACAGCTGGCAGCTGATGAAGGTCTCCTCTGTCGGAAAGATGATTCCGGAGATTGATTTCCGGGGCACCATCATTAGACTCTCGGTCAGAGTGACGCCGGTTGTGTCTTTGACGTGACCAAGGAGCGAGAACAGTTCCCTCTGTTGCTCTATGGGCCAGTCCAGCTGACCCGGACCCATGTTTGCCGTTGTCTCAAGCCCGTACTGCTCCGAAATGTGTCGCTGAAGATGCTCTAAGCCGGATCCTAGCGCGAGATCTCCGATGGTTTCAAGGACGAGTCTCCTTGTGATGCTCTCAGATGAACGCGCCGTGTTCTCCAACGAGTCCCCAATGGTCAGGACGTACGGAAAGACTCTCTCTATGCGCTCCAGATTCTTGGCCAGCACACTACTTGTGAACTCTATGCCGTCGATCTCTATCTTGTCCAAACTGCGCTTGCTGACATATGCTACGCCATAGATGGCTTGAGTGTGGATCAGTACAGCCGCGGTCTTGAAGACATCCTCGACTCCAAGTGTCTGCGATCTTCTCTCATCCAACTTCAGTCTTTCCAGAGTCTTCTCGAGGCTCAACTCGACGGGGAAATCGTCCAACACATGAGGATTCAATTCGTAGACCTCAGTTTCTGAGCCAGGCTCTGAAGAACCGGCATACATCGTCTCTTGATCTGTGGACACTACTAGATACGTAGTCTTCGCAAATCGAGTGGTTGCGCTCATAAACCTGTGGCTAATTCTCTGGAAAGCCTGAAGTGAAGGTTTGAAGTATCACACTTCTTCCGGCTGGATTGCAGACAGTGAAGTGGGTAACTCGCAAGAACGTTCATGTGGATAGAGTCGCATGCCCGTGGCTGATTAGACGATTCGTCGATCCGAAAGCTCAATTCCTCTTTGCACCTCCGGACAAGATACAGGAGACGGTCGCAAGAGACGGTGCGATTCCCTTTGACGCTCAAGGCGTTGAGCTCGGTCACAGAGGAGAGAAATGCAGCTTTGACGCGATAATCGAGAAGTACAAGCTCAATGATCCTGCTCTCCTAGAGATGGCGAAAATCGTCAGAGCTGCAGACACGAACAGAACTGACATTGCGCCGGAGAGCATCGGCCTAGAAGCCATTGCAGCCGGCTCGATGATGATTGCAAATGAACGATCATGAAGCCATGGAGAAGCAGGCATACCTCTACGACGCTCTCTACGCATACTGCAGACTTCGACTGATCAAGCAGAAGTATGCAAGCGAAATTGAGAAGCTGGATTCGAACCAGAAGCGAGAGTTTCTGAGAAAGAAAGTGAAAGAGGGCACATCATGACTTCGTCCGGACGAGTTACCGGGCTTCTGTTCTGGACGCTTTGCATCGTCGGTTTCTTCGCAATACTCAGTTCGACATTGTCCAAGGACCCGGTGCTGAACCCGTTTGCGCACGCGTTGGGAACGCCGGATTCCCTAATGGGGTTCGTCGCCTCGGCCTCCACTATTCCCGGCATACTGGCGAGCCTACCTGCAGCCTCGCTCTCCGACAGACTTGGCAGAAGAAAGGTTCTCTTCGCATCCGGGATAGTATTTGCTTCGGCGCCCTTTCTCTATCTTCTAGTGAACTCGTGGTGGCAACTCGCACTCGTCAGGTTCTACCATGGCTTCGCAACGGCGATGTTTGTTCCCGTCGGGAATGCATTTGTCGCAGAACTGTTCCCAAGCAATAGAGCGGAGCGTATCTCTATCTTCTCCGCCGCGACCGTTGTAGGAAGAACGATCGCACCATTCCTGGGCGGCTACATCCTATTCGTAACAAACAACGGTTTCCATGAACTCTACCTCGCTGTAGGGATCGCCGGCATTGCAGCCTTCGTCACGGGATTGCTTCTCATGAAAGAGAAATCCCAAGCCACAGAAGCTAGCTTGAGTCCACCTAGAGCAGGCCCAGGAATCCTAGAAGGGTGGGCCTCTGTTGCAAGAAATCGGAAGACGCTGGTTGTAAGTTTGGTCGGAGCGTCACAATATTATGCGTTTGGAGCAACCGAGTTCTTTCTCATCGGATACCTCAGAGAGGTCGCTCACTTCGACTCACTGTCGCAAGGCATAATTCTGGGGTCTCAACTGGCGATGATACCATTGCTGATGCCGCTCATGGGAAGACTGTCGGACAGGACAGGTAGAACCATCCCGATAGTCACGGGATCGCTTGTTAGTGCATTCGCTCTCGGGATGATCCCGTTCACTGTTCGTTTCCCCTTGCTCCTGTTAATATCGGTCCTTTACGGAATTGGTTACTCCCTGGTGACCGCCTCGACTCCTGCGCTCGTCAGCGAGCTGACAGACAAGGCGCTTATAGGTACGGGCATGGGTTTCCTCGGCACAATAATGGACTTGGGGCAGACCTTAGGACCAATCATAACTGGGATAGTACTAGCAGTAGGCCTCGGGTATCTGGGCTCTTTCGCGTCGCTAACAGTGATACTGCTCGCAACTTGCGGGATATTCATCATATCAGGAGCCAGTAGAATCCCCGCCAAGAACGCCTAGTCTCCAATTAACGCTGGGTGCTCGCAGCCGGTAATTGTGATCCTCTAAAGCTATTTCTTCAATGGCTCCTGAATATTGTGGCGTGTGAGTCAAGCCATGCACGATACACTGGAAGACTTCAAGAAGTATCGCGAGAAGATGAACGCGAAGATACTGGCATCGGGCAACCAACAGATTCAACGGTTCTTCAACCTAGATACGCGGGCCTACGAGTCAGGCGCGCTCTCGAGCAAGACGAAGGAACTTCTGGGCTTGGTGGCATCAGTCGTCTTGAGGTGTGATGACTGCGTAACGTATCATGTGATCCGTTGCGTGGAGGAAGGAGTGGCATCCCCCGAGTTCTATGAAGCATTGAATGTGGCCCTCGTTGTTGGCGGCTCGATCACGATTCCCCACATCAGGCGTGCGGTTGAACGCCTCGAAGAATGCGAGCGTCTCAGAAAGACCAATTGAGTCGAAACGATACTAAGGTGCCTGATCACACAATCATGACAACCTACTTTGGGAGATGATTGCCCATCAACCTCATCGATACTCATGCACACCTACAGTGGCCTGCATTTGACAAGGACAGAGAACAAGTCATCGAGAGAGCGTTCGCGGCTGGTCTCAATACGATTGTCAGCATTGGATATGATCTGAGCGCAAGTCGTGAAGCCGCAAGAATCGCAAAGAATCACGAGAGCATATATGCGGTCGCTGGAATCCATCCACACAATGCAAAAACGATGAGCGCTTCGACGGTCAACTCGCTTCGCGAACTTGCTCAGGATCCAAAAGTCGTCGCAATTGGGGAGATTGGGCTTGACTACTATCGAGACCTCTCCCCGAGAGCACAACAGAAGGAAGCGTTTGAGCAACAGATACGACTCGCGGGTGAACTTGAGCTTCCAATAGTTGTCCATGATCGCGAGGCACACAACGATGTCTTGGAAATGCTACGCAGATTCGGCAAAGATTCGAAGGGAATTCTCCATTGCTTCTCCGGCGACTTGAGCATGGCTGAAGAGGTCATTGAGATGGGCTACTTGATCTCGATTGCAGGACCTGTGACATACCCCAATGCGAGAAAGTTACACGAGCTCGTTCAACATCTACCGGGTGAATCGATTATTCTTGAAACCGATTGCCCGTTTCTTCCGCCTCAATCGAGACGAGGAGAACGAAATGAACCCCTGTTCGTACTGGAAACTGCGCACAAGGTTGCGGAATTGAAGGGAATGCAGTTGGATGAACTGGTGGAGTTGACTTCACGGAATGCAAGAGGCATGTTCCGGTTTCGTTAGAGAATCTGTCTCGACGGGCACTCTACGAGGGGGAGTTCCCTAAGATAGGGATCCTCTTTCGTAGGTCCTCGATGTTCTTTCGCACTTGCTCCGCACCTGTCTTCGGGTTGTCGTCTTGTGAGGGCTCACTTCTCAGGGTCTTTGGTGGCGTCAGGCCCGTGCTTCTTCGAAGCGAGTTCTTCCATTCGTCCGGCACGTCATTCGAGGGATGGACTTCGAGGAGTGACGCAGCGATGAGAGTCCAACATCTTGCAACGTTCGCAGGATTGTATCCTCCTCCCCCGACTGCAACGATTCTGCCCGAGGCAACCTCGTGAGCGAGCTTGTGCAATGTTATGATGATTTCTTCGTATGTTCGTGTCGTTAATCTGAGGTGAGCCAGCATATCGTCCGCGTGCGAGTCGGCTCCGCATTGGACAATGATGAACTCTGGCTTGTATGCTCGGACCAGCGGTGGAACGATCTCTCTGAAACCCGTGAGGTAGGGATCGTCCCCGGTTCCTGGGAGTACTGGGATGTTGATCTTGAGGCCTTCCGCGTCTTTTTCTCCTGTCTCGAATGCGAATCCCGTGCCAGGAAACAGGTACCGTCCGTCCTCGTGTAGATCAACATCAAGAACGCCGGCATCGGCGTAGAACCCGTACATCACGCCGTCGCCATGATGCGCATCCATGTCAAAGTACATGATCCTCTCAAGATGGTGCTTCTTCTTCAGATAGGCGATTGCTACGGCTGGGTCGTTGAAGACACAGAACCCTGACGCCCTATCTTCGTGTGCATGATGAAGGCCTCCGGAAATGTTCATCCCGTGATCTGCTTGACCTTTCATTACTGCATCTACGGCATCCAGAGTCGCGCCAACGGTCATTGCTGATGCTTCATAGACTCCCTTGAATGCTGGGGTGTCGCCGAGATCCAGGAGACCGTGCCCCACTTTGCTCATTCGTTTGACAAGGCCAACGTATTCTTCCGTATGGAACAGTCTTACCTCTTCCTCGGTCGCGACGCGCGGTGGGAGCACTGTGATGTTCCGGTCGTCAATGAGGCCTTTCGCATGTGAGAGCTCGTAAGTCAGTTTCAGCCGAACTGGTGCCAACGGATGGTCCGGGCCGAAATCGTATTTCAGGAAGTCGTCGCTGTAGACATAGGCGAGACGAGGGCTCACTATCTCGCATCCTACGATTCGTAGTCCTTCCTAGGCAAGTCGAATGTAATAGCCCTATGGTGCTCCGAAGACTCAACGAACCTGCGGATAGCCGAGTGTTCGATCGAAAAGGAGCATCATGCCCGCGTTGATCGCGTAGTAAGTCGTCAGGTACGGGTAACCATACTTCTTGATTCTTCTCAAGGACGTGTACGCTATCATCTTGGGATTGAAGAGGATCGGACCTTGGTGTCTCATCTTCAGGCTAAGTGTGACATCCTCGGAGAGGACTCTGTTCTCATCGAATCCACCAGCATCCCAGAACGGACCTCGTCGATAGGCACAGTTGAACCCCGCGACATGAGGGCGCCCCAGTTTCAGTGATAGGCGCTGTGCCCATCCAGTCGCGACATGATATGCGAGCTTGTCGAGCTCGGTCCCTTCGTACGGAAGCGTTGGGCCGGTCACTCCAGCCGCATTTGTGCTAGAGTCGAACGTCCGAGCGATCTCTTCAGTCCAGCTCTCGCACGCCATCGTGTCAGCATCAATGAAGGCTAGGATTTCTCCTTCTGCGTGCTTCGCTCCAAGGTTACGTGCGACTCCAACCGGAGACGGTTTCACTATGACTTTGTGGGCATATTCCTCTGCAATCTCTGCAGTCCGGTCGATGCTTCCTCCGTCAACTACGATGATCTCGAAATGTTCATTTCGGGATTGTCGTGAGAGAGATTCGAGACATCTCGGGAGATACTTCTCTTCGTTCAACGCTGGGATTATCACGGAAACGTCGCAAGCGCCGATCATCAAGATGTTCTTGATCTTGGTCCCGAGCGGAAGAGGACGCGATCCAGCATCGAGATACGCCAATTCCCCTCTTGAGAGCACTTGACCCGTCAGATTCTGGAGTAATTCCGTCTGGGAACGAACAACTAGCGTTACCTGAGGATGAATGTTCACGATGAAGTACTGGACAAACCTGCTGAGCTCGGGAATTAGAATCGCCCAACAGTCCAGCGCTTTCGCTGCTAGGATCAGTGTTAGGAAGACTGTGAAAAACACGAGTACCGTAGACTTGTGGCTCGTCTCCTGTGGTGATTGTTCGAGTTGCTCAACTTGGTTCGACATAGGGATCGTACTCTTTGGCGGTGTCTACTCACCGCGAATGCTCGGTTCCAGCCCGATCGCATATTGGGGATAAAAAGAGTTGCGGGAAAGAGCCGAGCCTTGGGCAAGATCTTTTGTCGAAGTGTGGCACCTCATCGAGATATCAGGCGCGAGTGATTCGGGAAAGCGAATTAAGCACCTAGTGTGCAAGGTTGAGTGGGGCAGTGCTGGAAACTGGAATTGGAAACACTCGAACCAATAATCAGACAACACCCATTCTTGCAGGGTCTTGAGCCACAGTACCTTAAGCTCATCGTGGGATGCGCATCGAACGTGCGCTTCAAAGCCGGCCAGTTGCTCTTTCACGAAGGCGAAGAAGCTAACCAGTTCTACATGATTCGCGAAGGGAAGGTAGCCATTGAAATACCGGCCGCCCCCCGAGCCGTCGTGATCCAGACTGTCAGGGATGGGGACGTATTGGGATGGTCTTGGTTGGTTCCGCCATATCGCTGGCGTTTCGATGCTCGCGCGCTGGATCCTACACGCGCCATTGCCTTGGATGGAAAATGTCTTCGCACGAAGTCGGAAGAAGACCACAACTTGGGATACGAACTGATGAAGCGATTCTCGAATGTCGTGGTAGAACGGCTCGAGGCAACTAGGCTGCAACTTCTGGATGTCTATGGTTCTCGTCACTAGAATGAGAGGTGTCA
Organism: Candidatus Bathyarchaeota archaeon; assembly: GCA_963753065.1. Lineage (GTDB taxonomy): Archaea > Thermoproteota > Bathyarchaeia > 40CM-2-53-6 > 40CM-2-53-6 > CAVPLU01. Next base: position 31,463 of record CAVWAQ010000004.1, on the reverse strand, counting down.
GGTGCGCTGTCCTTCGCCCGAGGAACGCGCGAACAGGATCGTTTGACTTGGTTGTCATTCAACAATGAGAGTCGTGGCTATTCTAAGCCAAAACGGCCATGTGATTCAGTGGCTAAGGTGAGCGCTTAACATTGTTTGTAATTGCCTGTATCAAGCAAGTTCCTGATACTACGGAAGTCAAGATGGATCCTGAAACGGGGACCCTGATCAGAGAGGGCATACCTTCAGTGATCAACCCCAGCGACGTGAACGCTGTGGAAGAGTGCCTCAAACTGAAGGATCTCCACGGTGCCAAGGTCGCTGTGATGACTATGGGCCCGGCTCAGGCAGAAGAAGCTCTGAGAGAACTACTGGCCATGGGGGTCGACAGGGCGGTATTGCTCACGGACAGAGCCATGGCAGGGGCGGACACTTTCGCGACAAGTTATACGCTCTCAACCGCGATTAAGAGGCTTGAGAACGACGAAGGTCCAGCTGACCTGCTTTTCTTCGGCAAGCAAGCCTTGGACGGAGAGACCGGCCAAGTAGGACCGGGCGTCGCGGCCAGACTTGGAATCCCAATAATTACCTATACGACTCGCATTGTGAAGGTCGATCCTAAAGAGCAGACTGTCGTGGCTGCCAGAAGAGCAGATGACATGATTGAGACTGTGAAAGTCTCCATGCCCGTAGCGATCTCTGTTGTCGAAAAGGCGAACAAGCCCCGCCGAGCCAGCATAGATGGGATTCTGCGTTCGCAAAAGGCCGAGGTGAGTATTTGGAACAAAGATGCCATCAGCGCGGATCCGACCAAGCTGGGTCTCCTAGGGTCTCCGACGACGGTTAGGAAGATGTTCATCCCGAAGCCGAGAGGAAGAGGAGAGATAATCGACGGGAGTAATGATCCGGTCGGCGCCGCCCGTTGGCTCAAGGAGAAGATCCTTTCAAGCAGACCATTTAGCGGTAAGACGACGACCGCTTCAACCTTGACCACCAACGAGGTTCAGCCGGTTATGAAGTCGGATCTGAGTTCTGATCGTAGACCTGTGTGGGTGTACGTGGAGCAGAATGAAGGGCGCACAGCCAACGTTTCTTGGGAGCTACTCGGCGCAGGAGCATCACTCGCAAAGAAGCTCGACACTGTGCTCGAAGCAGTTGTGATTGGGTACCAAGTTGAAGGCGCTGCAGGAGAAGCGGCTGGCTACGGCGCTTCAAAGGTCTATGTGATTGACAAACCCATTCTCAAGCACTATCGCACCACGCCATATGCAAGAGCTTTGAGCAAAGCCGCGATCACCTATCAACCCCAAATCCTACTGATCGGAGCAACGCGAAACGGAAGAGACCTGTCGGGAATGGTCGCCACAACAATTCACACAGGGTTGACCGCTGACTGCACATCTCTTGACATAGACCCCGAAACCGGCTGCCTACTTCAGATCAGGCCAACTTGGGGAGGAAGGCAACTCGCAATGATCGTAACACCGAAACATAGGCCTCAGATGAGTACGGTGAGACCAGGCGTGTTCCCCAAGCCACCCAAGACAGACGCGAAGGCCGAGGTTGTGAGAATAGAAATGGACTTTGACGAAGCGCAGATTCCGACCAAGGTACTTGAATACGAATGGATTGAGATGAGCAGCCTGCTACAAGAGTCGGATGTGGTAGTCTCCGGCGGCAGAGGGCTGAGCTCAGAGAAGAACTTCCAACTGGTGAGAGATCTCGCACGCTCTCTCGGAGGCGCGGTCGGAGCCTCACGTAGGGCCGTCGAGTCAGGCTTGGCCGATAAAGAGCTTCAAGTGGGCCAAACCGGCAAGACCGTCAGACCGAAACTGTACATCGCCGTCGGCATCTCCGGATCCATCCAGCACCTGGTCGGTATAGAGGGGGCCGAGACCGTGATCGCACTAAACCCTGACCCTGAAGCGCCGATCTTCAACTCCTGCAACTACGGAGTCATAGGAGACGCCGTGAAGATACTTCCTCTGCTCATCGACGAACTGAAAGACGCAAGACCCGATGGAAGAGGCTAGCATTCGTTGGCAGAGAAGTTCGATGCGATAGTCGTCGGAGCAGGGCCCGCTGGGGTCACAGCGGCCTACGTCATGGCCAAGAGCAAGATCAACGTGGCCATAATCGAAAGAGGCGAATACCCAGGAAGCAAGAATGTCATCGGTGGAGTTCTCTACATCAAGACACTGGACGACGTGTCGCCTGGATTCTGGAGCGACGCGCCTCTGGAACGAAGAATCGTTCAGCACTCCTACTGTCTCATGGGAAAGGGCGAACACACAATCGTAAGCCATGCGAGCACCGGACACTCCGATACTGCAAGCGGCTACACGATTCTACGTTCGAAATTCGACAGATGGTACCTCAAGAAAGCGCGGGAAGCAGGCGCCACGGTGATCACCAAAACCAACGTCACCGAACTCCTATCAAACCAAGGTAGGATAGTCGGCGCTAGAACAGACAGAGGAGACCTATCCGCTGATATCGTGGTCGTAGCAGAAGGCGCGAACACAATGCTGTGCGAGAAGGCCGGCCTAATCACGAAACCGCGACCTGATCAGATGGCCGTAGCGGTGAAGGAGATTGTGGCATTGCCATCGGACAGGATCCAGGAAAGGTTTGCACTAAAAGAAGGCGAGGGCGCAGCAATCCATTACATAGGTGCACTGTTCGAAGGGCTTGTCGGATTTGGATTTGTGTACACGAACAAGGAATCGCTCTCTGTAGGTTTCGGTGCAATTATCTCGACTATGATGAGGAAACGGATCAAACCGTATGATTTGATGGAGAAATTCAAGCAAGAGCCGTCAGTCGAACCATTCTTGCGTGACGGTGTCGTCAAGGAATATCAGGCTCACATGATACCCGAAGCCGGGTACACGGGAATGCCCACACTGCATTCGGACGGGGTTCTTGTTGTTGGAGACTCGGCGATGCTCGCAAACCCCGTCACAGGAGAGGGCGCAGACCTGGCGGTACTGTCAGGGAGACTGGCAGGCGAAGTTGCCATACAAGCGCACATGAGAGGCGATTATACGTCAAGAACATTGGCGCAGTATCAACGACTACTCTCCAATTCATTCGCAGTCAGGGACATGAAAAAACAGTCAGGACTACTGGCCTATATCGAGGAGAATCCCGAAATCATGGACACGTATCCCGAAGTCATCAACGCGGCACTTGGGATCTGGTTTGAGGTTGATGGATCCACAAGAGCTGAAAAGCTCAGGAGAATCAGATCTTTCGCCACCTCGAAACGTAGGATCACCAAGATCATGAAGGATGTGTACGTGTTCGGGAGGAAACTGATGTGAGACTTGAAGAGAAACTGTACTTACTCAGACATGTAGTCGATGAGAAGTCACACATCAAGATAGATGAGGAAGCCTGTATGAGATGCGCTGACAGAGTCTGCCTCGATATTTGTCCCGCGAACGTCTATTCGTACGTAGAGCCAAAAGTGTTCATAGCCTACGAAAACTGCGTCGAATGTGGCACGTGCAGAATTGCCTGCCCATTTGTTGAATGGGTCAATCCAAAAGGCGGGACAGGCATCTCATATCGATATGGCTAACCTGCTCACAGAAAAGAGCGCGCAAAGGATTATACAACTTCAACCATACTGCGCCGTCATCTGGGCGATCGCCACATCATGATTTAGTGGGCCTCTTCCGTGAACTGCGATAGCAGGTATCGTGCCCTGCGAAACCTCGTATATATACACAAATTATACTCACGAATTCCTATAGGCGAGCTATATATCTCGAACCAGCCGAGTCTGCGCAGTGATTTGATTGTCCGAGGAACTCACGGAAAGAAGAACGCACGAACTCGGTGATGTGTTCCTCGATGCGATCTACGGGATTCCTGGCGGGGACAAGATCAAGCAGTGTATTCAATGCGGAACATGCAGTGGCTCTTGTCCCACGAGCTACGCAATGGACTACAGTCCACGTGAGATCATAGCAGCCCTCAGGGCGGGAATGCTGGACAGAGTCCTGAAGAGTAACACCGTCTGGCTCTGCACTTCGTGCTACTTTTGCACAGTTCGATGTCCATCAGGCATCAAGATCACTGACATGATGTATGAGCTGAAACGACTCGGTCAGGAGTTTGGACTGGTCCAGAAAGGAGCCATCGCCCCAGTAGTCTCGAAAGCTTTCGTCAACATGGTGGACAACTACGGCAGGGTCCACGAGACGATGCTTATGATGAGTGTGCTCATGAAGACCAAACCTTGGGCCCTCCTGAAGATGATGCCGCAGGGGATGAAGTTCATGGCTCGCGGCAGACTGCCGTTATTGCCTCACAGAATCAAGGGGATATCCGAGATGAACAAGTGTGCCGGTGCAATGACCGTTGCCATGGTCGGAGGTCTACACCCCGGAGGCCCGTCAGCCAAGGAGGCCTAGCATTGGAATCCAGAATGGAATTCGCCTATTATCCCGGCTGTTCTCTCGAAGGCATGAACAAGGCGTACGACAAGTCAGCACGCCTCGTTTCCAAATCACTTGGCATCGACCTCAAAGAATTGAATGACTGGAACTGCTGCGGTGCCTCTGCGTACATGTCCATCCGAGAGTTACGGGCACACCTGTTGTCCGCAAGGAACCTTGCTATGGCTGAGAGGGAGAAGAAGGATCTCGCAGTTGTCTGTCCCGCATGCTACACAAATCTGACAAAGACCAACCACTACATGGGCGAGGACGCGAAACTGAGAAGAACGGTCGGGTCCGCGCTCGAAGCAGCGAATCTCCGGTACATGGGAACTGTCAAGGTTAGACATCTTCTCGACGTAATCGTGAGCGAGATTGGCGAGAGCGAGGTCAGAGCAAAGGTCACAAAGCCGCTTTCAGGGTTGAAGATCGCTCCCTACTACGGTTGCCAGTTTACCCGTCCCTTAGGAGACTATGATGACAAGGAATTCCCAACGATGCTTGATACGCTTCTAAAGTGGCTCGGGGCGGAACCGGTTTACTTCCCGCTCAAAGCCAAGTGTTGTGGGGGGATACTCATGACGACGAACCAGCCAGTTGCGCTCCCGCTTGTTAGATCTCTTCTAGACTGCGCTGTCCAGAACGGAGGAGAGTGCATCGCCACAATATGCCCACTGTGTCACATGAGTCTCGAAGCGTATCAGGGAGACGTCAACAAAGCATTCTCAACAAGCTTCAAGGTCCCAATGTTCTACTTCACTCAGCTAATGGGCTTGGCGTTTGGTTTCAGCAAGAAGGAACTCGGAATCAACCAGGAACTGATTTCCAGCAAAGCCCTACTAGAGAAACACTTGGAGGTTGCGCGATAGATGGCTGAGAAGATTGGCGTCTATGTCTGTCACTGCGGGTCGAACATCGCCCAGATGGTGGACTGCAAGAACGTCGTAGACTACGCCGCCACCTTGCCAAATGTCACTGTCGCTCGAGATTACCAATACATGTGCTCTGATCCCGGCCAAGAACTGATCAAGAAAGACATCAAGGAGCTCGGCCTCACAAGAGTCGTGGTCGCCTCCTGTTCACCGCTAATGCATGAACTAACTTTCAGGCGCACCGTGGAGGAAGGCGGCCTCAATCAATTCCTCTTCCAGATGGCCAACATTCGAGAGCAATGCTCTTGGATAAGCGAGAAAAAGGAGATGGCCACCGAACGAGCAAAGGCGATCGTAGGTGCCGCCGTAAAACGCGTGGCCTTTCAAGAACCGCTCGAAGTCAAGAAAGTCCCTGTTAACCCGAATGTTCTCATTGTTGGGGGCGGCATCACCGGAATCGAGGCTGCGCTTCAAATCGCGGATTCCGGGAAGAAGGTGTACCTTGTCGAAAGGGAGCCCACGATTGGAGGCTACATGGCACGATTCGACAAGACTTTCCCGACTCTGGACTGTGCAGCCTGCATCCTTACACCCAAGATGGTCAATGTTGCCCAACACCCGAATATCGAACTTCTCTCCTACAGCGATGTAACTGGATTCTCAGGTTACGTTGGAAACTTCACGGCGCGAATACGCAGACGCCCTCGCTACGTTGAAGAGGAGAAGTGTAACGGCTGCGGCCTATGCACAGAAAAGTGTCCCATCAGTGTGCCGAGCGAGTTTGACTGCGGACTTGGAAAGAGGAAAGCAATCTACAGACCATTTCCACAGGCCGTACCGAATATCCCCGTGATCGACCGAGAACATTGTCTGTTCTTCACGAAAGGCATCTGCAAGGTCTGTGTGAAATTCTGCCCCAGAGGAGCGATCAATTTCGATCAGAAAGAGGAATCTATGGATCTGGAAGTGGGTGCCGCAATCTTGGCAACTGGCTTTGACCTATTTGATGCGTCAAAGGTCAAACAGTACGGATACGGCAGGTTGCCTAACGTCATCACGAGTCTAGAGTTCGAACGTTTTTCACATGCATCCGGACCAACCGGAGGTAAGATCCTACTAAAGAACGGACAGACACCCGCAAGCATAGCAATACTGCACTGCATAGGGAGTCGCGACACGAACTTCAACGAATACTGCTCGCGCGTCTGCTGCATGTATTCAATGAAGATGGCCCACCTGGCTCACGAGAAGACAGAAGGCAAGGTCTACGAGTTCTACATCGACATTCGAGCATTCGGGAAGGGTTACGAGGAATTCTACAAGCGGCTACTCAATGAGGACACAGTGTTCATACGCGGCAAGGCGGCTGAGGTCACAGATGTTGCACAGACGCCCGCCGAGAAGGGCAAACTCATCGTGGTCGCGGAGGACACACTCCTAGGAATCGTTCGCCGGACCCCCGTCGACATGGTTGTCCTCAGTGTAGGACTTGAACCTAGGAAAGACGCAGCCGACCTCGCTAGAATCTTCTCAATAAGCAGGAGCCGAGATGGTTTCTTCTTGGAGCGCCACCCGAAGCTCGCACCCGTTTCCACCGCATCCGACGGCATCTTCATTGCGGGATCATGTCAGAGCCCTAAGGATATTCCTGACAGCGTGGCGCAAGGAGCTGCAGCTGCGGCGAATGCTCTTTCGTTGATCGACAGGAAGGAAGTCACCCTCGAGCCTACAGTCGCTGTCATAGACGAGGAGTCCTGCTCAGGATGCAAGATATGTATCGGCCTCTGCCCGTACAATGCTATCACCTTTGACGAAACGAAGAAAGTCTCCAGGGTGAACGACGCTCTCTGCAAAGGCTGCGGCGTCTGCGTGGCCGCCTGCCCCTCAGGCGCAATTGAGCAACGCAACTTCACTGATGATCAGCTATTGGCTGAGGTTGAGTCGGTCTGTGCGGCAGGGAAGTGAGCGAAATGGAATCGAACTTCGAACCTAATATTGTTGGATTCCTGTGCAAGTGGTGTGCATATACGGGAGCTGACCTTGCTGGGACAAGCAGAATCAAGTACCCGCCCAACGTCACCCCGATCCGGGTGATGTGCTCAGGTCGCGTCGATCCTGTCTTGGTGATGAAGGCTTTGTCATCGGGCGCGGATGGCGTGCTCATCGCAGGATGTCATCCCGGCGACTGCCACTACACAAGCGGCAACGTCAAGACGATTAGGCGATTCAAGTTGCTTCAGAGAATGCTTACCCAGTTCGGAATCGAGAGGGATCGTGTCAGATTGGAATGGGTTTCTGCTTCAGAGGGAGAAAGGTATGCGCGAGTGGTGGAGAACATGACCGAGACACTTCGCACGCTTGGCCCCTTGAACTGGAACGGGAGCAAGGAGGCATAGCCATGGCAAATCCTAAGGCTGCGTTCTATTGGGCAGCCAGCTGTGGCGGATGCGAAATCGCCGTGCTTGAACTTGGAACAGCTCTTGTGGACGTATCAAAGAAAGTGGACATCGTCTTTTGGCCGGTCGCGCTCGACTTCAAGTACTCAGATGTCGAATCGATGCCTGACAAGAGCATAGACGTATGCTTCTTCAATGGCGCCATTCAAACATCCGAAAACGAACACATGGCGAGGCTCCTAAGAGAGAAATCAAAGATCCTCATCGCTTTCGGCGCTTGCGCCAACGGCGGCGGCATACCCGCATTAGCAAACACGACAACCAAAGAACAGATTTTCACCCGCGTCTACAAGGAGACTCCGACCACTGACAATCCAAAGGGCGTGATTCCGCAGACCAAAGTCCAAGTGAAGGAGGGAGAACTGACGATCCCTGAATTCTACAATACAGTCAGGACTCTTGACCAGACAGTTGACGTTGACTACTCCGTTCCTGGTTGCCCGCCTGTTGGAGAACAAGTCACGGCAGTGATGAATGACATAGTCGCTGGCAAGCTCCCGCCGAAGGGCTCGGTCATCGGCGCCTCAGACAAATCACTCTGCGACGAGTGCAAGCGAGTCAAGGGAGATAGGAAGATCAAGAAGATCGTGCGCACCTACGAGATCGTTCCTGACACAGAGAAGTGCCTGCTCGATCAGGGCATTATCTGCATGGGGCCCGCAACCCGCGGAGGCTGCGGCGCACAATGCATAGACGCCAACATGCCCTGCCGAGGCTGCTACGGTGCGGTCCCAGGAGTGTTGGATCAAGGCGCGAAGATGCTCTCCGCCTTATCATCAAACTTTGACGCCGAGAATGAGGAGGAAATCGAGCAGATCGCAAGCGGAGTAGCGGATCCAATCGGGACCTTCTACAGGTATACTCTGGCTCGGTCGCTGCTGAGGAGGACGAAGGCATGAAGAGCGTGACCATAAACCCAATCACCCGACTGGAAGGACACGGAAAGATCGAGATCTTCCTCAACGACGACGGTAACGTCGAGAACGCGTATTTCCAAGTCCCAGAACTGAGAGGTTTCGAGAAGTTCTGCGAAGGCAGACTCGTAGAAGAGATGCCTGACATCACAAGCAGGATCTGCGGTGTCTGTCCAGAAGCTCATCATATGGCTGCCACGAAGGCACTGGATGCGGTCTTTCATGTCGACCCTCCATCTGCCGCCAAGAAACTCAGAGAGCTACTGTACAGCGCATTCTACGTGGCAGACCACACAACTCACTTCTACATACTCGCCGGACCAGACTTCATCATGGGTCCAAAAGCGCCGAAGGCAGAACGCAACATTCTGGGCGTGATAAACAAAGTCGGCCTTGACATCGGCACTTCGGTGATCAAACACCGTTCCGACGCGCTTGATGCTGTTGCCATGATCGGAGGAAGAAGGATTCATCCGACATGCGGCGTCCCAGGCGGAGTCAGCAAACCCATCACTGAGGAACAAAGAACAAAGATCGAAGAAATCGCAAAATCCGAAATCGAGTTCGCGAAGTTCACCCTGAAACTCTTCGATGACGTTGTGCTTTCGAACAAGGATTACATGAGCCTGATAAAGAGCGACTTCTACACAACCCCAACCTACTACATGGGCCTCGTAGACGACCAGAACCGAGTCAACTTCTACGACGGCAAGGTCAGAGTAGTCGACCCTGAAGGAAACGAATTCGCAAAATACGGTGCCGCCGAATATCAACAACACCTCGCCGAACATGTCGAGCCTTGGACATACCTGAAGTACCCCTATCTGAAGAAAGTCGGATGGAAGGGACTAGTCGGCGGAAAAGACAGCGGCGTCTACAGAGCCACCCCGCTCGCACGACTCAACGTAGCCGAAGGAATGGCCACACCTCTCGCACAGGCCGAATACAAGAGAATGTATGACACTTTAGGCCACAAGCCCATCCACGCAACGCTCGCGACACACTGGGCTCGTCTGATAGAACTCCTCTACGCCGCAGAACGGATGCATGAACTAAGCCGAGATCCTGAGATCACAAGCCAGAACGTCCGCACGATTCCAACCGCAACTCCCGACGAAGGCGTAGGCATTGTGGAGGCTCCACGCGGAACGTTGACACATCACTACACGACGGATGAAAAAGGACTCGTGAAGAAGGTCAATTTGATCGTGGGCACGACGAACAACCATGCCGCGATAAGTATGTCCATCAAGCAGGCGGCACAGGGACTGATCAAGAAGGGCGAAGTCTCGGACGGTCTGCTGAACATGGTGGAGATGGCTTTCAGAGCATACGATCCATGCTACGGTTGTGCCACGCACACTTTGCCAGGACAGATGCCCCTCGAAGTCAACATCTACAACAAGGAAAGAGCTCTACTACGAAAACTGCAAAGACCATAAAGCACGATCCTGCTGAGCTCAGTTCCTGAAGAGGCAAGTCGAGCCAGCTCTGAGGCTGATCGAAGTGAGAAGACTCGTCCTCGGCATAGGTAATACGATAATGGGAGACGACGGCGTAGGCATCTATGTCGTCAGGATGGTGAAGGACAGGACTCGATCGCAAGCCGACTTGCAGTTCAAGGAACTCGGTGTCAGTGGATTCAACTTGGTCGAGGAAATACTGGGATACGACGAAGTAATAATAGTGGACTCGTATGCCTCAACGGAGGCTGACGATGGGCAAATTCGGGAATTCAGTCCCGCCGATTTCGAGGACACCGTACATGCTTCGTCTCCACACGGCGCGAACTTCGCCACTGCCCTTGGTGTCTACAGAAAGCTCCAACCTGACAAAATCCCAAAACGTGTCCGCATTTTTACCATAGACATTCACCCTACAGACGCATTTGGAGAGAGTCTGAGCAACCGCGTCCAAGGTGCGGCCGTAAAGCTTGTAGATATGATCGTTCGGGAAATTGGACGGACAGAATGATTCCGCGCTCTAGACAACGACCAATTCGCGAGTACACTTGTTCAGTCTCTCTGCTTTCCCCGCTTGAATGACGACTATGTCCTCAATTCGAACGCCAAACTTTCTAGGAAGATAAATGCCCGGCTCAATGCTGAAGGTCATGCCGTCGTCAAGCTTCATTGAGTTGCCGGCCACGATGTACGGTTCCTCGTGGACTTCCAATCCGATTCCGTGTCCTGTGCGGTGGACGAAGAATTGACCGTAGCCGGCAGCCTCGATGATTTCTCGAGCTACCTTGTCGACGCTCTGAGCCTCGATCCCTTCGACCGCTGCCTGGTACGCCTTCTCCTGAGCGGAACGGACAATTGAGTAGACTTTCCGTCTTTCGTCGTCGCAGCTGCCGACAGCTATCGTTCGTGTGATGTCGGAAAAGTACCCGCGATAGACGCACCCATAGTCAAGAACAACTAGATCTCCCCTCTGCAGTTTTCGGTCGCCTGATCTGTAGTGAGGAAGCGCGCCATTCGGTCCGGAGCCCGTGACGGGCTCAAAACTCACACTGTCGGCACCCATTCTCCTCATCTCATTCACGATCTTCGCAGCCACTTGATGCTCGGTCATTCCCTCCCGGCATTCCTTGACCGTTTCAGTGAACGCGGCATCAGCAATCTCAGCTGACCTCGCCATCAGGGCGACCTCTTCAGAGGTCTTCTTGATTCGCAGCAGGTTCATCACCGAGGCTGCATCGAGATATCGTGCGTCAGGGAACGCTGCAAGGAGCATTAGGAGGAATTGAGACCACATTCGGTTGTCGACAGCAATCGTCGGGTGCTTCGTAACGACTTGTCTCATTGTCGCTGAGAGCACAGTCTTTGGGTCCTCAGAGTCCCTCCAAGAAACGAGCTTCTCAACCCAAGTGAACGCTTTGACCTGTTGTTCATACATCTGAGGCACAATGAATAGCGGTTCGCCCGATTGAGGAACGATCAGTGAGAGGAGCCGCTCTCCAGGCTCCTCCAAGAACCCGCTTAGATAGTACATGTTCGGGCCAGGGGCTAGAAACAAGATGTCGATCTCTCTCTCCGACATCAGTTTCTGGGATCGTGCAAGTCGCGATCTGTAGATGTTGACGTTCTTACTTTCAGACATGTGGCACAATACTCCCATCTATTCCGATTAATGGGATCTGTACGATTGGAATATGAAAAAACATAGGCAGAGTCTCCGTTCCAGCCGGTTGCGGAATTCTCACCGAACCCGGGATCCGAAGTTGGGATTTCAGGTAGTTCGTTTTATGCTTTGACGACGATCGTCTTTGCGAGCATGTCGCCTAAGCGCTGTTTCTTCTCAGTGGCTGCTATGAGGATGATTCCCAGTATGTAGAGGAACGGTAAATTGTCGATTATTCTCAGAATACTCCTTACTAGTGCAGAGCCGAAATCGCATCTTGACCCGTCCTCCTTTATCACTTTGATATGAGTGAACTTCTTGCCTATTGTCTGGCCGGAGGTTCCTTCGAAGTAAGTGAAGTAGATCACCCAGAGGAGCCCCATGAGTCCGAAGATTCCCCACATTCCACTAAACCAGGCCGCGCCCCCGAATGTCCCCATCATTCCAGGTCCAGGCATCGCCCACCGCACAATCAAGAAGATTGACAGGATGACCGCAACTACGAGGATTATGATGTAATCCACAATGCCTGCAACAATGCGCGATCCCAGATCCCCAAGAGGGCTAGGCGGGGCGTATCCTGACGGCGCAGGCGGAGGAGCAGTTGTCGGTTCCAAGGTTGCACCGCAGTTCGTGCAGAATTTTGCATCAGCTGGTATTTCTTTCCCGCATTTTGGACAGTATGGCATCTTGTGTTGCCTCGGCGGACGAAACTACTCGGAGTCACTATATCAAGTCACCGTAGATGATTCTCGTGATGGTGACGAGTCATCACGGTTTGCTCGCATTCTCCGGCAGCGACTGTGTCCTCTGAAGAAATGAATTCACGGCGTTGACTAGTGCACCACATGTCGCATGTCGCACGTCTAGGGCGTCATCGACCTTGGGTCCACTCTCAAGATCCTCGTTCTCCTTCTGATGGTTCGCGATCTGCTCAAGGATCTTGCGTCTTCTCCTCTCATGCTCACCTTGCAGTTTCTTCTGTTCTATGGCAAAGGACTGTTCGATTGTCGCAAGTTCCCTCTTTGTCATATCCAGCTTCTGGGTTGTTTCGGTCGTCTTCTGCGCCTTGGCTTTCTTTGATATGCCTCTGAGAAATCCGGCTCTCATGCGGCTTATTCGACTCAGCTCTTGGCGGAGTCTTCCGAGGTTCGTGGCGACGGGTTTGATTGCGTGTTCTCTCTTGGCAGCAATCTCGTTCATCTTGACAGCGTATTCCCTTTCGGTCTGCGCGAGAAGACTCCTAGTGTCGAGAAGGTTGCGGCTGACAGTACGAGCCGCCTCATCGTTCGACGCCTCTTTAGCCCGTCTATCCTTCAGAGTCAACTCAATGTCTGACAGTACTCGCGAGCACTCATCTTTGAAATGGTCATCAACGGTGACCGCGGAGCTTGTTTCAAGCTCGGAAATTACGTTTCGCACGCTGAGCAGCCACCGATCGTAGTGTTCATGGAACGGAGCAACGGCGAATCTCTGATTTCCCAGTCGACTAAGACTGTTGAGTGTTCTATCGACGATCTCTGCGGCGGTTAGGGTATGTTTCTCTTCGAGTCGATACGCTCCTCCAGTTCCACGTTTTCCCGGCTTGGACTTGGACTTGCTTCTTCCAGGTCGTCGGCCAAGGTCCCTCGGCGTGCGCGCCCGCGATTGGAATCCCATGAGCCAGTCCATGACTCTACAGGGTATTTATGCGGAGTCACTTTCCATTTGAGGCACGCTGACTCGTACCCTCGCCTCAGAGGGATAACGGATATCTTGCTACTGAAGCCTATGTGGCAATGATACTATTCTCGGTGGGCCTGTATGTCGGTTCGAGGTTCCTGGGTTTGTCAAGCCCTTTGTGGTACCCGATAGCACTAGCTGGACTCAATCTCGGATCTACGTTTCTCGCTTATCGGGTGTGGAGCAAAGCCCGCGAAGAGTAGTTCTCAGTAGATGCTCTCCTTGGGAGAACCTTATATTAATCAATGTATAATTAACCTCCGTGAAAGAACGATGCCAGTATCGAAAGATACTCTCGTATTCCTCCAAGACACGGTTGTGAGTAAATGGGCGGATAGTCTACAAAGTGAAAGGGGCCGTCTCAGTTACGCATATCATCTGAAACGGTTTCTTAGTGGAATCAAGAAGACGCCTAGCGAGTTCCTCGCAGACATCGAGAAGACACCTAAACAAATGAGTATCGATACTAAATCATTTCTTCTCGGTTCCGTCAAGTCGAAAGGAACCGCGCGTATTATGATGAACTCCGTAAAGTCATTCATCGGATTCTACGAGGCCGAGTTACCGTTAAATGGTTTGAAAATACGCGCGCCACGCACTCAAAAGAAACCATATCTTTCGTGGCCGAACGCGGAACATATCATCGGTGCCGCGAAGGAACCGTATCGTTCCGCGTATCGTTTCCTTCTGTGGGCGGGCCTCGGCTTAGATGAGTTCGCCGAGATTCAAAATAGCTCCACGATTCAAACGGATATTGAGAAGCAACGAGTTAACGAGAAACCGTATATTCGTATCGACTTGCGGCCTCGTAAATCGAACACCGACACGTACTATGCCTTAGTGCCGAAACCCCACGTTCCAAACTTCCCTATGGTGACTTTGAGATATGAGAGCAAGGAGAAGCGAAGCCGCGGGGGTAAATTGATAGCTAATCTCGCCATGGAAACAAATTGGACGCGAGCGTGCAAACGGGTAGGTCTATATCAGCACGGTATGGGGCCGCATACGTTACGATCCGCATTCTCTAGTCAATGCGGTAAGCTAGGCATTAAACCGGAAGTGGCAGAGTTCCAAATGGGTCACGGCCCCGCCGATAAATACGGTTATCGCCGTGAATTGGAGGATGAGGAATATGTCGCGGCTGAATTGGAAAAACTATGGAACGCCACAGTTCCGGTAACAGTGGCCGACTTGAAGGACACAATGGCGGAACTGGAATCACTACGGAGGATCGTAAACCAAGATACGGCTTATCTAATGGCGCAGAAGGCCGAGATAGTCGAACTACGAAAACGCCTCCCCGCATCATCGGCCTAGGCATCGATAACTCGGTCCTCCTTTTCGCCGATAACTGAATCGTCTCCTCGTCATCGCATACATTGGGCGATAGATAACGACAACGAGGACGATAGACGCCACCGAGACGACGAGGACGACAACGGAGTGGTGACAGAATAACGGTAGGAAATGAGACAAAGAATAACGTGTTTGGTTTACTGGGCCGTGTTCGGTTAGGTTCGTAATCGTGCAAGTATTCCAACTGGAGAACAATTATTTTTCGTTGGTTGAGGGCGACACGCGTCTGTTGCGGGGGCCGTTCACGAGAGTCTACCCATACGTATCAAACTCTTAATATTATGTAGTATTCAGTTAATTGGTTAGCCATCAGACTCGTTAGGGTAATTTTGATTTTCCGACGGAGACGATAACGTTGATAGCGAGGAGACGACAATAACGAGGAGACGGTGAGCCGATGACGAGGAAACTGCGGGTTGATTATGGAACCCCCGACTGGTGGGCGAAGGAGCCGTGGAGACGGTGTAAACGCGATAACGAGATTCGGATACTCACCCGCTACGTCGGTGTCGCCCTCGTTATCCTCAGCGTTCTTATCATCGTCTACGCGCAAACCCTATAGGTCGTTTGAGTCCCGGTTTTGCCATATCCGCCGTATCGAAATAACCAACAAAGTGGAGACCCTCATCAGTCAGATTATAGAGGATTACTGGAACAGATTTGTTATTCCGCAAGGAACCCACTAACGATTGTACCATCCGTACACTCATCGTGAGGCGTAAGTATTTCCGTACTTGTGGACGGCTACGGAGCTTTGTCTCCCTAGCCAACTGCGATACGTTCAACGCACCGCGTTCCCGTAGTACCCTAAGTAACGTCACTACCCCGTATAGGGAGCAACTACGTAGTAGGTCGTCACTCTCGTTCTCGCTCATACGATGAGATACAGCAGCACGGCTTATATATGGTTCAGGTGGACCATAAATGAGGCACCTTTAAATCAACCCTACGCGTCCTGATAAAGCAGTGATCGAAATGGATTACAGCCGGGCAGATAACGACCCCCGATATCTAGCGGCCGAGATTGACTTAGCGGAAACGTTAGCCTTTATCGCGTATGAAACAGCGTGTCAAGCGGGGCACGTGGCGCCGGTACGGTTCGATGATTTTTTGAAATTGGCAGAAACGCGGAGGAACCAGTGGAGTCAAGAGAAAACAGAGGAAATCTCGAAAGCGGCCGCGGAAACCCGGGAAGCGAACAAACGTAATCAAACATTGGGGCCTCGAATTATCGAGGAGACGCTTAAAATATCGCAATTCGTTGGTTCAGAAGGGGTGCCCATCCTAGACTTAGAGAAAGTTGTTTGCCAAAGTTGTCGAAGGAAGTTCGACGTGAAACGGGAGGCCGAATTAACGTGGGAAGGAATGAATGGAGTAAACATCTCAATACTCACTGAACCGGAGTTACGGAAGTTTGTCGAAGGCCAAATTTACCAACACGGTATTACCCGAAACGCCTTACTCTGTCATAACCTCGTTTCGACGGCGGATTGGCAACACGGCAGGGCGATATTAGGATCAGGGCGGAAGCAGCCTTGCGGGAATCGAATTCTACGCGATTACCGAATTTTGCCGCTAGAGGCGAAACGCCGTTGAGCAAAGTAATTGACCTCTATTACGACATCCTCCACAAAGAAACGAGGAGGGAACGGAAACGACACGAAGAGGAGAAACGGTTAGCGAAGGTCGGACGCGCGTTTATGCCACAATGAAAAGGAGGTGTATAGTAGTGTCAAGAAAAACGACGGTACCCCTGAATCTAACCGTGAACGAGCATATCCCGAGAATCCTAGCGGCCGTAATGAAGGAACATAGCCTCCCAAACCAACAGGCGGCTTTAGAAAAGATCGTGCCTGAATGGTGGTTCGGCCGGGGATCACCGACCGCACATAATTCGATTCCGTGTCGGTAGAGGTAAAGAGCCAATAATGGGTCGTGCCGAACTGTTTGACGTGGAACCACGGGTTCACCCGATCTGCTGTTCAATCGGCTTCTACACACGTCAAACGCGGTAAAGCGGTTGCCGGGCGTCTACCGTCGGGTCGGGTCACACCCGGCCCCGGTAGACCGAGGAGTCTGAACACCTTTACATAAAATTGAACCGAGACTAATTGCGCTATTCGAGAATGACGCAGCCGTTCACGATTGGCGTTCTCGCATATCTAACGATCAAACGTGGCGGGCGTATCTACGCGCCCTAGACGAATTTTGCATATTCGTCGGTATGACACCGGAACAAATACGGCTAAGTCGGTTAGAAGACCTAAAAAATATTGATTTGATGGAACAGGGCCATTGGGAGACTCGTGCTGTCGAATTTTACAATCAACTGAAAGGAGCACCACGATCACGGGGTACAAAATATTTTGCTATTCGTTCATTCTTCCGTAAAAGTGTCCCGGGAGGAAAAGCACAGTTAGGCGAACCGGATTGTGAGATTTCCCACCGCCGCGTAAAACCACCCGGCAAACCCACGCTGGAGGAAGTACGGATACTCTGCGATATGGCTCCACTACGAACTCGTGCGTTGATTCTATGGGAAGCACATACGGGGTGTAGACCGGAAACCACGGCAGGAATCCGTTACCGTGACATAGATATGTCGAAGGGTTATCCGTGGGCCATCTACCCGAAAGCCTCCAAGAGCAACGACACCGGATACCTCACGTTCGTAGACGAGGAAGCCGGGAAAACTATGCTAGTCTATTGGGGCGCTCTCGGTCGAACGATGAACCCAGAATCCCCGATATTCCTACACGAAAACTCGGAAATCGGATTAGACGCCGATAATATCGTTAACGCTCTTGGACGAATAGTCAGGCGCGGTAAAAAATGTGGTCTAATTCGTCAGACTGTTCGCGGTTACGGATTGCGTAAATTATTCCAGACGCAACTTGAAGCCGCGCACGTTTCGCCGAATTGGGTAAAACGACTGATGTGTCACTCAACGGGAGATGTGGAGACGGCGTATAGTCAAGCGGAGAACGATCAAATGCGCGAAGCCTATCAAACGGCAATGGCTACCGGATGTCTTCGAGTCTACCCTACGAAGAGCGAATCCTATTCCGAGCAAGACCAAAAGAAAATGCGGGAAATTCTCGACGCAATAAAAACGAATGTGCCGGGATTATTCACGCAGATCAAACAGACCGAAACCTTGCAGACCGGAAAGCCGGATTTATTACGTGATACTCTCCGCGCTATGGCATAACCGCATACCCGCAACATGGCGTAATTGCGTAATCGAAGTATATGGGTTCCGGGCCTATACGGGTTTGGGGAAACGGAACAATGGACACCGAACAGTTACGTGATCTGGTCCAGAAATACGGGAAACCGAAACGACTTACGGAAGACGATTACGTATCGTTAACACTAGAAATACTGACAAATATCGCAGAGCCTTCCCCAATGGATATTTGGTATGGGGAGATCGCGGCGGCGTTTGGATTATCCCGCGAGAAACTTATGGAGATTCCTCTCTCGGTATTCCTTTCTCTCGCAGAAATCTACGACGAGGAATATCATAGTCGTCATGATCCTAGAAAGTTGGTGGGTAAACTACGAGTCTAGCAGCCGATACGTCTGAACCTCCACAGTGGTTCACCGATTTTCCCGAGCCTATGCAACATGCTTGGGTTGCGGCGGGGCTCGTTCCGAAGGAGTGGGCTCCGAGTGGTTTTTCTTACGCGCCTCAATGGGCGAATGATTGGGGTCAAACGGGTAAGATCGAGTGGGCTGCACCCGCCGGTCTCGCTCCGTGGTATTCGATGTCTATGATTTCACGCGCGTATCGCGAGGGATGGATACCCGGGGCTCCTGAATTATGGACATATCAAGGTCGCGTTCAACAAGCCGAGCTAACCTCGGGAAGTTACGCGGTTGCGGGTGGTCTTTCGGGTTTCGGTCCAACGAAGACCTACGACGAGATGCAATCGCTCTTATGGGGTGCGCGCGCCGCTCAATACCAATTTCAGCAAGGTTTCGGGCCCGCCTCGGAAGCATATAGCGCGTTACGGCTCTACTCATTCTTGAATACTGATTTCTCACCTATACGAATGTTCGGTTTTCCGTTTTACGCGGCGGCGCAGCAATTAGGCGTCGGCGCGGAAATGGCCCCGTACATGCGTCAAGCCGCCGCACTATCTCCATCCGCAACTCAACAAAGAATACAGACGCAAACAGCATTTTGGCCCGCGCAATATCAGGAAACGTCGGCTCAATTACTAATGAACGTTGGAGAATGGGGTTTAGCGCAGAGTCTCACATGGAAGGTTCTACGGGGTTCCTCGTTCCGTGAAACGGAGGGGGTGTCCCTCGTTCAATCCGGACTAGCGATGATGGAGGCACCGTTATCGACGATGGCGGTTCGCGCGATGTGGGGTCAACCATTATTCTACAACCAACAAGAACAGCAAACTGCCTTAACCCAAGTCGGACTCGGCGGAGGCATGATCGGTGCGGGTGGATTAGCGGCGAGCCGTTGGGGGTGGATGAACAACACCGCGCAATACCAATACGAGGCGAATATGTTCCGAGCTTTAAAGGATGGTTTCGGTGGTGATGGACTCGATCTGACAGGGGAATTACGTCAAGCGTTCGGTGGTTTACCCGATCTTTACACGACGCGATTTGCGACGTTGAACGGATTACCATCAGCCGAAGAAGGCGCGTTGCGGTTCAACGTTCCCGATGTTTTCGGGGCTGTTCCTGAGGCGGGATATTATGGGATTACGGGGCCGGGTACGTTTCCGAGGTTGAATGCGTGGGAACGACTTGGACAGTTACCCGAGGAAACTCAAGGCACGATCCTCGAAGATATGTTTCGAACCGGTAATCCAATGTCCGCATACATCCGAAACATCGCTCCTGAGTATAATGTTCCTGAAATATTTCTCGGTGAGAGCGGAACTCAACTCGGCAAATTCGGAACGGGATCACTGTTTCCAGAACAGCCGGTTTCGTTGGAGTATTCGGAACAGGTTCTCGGTTCAATGAGGGCGGGACCGAAATGGGCGTGGCCTTCTATGCGGTCCCCATTCGTCTCCGGTATGCGCGCAATCGGCTCAATCGCGGGTGGTATTGGTGGATTCTTCGCGGGTGGGTACTTAGGCGAGAAGGGATTTCAGGCGGTCGGGTGGAGCCCCGATTACGGTCGAATCATTGGAGAATATGGTGGACTATTCGGCGGAAGTCTTCTCGGCTCGAAAGTGATGACGACTATCGGTGAAAAAATCGTTGAGCGCGGATTAGAAGGACCGGGGTTAGCGAGAACACTATCGGAGATCGGAGGAAGTATCGCGGGACCAATATCAACCGTGACCGGGATTTTGGGGCCGATTGCCGCGATCGCAACCCTAGAGCAAACCTATGCGGATTTGATTTACCCGATAACGAAAGGTTACTTGACGTATGAAATGCAAGAGAAATACTCGCTCACTCAACGGGCACAAATGCTTTCGGCGGGTTTCAACATGCCCGGAGGATGGGCCGGAATTCCAATGGGGGAAACGTTGAAAGAGTCCCTCGCAGCCACAACGGGCCTCGTGAATTATTTCCCGAATCTTCCGCGCGACGTTCTAGTTCGCTACATCGCCGAGCGTAACCCGGACATCATGCTGTACCTATCGCCGGGAGACGCGAACGCCGCTCGTTCCGCATCGTATCTCACGTCACCACTTGGTGACTTGAAGGCATTACCGACCGCTGTACTTGATCGTTACATCGCGTCGAGGAACCCGGATGTCGTAAACTATCTGACAAGCAAAGAATGGAGCGCATATTACGGTCGTCATCCCGAACTGGAACCTAAACCATTCACGGCGCAAGAAATTGCAGGGATACCCGCGTCGATTCAGTCTCGATATGCGGCGGAAGGGAACCCAAATTATCTTTCTTGGTATTACAGTCAACCACGCGAAAATTATGCCGGGGTAGATTTTGCCGCTGAGAGCGTTTTCTATCGCACCGACTCGACTGGACGACTGTTGGGTGAACACATTCCGTGGACGGCTGAAACCGGATATTGGGCACCGCCGAATCGGAATCCGTACCCGGTCGGAAGTAAGGATTGGGCTGCATATCAGCAAGAGATAGGACGTGTCGCTGGAAAATATCCGGCGACACCATATTCGCAGGAGCGGTCGATCATTGAGACCGGGGGAACGCCAAACGATGTTCGAGCCGCGTTTGAAACACGTGGTATGTCGCCGCAATTAGCCGATTATATGGAGGGTATGCTGCAGGGCCACGCATATGTTGGTCCGAGTCACCCGTCTCCGGGTTTCGGTGGTGGTGGCCCAGGTCGCAGAACGTCCACATGGGTTCCGTACACGCTCGCCGAAGATCAATCATATTTCCAGTCCGTTGAAGTCTCTCGGAATTACCTCTATTATCCTTCGACGTTCGATTGGGCGAATCGGTTAGGGTACGGTGCGAATTTTCCGAAGTCTGCGCAAGGACGGTATGGGGTTTGGTGGGGTGGCTATTATAATCAGGGACAGACGCCATGGGAAATGGAGAAAGGCGCATATGCGGTAACGGCTGACGCTCCGAGTATCGAGGATATGTCCGACTCGGTTGCGGCGTCGATGATCGGAGACGAGGTTATGTGGCTGGGTGAAAACGGCGACCTGTCCAGTGTGATCGGCGCGGAATTTTATAGGATGGAGAGAGAAACAGGTTGACATGTGATATTTGGGTGAGAGCATGGGTTCAGGTTCAGGGTGGTTCTACCACCGCGAGCGCAACAACGGGTAGTGGTTCACAGAATCCGGTAGATCATCAGGGCGACGGGATTCAAAAAATGAACACGATGAATCGTGACAGGGCCACGAGGGATATGGGTACAGGCGGACAAGGCGGCGGTGGTTCTAGTGTCCAAAACGTTAGGGAAGCCGCGAATCAAATAGGTAATCTCGGTTCGACGCGTGGAACGGGTGGAACACCAGCCCGAACAGGCGGCTCTAAGAATCAGATTCCAATGTGAGGAGGTTTTTGAATGAAACTTGATGACTTAAGACCGGAAGTGCGCGTATATTTGGAAAAATTCGGGGTTGAGAAATGGTTGAGTCAGTATGGTTTGGAGTTATGTCGTGAATGCGGGCAAATCGGGTTACATTTCAAATCCGCGCAATTCTACGAGCCAAAGGCGGGAAGGTCTTACGTCGTTGCGGGTTGGTTACATCGGGAAGAGGATATGACGCCTATTCTGAGTCTCCTGAATGAAGACTCTGGCGCAACTCCCGAGGTGTCATTGAGTATAATGGGTGCGATCCTATCTCGTTATTTCAGGGATTTAGCGTATTCCGGTAAGAAGGAGGCACGAGTTTGCGGTGACGTGTTACTCGAAAGGAAGGAGGAGTGCCCGCTAGAACTTTGTCCGAACTGCGACTGTTACGGTTGGGGCGTCCAGATCATGCAACATAAGGTCCGTGGTGAGTATCGGAGTGAGAGACGGTTTCTGCATTCTGATAATCGGTCGTGTTACATCGGCCCACAGTTTACGAAAGAGCAACTATCACCGAAAGAGAAGTGTCCGAAATGTGGGGAGTTAGGTAGGCCGTTTACCTCGAAAGGGGCTCGGTTCTTTCGTCACGCAAGGAAACAATGCCGTATAGGCAAATCCGAGCAAGAAAAGAAGTTGTAGCATTGTGCCACCTATCCAATAGGTAGTATACGTGCTACGCTACAGGGAGGAGCCGAATTTTGGTAGGACGTAGCGTCCGTATCACCTTTTGTCGGGTCTCGGCTCCAGTGGAGACGAGTAACTGCAATAGGTGATATGGCGCTACGTCCTGGAGACGAGGTTTCTCCAAGTAATCGTATCCCGCCTAGAAACGTGTCTCGTTGTGCGGAAAAGAAAAAAGTTACTTAACACTGGGTCGAATCTATATACTTCCTGCGTACTTGTCGGCTCTCGGTGAGCATATATTAGTAAATACTCTCCTTGGGGAATACTTCAATCCCAGACGGAGTGATTCGGTATGGCCGCGGTTGCATGTCTATCGCCGTTTCACGCATCTTCTCGACCTGCACTGAGCGGACGATGGATCTGCCCACTTGGACTGTCTGGAGCACGATGACTCCATGCGCCAGATACTCTTCGAGTTGGACAGCTCTCTCTAGTCCGGGAATTCTCAGTTCGGTTGTCAGCATGCATGTGCCACCGGTCTCAACCAAAGCCTCGACCAGGTCTAGTACGGCATTTCTTCTTTGTATTATATCTGGGAACTGAAAGACCAGCGAGACGATAGGATCGATAACGATCCGCGTTGCACCAATTGACTTGACTCCGGACTTGATTCCCTCGATCAGGCTCAACAATGAGAAGTCTTTCTTACCAATCGTCATCTTTCCTATCTTTACCTCCCCAGGAATAGTTCTAATTGGGGAGGCATCTACGAACGCAAACTTCCGTTCCTGCTCAAGCTTAGCAATGTCCCAACCAAACTTCGCCATTTCAGAGTTGTAGTGTTGCTTACTCTCGTCTAGGCTTACGAATGCTGCCTTCTCCCCATAGTTCTTGGCGCCATTTACGAGGAACTGGGTTGCGAGGATTGTCTTTCCTGCTCCGGGCCCTCCCACAAGGAGAACAACTCGTCCTTGAGGTATCCCGCCGCCCAGTATCTCGTCCAAACCCGGTATCCCAGTTAGCGTCCGAGCAATCGTCGACAAGCACTTCACACCGAATGTGGGTAGACTTCAGATGCTTATCAAATAACCCTTTTGCGTTCACCCTAGCCTAGTGGCATTTCCCTCAGGCGAACTCTGCGGCGGCCGGAATGGGATGTGAACTGATCCTTATGTGCCACAACCAGCCAATGCTCCGGACAGTCAGGAGCGGTAAGTAAGTAGGGTTTGGAGGTCGTGAGCGGCGCATGAGTCGAGGAACTGGTGCGGAATCTCGATCAACTTCTCGGGAAGGGAGTCGTAGTGGCGCCGAAACCCGAGATCGTGAAGGAAGACTGGTTTGACGCCGTCGATTTGAGAAGCTCTACGAGAGAAGATGACCACAGTGATGGAAAAGACCGAGAGAGGACTCAAAGAATAGGAATTTGTCCAATCCGAAAACCCGCTTGGATCCGCATCCGATGCACCGTTGAATATCCGACCTTGGAGGGTATGGTCATGAACCATCTCGCGCAGATACTCCGAGACTGGGACGCCTTCCTGGTACGCCTTTCCCGCGTTGATGAGAGCTCGCAAAGCGCCACCTCTTTCCCGGAAAGCGCCACCGCTTTCGAGGATGTGATCATGCACTATGTCGCGCACGTACTCCGCGAGTGGAACGTCGAACTGGAAAGCGAGCGCCCTCAGCGCTGCGACATGGAGTTGACCGACCCGTCTATCAGCTGACATTCTGCGAGACTGGCCGACGCTGCTTTCTACGCATCGCAACTCCAGCCTAACGTGAATAAAGTGAAGGTTGGTGGACCGGGCGGGATTTGAACCCGCGACCTTCCGCACTTTGGATCTGGAGTTTGCCAAGCGGACGATCTTCGGCCCCGTAGGCATACCAGACTGATCTACCGGCCCACATACATCATCGGAGCTTCAACAGATGACGATCAATCACAACGTGATACGCCATCCATCTATGCGCTCAATGACACCTGTCAGTTGAGGTCGGCCTCGTTAAATGGATTTTGGAAACGCAGCAAATCCCAAATCGAGCGAGCGTCTGGGAAAGTCTTAATTGAAACCCGAAAGGCCTAGTGTCCCATCCCAGCTGTGCCGAGGTAGAACCTCAAGGTTCCTTGAAAGCTCAGCCTGGGAGAGCACCCGATGCCTGTGAGCAGGTGAGGCTGAAGACCGGGCTGACGGCCACACGGCTGGCCCAATCGAGTGTTCAAAACCGTCGGTAAACCGACGGGGAAACTCACTCCCTCGGCACCAACCTTGCCTTTCCGTAGCCGGAAGTCTAATTCTTCGCGTGTGCAAAAGGTAGATGAATGTCCGGGGATCTGAGTGGTTGCAGTCTCAGGGTGGATTTAATGCGTGTCGGTTTCATACAGATGAACCCGAGATTTCTCCGTGTCGACGAGAATGTCGATCGGGCGCTACATCTCCTTGAGAGAAGTAGAGCTGATCTGATGGTTCTGCCCGAACTCTTCAACACGGGATACAACTTCTCCAGCCGGCGACAAATCGAGAAGGTTGCCGAACGCATCCCAAGTGGCTACACGAGTCAGAAGCTTCTGGAGGTTTCGCGTGATCGTGACATGACGATCGTTGCGGGGCTAGCCGAGCGAAGAGGTGCCAGTCTCTACAACTCGGCGATTGTTGCCCGTAGTGGACGAGCGTTCACGTACCGTAAGGTTCACCTGTTCTTCAATGAGAAGAAGTTCTTCAAACCGGGAAACGAGTTCAAGGTCTTCGGCGATCTTGGAGTCATGATCTGCTTCGACTGGTTCTTTCCGGAATCGGCTCGGACGCTGATGCTGAAGGGTGCGAAGATAATCGCGCACCCCTCGAACCTTGTGCTTCCCTTCTGCCCACATGCCATGAAGACCAGATGCATCGAGAACCGTGTCTTCGCAGTAACAGCCGACAGGATCGGCCGCGAAAGAGACCTCAAGTACATTGGTCGTTCCGAGATCGTTGACACCAAGGGCCGAATCCTCTACTGCGCCTCCTCGAACCGAGAGGAAGTAGTCGTCCGCAAGATCGATCTTCGAGACGCCTCCAGCAAAAGAATGACCCGATTGAACGACATCATCCTCGACAGAAGGCCAGAAGTATACGCCTGCTAGCTCGGCTCAACCAAGTCGGTCAGATTGCATCGGTCTAATGCTCGATGCTTGTAAGTACTAGTATGTCTTTCAGTTGGTTCCTAAATAATAGATTCCGAAGGTATGTTTGCCTAATAACTTTCAGTTGGTGATGAGGTCGTCATCAGAAAGCGGAGAGAAGACAAGCGATACTACTAGGAGGAGTTTCCTGAAGGCCCTCATTGTCTTCTCCGGCGCATTGGTGCTTCTTCCTCTTGAGAGGTTGAGTGCGTATCTCCTTGAGCGCAAATCCGGCACAGCCTCTTATCCACGAGTGAAGATCGTAAACAGCAGCGAGGTCGCGGCCGGAGATAGCATTCTCTTTCTCTATCCGTCGAACGACAGATCATCCGTCCTCATACATTTGGCATCTGGCGATTTCGTCGCGTACGATGCAGTGTGCACTCACCTAGGCTGTCAGATTCATTTCGATAAGGAACCGATCAAAGGCTGGGAGAATAGGAAGGATAATCTATTCTGCGCCTGTCACGGGGCCGTCTTTGACCCCAAGAGCGGTGATGTGATCGCGGGTCCCCCGCCCAGGCCGATGCCCAAGATCAAGCTTGAGATCGATACCAATGGCGACATCTATGCCAACGGATACGAGAGCGGTCTTCCGCTCTACGGAGAAGATTGAGGAGGCAACCACTTGTCAAACCGTTCTCGGCTCGATCGATTCTGGGATTGGCTAGTAAGTCGAACTAAGATTGAGCCATTCATCACGAGCCGCGTCCCCCGCCACGCTCTCAGCCCCATCTATTGTCTCGGAGGAACAACATTCCTACTCTTCGTCGTACTCGCGGTCACCGGTGTGCTCCTCTCGATGTACTACATCCCGACGCCGGCGGACGCATTCAACAGCGTCACGACGATAACGAAGACGGTGCCCTATGGTTGGCTCATCAGAAGCGTTCACTTCTACAGTGCGAACGGCATGCTCATTCTCGCAGTTCTCCACATGCTCAGAGTCTACTACACAGGCTCGTACAAGGCCCCACGAGAATTGAACTGGGTCGCGGGTGTCGGTTTGGGGCTGCTGACGTTATTCGCTGGATACACGGGATACACGCTCAGGTGGGATCAAGTGGCAGTTGGTGCATCAGGGATCGGCAAAGGAATCGCAACATCGATCCCGTACCTCGGTCCCCTCTTCGGGACTGTGCTTTGGGGCAAAGGGCCGGGCGATACACTATCACGTTACGCAGGTACCCACATGCTGCTCATTCCTGGCGTCATGGTTATCCTAATGGCGATCCACTTCTGGATGGTGAAGAGGCATGGAATCTCAGGTCCACTCTAACTCTTCGCACTCTTCAGCGGAAGATGAGATTCCGTTCTTCCCGAACCACTTGTTAAGCGAGATCGCTCTCGCCTTCGTTATACTCGGGCTAATTGTGATCTTCGCATCGCTCTTTCCAGCAGAGTTGGGACAGAAGTACGATCCGCTGAATCCACCTCAAACCCTGGAGCCGGAATGGTACTTCATGGGAGTCTACCAGTTCCTGAAGACGCAGGCCGTCCAGCCCATTCATGCCCTAGCCTTGCTGTCCGTGCTCGGGATACTCCTTGTTCTGGTGCCCTTCATCGACAGGGGAACTCGACGCGCGCCCAGGGACAGACCGCTCATGATGGCAGCCGCATTCGTTGTTGCCCTACAATTCCTTGTCCTCACAGCCTACGGATATGCAACACCCGGACAAGTTGCAACGTTCTCAAACCCGACGTTCCTGACAGTGCTTCTCATCATAAACGGAATCTCAATCGCGGTCCTACTGATCGGCGCCTACAAGCAGAGGAGGATCTCTTCGAGGTAGAGGCGCCTTGGCTAAACACGCAGGTGTGTCGATGATGTTCGCTTTCATCGTCGTATTTGTGATCGCGACTTACGCTGTCTCGCAACTCATGTCGTTAGCCCCTCGAGCATTGCAGGGGGTAGCATCAGGACCGGATCTGTTGATAGGTTTCGGATACGTTGTAGTGACGGTTGTTTCGGTTCTGGTTCTCGGTCGAATGATCTACTCAAGCGAGCGCACCGCCGGGAGAGTCAAACGGAGAGTGAGGATCTTTGAGTGACGGATCCGAGAGTCGTTCCGCTTCCGTGTCGAGTCTGTGGCTCGTTCTGCTGGTTGTATTCCTAGGCGTCGAGGTCGCGTTTCTGCTCGGAGCTTACACGTCAGGGCTCGCTGATCTTGAACGCATATTCGGCATCTTCACCGGGCTCGTACTCGTTACTTTCGGGATCATACTGTATGCTGGGAGGTTGATCTTCTATGACTAGACGGATCGCACGGCTCTTCGGAAGAGGTGGGGACCTGAACCCCAGAAACATGCGACTTGGAGTCTGGGCTTGGCTCATCCAACGAATATCCGGCCTAGTCTTAGTGGTGTTCGTGGTTGCGCATGTGGTTGCAATATCTCAAGCGAGCCTTGTGGCGAAAGGCCCATTGTTCACGTTACTTGATGGTTTGAGGAACCCGTTTTGGTATGTTGACAGAACCGCTCTTGCAATTGATCTCTTGATGCTCGGCATTATTGCGTTCCACGGCATGAACGGAATTCGCATCGTACTCTTCGATACAGGAATCGGCGTAGGTCTCCGCTCACACAAGGTCATCTTCTGGATCCTGATCGCCATAGCAGTTGTCGCGAGTGGCCTCGTGATCTACTACGGGCTTCCCATGCTTGGAGGAACCTAGCCGTGAACGCAAGCAGGTCAACCCCCACAAACGTTTGGCTCTGGCTATTCCAAAGAGTAAGTGCTGTCTTGCTCGTCGTCATTCTCGGAGTGCATCTCTGGCTGGCCAATTTCGGACAGGCTGCCGCGTCGTTGCGCGCGGCCCTTGGTGTCGTACTTTTAGGGCTTGCCTTGTTCCACGGCCTGAACGGCGTACGAACGGTGATCTTCGACTTCAACATAGGCGCTCAGGGTCGCAAGTTCACAACAATGTTGCTCCTGCTTCTTGGCGTCGTGTCGCTTCTGTTTGGAATGTATGGGCTTTGGCCGCTCATCGTCGGAGGATAATCAGAGGCGCATAAACAATGCTAAAACACGATGTAATCGTAGTCGGCGGTGGTCTCGCTGGCCTCCGAGCCGCCATCGAAGCCTCAGCCCTCGTTGACACGGCCGTCATAAGCCGAGTCCACCCGTTACGATCGCACACAAAGGCAGCTCAAGGCGGAATCAACGCCGCGCTCGCAAACGCAGAGAAGGGAAGAGACGATACTCCCGACAAACATGCGTTTGACACGATCAAGGGAAGCGACTTCCTCGCCGACCAAGACGCGGTTGAACTGATGACGCGGATGGCGCCCGAATGCATATTCGAATTTGACCACTGGGGATGCGCCTTCAGCAGAACCGACGAAGGAAAGATCGCCCAACGCCCGTTTGGAGGGGCAGGGTATCCGCGGACCTGCTACGGCGCAGACAGGACCGGGCTCTACTTGTTGCAGACGGTCTACGAGCAGTCAGTGAAGAGGAACATCAAGGAATACCAGGAATACTTCGTGACCTCGCTCATCACAGACGGCTCATCGTGCAAAGGAGTCATCGCAATCAACATCAAGACCGGCGAACTCGTTCCGATCACCGCGAAGGCAACAATCCTCGCGACAGGAGGCGCTGCTTGGACATACAGCATCTCCACGAACTCAATGATCAACACGGGCAACGGGATGACGATTGCATACCGAGCAGGTGTGCCCCTGAAGGATATGGAGTTCATCCAGTTCCACCCAACTGGATTGTATCCGAACGGCATACTGATCACGGAAGGCGCTCGAGGCGAAGGCGGCTACCTCGTCAACGCGAAAGGAGAGCGCTTCATGGAACGATACGCCCCGAAAGCTATGGAGCTCGCGCCCCGGGACATTGTGAGCCGATCAATTCAGAAAGAGATCGACGAAGGGCGAGCCTTCGAGAACGCGTACGTGCACTTGGACCTTCGGCATCTCGGAAGGGAGAAGATCATGTCGAGGCTGCCGGGCATACGTGAGATCTGCCTCCTCTTCGCAGGACTAGATCCGATCGAGAAACCGATCCCGATACGACCCGCAGCCCACTACACGATGGGAGGAATCGACTGCAACCCCGATTGCGAGACGCCGCTGAAGGGACTGTACGCCGCCGGCGAATGTGCATGCGTTAGCGTACACGGAGCCAACAGGCTGGGCGGCAACTCGTTGCTGGACTGCGTCGTCTTCGGCAAAGTTGCTGGCGGCAAGGCCGCGAAATTCGCGAAATCAGCAACTCGTGAAACAGACGAGAGCCTCGTTCAATCCTCTCTAGGAAGAGAGCAGAAGCGAGTGGAAGCACTACAGAGTGGAAGCGGGACGGAAGAACCGACCGTACTGCGCGACGATGTACGACTCATCCTAACTCAGAAGGTTGGCATGTTCAGGTCGGGCACAGACCTCGAAGAGGCATTGAAACAGGTTCGTAAGCTGAGAGAGAGGTTCAGTCGGCTCAGGCCGATCGATGTTGACAAGGTCTTCAACTTGGATTTGATACGGACTTTCGAGGTGGAAGCGATGCTCGAACTGGCCGAGATCATCACTGCCTCAGCGTTGGCGCGAAAGGAGAGCCGTGGAGCGCACGTCCGCCTGGATTTCCCACAACGTGACGACGAACACTTCCTCAAACACACGCTGGCACACTACACGCCCAAGGGGCCAAAGCTGGACTACTCAGATGTCAAGATCACACGATACAAGCCTGAGGCGAGAAAGTATTGATGAAGAACAAACGAGACAGCGCAACCCTCACGATCCTACGACATGATCCAAGGAAGAGCAAGGAGCCACACTACGAGACCTACAATGTCAAGGCAACGAAAGACACTACGGTGCTTGAAGCGCTATTTCAGATCTTGGAGACTCAGGACCACTCGCTCGCATTCCGCTACTCGTGTAGGAGTGCAGTCTGCGGAAGCTGCGCCATGTTCATCAACGGCCGATACAAGCTCGCCTGCTCGACACTGATCTCTGAGATTGGGCGCGATGTAATCATTCAACCTCTCCCACACATGCCAATCATCAGAGACTTGGTTGTCGATCTGACAACTTTCTTCGAGAAGTACAAGGTCATCAAACCGTATGTCGTTCCGATCAACCCGCCGCCGGAGAAGGAGTGGATCCAGTCCCCCAAGCAGAGGAGCAAGATAGACGACTCAACCGACTGCATACTTTGTGCCGCATGCTACTCCTCCTGTCCAAGCGTGTGGACAGGAAAGAAGTATCTTGGGCCTGCGGCGATATTGCAGGCTTATCGATTTGCCGCTGACTCACGTGACGGCATACTTCGAGATCGCGTTGAAGTACTTGGCTCAGAGGACGGGCTTTGGCGTTGCCACACGATCTTTAACTGCACGGAAGCCTGCCCGAAAAGCCTGAACCCTGCTCGATTCATAGAGAGCCTCAAACGAACAGCCACAAAGGAAACGCTGAAAGCGAAAATTCCCTTCCTGCACTAGCGTGGTTTCTGACTTGAGCTGGTATTGTCCGAAATGCAAGAATTCGTTCACTGAATACCAACCAAGATGCCCATACTGCCTCGTACAGCTGAGGAAATCAAAACGGTTCGATTGATTGACAGAGCCCCAGTGTGGGCAAGATACGGCGACATCTCGGACAAAGCCTGCGAGGAATGATGGAACCGTAAGGCTTTAGCTATCAGATGTGCTTCTGTTGGCGCGAGCGGCCGTAGTCTAGTCTGGTTTAGGACGGGAACGCGCGCCTCTGCGCGCCGCAAGCCTGCCAACACCGGGCGGACCGCTTCTGACCTACAGCCGTAGGGGAGAAACCCGGGTTCAAATCCCGGCGG